>NZ_CP151633.1:3148985-3778782 GCF_038397715.1 Microbacterium sp. LWO14-1.2
GCGACCTCGTCGAGTTCGCGGGCGACCTTGAGGCCGCGTCCGCCGCCGCCGTACGCGGCCTTGATGGCGATGGGAAGGCCGTACTCCTGTGCAAAGGCGACGACCTCGTCTGCGCCGGAGACGGGGCCGGGCGTTCCGGGGGCGAGCGGTGCGCCGACCTTCTCGGCGACGTGTCGCGCGGTGACCTTGTCGCCGAGCGCTTCGATGGCCTCGGGGGACGGTCCGATCCAGGTCATGCCCGCACCGATGACGGCCCGCGCGAAGTCGGCGTTCTCAGCGAGGAAGCCGTAGCCCGGGTGCACGGCGTCGGCGCCGGCGCGTCGGGCGACCGAGAGGATCTTCTCGATCTGCAGGTAGGTCTCCGCGCTCGTGGCGCCGCCCAGGGCGTAGGCCTCGTCGGCGAGACGGGTGTGCAGCGCATCGCGGTCCTGGTCGGCGTAGACGGCGACCGATGCGATTCCGGAATCCCGGGCGGCACGGATGATGCGTACGGCGATCTCGCCGCGGTTGGCGATGAGCACCTTGGCGATATCAGGCATGGTTGCCAGCCTAGCGAGAAGAGGGCCGATCGCTTTGACGACTCCCCACAAGAAAGACGGAGAAACGTGGAGGGGACCCTACGACCAGAGGTCGGTCCAGCGGACGCCGAGTTCAGCGGCCAGACGGCGCACGGTCGACAGTGACATGCCCACCACCGTCGACGGATCGCCGTCGACACGGTTGATGAACGCGCCGCCCAGGCTGTCGACCGTGAAGGCTCCGGCCACGTGCAGGGGTTCGCCGGAGGCGACGTAGGCCTCGATCTCGGCATCGGACACGTCGTCGGCGAACGTCACGGACGCTTCCGCCGTCGCGGTCGCCTCCACCGGGTCGACTCCAGGCGAGACACGGAACACGGAGTGCCCGGAGTGCAGGACGCCGGTCGCGCCCCGCATCTCCCGCCACCGCCGAGTGGCCTCCTTGGGCGTGTAGGGCTTGCCGTAGACCCGGCCGCCGAGCGCGAACATCGAGTCGCCGCCGATCACGATCCCGTCGAACGACCCCTCGGATGCGAGCCGGTGCGCGACGTCCGCGGCCTTGGCCCTGGCGAGCAGCAGGACGAGCTCGGCAGGAGGGAGCTCGGATCCGCGCGTGGCCGCTGCCGACGCGGCCAGTGCCTCCTCGTCGACCCCGGGTGCTTCGGTCAGCGGCTCGATGCCCGCTTGCCGGAGCAGCATGAGACGGGCGGGGGAGGTGGAGGCCAGGCAGACGCGCATGTGCACCACCGTATCCTCGAAGGATGACTTCCTCCCCCGACCTGCTCGATCTGGACATCACGGGAATCGCGCACGGCGGCACCTTCATCGCCCGCCACGAGGGGCGCGTCGTGTTCGTCTCCGACGCGATCCCCGGGGAGCGCGTCCGGGCACGCCTCGACGCCGACTCGGCGGGCTCCTCCAAGAGCTTCTGGCGTGCGGAGACCGTGGAGGTGCTCGACGCCTCCCCGCACCGTCGACCGCATGTCTGGGCGGAGGCCGACGTGTCGCGGGCGCCCGAGCAGCGGGCCGGCGGCGCCGATCTCGGTCACATCGATCTCGCGCACCAGCGCACGGTGAAGCGCCAGGTGCTCAGCGAGGCGCTGGACAGGTTCGCCGGGGCGGGGCTCGAAGCGCCCGAGGTCGAAGCCGTCGATTCCGGCGATGGGACGGGGTGGCGCTCCCGGGTCACGCTCCACGTCGACGACGACGGTGTGATCGGCCCCTACGCGGCCCGCAGTCACCGCGTCATCCCGGTCGAATCGCACCCTCTCGCCCGACCCGCGGTGGCGGATGCCGCGCTGGGACTCGACGGCGCGCGTCCGGGGAGCGTCGAACTGGTCGAGCCGGCGGACGGAGAGGTCCGCGTCATCCGCCGCGACGCCCGGACCGAGCGCCCTCGACGCGGCACGAGCCGCAGACCGGACCCGGAGATCGTGTTCGAGCAGGTCGGCGATCGGCGGTTCCAGCTCGACGCCGGCGGGTTCTGGCAGGTGCACCCGCGCGCGGCCTCCGTGCTCGACGCGGCCGTGTACGGCATCCTCGACGGACACGTCGACGAGGGCCGCACCCACTACGACCTCTACGGCGGAGTCGGACTGTTCGCCGCGACGCTCGCCGACCTCGGCGGAACCGACATCGTCACGGTCGAGGCCAACGCGAGAGCGACCGCGCACGCGGCGGCGAACCTCGCCCCGCTGGACGTGACGGCGGTCACGGCGCGCGTCGACCGCTTCCTGGCGGGTCTGCCGACGGGTGCCGCTGCGGGCGCCGTGGTACTCGATCCGCCCCGTGCGGGCGCGGGACGCCAGGTCGTCGACGCGCTGAACGCACTCGCGCCGGAGGCGATCGCCTACGTGGCCTGCGATCCTGTCGCGCTGGCGCGCGATCTCGGTACGTTCCGCGAGTACGGCTGGCAGGTGCCGCGGCTGCGCGCCTTCGATCTCTTCCCGCACTCGCACCACTTCGAGGTCGTGGCGCTGCTCACCCGCTGATCGCCGATCTCCAACGACTCGACTAATCAGTAGGCTGGGCGGATGAGCAGGGTCGCACTGATCGATGATCACGAGTCCGTCCGTCTGGGACTCGAGGCGGCATGTGCGCGTGACGGCGCGGGAACCGTGGTCTTCTCCGGCAGCACCGTCGGCGCGTACCTCGACTGGCGTGCGGCGACCTCCGCGGCCCCCGCGGATGTCGTCGTCCTCGATCTGACGCTCGGTGACGGCACCACCGTCACCGAGAACGTGTCGTCGCTGGTGGCCGACGGAGCGAGCGTCGTGATCCACAGCGTCGCCGACCGTCCCGCAGCCGTCCGAGAGGCGCTCGTCGCCGGCGCCGCGGGCGTGGTGAGCAAGTCCTCCGCGCTCGACGACGTGCTCGAGGCCATCCGCACCGTGGCTCAGGGCGAGGCGTTGAACAACGTCGAGTGGGCGAGCGCCGTCGATGGGGACCGCGACTTCGCCGACGCGCAGCTGTCGTCGCGCGAGCGCGAGGTGCTGCGCCTGTACGCGACGGGTCTGCCGCTCAAGGCCGTCGCCGAGCGGCTGGGAGTGGCCTACTCGACCGCCAAGGAGAACATCACCCGCATCCGCGTGAAGTACGTCGACGTCGGTCGCCCCGCGCCCACCAAGGTCGACCTGCTCCGGCGCGCGATGGAGGACGGGATCGTCGCCGCCGACGGGACGCCGAGTGCCCACTGAGCCGCTCAGCATCCGCGAGGCCTGGAGCCAGATACCCTCTCCGGGCAGCGTGGAGACCGAGTTCGAGCGCTTCACCGGCAAGCGCATGGAGCGCATCCTCGCGACCGTGGTCGCGATCGGATCCTCGGCGCTGGGAGTCCAGGCGCTCTTCGCCGCTCTCCCGACGATGTCCTGGAGCGACGCGCCCCGCGTGATCACTCTGCTCGCGGTCTACATCCCGTTCGCGCTCATGCTGGTCGCGTGTCTGGTCGGTCGCGGCGTGCGCACGGCATCCGGTCTCTTCGCGATCGTGTACGTGCTCGCGCTCGGCGCGTGGCCGAGCCTGGTCGGCGTCTCCGCGGGCTCGGCCACCCAGCCCTGGATCTTCTTCCTCGTGAACGTCGGCGTGGTCGCCGCGATGCTCGCGTTCCCCCTGTGGCTGCAGTTCTCGTGGGCCGTCGGCCTTCCCTTCGTGTACGGATACGTGCGGCTCGTCGAGGGAGGCTTCTCGCGCGACTTCTGGGTCACCACGGCGTTCGACGTCTCGTTCACGCTCATCCTCGGCATCGTGATCATCTCCCTGGGCTGGATGTTCCGCTCGGTGGCCGCGGGAGTCGACGAGGCCAGGGCGCGCGCGGTGTCGTCGTATGCGGATGCCGCAGCGGCGGCCGCCGCGGAGGAGGAGCGCGTCGCGATGTCGGCGCTCATGCACGACAGCGTGCTGGCCGCCCTCATCGCCGTCGAGCGCGCGGAGGGCGAGCGCGCGCGCGAGCTCGCCGTCGGCATGGCGCGCGAGGCGCTCACCCGGCTGGCGAACACCGAGGCCGCCGTCGCCCAGGAGGGCAGTGACGAGCCGGTGGCGACCGATCAGATCGTGGCCGAGCTGCGGCGCGCCCTCTCCGAACTGGGCGCCGACGCGATCGTCGAGGAGCGCGGCCCGATCGGGCTCCTGCCCGGCAGGGTCGCGCGGGCGCTGGTGCTCGCCGCCCGCCAGGCGCTGGGCAACGCCGTGACCCACGCCCACGGTCGCGGCCTGCACATCCTCGCGGAGGGACGCGGCGACGAGGGCATCGTGGTGACGATCTCCGACACCGGCCCCGGCTTCGACCTCGACGCGATCGGCGCCGACCGTCTCGGCATCCGCGCCTCGATCCTCGCGCGCATGGCAGGAGTCGCGGGGACCGCGGACATCGACTCGTCGGAGCTCGGCACCACCGTCACGCTCGGGTGGGAGCACTCGTGAACAGGACGGTGCGCAGCGTCGCGACCTCGCTGGCCGTCGGGTTCGCGATGTACTTCGTGGCGCGCGGCGTGTGGTGGATCGAGCAGCCGACAGCGCCCCTGCTCATGGTCGCTGCGATCGGTCTGTACCTCGTCGTCGTGTGCGCCGCCATCCTCTGGGATTCCGCGACGTCAGTGCGGATGCCGCTCTGGACGGCGCTCCTGGCGCTCGTCTCGAGCGCGGTGATTCCCACTCTCGTCACACTGTCCCTCGATCCCGTCACGCTCACCGCGCCGTTCGCCACCTGGTACATCGGAGCGCTCGGGCTGCTGGGAATCGTCTGCGTCGTGCGGCGGAGACTGGTGATCGGATGGCTGGTCATCGTCGTACTGATCGCCGCGTCGTCAGCCGCGCTCGGGTTCTTCGTCGCTCTGTCGCTGGGTCTCGTGGGCTCCGTGATGTGGGTCGCCGTCGCGCACCTGCTCGTCATGTTCTGGGATCGAGCCGTCCGCGACACCGAACGGCTCGCGGGCATCCAGCAGGCCGTGTCGGCGTGGCACGCCACGCAGCAGGTGCGGCAGAAGGAGCGGCGCCTGCGCACACAGTTCGCGGTGGCGGTCGCCGGCCCGCTGCTGAGCCGCGCTGTGGCGACCCACGGCGAGCTCGACCCCGAGGAACGCCTGGAGGCCCGCCTCGCCGAGGGCCGGCTCCGTGATGAGCTCCGAGGGGCGGATCTGCTCAATGACGCGGTGCGGGATGCCATCGAGGAGGCCCGGCGCAGGGGCGCCGTCGTCACGGTCTTCGACGAGGGCGGGCTCGACGACGTGACCGAAGCCCGACGGGCGGAGATCCGCGACGAGCTCGCCGAGGTGCTGCGCGCGGCGAATGCCGAGAGATGGATCATCCGGGCGGCCAGGGATCCACGCACCGCGGTGACCGTGGTCGGCAGGGCGAGCGCGGGCAGGGCCAGCGACGACGACGCGGTCGACGTCTGGCACGAGATCCCGCGCTGACAGACCCACCGGTCGACTGCACTGACCCGGCCGCACTGCGACGACTCGCACGCGCGCCTCGACTCCGACCGGGGGAGGTGATCGGAGGCGAGGGCGGTAAGAGAATGGGCGAGGGGCGGCGAAGCCGCCAGCCCCTCGCCGTGCGGAACAGTTACCCGAAAACCGTCCGCCGATGACCGGTCTGCGTCTATCTACCCTGGGACAGAGAGACCAGCCGAACGCGAAGCGTCCCCTTCAGTCTCACGGTTCTCCACGACGTTGTCTGTAGGTATTTTGGGGGACACGGAATCGGCCATCGTGCGAGAAGATGGGACATGGCAATGCGCCGGGGTACCAACCTGCCGCGGATGGGCGATTTCAACCAATCGGTGATTCTCGAAGCCATCCGCCGCTCCGTCGACGGGCTCAGTCGCATCGAGCTCGTGGACGCGACGGGGCTGTCCGCCCAGACGGTGACGAACATCACGCGGCGTCTGCTCGACGAGGGACTCATCGCCGAAGCCGGTCGCACGATCAACGGGCCGGGGAAGCCGCGGGTGACGCTGCGGCTCGTCGCCGAGAGCCGCTTCGCCGTGGGCGTGCACCTCGACCCGGCTGTCATCACGGTCGTGCTGCTCGACATGTCGGGCGCCGTCCGACGGCGTCGGTCGGTGCGGACAGGGGACAAGGCGCCCGAGAGCATCGCGGAGACGATGGCGCGCACGGTCGAGACGGTCGTCGAGGATTCCGCGGTCGACCGCCGGCTCGTCGCCGGCGTGGGCGTGGCCGTTCCCGGACCGCTCGACGCGGCGAGGGGCACGGTGATCGACCCGCCCAAGCTGCAGGGCTGGCACAGGGTGCCGCTTCGGGCAGTCGTGGCCGAGGCATCGGGCTTCGAGGTCATGCTGGAGAAGGACACGGTCGCCGCCGCCGTGGGGGAGCAGTGGACCGGGCGCTGGGCGGCGGACGGCTCGTTCGTCTTCGTGTACCTCGGCACCGGCATCGGCGCGTCCCTGGTGCGAGACGGGGATGCGATCAGGGGGAGCTCGCGCAACTTCGGGGAGATCGGGCACATCATCGTCGACCCCGAGGGGCCGGCGTGCCCGTGCGGCTCTCGTGGATGCGTCGACGTCGTGTGCACGCCCCAGGCCATCGTGGAGCGGGCCGAGCGTGCGGGCCTCTTCGCCGACGCGGTCGACCCGGGCGACATCCAGGCGGTCGAAGAGCGGTTCACTCGCCTATGCGAGCGGGCAGCGGGCGGGGAACCAGCGGCGGCGGCGGCGCTCGAGACCGCGGCCGCGCATCTGTCGATCCTCATAGCCGTGCTCACAGACCTGCTCGACGTCGACCGCGTCGTGCTCGGCGGGCCGTGTTGGGCGACTCTCAGTGACCTCTATCTGCGAGTGCTGCCCGAGATGGTGTACCGCCGCAGCGCCACCCGGGCGCTGCGAACGATCCCGATCGACGGCACCGTCGTGGGCGAAAACGTCGGCGCGGTGGGAGCCGCCTGCGTGGTGCTGGATGCCGTGCTGACTCCCCGTGCGTCGGACCTCTACCTCGACGACTGAATCAGGCTTCACCTGGGATACCGGTATATCGGTGTCGCGGTCGGAGGGATAAGTCCAGTCGATGTACTATCGAAACCGGTGCGCCGACTGGGGTGAATCCGGGGGGTGGGTCCCGCGTGCACAGCGGAGACTCTCTGCGCGGCCCGTGAGCTGGGGGGCTCACGGGCCCGCAGGCCCGGTCTCAACCGGAGAAGCGCCCCCAGGGGATGTCACGCCGCAGCGGCTTGCGGAGCGATCGCTGCGTCCTCATCCACGCCGACACCTGCGGCTCCTCCGCCACGGCCTCGGCCGACTCCTGCGCGTACGCATCGCTGACCACGGCGATCAGCGCGGCGAGTTCCTCCTCCGTGGCGTTCCCGCGCGTGATCTCGATCGTCGGGGGCTGTTCTCCCGACTCCGGGACGGCATCCGATGGCGCGCTCACAGCGGGATGTTCCCGTGCTTCTTCGGAGGCAGCTCGGCGCGCTTGCCACGGAGGGCCCGCAGTGCCTTCGCGATCGACACGCGCGTGTTCGCCGGTTCGATGATCCCGTCGATCTCGCCGCGCTCTGCGGCCAGGAAGGGCGAGGTGACGCTGTATGTGTACTCGTTCGCGAGGCGGGTGCGCACGGCGGCCACGTCTTCGCCCGCCTCCTCGGCCTTGCGGATCTCGTTGCGGTAGAGGATGTTCACGGCGCCCTGTCCGCCCATCACGGCGATCTCCGCCGTGGGCCACGCGAGGTTCACATCGGCGCCGAGCTGCTTGGAGCCCATGACGATGTACGCGCCGCCGTAGGCCTTGCGCAGGATGACGGTGACCATCGGCACGGTGGCCTCGGCGTACGCGTAGATGAGCTTCGCGCCGCGGCGGATCACGCCTGTCCACTCCTGGTCGGTGCCCGGCAGGTAGCCGGGGACGTCGACGAGCGTCACGATCGGGATGGAGAACGCGTCGCAGAAGCGCACGAAGCGGCTCGCCTTCTCGCCCGCCTCGATGTTCAGCGTTCCGGCCATCTGCGACGGCTGGTTCGCGATGATGCCCACGGAGCGACCCTCGACGCGGCCGAAGCCGATCACGATGTTCGGCGCGAACAGCGGCTGCACCTCGATGAAGTCGCCCGCGTCGACCACGTGCTCGATGACCGAGTGGATGTCGTACGGCTGGTTGGGGGAGTCGGGGATGATCGTGTTCAGTGAGCGGTCGGCATCCGTCGTCTCCCATTCGAAGCCGCTCTCGTAGCCGGGGATCTCGGCCATGTTGTTGTCCGGCAGGAAGCTCAGCAGCGTGCGCGCGTAGTCGAGCGCGTCGTCCTCGTCCTGCGCGAGGTAGTGGGCGACGCCGGAGCGCGTGTTGTGCGTGAGCGCGCCGCCGAGCTCCTCCATGCCGACGTCCTCGCCCGTGACGGTCTTGATGACGTCGGGGCCGGTCACGAACATCTGGCTGGTCTTGTCGACCATGATGACGAAGTCGGTGAGCGCGGGGCCGTAGACGGCGCCGCCGGCCGCCGGACCCATGATGATCGAGATCTGCGGGATGACACCCGACGAGCGCGTGTTGAGGCGGAAGATCTCGCCGTACTTGCTGAGGGCGAGCACGCCCTCCTGGATGCGCGCGCCGCCGGAGTCCAGGATGCCGATGATCGGCATGCCGTTGGTGAGCGCGAACTCCATGATCTTGATGATCTTGTCGCCGGACACCTCGCCGAGGGACCCGCCGAAGGTCGTGAAGTCCTGAGAGTACACGGCGACGGTCCGGCCGTGGATCGTGCCGACGCCGGTGACGACGGAGTCGCCGTACGGACGATTGCGGTCCATGCCGAAGGCCGTGGTGCGGTGCCGCACGTACTCGTCGAACTCGACGAAGCTGCCCGGGTCGACGAGCAGTTCGATGCGCTCGCGAGCGGTCATCTTGCCCTTGGCGTGCTGCTTCTCCTGCGCGACCTTCTCGGCGTCGACAACGGCTTCGTTGTAGCGAGCGCGGAGGTCTGCGAGTCTGCCGGCGGTGGTCGAGAGTTCGGGCTGTTCCGTCACGGATTCCACCCTATCGTCGGGTCGGCGCCCCTCGTTGGATGCTCGCGACAACGGCACGCCCGATCCTTTGGTGATTCCGGGAGTCGGAGGCGTGAACCTCGACGGCTTTCCTCTCGTCTCTTCTCCGACCGGACTCGCCGAGTCCGGCGCACATGACAGGAGCAGGCCATGAAGAAGAAGATCGCAGTCGCCCTCACGTCCCTCTCGCTCGCCGCCGGTGCGGCGGTGCTCGCCGCCGTGCCGGCTCAGGCGGCAGAGGGGTGCGACCCCGGCGCCGTCTGCTACGTGCTCGACGGAGTGATCAAGGCGGAGGTCGCGCCGGGGGTCAAGCCGCGCACGTCCTTCGACGAGATCGTCAACAACTCCTCCTCGACCGTCCGGGTCGCGTGGACGGGGTCGGGCGAGTCGTTCATCCCCGGTTACGCGACCGCCGTCGGCAACACGGAGACCGTGCGGGCGGGGAAGAGGGTGTACCTCGGCGACTTCACCACCGCCGACACGGTGCTCAGCGTCCGCGTCGTTCGCTGACCGCGGCGTCGTCCGCCGCGACTCCGGTCACGGCGGACGACGGCTCAGCGGCCGTCCGAGGGATCTTGCTGGAAGGGCTCCGACGAGGCGACCCCCGGAAGATCGTGCCCACCGGTGAGCTGCTCCTCCGTCTCCGTACCGCCGCGGCGGCCCCGCCGTGTGGTGAGCTCGCCCAGGCGGCGGCCGGCCCGTCCGACTCCGCGGGCCGCTGTTCCCGCTGCGCCCGCGACAGCGCCGCCGGTGAACCGCGCACCGCTCAGGAAGCGCTGCTCGAGTCTCTGCGCGCCGGGCACGGGCTCCAGCTCGACCGGGAGCTCGATAGGCGGGGCGCCGAACGCCTTATGGGACGTCGTGAGCACTCGCCTGCCCAGGATGTGGTTGCCGGCTCCTCCCACGGCGGCGCCGACGCCGAAGGGGAGCGCCTTGCCGATGAACGATGCGCCGCCCTTCGCAGCGAACTGACGCACGAACGCGCTCTTGAGACGGTCGGCGAGCGGGCCCACTGCCGCCCGGGGCAGCGACTTCGTCACGAGTTCGCCCCAGTAGGACGACCGGGATCCGCCCCGTCCGGCGGCCTGACCTGCGAGCTGGCCGACGAGGTCGACGCCCTCCTTGCCGAGCATCAACGTCATGACCAGCGCCCTGGCGCGGTCGGGGTTGGAGACCGGGATGCCGTGCACCTCGGCGACCGACTGGGCGAACAGCGCCGTGGACTCGACGAATCCGACCGTCTCGACGCCGGACAGCGCGAGCGTGATGCCGGTGCCGATGCCGGGCACGACGGCGGTCGCTCCGACCGCCGCACCTCCTGCGGTGACCGCGGCGAGGTAGCGACGCTCGAGGATGCGGATGATCTCCGCGGGGCTCGCCTGGGGGTTGCGCAGTCGGATGCTGCGGATGTGCGCGAGGACCAGAGGTCGCTGGATGGCGAGGACGCGGTCGAGGCCGCGCACCATGAGCGGATGCTCGGTCGAGCCGACCGGCGGCACCCCCTTGTCCCAGGGGGAGTCGTCAGGCAGGGAGTGGATCTTGTGCACCTTCGGAGCCATGAGCCGATCATAGGAATCCCCGCCGCGAAAAACCCGAAAGCCCGGCACCCTTGACGGGGCCGGGCTTTCGTGCAGATCTCGAGTGCTCAGACGAAGAGGTTCGCCCGCTCCAGGTCTTCCGCGAAGTCGATCTCGACCGCGTACAGGTCGGAGACGTCCATCGGCTCGAGCAGGAGGCCGTTCTCGGCGATCGCGAGCTCGAGGCCGCGCTCGAAGTAGTCCTGGTCCTCGACCCGCTGCAGCTGGCGCATGAACGCCTTCTTGTCGGCGGACGAGATGTAGTTGATGCCCACCGCCTCGCCGAGGCCGCCCTTGACGGTCTTGGAGAGCTCCTTGATGAAACCCTCGGAGGTCACGGTGTACTTGACCTCCTCGTCGCTCACCTTGGAGGTGTTGACGGTCACGAACGACTGGTCGCGCTCGATGTAGGCGGCAGCGCGGCCGAGGATCATCGGGTCGAACACCACGTCGCCGTTCATCCAGAGGACGCCCGCCTTGCCGGTCGCGCCGAGCGCGCGGAGGAGGCTCTTCGAGGTGTTGGTCTCGTCGTACCGCTCGTTGTGCACGTAGTTGACGTTCGGGAACGCCTCGATGATGGTCTCGGCGCGGTAGCCGACGACGGTCGTGATGCGGGCGTCGCTGCCGAAGGCGGCGCGGATGTTGTCGTGCTGCTGACGCATGATCGTGCGGCCGTCGCTCAGTTCGGTGAGCGGCTTGGGCAGCGCACGGCCGAGGCGCGAGCCCATGCCTGCGGCGAGGATGACGGTCTGAAGAGTCACGAGTGCTCCTAAAGGATTGGTGTTCACGGTCGGTTCACCGACCGGACACTTCGTCGTGCCGTGAGTCATGCTAGCGATAGAGCCTGGGAACGCCCGGGGTCGGGCGCTCCTGTTGCCGTTTCGTGACCCACTACACACCGGACGCTCAGATTCGTCCAGAGCCTTGCGCGACGGCGTTTCGTCTGATCCGCTGGGCAATGTTGCGGTCGGCCGTGGAGAATGTCGTGCCCGTTGATACCGTAGGACGGTGACTGCTTCCCCCGACGACCGCACCGATCAGGTGGCTGACTCCGCGAGCTCGTCTGAGAAGAAGACGCCCGCTCGCAAGACCCCCGCGAAGAAGGCACCGGCGCGCCGCGCGCCGAGCCGCTCCGCTGCCGAGAAGGCCGCTCCGACGGCCGAGGTGGTCGCGGAACCCGTCGCTCGTCCCGCCGGTTCCGAGACGCCCGCCAAGCCGAGTGCCGCTGCCGCGGCCCGCGCCGCGGCGGCCAAGAACTCGGCCCGGACCGGCACGGCGGGAAAGGCCGCTACGGCCAAGGGGGCAGCGGCCTCGAAGAGTGCTGCGCGCACGTCTTCGGCCGCCAAGACGTCTGCGGCGAAGACGGCGACCGCGCGGGCATCGAAGGCCACGGCATCCGGCGCCGCCCCCAAGACCGCAGCGGCGAAGTCCGCGGCAGAGAAGAGTGCGGCGGCGAAGACCGCGGCCCGGACGACTGCGGCACGCACGGCCGCAGCCAGGTCGGCGGCTGCGAAGAAGGCCGCCGAGACCCGGGCCGCCAACGCCGCCGCAGCCAAGGCGGCTGCGGAGGCGGCCGAGGCGAAGCGGAAGGCTGCCGAGGCGGCGGACGCAGAGCGCAGGGCAGCGGACGACGAGCTCGCGGCGGCGGTGGCCGACGCGCCCGCTCAGCCCGAGGCCGCGCCCGAGGTGGTGGTCGAGTCGCTCTCCGAGGAGGCTGTCGCCGTCGAGCCCACGGTCGCGCCCGAGCCCGCGCTTGAGCCGGAGCCCGCGGTCGCGCCCGAGCCCACGCTTGAGCCGGAGCCCGCGCTTGAGCCGGAGCCCGCGGTCGCGCTTGAGCCGAAGCCCGCGGTCGCGCCCGAGCCTACGGCCGACGCCGAGCCGGAGCCCGCGGTCGAAGCCCCCGAGGACGAGGTCACGCAGACGACGGACGTTCAGGCGCCGGCGGTCGACGCCCCCGCAGAAACGGCCGACGCGCCGGTCGAGACCGTCGACGCGGCATCCGAGCCCGCAGAGGAATCAACGAGTCCGCAGGAGCGCGCGGCCGGCGAGCCGACGATCGAACCCGGCACCGAGGCGATCCGGATCCGCGGTCTAGTCAAGAACTTCGGCGACCACACGGCGGTGAACGGCATCGACCTCACGGTGCCGGCGGGATCGTTCTACGGCATCGTCGGCCCCAACGGCGCGGGCAAGACGACGACCCTGTCGATCGTGGCCGGGCTGCTCCGGTCGGACGGCGGCGAGGTCGTGATCTGCGGCATCGACCAGGCGGCCAAGCCCCTGGCGGCGAAGCGCATGATGGGCGTGCTCCCCGACAGGCTCCGCACGTTCGATCGGCTGACCGGTCGGCAGCTCCTCTACTACTACGGGCTGCTGCGCGGGCTGGCGTCCGACGTGATCGAGAAGCGCGTCGGCGACCTCGCCAGGGCCTTCGACCTGGGGGACGCGCTCGGACGTGTGGTGTCGGACTACTCCGCGGGTATGACGAAGAAGATCATGCTCGCGGGTGCGATGATCCACTCGCCTCGGGTGCTCGTGCTCGACGAGCCGTTCGAGGCGGTCGACCCCGTGTCGTCCGCGGTGATCCTCGACATCCTCCGCGCGTACGTGGCGCACGGCGGCACGGTCATCCTCTCCAGCCACGGCATGGACCTCGTGGAGCGGGTGTGCTCGCGCGTGGCGATCATCGTCGGCGGCGACGTGCTCGCCGAGGGGACGATCGACGAGGTGCGGGCCGGTCAGACGCTCGAGGCGCGGTTCGTCGAGCTCTCCGGCGGCATCGGCGAGGTGGAGGGGCTCGAGTGGCTGCACACGTTCTCCGACTGAGGGCAGCGCTCCTGATCGGGTCGCTGCGCGGCGAACGACGGGTGCGCACCCTGCTGATGTTCGTCGTCGTCGTGGCGCTCACCGTGGTGGTGTGCTCGGCGATCCTGAGTCTCGACGACGCTCCGGTCGAGGTCGCGCGCACGGTGATCGTGCTCGGCAGCGGCGCGCTGTTCCTCGGCTTCCTCGTGGGCCCGCTGCTCGTCGGCGCCACCGATCAGCTCGACCCGCGGCGCTTCGCCGTCTTCGGCGTCGATGAACGTCAGATGCCGTGGATCCTCGCGCTCGCGTCGCTCGTGAGCGTGCCGAGCTTCGCCGTGCTCGCCGTGCACTCCAGCGTGTGCATCGTCGCCATCCGCCTCGGAGCGCCGTGGCCGGCTGCTGTGCTGATGAGCGTCCTCGCGGTGCTGTCGACCGTTCTGGTGGCCCGCATCGGGATGGCCCTCAACGCCCTCCTGCTCCCGGAGCGGCGCTCGCGCGAGCTCACGGCCGTCTTCGCGCTCGCCGTGCTGGTCGTCGCCTTCCCCGTCGCCGTCTTCCTCGCGTCGCTCAACTGGGAGGGACAGGTTCCCGCCTCGGTCGCGAACGTCACGGCGGTCGTCGGGCTCACGCCGATCGCGGCCGCCCCGCGGTTCCTGTTCGCGGCGGCAGCCGGCGACACGTCCAGCTCGTGGATCAGCGGCCTCATCGCGGCAG
This sequence comes from Microbacterium sp. LWO14-1.2, assembly GCF_038397715.1. Lineage (NCBI taxonomy): Bacteria > Bacillati > Actinomycetota > Actinomycetes > Micrococcales > Microbacteriaceae > Microbacterium > Microbacterium sp. LWO14-1.2. Next base: position 3,163,085 of record NZ_CP151633.1, read on the forward strand.
CCACCGCCGCCGTGCTCTGGGTCCTCTGGACATGGCTCGTCCGTCGCCTGCTCACGACCACCGAGCGCCCCGCGGCCTCCCGTGAGCGCACAGGCCTCGGGTGGTTCGGTCTGCTGCCGTCGAACGCCTTCGGCGCGATCGCCGCGCGCAGTCTCGTGTACTGGCTGCGCGACCGCCGCTACATCATGAACGTGATCGTGGTGCCGATCGCGGGCGTCCTCACGGTGCTCCCGCTGCTCGTGGCCGGCGTGCCGCTCGAGATCGCCGCGCTGTTCCCCGTGCCGGTGATGGCGCTGTTCTTCGGCTGGCTGCCGCACAACGACGTCGCGTACGACTCCACGGCCCTGTGGACGCATGTGGCCAGCGGGGTCCGCGGCGCTCCGGACCGTCTCGGCCGTCTCGTCCCCGTCGTGCTCGTCGCTGTGCCGGTTCTCGCGATCGCCGTGCCGCTCACCCTGCTGTGGATCGACGACTGGCGGCTCCTGCTTCCGCTCGTGGGTCTCGGAGCGAGCCTGCTGCTCGCCGGTCTCGGGCTCTCGAGCATCGTCTCGGCCGTCGCGCCCTACGCCGTCTCGCGTCCGGGTGACAGTCCGTTCCAACAGCCGCAGCGTGCGGCATCCCGAGGCGTCTTCGGGCCGGCGGCGGCGTTCCTCGGAGCGATCGTCGTCAGTGCTCCGACGGCGTGGCTGTTCGCGATGACCGTCTTCGAGGGCTCCGAGTACGCGCCGGCGACCTTCTGGACGGGTCTCGGAACGGGCGTCGCGGTGCTCGCGATCGGCGTGACCGTGGGCGGTCTGATCTTCGAGCGCGGCGGTGAGCGGCTGATGGAGTTCGTCGAGACGGCATGACGCCCGCCCGACGTCGTGCGCGCGCGGCTAGAATCTCGTCATGAGTACTCCGCTGGACAGCCCCGATCAGGGCGGCGTGGCAACGCTTGATCGCGAACTGGAAGAGCTCCTCCGGGAGGAGAATCTCGAACCGGGCGACCACGAGCGCTTCTCGCACTACGTGAAGAAGGACAAGATCCTCGAGTCCGCGATCACCGGCAAGCCGGTGCGTGCGCTGTGCGGCAAGAAGTGGACGCCGGGTCGCGACCCGGAGAAGTTCCCGATCTGCCCCACCTGCAAGGAGATCTACGAGTCGATGGTCGGCTGACCGCCCGCGGTCACTCGGCGTCGACGAAGACCGTCGGGATCGCCGGATCCGACTTGCTGAGCGCGAGCGCCCGCACCGGCAGCTCTTCGCGGACCCGCAGGTGGTGCTGTCGCGCCGACGTCGTCCCCGCCGCGCCCTCGAACGTCGAGTCGATGTCGCCGTTGTCGACGAACGTCGTCTGCAGAGCGCGACCGTCCGGGTGCTCCGCGGCGGTTCCGAGCTCTTCGAATCCATCGGACACGACGACGGTCTCAGCGGTCGCCACGCCGTCGGACAGCGTGCGGAACGCGGCCTTGCGTCCGCCGTGGGACGCCTTGTCGGTCGAGGCCTTCGCGACACCCACCCAGGAGCCGTCGGCGTCCTGCCGCGCGACGAGCTTGTAGACCATGCTGGCGGTGGGGTAGCCCGATCCTGTCACCACCGACGTGCCGACACCGTAGGCGTCGACGGGGGAAGCCGCGAGGGCGGCGATGGCGTACTCGTCGAGGTCGCTCGTCACCGTGATGCGGGTGCCCGTGGCGCCGAGCTCGTCGAGCTGCGCCCGTACCTCGGCGGCCACGATCGGCAGGTCGCCGGAGTCGATGCGCACTCCGCCGAGTCCGGAGCCCGCGACCCGGATCGCGGTCTCGACGCCGGTGCGGATGTCGTACGTGTCGACCAGCAGGGTGGTGTCGGTGCCGAGGCTCTCGATCTGCGAGCGGAACGCGTCCTCCTCGCTGTCGTGGAGCAGCGTCCAGGAATGCGCGGCGGTGCCCATGGTGGGGATGCCCCACTGGCGGCCCGCCTCCAGGTTGCTCGTCGCGCCGAAGCCCGCGATGTACGCGGCCCTCGCGGCGGCGACGGCCGAACGCTCCGCCGCTCGTCGCGATCCCATCTCGGCGAGCGGACGCTCACCTGCGGCGATGCTCATCCGCGATGCCGCGGTCGCGACGGCGGAGTCGTGGTTGAGCACGCTCAGAGCGAGGGTCTCGAGCACGACGGCATCCGCGAAGCTGCCCTCGACGGTGAGGATCGGGGAGCCGGGGAAGTAGAGCTCGCCCTCGCGGTAGCCGCGGATGCTGCCGGTGAAGCGGTACGACTCGAGGTACTTCAGAGAGTCGGCATCGACGACCTGGCCGTCGCGCAGGAATCGCAGTTCGTCGTCGCCGAAACGGAAGTCGCGCAGGAGCGTCAGCAGGCGTCCGGTGCCCGCGACGACGCCGAAGCGACGCCCACCGGAGAGTCTTCTCGAGAACAGCTCGAAGACGCTCGGCCGTGCGGCCGTCCCGTCGCGCAGGGCGGCGGCGAGCATGGTCAGCTCGTAACGATCGGTCAGAAGCGCCGTGGACGTCGTCATGCGCTCAGCTTAGTGACGGCCGACGCAGGGAACGCCGCGCATGTCGGTGCGCCGGACTAGGCTGGGGAGTCATGAACGACGCGCCGATCGGAATCTTCGACTCCGGTGTCGGCGGGCTCACGGTGGCCAGGGCCATCCGCGCCCAGCTGCCCCGCGAGTCGTTCGTCTACATCGGCGACTCGGCCCACTCGCCGTACGGGCCGAAGCCCATCGCCGACGTGCGCCGCTACTCGCTCGAGGTGCTCGACACGCTCGTGGATCAGGGCGTCAAGATGCTGGTGATCGCCTGTAACACGGCATCCGCCGCGATGCTGCGCGACGCCCGCGAGCGCTACGACGTGCCGGTGGTCGAGGTGATCGGCCCCGCGGTGCGCAGAGCCGTCTCGACGACCCGCAACGGCCGTGTCGGTGTGATCGGCACGGTCGGCACCATCGGCTCGCGTGCCTACCAGGACATGCTCGAGGTCAACGAGCGGCTGCAGGTCTTCACCGCCGCCTGCCCCCGCTTCGTGGAGTTCGTCGAGGCCGGCATCACCGGCACCCCCGAGGTGCTCGCCACCGCTGAGGAGTACCTCGCCCCGCTCAGGGAGGCCGACGTCGACACCCTCGTTCTCGGGTGCACGCACTACCCGTTCCTGCGCGGCGCCATCAGCTACGTGATGGGCGAGGGAGTGACGCTGGTGTCGAGTGACGACGAGACCGCCGGCGATGTATACCGCCAGCTCGTGCGGGGAGACCTCCTCGCGCCCGCCGATGCGACCGCCTCGTACGTCTACGAGGCCACGGGCGCCTCGACCGCCGAGTTCACGGCTCTCGCCAACCGTCTGATGGGGCGCGAGGTCCGCGACGTCCAGCTCGTGCAGACGGGTGTGATCACGCTCCCCGACGCCGTCCATTGACCTGACCGTAGTACCCCCGTCCTCCGCCGCCCCCGCGTCCCCCATCGAAGGAACCCCCATGTCAGACACCGTCCGCGCCGACGGGCGCTCCACCGACCAGCTCCGCGAGGTCACCATCGAGCGCGGGTGGAGCGCACATGCCGAGGGATCGGCGCTCATCAGCTTCGGAGGCACGAAGGTGCTGTGCACCGCGTCGTTCACCAACGGCGTGCCGCGGTGGCTCACCGGCAAGGGCAAGGGCTGGGTCACCGCCGAGTACGCGATGCTGCCCCGCGCCACCAACAGCCGCAACGACCGCGAGAGCGTGAAGGGCCGCATCGGCGGACGCACGCACGAGATCTCGCGACTCATCGGGCGAGCACTGCGCGCGGTCGTCGACACCAAGGCGCTCGGCGAGAACACGATCGTGATCGACTGCGACGTGCTCCAGGCCGACGGCGGCACGCGCACGGCCGCGATCACCGGCGCGTACGTGGCCCTCGCCGACGCGATCGAGTGGGGTCGGGAGATGAAGTTCATCGGCAGGAACTCGACGCCCCTGATCGACTCGGTCTCGGCGATCTCCGTCGGCATCATCGACGGCGAGCCGATGCTCGATCTGGCATATGTCGAAGACGTGCGCGCCGAGACCGACATGAACGTCGTCGTCACCGGGCGAGGACTCTTCGTCGAGGTGCAGGGCACCGCCGAGGGAGCTCCGTTCGACAAGCGAGAGCTCGACGCGCTGCTCGACCTCGGAGTCGCCGGGTGCAACGACCTGAAGGACGCTCAGCGGAAGGCGCTCGCGGGCTGATGCGGGTCGTCCTCGCCACGCACAACCCGCACAAGGTCGCGGAGTTCCAGCAGATCGTGTCGTCGACGCGGCCCGATCTGGAGATCGTCGCATACGACGGGCCTGAGCCGGTCGAGGACGGGGTGACCTTCGCCGAGAACGCGCTCCTCAAGGCGCGCGCGGCGTCGGCGCACACCGGGCTCCCTGCCCTCGCCGACGACTCCGGGATCTGCGTCGACGTCCTCGGCGGGTCGCCGGGTGTCTTCTCCGCGTACTGGGCGGGACAGCGGAAGGATGCCGCGGCCAACCTCGAGCTCCTCCTCGACCAGTTGCACGACATCGCCGACCCGCACCGCGCGGCGCATTTCACCTCGACGATCGCCCTGGTGATCCCGGATGGCGCCGAACACGTGGTCGAGGGCATCTGGCCCGGTCGCCTCGCGCACGCGGCATCCGGAGCCGGCGGGTTCGGCTACGACCCGATCTTCATCCCCGACGGGCAGCCAGCGGGCGAAGAGCGCTCGGTGGGGGAATTCTCGGCCGAGGAGAAGCAGTCGCAGTCGCATCGGGCGCGGGCCTTCGCTGAACTCGTACCCTTGCTCGCCACTCTCTGACACAGCGAGGGTAACCACTACGCTTGACGTACTTCATGCGTAGTGGTTACGGTGGTGGGCATGAGAGAGCTCACGTACTACATCGGCGTCACGCTCGACGGGTTCATCGCGGGGCCGGCTGACGAGGTCGACTTCTATCCCGTGACGGAGGGCTTCGCCGAGATGCTCGGCAGCGAACTGTCCGACATCCAGCCGGCTTTCGTTCGCGCCGGTCGAGGAGAAGCGGACGAACCGCTGACCCGCTTCGACACCGTGGTGATGGGTCGCCGTACGTACGAGCCCGCGCTCGCGCAGGGGGTCGTCGATCCGTACTCGCAGCTGCGCACGATCGTGATGAGCACGACGCTCGACGATCCGGGGCATGACAACGTCGAGATCGTGCGCACCGACCCCGTGGCGCGAGTCCGAGAGCTCCAGGCCGAGGACGGCCTCGGTATCTACCTCGCGGGCGGGGGCGGTCTCGCCGGTGTCCTCCTCGACGAGATCGACCGCCTGATCGTCAAGAAGTACCCGGTGATCGCCGGTTCCGGCATCCCCATGGTCGACCACGGGTTCCGACCGACGTCCTTCGCGCTCGACCGCGTGCGCACGTTCGACAACGGCTGCGCGGTGCTGGAGTACACGCGGACGCGCTGAGCGATGCCGACGGACACCTACTGAGAATCATCACCATTCCCGAGTAGCGAGATCCGCCCCGAGCGGCCGGATCCCGCGTCTAGCCTGGTCACATGCACGATCACGCGCCCGCCGCCGGCGGCATCCGCTCGGCCAGCCACCGCCGCCTTCTGGCGATCTCGCTGACCCTGACGGCGACGATCATGGTCGTGCAGGTGGTCGGGGCGATCCTCACGGGCTCGCTCGCTCTGCTGGCCGATGCGGCGCACATGTTCACCGATGCGTCCGCACTCGTGATCGCGCTCATCGCCGCAGCGGTCGCCGCACGGCCCGCCGATGACCGGCGCACGTTCGGCTATCAACGCGCCGAGGTCTTCGGCGCCCTCATCAACGCGATCATCCTCATCCTCCTGTCCGGCTGGGTCGGCATCGAGGCGATCGGCCGTCTCGTCGACCCCGGCGAGACGGAGGTCGCCGGCGGACTCATGCTGGTCGTCGCCGCGGTCGGCCTCATCGCCAACGCCGTCTCGATGTGGCTGCTGAGCCGCGCTCAGCGCAGCAGCATCAACGTGCGCGGCGCGTACCTCGAGGTCATGGGCGACCTCATCGGCTCCGCCATGGTGATCGTCGCCGCGATCGTCATCGTCACGACCGGATGGACGCCGGCGGACGCGATCGCGTCGATGGCCATCGCCGTCATGATCATCCCGCGCGCCATCGCCCTGCTCCGGGAGGTGTTCTCCGTGCTGTCCGAGTCGGCGCCGAAGGGGACCGCGGTCAGCGACATCCGCCAGCACCTGCTCGACTACGACGGCGTCGTGGGTGTGCACGACGTGCACGTGTGGCAGCTGACGAGGGGCGCGCCCGTGTTCAGCGCGCACGTGAGCGTCGAACCGGCTCTGCTCGCCGACGGCCGCTCCGCGCGGCTCCTCGCCGATATGCAGTCGTGTCTCGCCGAGCATTTCGACGTCGAGCATTCGACCTTCCAGATCGAACCGGCGGAGCAGTCGGACTGCGAGCCGTACCACGCCTGAGCGCGTTCAGGACTCGATGACGACCTCGTCGGGGCTCTTGTCAGGGCGCAGGCCCCGCCACCGGGCGTGTCGCAGCACGCCGTCGGGGGTCCAGTTCGCGAACTCGACCTCGCCGACGAGCTCGGCGCGCACCCACAGCGCGTCCGAGGAGTCAGGGGCGGGCACGCCGTCGAGCGGTGCGTCCTTCACCCGCAGCGGAGCGAGCCGCGCGAGCAGGTCACGCAGCATCCTGTCGGTGAATCCCGTGCCGACGCGACCGACGTAGCGCAGGCCCCCGGCATCCGGCACAGCGAGGAGAAGCGATCCGAACGTGCCCTCGCGGTCGCCCTTGCCGGGTCGGATGCCGACGATCACCGCCTCCTGCATGCGGGTGTTCTTGAGCTTCAGCCACGCCGGTGAGCGTTGCCCGGCGCGGTAGCGCGACCGCGGATCCTTCACGACGACGCCCTCCAGTCCGAACTCGTCGCTGGCGGCGAGAGCGGCGTCGACGTCGTCGAAGACCGGCGGCACCTGGATCGGGGCGTCGAGGTCTGACACCACGTCCTCCAGCAGAGTCCGGCGTTGCGACAGCGGCAACGAGGCGAGGTCGTGGCCGTCGAGGCGCAGCAGGTCGAACACCATGTACACGATGGGGGTGCGGACGACCTCCCGCTCGATCTCCCGAGGTCGAGTGAGGTGCATGCGGTTCTGCAGCAGCGAGAAGCTGGGCCGGCCGTGCGAGTCGAACGCGACGATCTCACCGTCGAGGATAGCGTCGCCGACCGGCAGGAACGGGGCGCCGTCGGCCGTGAGCTCCGGGTACCGCGCAGTGATGTCGGTGCCGCTGCGGGCGTGCAGGCGCAGCCGTCCGTCGCTCCACGTGCCGAGTGCGCGGATGCCGTCCCACTTCACCTCGACCCACGAGGGGTCGCTGAGCCCGCGGGCGATCGCCGGGGTGCCGTTCTCGGCGAGCATGGGGGAGACGGAGGCTGCGACGGTATCGCCCGCGGACGATGCTGCCGTGATGCGCGGGCGGTGCTCGGAGCGCACGCGACGCGGTGCCTCCGGCTGCTGCGCCGAGGCGGCGGCGTCGGCAGACGGACGCAGCGACGCCAGCGGATCGCTGCCCGACGCGGCGCGCTCGAGCACCTCCTCGAAGTCGAGCTGCCGCAGGTCGGGGTCGTCGAGCTCGTCCCAGGTGCGCGGGGCGGCGACCCAGGGGTGCGCGCGACCGCGCATCGAATACGGCGAGATCGTGGTCTTGCGGCCGTTGTTCTGGCTCCAGTCGAGGAACACCTTGCCGCCGCGCGCGACCTTGGCCATCGTGCTCGTCGCGAGGTCGGGGTGGTCGTTCTCGATGAGGCGCGCCACCTCCTTCACGACGGCGGAGATCTCGTCGCTCGTCTGCTGGCCGGGCAGGTTCGCATAGAGGTGGATGCCCTTGCTGCCGCTCGTGACGGGGAGCGGGTCGAGTCCGATGCCGGCGAGGATGCCGCGGGCGATGCGCGCGACCTCCGCGCACTGCGCGAGCTCGACGCCGGGACCCGGATCGAGATCGAGCACGAGGCGGTCGGGGCGCCCGGGGAGCCCGTCGGGGGTGAACCGCCACTGCGGGACGTGCAGTTCGATGGCTGCGACCTGCGCGAGCCAGACGAGCGTCGGCACGTCGTCGACGAGCGGGTAGTCCTTCGGTCCGTCCGAGTGCTCGATGGCCTGTCGCGGGATCCACTTCGGTGCTCCCGGTTCGAGCTGCTTGGTGAAGAAGGAATCCTCGGGGTTCCTGGCCGTGCCGACGCCCTCGACCCAGCGCTTCCTGGTGACCGGGCGGCCGTCGAGCAGGGGCAGCAGCTGCGGGGCGATCGCGGTGTAGTAGGCGATGATCTCGCCCTTGGTGGTGCCGGTCTCGGGGTAGACGACCTTGTCGAGGTTCGTGACGCGCAGACGGCGGCCCTCGATCTGCACGTTCTGCGCCTCCGGAGCCATGACGCCAGCGTAGTCAAGGGACTGGTTGTGACAGGTGCGACTGGTGTTCACTGGTTGGCATGAGGACCATCTGGAAGGGCGCACTGACGTTCGGACTCGTGAACGTGCCGGTGAAGGTGTACTCGGCGACCGAGGACCACGACGTTCCGCTGCACCAGGTGCACGACAAGGACGGCGGGCGCATCCGCTACCAGCGCACGTGCGAGGTGTGCGGTGAGACCGTCGCCTACTCCGACATCGACCGCGCCTACGTCGATGACGGCCAGACGGTCGTGCTCACGAAGGACGACCTCGCGGCGCTGCCCGCCGAGCGGAGTCGGGAGATCGACGTCGTCGAGTTCGTGCCGTCGGGACAGGTCGACCTGCTCACTCTCGACAAGGCGTACTACCTGGAGCCGGACTCGAAGTCGCCGAAGGCCTACGTGCTGCTGCGCAAGACGCTGGAGCAGACCGACCGCACCGCGATCGTACGGTTCACCCTGCGCCAGAAGACCCGGCTCGCCGCGCTCCGCGTGCGCGGCAAGGTGCTCGTGCTGCAGACGCTGCTCTGGGCGGACGAGGTGCGCGAGGCCGATTTCCCGTCGCTCGACGAGGACGTGCGCATCTCGAAGAAGGAGCTCGAGCTGTCGTCGTCGCTCGTCGACAGCTACTCGGCCGACTTCGACGCCGAGTCGTTCGTGGACGAGTATCAAAAGGAGCTGCGCACCCTCATCGACGCGAAGATCGAGGCCGGGGACACGTTCGACGTGTCGGACACGTTCGGCGAGGAGGATGCCGACGCGAAGAGCGGCGAGGTCATCGACCTCATGGAGGCGCTCCGCGCCAGCGTCGCCAAGTCGAAGGCGGCGCGGTCCGGCGGCAAGGACGCCGACTCCGACGAGAAGCCGAAGAAGGCGTCGAAGCCGACGTCGAAGAAGAAAGCCGGCTGACCGGCATCCGCTCCGCTCGTCAGTGCTTGCCGTCGCCGTCGAGGTCGGGCGCGCGGTCGAAGACCTCGGGCTCGAGCGCGAGTTCCTCGGCCTCCGCGGCGTCGGTGGTCGCGTCGCCGGCAGCTGCCGCCTTCTTCGCCTTGTGACGCTCGGACAGGTAGTGCCACAAGGTCACGAGCGCCGTGCCGCCGACCGCGGCGAGCAGGATGAGGTCGATGTAGCTCTCGACGAACTCGGCGACGGGCGGGATGAAGCCGATCAGGTAGCCGAACATCGTGAGGCCGAAGCCCCACAGCACGGCGCCGATGAGGTTGTACAGCGTGTACTTGCGCCAGGGCATGTGGCCGACGCCGGCCGCGACGGGCGCGAAAGTGCGGACGATCGGCACGAAGCGGGCGAGGATGACGGTGATGCCGCCGAAGCGCTCGAAGAACGCGTTCGTGCGTTCGACGTTCTTCTTGCTGAAGAGGCCCGATTCCTTGCGTTCGAAGACCGCGGGGCCGCCCTTGTGGCCGATCACGTAGCCGACTTCGCCGCCGACGAACGCGGCGAGGCCGATGAGCAGCGCCACGAACCACACATTGATGCCGAACACCCCGTGCTCCGACCCCGCGAGCGGGTGCGAGAGGAGGCCCGAGATCACGAGCAGAGTGTCGCCGGGGAGCAGGAAGCCCACGAGGAGTCCGGTCTCGGCGAACACGATGAAGCACACCACGAGAAGCGCCCAGGGACCGGCCGTGCCGATGATGGTGGCGGGGTCGAGCCAGGGGATGAGAGCGGCGTGATGCATGGACTTCCCGTCGTAGAGCTGTGTGCGGCGGCTTGGTCGTCGGCCGCCGAGGATGCGACTGATCGGTGCGGAAGGTGGGACTTGAACCCACACGCCCGAAGGCACAGGAACCTAAATCCTGCGTGTCTGCCGATTTCACCACTCCCGCGCGGTGGGATAAGTCTACTGACCGGGGCATCCGGTGTTGCTGGGGATCCGCCCGCAGCCGTATGAGGACGGTGTGGATAAGTCCCGCCGCGTGCCCCGCAACCTTGCGAGGATGCTCGGGTGATCCAGCCCTCCGTCCTCATCGCCGAACGCGTACGCGCGCGACTGCGCAGCCGGGGCATCGAACCGGCCCTCGACGCGGATGCCGCGAGGGCGGTGGCCCAGGCCGAGGTGCGTCGGTTCAACGACCTCGCGCTGACGCAGGGCGGTCTGCTCGTCGACGATGAGACCGCGTGCCTGCGAGACGTGCTCGCGTCGCTCGGCGGATTCGGTGCTCTGCAGCCTCTGCTCGACGACCCCGAGATCGAGGAGATCTGGCTCAACGGACCCGACAGCATCCACATCGCCCGTCACGGGGTGGCGGAGCGGATCGATCTGCGGTTGACGGGGGAGGGCCTGCGCGACCTCATCGAGCGGATGCTGCACTCGACCGGTCGCCGGGTCGACATCAGCCAGCCGTTCGTCGATGCCTCGTTGCCCGACGGCTCACGCCTGCACGTCGCGATCGCGGACGTCGTGCGGGGCGGTACGGCGGTCAACATCCGCAAGTTCCTGCCGCGCTACCGGTCGTTGGAAGCGCTCGTCGAGCAGGGGGCGCTGCCGGCTCAGCTCGCGAGGAGGCTCGCGGATTCGATGCGGGAGGGGCGGAGCATCGTGGTCTCCGGAGCGACCCACGCGGGCAAGACGACGGTCCTCGGTGCGCTGCTCGCCAGCTGCGTGACCGGGCAGCGCGTGGTGACCGTGGAGGAGACGTTCGAGCTCGCGCTCCAGGGACCCGACGTGGTCGCACTCCAGGGGCGACAGGCGAGTCTGGAGGGCAGCGGCGAGATCACACTGCGGCGGCTCGTGAAAGAGGCCCTTCGCATGCGCCCCGATCGGCTGGTGATCGGCGAGGTCCGCGATGCGGAGGCCCTCGATCTCGTGCTCGCCCTCAACACCGGCGTTCCCGGCGCGGCGACCGTGCACGCGAACTCCGCCGCGGAGGCGCTGGAGAAGCTCACGCTCCTACCGCTCCTCGCCGGCCGGAACATCGACCGAAGCTTCGTCGCCCCCGCGCTCGCGCGAGCGGTGGACCTGGTGGTGCACTGCGCACGAGACGCCGACGGGGCACGGCGCATCGAGGAGGTCATCGAGCCGACGGGAGACGTCGTCGACGGCCGCGTCGCGGCGCGGACGGTCTACCGGCACCTCGACGGGACCGCGCAGCCCGGCGGGTTCGGTCTCGGACGGGTGGGGGCTGCGCTGTGACCCTGTTCCTGGGAGCCGTGCTGGCTGCGGGCGTCCTCCTCGTCGCGTCACCGTGGCTGTGGCCGCGACGCGAGGACTCATCCCCTTCTCCGGTTGCGCGTCGTGGCCTTCTCGCGCGGATGCTGGAGGAGGCGGGCTTCGCCGCTGTCGCGCCTCGCACGCTGGTCGTCGTGATGGTCGCGCTCGCCGCGGCGACGGCATCCGTCGTGTGGCTGGTCATCCCGATTCCGGCGCTCGCGGTGCTCGCCGCGGCCATGGCCGCCGTCACGCCCGTGATGTTCCTGCGCGCTCGCCGCCTGCGGCTGCGCAAGCTGCGTCGCCAGGTGTGGCCCGACGTCTGCGACCTCCTGATCGCGTCGATCCGCGTCGGGCTGTCGCTGCCGGATGCCGTCGCCAGCCTGGCGGAATCCGCACCCGGGATGTTGCGGCCGGCTTTCGTCGTCTTCGCCCGAGACCTTCGCGCGACGGGACGCTTCGAATCGAGCCTCGACCGGCTCAAGACCTCGCTCGCCGATCCCATCGCCGACCGCATCATCGAGACGCTGCGCATGGCGCGCCAGGTCGGCGGGACCGAGCTCGGCGCCGTGCTGCGGGCGCTCTCGGCCTCCGTGCGCGCCGACGCCGCACTCCGCGGAGAGGTCGAGGCGCGACAGTCCTGGATCAGGGGGGCTGCGGTGCTCGGAGCGGTCGCGCCCTGGGTGATCCTCGGGCTGCTCGTGATGCGTCCGGAAGGAGCGTCCGCCTACGCAACCCCGGAGGGGGTCATCGTGATCGCGGTGGGGGCGGCCGTCTCGGTGATCGCCTACCGGATCATGATCCGGATCGGACGCCTCCCCGAGCCGGAACGGTGGTTCGGATGAGCGCCCTCTCCGCTGCGGCCGTCTCGATCCTCGGCGGAGGAGCGCTCGCCGCGGGCCTGCTGCTGATGCTCTCGGCTGTTCCGCGATGGTCGGCTGCCCCGCTGATCACGCGTCTCGCCCCATACGTGCGCGACTCGGTCGCCGACGACGCCGTGCCGAGTGCCGCGCTGCCCTCGATGCAGCGGCTTCCCGCCGCGCCACGCTCGCACCGAGAACGCCTGATGACGGTGATCGAACGCGTGCTCGGGGGGAGCGATGCGCTGCGACGTCGCCTCGCGCAGGCGGCGAGCGATGTGTCGCCGACCGTCTTCCGCAGCCGCCAGCTCGGATGGCTGGTCGCCGGGATCGGGGTGGGCGCCGCGATCGTGGTGATCGTGGTGGTCGCGGGTCGCATGTCGCCTCCGGTGGCGGTGCTGCCTCTGCTGCTCGGAGCGGGTGCGGCCATCGGGTATGACATGAGGCTCACCGCTCGCGTCGCATCCCGTCGCGCGCGTCTCGCGGACGAACTCCCGACCACGTTGGAGTTCCTCTCGCTGTGCCTCTCGGCGGGGGAGAGCCTGCTGGATTCACTCCGGCGGGTCGCTGCTGTCGGAACCGGCGAGCTCACGACCGAGCTGCGACGCGTGGTCGTCGAGGTCGGCACCGGGGCGCCCCTCGGTGATGCGCTGCGCGAGTTGGCTTCGCGCCTGGACCTGCCAGGGCTCAGCCGCGCGGTCGATCAGGTGATCGCCGCCCTCGAGCACGGGGCGCCGCTTGCCGGCGTCCTGCAGGCCCAGGCCGGCGATGCCCGGGAAGACGCCAAGCGCGTGCTCATCGAACAGGCCGGGCGCAAGGAGATCCTCATGCTCCTCCCGCTGGTCTTCCTCATCCTGCCGCTGTCGGTGCTCTTCGCCATCTACCCCGGCCTCTTCATCCTGCGACTCGGCATCGGCTGAGCGCCCTCAGAAAGGACGACATGAACGACTCCCCTCTCCGCGGCTTCCGCGCAGTGCGATGGATCCGCGACCTGCTCGACGACGAGGCCGGCGATGTCCCGGGCTGGGTGCTCGTCACGTTGATGACCGCCGGTCTCGTCGTGCTGATCTGGGCCGTCGCGGGTCCCGCGTTGAGCGCGCTGTTCGAGCAGGCGATCCAGCGCGTGTCGGGTCTGTGAGCGCGTGAAACCGATGCGCGTTCTCCGGGGTGACGACAGCGGGTCCAGCCCGGTCGAGTTCGTGCTCGTCGGCACGATGCTGACCGCGTTGACGCTCGCGGTGCTGCAGCTCGCGCTCGCGGTCTACGTGCGCAACGTCGTCCATGATGCCGCGATCGAGGGTGCTCATCATGCGGCTCTGGCGGACGTCGCCCCGGAGGAAGGCGCGATTCGCGCACGTCAGGTGATCGCGCAGACGATCGGCTCGGCCTATGCCGACGACGTCTCGGCGGCGCGGGTGGAGGAGAGCGGGCGCGACGTGGTGGTGGTGCGGATCCGCACGGCGCTGCCGGTCATCGGTCTGATCGGCATCCCCTCGGCGATGCACGTCGACGCCGAAGCCCCGGCGGAGTCGTTCGATGAGCGATGATCGCGGGTCCGCCGCGCTCGAGTTCATCACCGTCGGGGTGATCCTGCTGGTGCCGCTGGTGTACCTCATCGTCGCGCTCGGGAGCATCCAGGAGCACATGCTCGGGGCCGAGGCCGCGGCTCGTCACCTCGCGCGGGTGATCGCACTCGCGCCGGATGCCGAGACGGCGGCCGAGCACGGCGACCGTGTCGTCGAGAACATCGCCGAGCAGTACGGGATCGAGCGCGGGTCGCTGGACGTGTCGGTGACATGCGCCCCGCGCGCCGCCGAATGCCCTGCGCCCGGCGCGCTCGTGACGGTCGTCGTCGCGACGAGGGTCCCGCTCCCTCTGGTGCCGTCGGTTCTGGGGCTCGACGCCGCAGCATCCATCCCCGTCGAAGGGACTGCGGTGCAGAAGGTGTCCCGTTTGTGGGGAGCGCCATGACTCGGGGAGATGAGGCCGGGAGCGTGCTCCTGCTCACCCTCGGGTACGCCCTGCTCGCCCTCGCCCTCATCCTGGTCGCCGTCACCGCGACCGACCTGTACATCGCGCAGAAGCGCCTCGATGCGCTCGCCGACTCCGCCGCGCTCGCCGGAGCGGACGGCTTCACGGTCGAGGTGGAGGGTGACGTCGTGCACGCGAGGCTCACCGACGGGGGAGTGCGCGAGCAGGCGACAGCCGTGCTCGAGGGGATGCCGGGGCGGGCCGCGCTCGTCGCCGCGACCGCGCCGGACGGACTCTCGGCCCGGGTGACGATCGCCGCGGACTGGCACCCGCCGGTCGTCTCGCTCTTCGTCCCGGAGGGCGTGCACCTCGAAGCCACCGCCACGAGCCGCACCGCGCTGCGGTGACGGATCCGCTCTCCTCGGTCGCGGGAAGAGGTCAGGGGAAGAGGTGCCCGAGCACGTACCAGTCCCCGGAATCGAAGGCTGCCGCGACGAACGGGACGATGGCCGGATCGATGCCCGGGGCGAGCCGCGTCCAGAGCACCCTCGCAGCCGTCAGGTCACGGTTGCGATCTTCGCGCGGAGCTCCATGAGGAGGAATATATCGAGGCGCTGTTACCGGCGCCAGGGCCGCCCGCGATTCAGCCGCGCAGCCGCGCGAGCGCGTGCTCCACGCGGCGGTGGAACTGGGGCGGCACCTCGTCGGGGAGTGCGTCGATCGGCCACCATCGCACGTCCTCCGACTCGTCACTGACCCGCAGCGCGCCCTCGTCGGCGACGACGAACACGACCCCGACGTCGAGGTGTGAGGCGCACCGGCCGAAGGCGGCGGACAGCTCGTGGTGGTCGAGGTCGTAGACGAAGGAATCGCCGGGCGGCGGGGCCGCGACGCCGGTCTCCTCCCGCAGTTCACGGAGCGCGGCATCCGCTATCGACGCGTCGCCGGGTTCGAGGTGACCGCCCGGCTGCACCCAGAAGCGCCCCTTGCCGTGGAACACGAGCAGGATGCCGGAGAGCGACCGATCGAAGACGAACGCCGACGCCGTCGCATGGCGGGGTCCGTCGTCGCGCTGCACCGGTCCGTCGTCGTCGGAGAAGAAGGAGGCGAAGTCCTCCTGCACCACTCGATCCTGGTCCGAGGTCACCGGGAAGCCGGCGACCAGACGGCGGATGTCTGCGCCGAGGGCGCTCATGCGTCATCCTTCGTCCGCGGCACGAACCGGGGGATCCAGCGGATGAAGCCCACCGCACCGACGAGTCCGATCACGCCCATCGCGGCGGCGGCGATCGGCAGGGAGGCGACGGCGGTGATGCCCGACACGAGGAGCGGAGCGGCCGCGCCACCGGCATCCGTGAGCGTCCGCCACGAGCCGAGGAACGCCGCCGGCTCGCGCTTCGGGGCTACGTCCGCCCCCAGGGTCAGCAGGATGCCGCTGGACAGCCCGTTGCCGACGCCGAGGACGGCGGCGAACATGCCGAACCACAGCACCGCGGCATCCAGATCATGGGTGAGCGACAGCGCGACGAAGCCCGCCCCCATGAGGAGCATCGCAGGCATGGCCGCCCAGAGTCGCCCGAACCGGTCCATCACCTGTCCGCTCGCGTAGAAGAGGGCGAAGTCGATCGCTCCGGAGACGCCCACGACGAGCGCGATGGTCGAGGCGTCGAGTCCGAGCGAGAGACCCCACAGCGGCAGCACGACCTGGCGGGCAGAGCGCACGGCAGACAGCGATGCGGCGGCGAGGCCGAGGCGGCCGAGCACTGTGCGCTGCAACCACATCGTGCGGAAGATGCCGGCGCGTTCAGCGGTGGGGATCGATCCGCTGACCGCCTCACCCGAATCCGACATCAGGGGAGCGGTGCGCACCGCGGTGGTCGGAGGGATCGTCTTCTCGGGGTCGGGTCCGAACAGCACGAGCACGACCATCACGACGAGGCAGGCGAGGAAGAACCAGATCGCCGCGATCTCGGACCCGAACAGCTGCAGCAGGCCGGCGGCCACGAACGGGCCGATGAAGACCCCGAGGCGGAAGCTGCCGCCCAGCAGCGACAGCGCCCTCGCGCGGAATGCGATCGGCACGCGGGTCGTCATGAACGCGTGCCGCGCGAGACCGAACGCCGCCGCGCAGAAGCCGAGGAGGAAGACGGATGCCGCGAGCACCGCGGGCGACGGGGCGAACACCATGCCGACACCCGCCCCGATCGCGACGATGCCGGCGATGACCATGGTGTACCGCTCGCCGATCCTCGCGACGGCCCAGCCCGCGGGCAGGTTGCCGCACAACTGGCCCACGACGAGCGCCGAGGCGACCAGGGCGGCGAAGGCGACATCCGCGCCCATCGAGGCGGCGATGACGGGGATGAGAGGGATGACCGCGCCCTCGCCGAGGGAGAAGAGGATCGTCGGGAGGTACACCATCGGCCCGAAACGCCTCAGGACCGTGGATGCACCGCTCACTCCCTTCACGCTACTCCCGTTCACCGGGCGTCCCCGTCCGAGCAGGCGGCACGTTAGGCTGGATGCGCCATGCTCGAACTCGATCTCTCCGCCGACATCCAGGCCCTCCGCGTCACCTACGGTGACATCCGCGAGGTCGTCGATGTCGATGCGCTCCGCTCCGACATCGCCAAGCTCAGTGAAGAGGCCGGCGCTCCCGACCTCTGGGACGACACCGAGCGCGCACAGAAGGTCACGAGCGCCCTCAGCCACCGCCAGTCGGCCCTCGCGCGCGTCGAGGGCATCGGCCGCCGTCTCGACGACCTCGAAGTGCTCGTCGACCTCGCGAACGAGATGGGCGACGAGGACTCCGCGATCGAGGCCCGCAACGAGCTCGCCGCGCTGACCGAGGTCATCAACCAGCTCGAGGTGCAGACGCTCCTCGACGGCGAGTACGACGAGCGCGCCGCGATCATCACGATCCGCTCGGGCGCCGGCGGCGACGACGCCACGGACTTCGCCGAGATGCTCATGCGCATGTACCTGCGCTACGCCGAGCAGCACAAGTACCCGGTCAAGGTCATGGACACGTCGTACGCGGAGGGCGCCGGCATCAAGTCGGCGACGTTCGAGATCGACGCGCCCTACGCCTTCGGCACCCTGTCGGTCGAGGCGGGTACCCACCGTCTCGCACGCATCAGCCCGTTCGGCTCGGCCGACAAGCGTCAGACGTCGTTCGCCGCCGTCGAGGTCATCCCGCTCATGGAGGAGGCGACCGAGGTCGACATCCCCGAGGGCGACATCCGCGTCGACGTGTTCCGCTCGTCGGGCCCCGGCGGCCAGTCGGTCAACACGACCGACTCGGCCGTGCGCATCACGCACCTCCCGACCGGGATCGTCGTGTCGATGCAGAACGAGAAGTCGCAGATCCAGAACCGCGCCGCCGCGATGCGCGTGCTGCAGACCCGCCTCCTGCTGCTGCAGAAGGAAGAGGAAGCAGCGAAGAAGAAGGAACTCGCGGGCAACATCACCGCGAGCTGGGGCGATCAGATGCGCTCGTACTTCCTCTACGGCCAGCAGCTGGTCAAGGACCTCCGCACCGGACACGAGTCGGGCAACCCGGCAGCGGTGTTCGACGGAGACCTCGACGGTTTCATCTCTGCCGGCATCCGCTGGCGCAAGCGCAAGGAAGAGGACTGAGCGCCTCAGTCCTGCCGCACTGAGAGAGGGCCGGAATCCCCGCGGGGATTCCGGCCCTCTCTCGTCGTCGGGGCTCAGCCGGCGGTCGGGGTGACCGTGATGCGCGCGACCTCCTGGAACATCTCGTCCGTGACGATGACGGTGTACGAGGCGCTCTGCGCGACGTCGAACGTGACCTTGCCGCTGATCGAGTCGCCGGCCTCGAGGTCCTCGCTGCTGAGCTGGCCGTCGGCGAAGAAGTCGTACGTACCCTCGGCGCCCTCCGCCGTCTCGATCGCGAAGTAGATGGGGTTGACGTAGCTCGTGCCCTCGAGACCGGTGACGGTCACGTCGAGGATGACGAAGCCGCCGTTGGTCGACGGGATGCTGGAGCCGTCGCTCGTGCTCCACGTCGCGGACGTGACGGTGATTTCGCTGGCGCCGGAGTACTGCTCGATCGTGATGGGCTCGCCGAGCGTGCCCTCGACGACCTCGGGCGGGGTCGAGGTGCCGTCATCGGAGTCGTCCGTGCTGTAATCGCTCGACGGCGGTGCGCTCGGAAGGTCGCGCACCACGCCGGCGACCGTCGAGATCGCGAAGACGAAAGCCATGACGACAGCGATTACGGTCCCCACGACCGAGAGCACGATACCGGCGATGCCCGGCCACTTCCTGCCCTTGAGGAACACCGAGATCAGCGACACGATGAAGCCTGCGGCGAGCAGGATCCAGCCGAACACGAACGTGAACGGGATGCAGGACAGGATCGTGCCGAGTGCAGCGGCACCGAGGCCGATCAGACCCACGATCGAGAGCGGCGCGGGCGCTGCGGGGGCGGCGGCATACGGGTATCCGCCGGGGGCGCCGTACGCGGGGGCTGCGGGCGGGTAGGCGCCGCCCTGATAGCCCTGCTGGGCCGCACCGGGGTACGACGGTGCGCCGCCGTACGAGGGCGCCTGCGGCGGCTGGGGTGCCGGTGCGGAACCGGGGTACGAGGCTGCGGCCCCCGGGTAGACGGGCGCGCCCGCGTACGGCGGCGCACCGCCGTCGACAGGCGCGGTCGGGCCGGTCGAGCCAGGAGCCGTGAAGGGCGTGGTCGGCTGTGTGCCGTAGCCGGATGTGTCCGCGCCATCCGCTGCGCTCGGCGCAGACCACGACGGCGTCGACTCGGGTGCGACGACCGTCTCTTCGGCCGGCTCCGCCGCAGCGGGCGTCGAGTCCACGGGGGCGGTCTGCTCAGGAGCGGTCTGCTCGTGCGCCGCGGGCTCGTGCGCCGCGGGCTCGTGCGCCGCGTGCTCGTGCGCCGCGTGATCGGTCGCGGCGGGCTCGGCGGAGGGAGCGGGAGCGCCCGTCGACGGCTGCTCCCATGCGCCGCTCTCGACGGCCGAGATCGACTCGACTGCGGCTGCGGTCTCGGCGGCGGCGGCCGACTCGGGCACGCTTGCGTCGGCGTCCGACTCGGGCACGCTTGCGTCGGCGTCCGCAGAGGCGCCGGCGTCCGAGGCGCCGACGATCGAGGCGTCGGCGACCGGCGAGTCCGCGGTCTGCTCGGCGCCGGAGTCCGCGGCATCCGCGGCCGGGGCGAAGTGCTCCGTCCACTGCGTGCCGTCCCACCAGCGCTGACGTCCGGATCCGTCGTCGTACCAGCCTGCGGGCGTCGTCATGGGGTCCCCCTCGAATCATCGTCCGTGCGATCGGCACGGATCGGCATCGCCGCTGTATACCGGCACATCATGTATAGCAGTGCGCCACGACGCGCAGGGGGCCACAGGGGTGTCGCTCGCGGGCAGGGGAATCAGCGCACTTAGGCTCGTATCGCCATGATTCGGTTCGAGAACGTCACGAAACGCTATCGCGGGACCACCAGGCCCGCGCTGTCCGGCGTCGACTTCGAGGTCCAGCGCGGGGAGTTCGTCTTCCTCGTCGGTGCCTCCGGGTCGGGGAAGTCGTCGTGTCTGCGGCTGATCCTGCGCGAGGACGTACCCACTTCGGGGCGCGTCGCCGTGCTCGGTCGCGACCTGCGCTCGCTCGCCAACCGCAAGGTCCCCTACTTCCGCCGGCACATCGGGTCCGTCTTCCAGGACTTCCGCCTCCTGCCGTCGAAGACCGTCTATCAGAACGTGGCGTTCACCCTGCAGGTGACCGGATCGTCGCGCGGCTTCATCCAGCAGGCCGTGCCGGAGGCGCTCGCCCTCGTCGGCCTCGACGGCAAGCAGAAGCGGATGCCGCATGAGCTGTCGGGCGGCGAGCAGCAGCGCGTCGCGATCGCGCGTGCACTTGTCAACCGTCCGCAGGTGCTGCTCGCCGACGAGCCGACCGGAAACCTCGACCCCGCGACCTCGGTCGACATCATGCAGCTGCTCGCCCGCATCAACGCGGGCGGTACGACGGTGCTCATGGCCACCCACGAGGCGGCGTTCGTCGATCAGATGCAGCGGCGCGTCATCGAGCTCCGCGACGGCGTGATGGTGCGCGACGAGGTGCACGGCGGCTACGGCGACACCTCTCAGATCCCGCGACTCGTCCCCGAAGAGGTGCGCGGAGCCGCTGCGGCCGCCGCGCTCACCGCCGTACAGGAGGTGCAGCGCCAGACGGCCGACCTGTCTGTCGTGCGCGCCGCTCTCGCCGAGGAGCTCAGCGCACAGCGCAAGGCGGCTGCGGCCGCGCCGGACGCCGTGCCCACGGCATCCGAGACGCCGGAGGCGCAGGCAGTGCCCGCCGAGCCGTCGGTGGAGGAGGCGACGGTGGTGCCGGAAGCACCTGCCGCGCAGACCCCGCCGCGCACGCATCCCATCGTGCTCCCCGAGGTCGACGTCGCCGAGTTGGGGGTCGCCGATCGCCTCGGCCTCTCGGATGACGGCGACGAGAAGGTGGGGCCGACGTCATGAGAATCGGACTCATCCTCACGGAGGCCCTCGTCGGCCTCCGCCGCAACATCTCCATGGTCATCTCCGTCGTGCTCGTGACGTTCGTGTCGCTCACGTTCGTCGGCGCCGCGATCCTCATGCAGTCGCAGATCGGGACCATGCGCGGCTACTGGTCGGAGCGCGCGCAGGTCGCCGTCTACATGTGCTCGTCGATCTCGGAATCGGACACGTGCATCGACGGCGCGGCGACGGAGGATCAGGTCACCGCTGTCCGCGACCAGCTCGAGGGCGACGCGCTGTCGCCGCTCATCAACGAGGTGACCTTCGACAGCAAGGAAGACACCTACGCCAAGCTCGTGGCACAGCTCGGTGAGGAGCAGGCCAGCGTCATCACCCCCGACCAGGCCTTCGAGGTCTTCTTCGTCACGATGAAGGACCCGGGGCAGTCGCAGGTGATCGCCGAGGCGTTCAGCGGCGTCGCCGGGGTGGAGCAGGTGCGGGACCAGCTGCAGTACCTCGAGCCGCTGTTCTCGGCGCTGACCGTCGCGACGTACATCGCGGTCGGCATCGCCGTGCTCATGCTCATCGCCGCCATCCTGCTCATCGGGACCACCATCCGCCTCTCCGCGTACGCGAGACGCAAGGAGATCGGGATCATGCGTCTCGTCGGCGCCTCGAACCGATTCATCCAGACGCCGTTCGTGCTGGAGGGCGTGTTCGCCGCCTTCCTCGGCTCCGTGCTCGCGAGCGCGGCGGTCGTGGCGGGCGTGCACTTCGGCGTCAACGGCTATCTCCGCGGCCGGGTGCCGTTCATCACCACCTGGATCGGGATGCAGGATGCCGCGGTCGTCGTGCCCGTGCTGATCATCATCGGCGTCGTGCTCGCCGCGCTCTCGGCGGGCTTCGCGATCCGCCGGTGGCTTCGCACCTGACCCGGCGCGGTATAGACTGACAGGCTGCTCGGTGACGGATCGCGTCACCGACGTCGTCACGCACAGGAGAGAATCATGCCCAGGGAACGCGGGGAGAAGGTCATCGCGACCAATCGTCGCGCACGTCACGACTACAACATCGAGAAGTCGTACGAGGCGGGGATGGTGCTCACCGGCACCGAGGTCAAGTCACTGCGTCAGGGACGCGCGAACCTCAGCGACGGGTATGCGTTCGTCAAGGGCAACGAGGTGTTCCTCGACGCCGTGCACATCCCCGAGTACTCGCAGGGTCACTGGACCAATCACTCGGCCAAGCGCATCCGCAAGCTGCTGCTGCACCGCGAGGAGATCGCGAAGCTCGCGCACGCCGTCTCGGCGGGCGGCTACACGCTCATCCCGCTGAAGCTGTACTTCTCCGACGGACGCGCCAAGGTCGAGATCGCGCTCGCGAAGGGCAAGCGCGAGTACGACAAGCGTCAGACGCTCCGCGAGCGGCAGGACACGCGCGAGGCGGAGCGGGCCATGCGCCTGCGCAACCGCGTCGGCGAGTGATCAGCCCGCCGGTCTGAAGCCGAACACCCGGCCGAGGAACGCGAGCTCCCGCTCCAGTGCGTCGACGATGGTCTCCGCGGCGCGGAACCCGTGTCCCTCCGTCGGGTACAGCACGTACTCGTGTTCGACCCCGCGCGCTGCCAGCGCACCGCGGATCGCCTCCGATTGCGCCGGCGGCACCACGCGGTCTTCTCCGCCCTGCATGAGCAGCACCGGCACGTCGATGCGATCGGCGCGCGTGAGCGGTGAGCGCTCGACGTAGAGGTCTTCCGCCTCGGGGAGCGGACCGACGAGCCCCTCGATGTAGTGCGCCTCGAAGTCGTGGGAGTGCTCGACGAGCATCCGCAGGTCCGCGACGCCGTATCGGCTGATTCCGGCCGCGAACGTGTCCCCGCGCACGAGCGCCGACAGCACCGTCCAGCCGCCGGCGGAACCGCCCTTGATCGCGATGCGTGCGGGGTCGGCGAGCTCCGCCTCGACGAGCCCGCGCGCCGCAGCGATCACGTCGTCGACGTCCACGACGCCCCACGCGCCGTCCAGGCGCTCTCGATACGCGCGCCCGTACCCGCTCGAGCCGCCGTAGTTCACGTCGAGCACCCCGATGCCGCGACTCGTGTAGAACGCCATAGCCGAGGACGTCGCGCCGGTTACGTGGGCGGTCGGACCACCGTGCACGAGAACGACGTACGGCGGCAGCTCTCCCTCGGGGGCGATCGCCGACGGGTGGGCCGGTGGGTAGGCGAAAGCGTGCACGGGGCCGTGGAGGCCGTCGACGACGAGGGGGGATGCCGTGGGCATCCACGCCGGGTCGACCGGTGCGCCACCGGCGACGGCCTCGACCGCGCCGGTGTCGACGTCGACGAGCCAGAGACCGGGAGCGGACGTCGAACTGCTGCCGGAGAGGAGGATGCGCGTTCCGGCGACGTCATCGACGCTGACGTGGCCGTCCGGCGGGACGGTCAGCGGGCGAGCGCTGCCATCGGAGGAGATCACGACCACCGCGTCCCTGCCGTCGGTCCGCACCGCGACGAGGCGACCGTCGTCGAGGGGCTGATACCAGCGGTTGCCGAGCACCCAGAGTCCGTACCCCGTGTCGGCGTCCACATCGGCGGCGGTCACCGGCTCTGGCGTCCCGTACCGCCCGTCGGCGTCGACGCGCACCCTGTGCAGGGCCCACCGCCCGGACGGGTCATCGGCGACCACGAGTTCGTCGTCGCCCGTCCACTCGGGCTGCAGAGCGGCGCGCGTCGGCACGACGGTGGTGAGAGAGCCGTCGGTGACCGCGAGACGCGCCGACTGCCACGGCATCCGTGTCGCGTCCCACTCGACCCAGGCGACCCGGTGTCCGTCCGGACTCGGTGCGGGGTGCGCGAAGAAGCCGTCGCCCTCGACGATCACCCGCACCGCGCCGGGATCGTCTGCGGCCGATCCGTCGACCGGGATCTCGACGACGGCGCGCCGGTGCGGCTCGACGGTCAGATCCTCGCGCACCGCGAACAGCCGCCCCCGCTGCACGCGCAGACCGCCGTGGACAGGGCCAGGGGCTGTGAGGACTGCGGGCTCGCCGCCGCGCGGCATCCTCCGCACGCGCTGGTCCTTCGCGTCGACGAAGTAGAGCGTTCCGTCGTGGTCGGCCGCCCACGCGCCGCCGCCGTACTCGTGAACGCGGGACCGTGCGCTCCACGGCGCCGGGAGGATCTGGTCGCCGGTCGAGCTCCGGACGGTGACGCGACCGCTTTCCGATGGGACCGACTCGCCCCACCAGACCTCGTCCCCGACGAAGCGGGCGCCGTCGATGCGCGGCGACGACGCCGCGACGGATGCCGGAGTGAACGGTGAAGGCCAGGAGCCGAACGGTGCGGACATGCCTCCGAGCCTAGGCGGAGCCGGCCGGCCGGTCGGCTCCGGCCGGAAGACCTCAGACGGCGCGCAGGACCGCGACGACCTTGCCGAGCACCACGGCCTCGTCGCCGAGGATGGGCTCGAACGCCGAGTTGCGCGGCAGCAGCCAGGTGTGGCCGTCGCGGCGGCGCAGCACCTTGACGGTGGCCTCGCCGTCGAGCATCGCGGCGACGATCTCGCCGTTCTCCGCGCTGTTCTGCGAGCGGACGACGACCCAGTCGCCGTCGCAGATGGCGGCGTCGATCATCGACTCGCCCGAGACCTTGAGCATGAAGAGGTCGCCCTTGCCCACGAGCTGGCGGGGGAGGGGGAAGATCTCCTCGACCTGCTGGTCGGCGGTGATCGGCACGCCGGCGGCGATGCGGCCGACCAGCGGGACGAGGGCGGCGTCGCCCACCGGGGTCGCGACATCGGCCGGGTTCTCGGCGCCGGTGCCCGGCAGATCGATCAGCACCTCCATGGCACGGGTCTTGCCGGGGTCGCGGCGCAGATACCCGCTCAGCTCGAGCTGTCCGAGCTGGTGGGTGACGCTGGAGAGCGACTTCAGCCCCACCGCGTCGCCGATCTCGCGCATGCTCGGCGGGTAGCCGTAGCGGCTGATCGACGTCTGGATGACCTCGAGGATCGCCATCTGCTTGGGGCTGAGGCTCTTCCTCCGCCGAGTGCGCGGCGCCTCGGACTCGGGGGCGGAGATCTCGCTCATGGTGCTCCTCAGGTGTGCGGTATCGCGGTCCGGATTCGAATGTCGGTGGCCCGTGATGGGGTGTGCGTATCGAAACCGTATCCGAGAATCACGCCGATCTGGAATATCTGTTCGAGCGTGTCGGCTGATTCGGAGAACGGGTTTCGAAGAACTCTTGACAGACATTCGAATTCGAAGATACCTTCGGAACGTAGCTTCGCATTCATGACTCCCGGCCGAGTCGCGAATGCGAACGCTACGCCAACTTCATCGCTGATGCAGACGCACAGCGGTAGAGCAGAGGAGCACCAGATGACCACCATTACCTTCAGCACTGCAGCGGTCCTTCCGGCACGTCCGGCGACGCGGCTCCGGCTGACGGCGCGCGGTCGTCGCTTCCTGCTCGCTCTCGCCGCCGTCCCGCTCGCCGGGGGCATCGCGTTCGCGGCTTTGAGCGGGGGCACGGCCCTCGCCTCGAACGAGAGCGTCGCGACGGCATCGTTCGAGACGGTCACCGTGATGCCGGGCGACACCCTATGGTCGATCGCCGAGAGCGTCGCGCCTGGTGCCGACCCGCGAGAGGTCATCGGCGACATCACCCGCCTGAACGTCCTCCAGGGCGGTGCGCTCCAGATCGGCCAGGAGATCGCGATCCCCGCGCAGTACTCCGAGTGACGTCACCCGGCAGCCGGGCGCCACTGCGCGGCCTACCATGGGAAGGGTGACCGCATCACTCGCCGACCTCCCGCTTCGTGACGATCTTCGAGGACTCACTCCCTACGGGGCCCCTCAGGCGCCGCTGCCCATCGCCTTGAACGTCAACGAGAACACGCATCCCGTCCCGGATGCCGTGGCGAGCGACATCCTCGATGACATCGCCGTGGCTCTGCGTGACGTCAACCGCTACCCCGACCGCGAGTTCACCACCCTCCGCGAGGGTTTCGCCGAGTATCTCGGGCACGGTCTCGAGGCGGAGCAGATCTGGGCAGGAAACGGCTCGAACGAGGTCCTGCAGCACATCCTGCAGGCCTTCGGCGGTCCGAGGCGCACAGCCTTCAGCTTCGCGCCCACCTACTCGATGTACCCGCTCATCGCGAAGGGCACGGGCGCGACGTGGGTCGCCGGCACGCGCCAGCCCGACTACTCGCTCACTCCCGACGATGCTGCCGCGCAGGTCGAGGAGGCCGACCCCGATGTGATCCTCCTGTGCGCGCCGAACAACCCGACCGGCACCCCGTTGTCGCTCGATGTGATCGAGGCGGTGTACGAGGCCAGCCGAGGGATCGTCGTGGTGGATGAGGCGTACCAGGAGTTCGCTCCGCGCGAGGCGGCATCGGCGCTCACGTTGCTCGACGGGCGTCCGCGACTCGCGGTCTCGCGCACGATGAGCAAGGCCTTCGCCTTCGCGGGTGCACGCGTCGGCTACCTCGCGGCCGATCCCGCGTTCATCGACGCGCTGCGTCTCGTGCGGCTGCCCTACCACCTGAGCGCGCTCACGCAGGCCGCCGCCATCGCGGCTCTGCGCAACTCCGACGTCATGCTCGGCATGGTCGAGGAGATCATCGAGCAGCGCGACCGCATCTCGGCGACGCTCGAGGCGCTCGGGTACACGCCCCACGAATCATGGTCGAACTTCGTGCTCTTCGGGGGCGTCTCCGATCCCCGTGCGGTCTGGCAGCAGCTGTACGACCGCGGGGTGCTGATCCGCGACGTGGGCATCCCGGGGCACCTCCGGGTCACCGCCGGCACGGAGGCGGAGACCACCGCGTTCCTCGACGCACTGGCCTCGATAGGATCGGCTTCATGAGCAGCACCGCCCTGACCCCTCGCACCGCGACGCGTGTGCGCAGCACCTCGGAGTCCACTGTCGAGCTCGAGCTGAACCTCGACGGCACCGGTGCGAGCCACATCGACACGTCGGTGCCCTTCTTCGATCACATGCTGACGGCGTTCGCGAAGCACTCCCTGACCGACCTCACTGTCCGCGCCTCGGGCGACACGAACATCGACGCCCACCACACGGTCGAGGACATCTCGATCGTGCTCGGCCAGGGGATCCGCGAGGCGCTGGGCGACAAGTCCGGCATCTCCCGCTACGGCGACGCGCTCGTGCCCCTCGACGAGGCACTCGCCCAGGCCGTGGTCGACATCTCGGGGCGCCCGTACCTCGTCCACACGGGCGAGCCGGCGGGTTTCGAGCACCACCTCATCGGCGGCCACTTCACCGGCTCCCTCGTCCGTCACACATTCGAGGCGATCACGTTCAACGCCGGGCTGACCGTGCACGTGCGGGTGCTGGGCGGACGCGATCCGCACCACATCGCCGAGGCCGAGTATAAGGCGTTCGCGAGGGCGTTCCGCCAGGCGAAGGCACTCGACCCGCTCGTCGACGGCATCCCCTCCACGAAGGGCGCGCTGTGACCGGGGCACCCCGCGTCGCCGTGTTCAACTACGAGTCGGGCAACGTGCACTCCGCCGTCAAGGCTCTCGTCGCGGCAGGCGCGGATGCCGTGCTCACCCGCGACCGCACCGAGGCGCTCGAGGCCGACGGCCTGCTCGTCCCCGGCGTCGGCGCGTTCCAGGCGGTCCGCGACGCGCTCCACGCGCACGGAGGGGACGAGATCATCGATCGCCGCCTCGCGGGGGGCCGCCCGGTTCTCGGGATCTGCGTCGGCATGCAGGTGCTCTTCGCCCACGGCGTCGAGCGCGGCACCGATGCGGAGGGGCTCGGGGAATGGCCGGGTGCCGTCACCGAGCTCAACGCTCCGGTGCTGCCCCACATGGGGTGGAACACGGTGGAGCCGGGCGCAGACAGCATCCTGTTCCGCGGGATCGAAGACGAGCGGTTCTACTTCGTGCACTCGTACGCGGCGCAGTCGTGGGAGCTCGACGTCATCCCGCCGTTCCCGCAGCCCGTGCTCACCTGGTCGACGTACGGTGAGCCGTTCCTCGCGGCCGTCGAGAACGGTCCGCTCTCCGCCACGCAGTTCCACCCCGAGAAGTCTGGGGAAGCCGGCATCCAGCTGCTGCGCAACTGGGTGAACAGCCTGCGCGACTGATCAGAAGCCGCGTGCGACCGCGGCAGCGGCCGACAGCCAGGCGCGCTGCGTCGGCGCGGCCAGAGCCCGCAGCCGCAGGTGGCCGTCGACCATCTCACGGTCGTAAGGGATCTGCACGACATCGCGGGCGAGCGGCTGGTACCCGGCCACGACCTCGGCGACGTCGGCCGACGACGCCTTGGGGTCGGCTTGGCTGACCACGACCACAGACTCGCGCGCCAGTCGCGCTGAGCGCTCGTCGCGGTCCTCGAGGGCCTCGAGCAGCAGAGCGCCGGCTTCCGCATGATCGTCGCGGGTGGTGGTGGCGACGACGATCTGGTCGGCGAGCTCGATCATCCGCAGCCACATCGGGTCGGACTCGTCGTTGCCGGAGTCGATGATGATGAGGCGGTAGAACTTCGCAGCCACGGCGTGGATCGCGTCCACGTCATCGGGGCTCAGCCGGTTCTCGTGCGCGAGACGGATGGGCTTCGAGCGCAGCACGTCGTACTTCTCCTGCGGCTGATGATGCACGAAGTGGGCGAGATCCGCCGACTGACCCTGGGCGCCGAGGAGCCGCTGCGTCTGCGGGAGCAGCTCGAGCAGTGTGCGGTCGTGGGCGCCGGTCTCGGTGCGCCAGCCGAGCGTGCCGCGGGTCTGGTTGTTGTCCCAGGCGAGCACCCCGGCCCCGCCGTACTGCGCGAACACGGCCGAGAGCAGCACGGTGGCGGGGGTCTTGCCCGCCCCGCCCTTGCCGTTCACGACCGCGACCGTGCGCGGGCCCGGCCAGTGCCGGCTCACGGCGTGCTCGTCCTCGCGCACCGCGCGCTCCTGCGCGTTCGGGGCGAGGGAGAAGCCGAGCCGGTTGAGCACGCCGCGACCTCCGTGGCGGGCGGGCTCCTCGCGGGGGTCCTGCTGCAGGAAGGAGCGTCGCTCCAGGCCCTGCTCCCGCTGCAGTCGACGGGATGAGGTGAGCGGGTCGACGGTCGGGGCGGTACCGGCGGGTCCCGGCGCACCCGGGGGAGCGGACGGGATAGACGGGGGAGCAGCGGGCGCCGCCGGAGCTCCGGTGACCGGGGCGACGGGCGCCGACGCGACAGGGGCGGCCGGCTGGCCGGAGCGCACCGGCTGCGCAGGCTGCACCGGCGCGGGCTGCCCGGGCTGGAGCGGCTGCACCGGCAGTGCCGTGGGCGCGGCCGGAGCGGGACGCGTCGGAACCGGCGCCGTCGTGGGCACGGAGGTCGGGGCAGGCGGCGCTGCCGGAGCAGGCAGCAGCGTCGGGACGGAGGAGACGATGGGCTGGCTCGCCGGTGCGGTCGGCTGAGAGGGCGTGGTCGGCTGGGCCGGTGCGGTCGGCTGGGCCGGTGCGCCGGGCGCTCCGGGCGCGGAAGGCGCGGCGGCAGGAGTGCCGGGCGTCGGGGAGGCGGGCGCCTCGGGCCGCACGGGAGCGGCGGGCGATCCCCCGGATGCGGCGGCCGCGGCCTCGGCGCGTGTCGACGGCGCCGTTCCTGCGTCGCCATCGGCCTGGTCGACCGTCTCGGGCCGCGGTCGCAGCGCGCTGGCCGGAAGAGTGGGCCAGTCGTCGTCGTCCTGCGGTGAGAGGGGCACGTGCTCGACGATCTCGGGCGCCGGTGGCGGGGGAGTGTTACCCCGCCGCAGGGGGCCTCCGCCGTATGCTTCCCCGTCGCGCGCCATGAACCATCTCCTCATCGACCGAATAGACGTGATATCGAGGCTACAGCGTGTGGCCGGTCCCTCACCGTCATCTCATTTGGAGCGGACTCCCGCGGAGGCTAGTGTCGTTTCTCGTGCCGGTGATCAGGCGCATCCCATCTCACCTGAGGACGTCATGAACGACTTCGCGCAGTCCCCCTCTCTCACCCTGCTTCCCGCGGTCGATGTGGCCGGCGGCAAGGCCGTTCGGCTGACCCAGGGTGAGGCCGGCACCGAGACCAGCTACGGCGACCCGCTCGACGCGGCCGGCGAGTGGGTGTCGCAGGGGGCGAAGTGGATCCACCTCGTCGACCTCGATGCGGCGTTCGGACGCGGCAGCAACGCCCCGATCCTGCGCAAGGTCATCAAGCAGTACCGCAACGTGAACGTCGAGCTGTCCGGCGGCATCCGCGACGACGCGACGCTGGAGGCCGCCCTCGAGAGCGGTGCGACGCGCATCAACCTCGGAACCGCTGCACTGGAAAACCCCGAGTGGGCTGCCGACGTCATCGGCCGCTACGGCGAGGCGATCGCCGTGGGGCTCGACGTGCGCGGCACGACGCTGGCCGCGCGCGGCTGGACGAAGGAGGGCGGCGACCTCTGGGAGGTGCTGGAGCGCCTCGAGGATGCCGGGTGCAGCCGCTACGTCGTCACCGACGTCACCAAGGACGGGACGCTCAAGGGCCCGAACCTCGAACTGCTTCGCGAGGTCACCTCGCGCACGCCGAAGCCCGTCGTGGCGTCGGGCGGCATCTCGAATCTCGACGACATCATCGCTCTTCGCGACCTCGTGCCGCTCGGTGTCGAGGGTGCGATCGTCGGGAAGGCCCTCTACGCCGGCGCGTTCACGCTGGCCGAGGCTCTGGATGTCGCAGGGGACTGACGACCCGGGCCCCGTCGGGCATCACCACGCCGACTCGGCCGGGGTGCCGTGGGAGGGCCGCAGCTTCGAGTCGAACCCGCACTCCGGCGACGACGGATCCGCCGACCCTGCGCTGCTGTCGGCCTTGCTGAGGTTCCGCGCGGGCGAAGGGTCGCAGGTCGAGGTGGTCGACGCGTTCCGCGCCGCGCGGGTGCTGATTCCTCTCATCGCCGAGAAGGGCGAGGAGGGCGTGGCGCCCAGCGGTCTCGCCGTCGACAAGACGCAGGAGTTGTCGATCGTGACGGTCGCGGCGCCCGACGGGCGTCGCGTGCAGCCGGTGTTCTCGTCGGTGCAGACGATGCAGCACTGGGATGCCGCGGCGCGGCCGATCCCCGTCGAGGCCGTGCGCGTGGCTCTGTCGGCATCCGCTGAGGACACGGATCTCATCGTGCTCGACCCGACCGCCGACACCGAGTTCGTCATCCGTCGACCCGCGGTCTGGTCGATCGCGCAGGGGCTTGCGTGGGAGCCCAGCTTCCTGTCGCCGGAGGTCTTCCGCGCCCTCCAGGAGAGCGTCGCACACGAGCTCGCCGTGATCGACGTGTCGGTCGCCGCCGGCGACCCTGACGCGCGGCTGCGGGGTCCCGAGCTCGTCGTCGTCCTGGAGCTCGTCGACGGTCTCGAGCGTGAAGTGCTGGATGCCGTGCTCGCCCGTCTCGCGCAGCGGTGGGCGGCCGACGACCGCATCGCGGTGCTCGCCGACTCCCTCACGGTCAAGCTCCGTCGCTCCGCCTGACCCGACGAGTCGGCCCGCTAGGGTGGGCGGTATGCGCAGAGCAGCGGGGCTCGTCCTGGCGATGGTGTCCGGAGTGCTGCTGCCGGGATGTGGGACCGCGTGCCCTGCGATCGGGTGGACCAATGGCGTCGTGATCGACGCCTCGGTTCACGCGCCGGACGTGTTCCTCCAGGTGTGCTCGGAGCACGGGTGCTCTCCGGCGCCGGGAGTCGCTCCGACGCCGGAGATCGATCCTTCGACCCCGACCGGGGGAGACGACGGTCAATTCTTCTTCGGTTTCGACGCGCCGGAGGTGATCACCGTCCGCGTCTTCGATGCCGGCGGCATCCTCCTCGCCGAGTCCGAGGAGACGATCGACTGGACGCACTCCACCGATCGCTGCGGAGGTCCGTCGACCGCGCCGCCGATCGTTCTGGAGGCGTGAGGCGTTTCGTCTCGCTCCGCTCGCTCGACGACCGGAGGGTTCACCTCGAGCGGCGTTTCATCTCGCTCCGCTCGCTCAACGATCCGGAGCGGGCTCCGCGGGGTCGGTCAGGTGACCGGGCCGGTCCACTTCTCGCCGGGACCCTTGCCGATCGGATCGGGGATGGTCGACGCCTCGCGGAACGCGAGCTGGAGGGAACGCAGTCCGTCGCGCAGGGAGCGAGCGTGCATGTCGCTGATCTCCGGCGCGCCGGCGGTGATGAGACCGGCGAGGGCGTTGATGAGCTTGCGGGCCTCGTCGAGGTCGAGCTGCTCGGCCGCGTTCGGGTCGTCGGCGAGCCCCAGCTTCACGGCGGCGGCGCTCATGAGGTGCACGGCGGCGGTGGTGATGACCTCCACGGCGGGCACGTCGGCGATGTCGCGGGTGGCCGACGAGGCGGCCGCCTCCTGCCGTGCCCAGCGCTCCTCGCGCTCGCGTGCGGAATCGTCCGATACCTGGTTCGTCACTTCGCCTTGCTCTCTGTTAGACTATGTCGGGCTCCGGAGCGTCATGCTCCGGTACGAAAGAGGATTCACTTCCCACCCGCGCTTGCCGTTCCAGGCTACCGGGTCTTGCACTCCGCCGGATCGCGTCGTCAGATGCGTCCGGTAGACAGGGTGCGAAGCCGGCGTCTGACTGCCGGCGGGTGGGGGACGATTCCGATTTCGCTCGGGATGCAGACAGCATCCTGATGGCCGAATCCCATCGTCTAAGGAGTTCCGCATCAGCGATCCCCGCACCAATGAGCGCATCCGCGTCCCCGAGGTCCGCCTCGTCGGCCCCGCGGGTGAGCAGATCGGCGTCGTCCGCATCGAGGCGGCGCTGCGCCTTGCGCAGGAAGCCGACCTCGACCTCGTCGAGGTGGCCCCCAACTCGAAGCCTCCCGTGGTCAAGATCATGGACTACGGCAAGTTCAAGTACGAAGCCGCCCAGAAGGAGAAGGAAGCTCGCCGCAACCAGGCGAACACCATTCTCAAGGAGGTCCGCTTCCGTCTGAAGATCGAGGCGCACGACTACACGACGAAGCTCAAGCGCGCCGAGGGCTTCCTCAAGGCCGGCGACAAGGTCAAGGCCATGATCCTGTTCCGCGGTCGTGAGCAGTCGCGTCCCGAGCAGGGTGTGCGTCTGCTGCGCAAGTTCGCCGAGGACGTCGCCGAGCTCGGCACCGTCGAGTCGAACCCGACCATCGACGGTCGCAACATGGTGATGATCGTGGCCCCGCTGAAGAGCAAGTCCGAGGCGAAGCAGGAGCAGAACGCCGTCCGCGACGCGAAGAAGCAGGCAGCGCGCGACGCCAAGCACGAGGCCGATGCTCCGGCCGAGGCCGCGGCGGAGTGACGACCGCCCCCACCGACTCCCGCACCGCGGGTTGACCCCGTCGCCTGAGAAGGCGCCATACGAAGGAAGAGAAGATGCCGAAGCAGAAGACCCACTCGGGTGCTAAGAAGCGCTTCAAGATCACCGGCAGCGGCAAGCTGAAGAAGCAGCAGGCGAACATGCGCCACAACCTCGAGCACAAGTCGAGCCGTCGCACCCGTCGCCTGAACCAGGACCAGGTGCTCTCGAAGGCCGACTTCAAGGTCGCCAAGAAGCTTCTCGGCCGCTGACGCGCCGAACGCACGAATAGGAACACACGAAAATGGCAAGAGTCAAGCGGGCAGTAAACGCCCACAAGAAGCGCCGCGTCATCCTCGAGCGCGCGTCCGGTTACCGCGGTCAGCGTTCGCGCCTGTACCGGAAGGCCAAGGAGCAGGTCATCCACTCCCTGGTCTACTCGTACCGGGACCGTCGCAAGCGCAAGGGTGACTTCCGTCGCCTCTGGATCCAGCGCATCAACGCCGCTGCACGCCAGAACGGCATCACGTACAACCGCTTCATCCAGGGCCTCGGCCTCGCGGGTGTCACGGTCGACCGTCGCATGCTCGCCGACCTCGCGGTCAACGACGCGGCGACGTTCACGACGCTCGTCGAGACGGCCAAGAAGGCTCTGCCTTCCGACGTCAACGCGCCGAAGTCGGCTGCGTAAGCAGCTCGTCAGCACAGAGGGCGCCTTCCTTCGGGAAGGCGCCCTCTGTCGTTTCCCCGCTGTTCTCCGCGGATCAGGCGTCGCTGTTCCCTAGACTGAGATCGTGCTGGAGAACCCCCGGTCCCCCCGAGTCCGTGCTGTCGCGAAGCTGACCAAGCGCAGCGCGCGCACAGAGACGGGTCTGTTCCTGTCGGAAGGGCCGCAGGCGGTCCGCGAGGCGCTCACCTACAGCCCCGAGGCGATCGTCGAACTGTTCGCGACGCCGACTGGATGGGACAAGCATCCCGACATCCGCGCGAAGGCGTCGGATGCCGACGTCA
The DNA here is from genome assembly GCF_038397715.1 of Microbacterium sp. LWO14-1.2. Taxonomy (NCBI): domain Bacteria; kingdom Bacillati; phylum Actinomycetota; class Actinomycetes; order Micrococcales; family Microbacteriaceae; genus Microbacterium; species Microbacterium sp. LWO14-1.2. The sequence continues at coordinate 3,197,263 of NZ_CP151633.1, forward strand.
CGGTGGAGTTCGTCACCGAGTACGTGCTCAACGCCATGGCCGACACCGTGACGCCGCAGGGGCTCGTCGCCGTCGTCCGGCAGACGCCGACCTCGGTGCGCGACATCTTCGACGCGTCGCCCCGGCTCGTCGCGATCTGCGAGGAGATCCGCGACCCGGGCAACCTGGGCACGATCATCCGGGCGGCGGACGCGGCGGGCGCCGATGCCGTCGTGCTCACCGGCCGCACTGTCGACCCTTACAACCCGAAGGTCGTGCGCGCGACCACGGGCTCCCTCTTCCACCTCCCGGTGTCGGTGGGAGCCGAGCTCGACGACGTCGTGCAGCGCGCGCATGCCGCCGGGCTCACGATCCTCGCCGCCGACGTCAAGGGCGACGACCTGCTGCAGGCACGTGCCGAGGGAGTGCTCGCCGGGCCGACGGGCTGGCTGTTCGGGAACGAGGCGCGGGGGCTCGACGACGACGCGCTCGACCGCGCCGACCGGGTGCTGAAGCTGCCGATCTTCGGCCGTGCCGAGTCCCTGAACCTCGCCACCGCAGCGAGCGTGTGCCTGTACGAGAGCGCCTTCGCGCAGCGCGCCGGCACCGCTGCCTGACCGTTCCCTGACACCGCCGTCGACTCTTCGACGCCCACCCCGGCTGGTAGGGTTTGTCCCTGCGCGTGGGCGGAGAAGGGGACCGGGGTCGATGCGGATTCTGATCGTGGAGGACGACGAGCGCGTCGCCGCCGCACTCGACGCGTTCCTCGCCCGATCCGGCTACGCCACGGTGCGCGCGGCCGACGGCGCCGCAGCGCTCGACCTCCTCGGCGCCGACACCGAGGTCGTCCTCCTTGACCTCGGCCTCCCCGATGTCGACGGCATCGACCTGTGCCGGCGCATCCGCGGACGCTCCGACGTGCCGATCGTGATCGTGACGGCCCGCAATCAGGTGACCGAGCGCATCAAGGGGCTGCGGGCCGGCGCCGACGACTTCGTGGTCAAGCCCTACGACGTGCACGAGCTGCTCGCCCGCATCGAGGCGGTCACGAGGCGCTCCCGCCCGGTGCGACCGGAGTCGGAGGGCGTCGTCGATCTCGACGGTGGCGCGGTGCGGATCGATCTCGTGGCCCGGCAGGTCATGGTCGACGGAGGCCCCATAGAACTGACGCGCAAGGAGTTCGACATCGTCGCGGTGCTCGCGCGTTACCCCGGCGTGGCCGTGCCGAAGGAGAGACTGATCCGCGAGGTGTGGAACACCGATTGGCGCGGATTCGGCCATTCCCTCGAGGTGCACGTCGGAGCGATCCGTCGCAAAGCGGGTCAGCGCCGGCTGATCGAGACCGTCCGCGGCGTCGGCTACCGGCTGGCGGGCTGAGGGATGCGCAGACGCCTGGTGGTCGTCTTCCTCGTGCCGTTGATCGCGATCCTCGTGTCTCTCGGCGGCGCCACGGCGTGGAGCGCGACGCGCAGCATCCAACAGGCCTTCTACACCGAGCAGCTCGGTGATCTCGCGTACTTCGTGACCAGTGCGAGACAGGCGCTGCGTTCGGGGAGCGCCACGGTGATCGACGCCGAGGTGCGCCGATTCCACGAGGTGTACGACATCGACGTCCGCGTGTTCGATCTCGCCGGAACCGCGTGGGCGGCGGGTGACCGTGATGACGACGTGCTGACCGACGAGGAGACCGCGCGCGTGGGCCTCGCGCTGTCGGGGCGGCGAGCGGAGGCCCCGGCGCCGGTGTTCCCGTGGAGCGTCGCCGAGTCGTCGCTCGTCGAGCCGGTCTTCGACGACGGCGACGTGATCGGTGCGGTCATGGTGTCGGCCGACACCGCGGCTCCGCGGGCCGAGATCGTGCAGCAGGTCATCGTCCTCTCGCTCGTGGCGCTGGCCACGGTGGGTCTCGGCATCCTGCTGGTGATGCAGCTCGCGCGCTGGGTGCTCTCGCCCGTGCGGCGACTCGACGAGGCGATGGCTGCGATCGAGAGAGGGGAGATGGACGCCCGCGTCTCCGAGGACACGGGCCCGCCCGAACTGCGACGGATGACTCGCGTGTTCAACGGCATGGCCGACGAGATCGAACGCGTCATGACGAGGCAGCAGGAGTTCGCGCTGAACGCCTCCCACGAGCTTCGGAACCCCCTCAACGCCCTGCTCCTACGCGTCGAGCACCTGTCGACGGGACTCGGCGACGACTGGCGCGACGACGTCGAGGAGACACGCGAGGAGGGGCGGCGCATGGCGCGCATCCTCGAGACGCTGCTCGGGCTGGCCAGGGGCGGACGCGGCGACACCGCGATCTCGGCGGTCGACCTGACGGCCCTCGCCGGCCGGCGCGCGGAGGCGTGGCGCGACGTCGCCGGTCAGCGGGGGATCTCCGTCGTGGCAACGGGAGGCGAGCCGGTGATGAGCGTGACCGACCGGACGATCGTCGAGAGCGCCCTGGATGCCGTGATCGACAACGCCGTGAAGTACTCGACACCCGATTCGGTCGTGGTGGTCACGGCGCGGCGGGACGAGCAGTCGTGCCGGCTCACCGTGCGCGACCAGGGCCCCGGTCTCACCGCCGAGCAGGCGGCCGCCGCCACCGATCGGTTCTGGCGCAGCGATGACAGGGGGGACACTCCGGGTTCGGGGCTCGGGCTCGCGATCGCGACCGACCTGCTCGACTCCCTCGGCGCCGAGCTCCTCGTCGAGTCGCCGGACGCCGGCGGACTGCTCGTCACGCTGCTCCTGCCGGACGGAGTCCACGCATGAGGCGGCGCGAGGTCGCGCGCCCGATCGTGGCCGGAGTGCTCGCCGTGCTCGTCGCGGCGTCGGTCACCGCGTGCTCGCCGCGTTCCGGCGAGTGGGGCGACACCGCGTACGAGATCGCGGGGGGAGGTGCCAATGGCGTCTACTTCGCCTACGGCGAAGGCCTGGCCGACGAGCTCTCCGCCGCCCTCGATGTCCGCGTGACCGCGGAACAGACCGCCGGTTCGGTCGACAACCTGCTTCGCGTCAGTTCGGGGGATGCTCTCCTCGGCTTCGCACAGGGGGATGCAGCTGCGGATGCCGTGGAGGGCGAGGGCGCCTTCCCGGAGCCGCTGCCTGTGCAGGCCGTCGCCCGTCTGTACGACGAGTACCTGCACGTCGTGGTGCGTTCCGACTCCGACATCGACGGACTCGACGACCTCTCGGGGCGCGTCGTCTCGTTGGGGGCCGAGAACTCCGGGGTCAACGTCATCGCGTCGCGGGTGCTGGATGCCGCCGACGTGGATCCCTCGTCGATCAGCGACCCGGAGCTTGGCCTCGCCGCGTCGATCGAGGCGCTCGAGAGCGCGGAGATCGACGGATTCTTCTGGGTCGGCGGCATCCCGACCCCCGGCATCGCCGAACTGGCGCAGACCACGCCCGTGCGGCTCCTGCCCATCGAGCAGAGCTGGGTGAACGACGTGAACGAGCGGTATTCGTACGCGTACCGGCCCTCCGATCTGCCGGTCGGTCTGTACGGCCTGGAGGAGTCGGAGCCGACGCTCGCGGTGCCGAACTACCTCGTCACCTCGAGCGATACTCCGCCAGGCGTGGTGCGCGACGTCCTGCGAGGACTCTTCGACGGTCGCACCCGGCTCGCGCACGATGTGCCGGCCGCCGCGCTCCTCGACCGCACCCAGGCGATCTTCACGGGTCCTGTTCCCCTGCACCCCGGGGCGGTCGAGTACTTCCGCGAGCAGCGCGACTGACGCCTCAAGAAATCCTCAAGAAGTTCTCGTCGCGGCATCCTGCTCTGCCAATCTGGGGTCGATCGCGCACGATTCGACGGAGAATTCAGATGCCACAGACCCGACGACCTGCCCGCAGGCTCGGGTTCCGGCATCCCGCCGGATCGCCTCGCGATCTCATCCGATCGGAGGCTTGCTGCCTCGCGCCCTTCGGGGGAGGGGCACGGCAGCAGGGACGCCCCCACGGTCTGCGGGGGCGGACCGGGGGGGCACTCCGCTGGTCGGCCGGAACGGGCTCGATCAGGGGATTACGAACGTGTAAATCTCGACGAGCCCGCCTGGAGACCCGCCACCCCCGTGGCTAGTTTGGAGAAATGATGACCTCTGATAAGCCCCTCGTCGTGGTCGACGACGTGCAGAAGCACTACGGCGACTTCCAGGCGCTCACGGATATCAACCTCACGGTCAACGCCGGCGAGGTCGTGGTCGTGATCGGCCCGTCGGGGTCGGGCAAGTCGACCCTGTGCCGCACGATCAACCGCCTCGAGACCATCACGAGCGGAACGATCAGCATCGACGGCAAGGCTCTGCCCGCCGAGGGCAAGGGACTCGCGAACCTCCGTGCCGACGTCGGCATGGTGTTCCAGTCGTTCAACCTCTTCGCGCACCTCACGATCCTCGAGAATGTGACGCTCGGCCCGATCAAGGTCCGTGGCCAGAAGAAGGCGGATGCCGAGAAGGAGGCGATGGCCCTGCTCGAGCGCGTCGGCGTCGCCCAGCAGGCATCGAAGCTCCCCGCTCAGCTGTCCGGCGGCCAGCAGCAGCGCGTCGCGATCGCCCGCGCACTCGCGATGCACCCGAAGGTGATGCTCTTCGACGAGCCCACCAGCGCGCTCGACCCCGAGATGATCAACGAGGTGCTCGACGTCATGGTCGAGCTCGCTCAGGAGGGCATGACGATGATCGTCGTGACCCACGAGATGGGCTTCGCCCGCAAGGCGGCCGACCGCGTCGTCTTCATGGCCGACGGGCAGATCGTGGAAGAGGCGAAGCCCGAGGAGTTCTTCACGAATCCGAAGAGCGACCGGGCCAAGGACTTCCTCTCGAAGCTCCTCACGCACTGACCCTCTCTCGCGCACCCCGCACACTTCACAGACCCTGCACACACAGCACACGAAGGAGACGCACATGCGACGCACACGGACACTGGCAGGACTCGGTATCGCAGCCGCAGCACTGCTCGCCCTGACGGCCTGCAACAGCGGCACGCCGTCCAGCACGGGAGCCCCGGAGGGCGGCGACGAGGGCGACTCGTCCAGCAGCACCCCGTGGACCGTCCTCGAGGACGTCAGCATCGACGGCAGCCCCACCTTCGACCGGATCTCGTCGTCCGGCACGGTGAAGGTCGGCGTCAAGGAAGACCAGCCCGGTCTCGGCTACCTCGACCCCGTCACGAGCGAGCGCACCGGATTCGACGTCGACATCGCGCGCTGGATGGCCGCGTCGCTCGGAGTCGACCCGGAGAAGATCGAATTCCAGGCGATCGCTTCTGCCAACCGTGAGCAGGCCATCGTCAACGGCGACATCGACTACTACGTCGGCACGTACTCGATCACCGACAAGCGCAAGGAGCAGATCTCCTTCGCCGGTCCGTACTTCGTCACGGGTCAGGGCCTCCTGGTGGCCTCCGACAGCGACATCGAAAGTGTCGACGACCTCAGCTCGTCGACGACCGTCTGCTCGGCAACCGGCTCCACGCCGATCCAGAACATCAAGACGAACTATCCCGATGTTCCGACCAAGGAATACGACACGTACTCCAAGTGCGTCGAGGACCTCAAGAACGGCCAGGTCGACGCCGTCACGACCGACGAGGCGATCCTCATCGGCTATGCGGCACAGGATCCCGACAACCTCAAGGTCGTCGGCGAGCCCTTCAGCGAGGAGCGCTACGGCATCGGAGTCGCCAAGGGCGATGACGCGCTGGTCGAGTACTTCAACACGCAGCTGACCGACGGCGGAGACATCTGGCAGCAGATCTTCGACAACAACCTCGGCGCCTCTGGCGTCAAGGCCACCCAGCCTGAGGTCGACCCGGTCGGCTGATGACGACGGGGCGGTCGGCGCGGTCGGCCGCCCCATATCAGCAGGTCCATCCAAGAACCCGAATCGACAGGAGCAGCAGTGGGAGTCATCACCGACCACCTCGACCTCTGGGGAGAGGCGCTGTGGGGAACCATCGTCCTGTTCCTGGGCGGGGGGCTGATCGCCCTGGTCCTCGGACTCATCGTCGGAGCAGCCCGCGTCTCCCCGGTACCGATCGCTCGAACCGTCGGCGCCGTGTACGTCAATTGGATCCGCAACACCCCGCTAACGCTCGTGATGTTCTTCTTCGCGTTCTGCCTGCCGATCCTTCTGGGGCAGCGGGTGAACTCGTTGCTGCTCGCAGTCCTCGCGCTCGGTATCTACACGGCGACGTACGTCGCTGAGGCGCTCCGCGCCGGCATCAACACGGTGCCCGTCGGCCAGGCCGAAGCCGCGCGAGCGATAGGTCTGAACTTCGGGCAGGTCATGCGCTTCGTCGTGCTACCGCAGGCGACCCGTTCGGTGGTGCCGCCCATGATGAGCGTGCTGATCGCGCTCATGAAGAACACGACGGTCGCCGCCGGGTTCTCGGTCGTCAACCTCGGCACTATCCGCGCGGCTCTCAGCGAACGCGGAGAGAGCGCCCTCGCCGTGCTGTTGTGGGTCATGGTCATCTTCGTCGTGCTCGTGCTGGTGCTCAGCTGGGTGCAGAACAGACTCGAGAACAAGTGGAGGATCGTGCGATGAGCTCCGTTCTTTTCGACGTCCCGGGCCCGCGCGCCGTCGTCCGCAACCGCATCATCGGCGCGGTCACCGTGCTGGTCGTACTCGCCGTGCTCGGTTGGGTCGTCTGGAGACTCTTCGCCACCGGGCAGTTCTCTGCGGCGAAGTGGAACATCTTCACCTTCTCCGCCGTGTGGGTGCGATTCGGCGAAGGCCTGCTGAGTACTCTGGCCGCGTTCGCTGTCGCCGGGATCGGGTCTCTCGCTCTCGGGTTCCTCCTGGGCGTGGGCCGGCTGTCGGAGCATGCCTGGGTCAGGGAGCCCGTCCGGTGGATCATCGAGGTCTTCCGCGCGATCCCGGTCCTCATCCTCATGATGCTCCTTTACTACGGCCTTCCGGTGATCGGGGTGCGGATGCCCCCGTACTGGGCAGTCGTCATCGCGCTGATCGTGTACAACGGATCGGTGCTCGCCGAGGTCCTTCGCGCCGGGGTGGAGTCCCTGCCTCGCGGGCAGAAGGAGGCCGGTTATGCGATCGGCCTGCGCAAGACCGGAGTCATGCGGCTCATCCTGCTGCCGCAGGCTGTCCGCGCGATGATGCCGGTCATCATCGCCCAGCTCGTCGTCGCGCTCAAGGACACCGCGCTCGGGTTCATCATCACTTACCAGGAGCTGCTCTACGTCATCAACCAGATCGGCAACCAGGCGCCGTACGGTTCCCCGCTGATCCCGTCCGCCATCATCGGCGGGTCGATGTATGTGGCCGTCTGCCTCCTCCTCTCCTACGTCGCCTTCCGGCTCCAGAAGCGCGTGAAGCGTTCACCGGCGCAGGCTGCCGCGGCTGGGAACATCGCGGCCGACGACGAGGCGACGTTGACTCAGGTCATCGCGACCCAGCGGGAGACCGGTGGACCGCGGGATTCGACACCGGCGAGGTAGGCGCTGACGGCGACTCGGCGTCTGATCGCGGCACCGTGCGCCGGTAGACTCGACTCTCGTGTCTGAGTCTCTCGAAATCACCCCGGAAGCGGTCGAAGCCGCTGTCGCGGCGGCGCTCGACGCCATCGCCGCGGCAGCCGACACCGCCGAGCTGAAAGCCGCTCGCGCGGCGCACGTCGCGGAGGGATCGCCGCTGGCCGTCCTGAACGCCTCGATGCGCCAGGTCGCACCGGAGAACAAGGCCGCGTTCGGCAAGCTCGTCGGCCAGGGACGAGGACGGGTCACGCAGGCCCTCGCGGCCAAGGAGTCCGAGCTCGCCGCCGCCGAGGTCGCGGCCCGGCTCGAGTCCGAGCGCGTCGACATCACCGCGGTCTCCTCGCGTTCGCGCGTGGGCGCCCGGCATCCGCTCACCCTGCTCAGCGAGCAGATCTCCGACATCTTCGTCGGCATGGGATGGGAGATCGCCGAGGGGCCTGAGCTCGAGCACGAGTGGTTCAACTTCGACGCCCTGAACTTCGACGTCGACCACCCCGCCCGCCAGGAGCAGGACACGTTCTACGTCGACCCGCCCTCGCGGCACCTCGTGATGCGCACGCACACGAGCCCCGTGCAGGTGCGCTCGATGCTCGACCGCGATGTGCCGATCTACGTGCTGTGCCCCGGCCGGGTCTACCGCACCGACGAGTTCGACGCCACGCACCTGCCGGTGTTCACGCAGTTCGAGGGTCTCGTGATCGACAAGGGCATCTCCATGGCCCACCTCAAGGGGACGCTCGACCACGTCGCGCGCCAGCTCTTCGGTCCGGAGGCCAAGACGCGCTTCCGCACGAACTTCTTCCCGTTCACCGAGCCCTCCGCCGAGCTCGACCTGTGGCACCCGACCTTCAAGGGCGGCGCGCGTTGGATCGAGTGGGGCGGGTGCGGAATGGTGAACCCGAACGTGCTGCGCGCCGCGGGGATCGACCCCGACGTCTACAGCGGCTTCGCGTTCGGGATGGGCGTCGAGCGGGCACTCATGTTCCGCAGCGACGTGCAGGACATGCGCGACATGGCCGAGGGCGATGTCCGTTTCAGCGAGCAGTACGGGATGGTGGTGTGATGCGCGTCCCGCTCTCGTGGTTGCGTGAATACGTCGATGTGGCAGCGGACAGGACCCCCGAGGACGTCCTCGCGGCCATGGTCTCCGTCGGGTTCGAGGAGGAGGATGTCCACCGCTTCGAGCTGCAGGGTCCGATCGTCGTCGGCCAGGTGCTGTCGCTCGAGCCGGAGCCTCAGTCGAACGGCAAGACGATCAACTGGTGCCAGGTCGACGTCGGCGAGGCGAACGGAGGCGTCCGCGGCATCGTCTGCGGCGCGCACAACTTCGTCGTCGGCGACAAGGTCGTGGTGACGCTCCCCGGAGCCGTGCTGCCCGGTCCGTTCCCCATCGCCGCGCGCAAGACCTACGGGCACGTGTCCGACGGCATGATCGCGTCGGCACGCGAACTCGGCCTCGGCGACGAGCACAACGGCATCCTCGTGCTGTCGGATCTCGGCATCGACGCTCCCGTCGGCGCCGACGCGATCGCGCTGCTCGGCCTCGACGACGTCGCGGTCGATGTGAACGTCACGCCCGACCGCGGCTACGCCTTCTCGGTGCGCGGCATCGCCCGCGAGTACTCGCACGCGACCGGCGCCTCCTTCCGCGACCCCGCCGAGCGGGACTTCGCCGAGCTGCAGCCGGGCACGGGGCACACGGCGATCGTCGACGACTCGGCGCCGATCCGCGGCACCGTCGGGGCGAGCGAATTCGTCACCCGCGTCGTGCGCGGCGTCGACCCGTCGCGTCCCACGCCCCCGTGGATGATCGCTCGTCTCTCGCTCGCCGGCATGCGGTCGCTCGGCGTGCTCATCGACATCACCAACTACGTGATGCTCGAGCTCGGACAGCCCCTGCACGGCTACGACCTCGACAAGCTCCAGGGCGGCATCACCGTCCGCCGCGCGACGCCCGGCGAGAAGATGACCACGCTCGACGGTCAGGAGCGGAAGCTCCACGTCGAGGACCTGCTCATCACCGACGACTCCGGCCCGATCGGCCTCGCCGGTGTGATGGGCGGCGGCAAGACCGAGATGAGCGAGACGACCGCGAACGTGCTGATCGAGGCGGCGACGTTCGACCCCATCACGATCGCGCGCACGGCCCGCCGGCACAAGCTGCCGAGCGAGGCGTCCAAGCGCTTCGAACGAGGCGTCGACCCGCTCGTGCCGTTCGTCGCGGCGCGTCGCGCCGCCGACCTCATGGTCGAGCTGGCCGGGGGGACGCTGACGGACGAGGGCGGCGCGCTGTTCGCCGAGATCTTCGTCGCCGAGATCGAGCTGCCCGCCGGCTTCGTTCAGAATCTCATCGGCGTGGACTACACGGATGCCGAGATCACCGACGCGCTCACCATGATCGGCGCCGAGGTCAACGCCTCGACGGGGTCGGGATCCGAGGGAGCCGGGTGGACCGTCATCCCGCCGACCTGGCGGCCCGACATCACGGACAAGTGGTCGTTGGCGGAGGAGGTCGCGCGCATCCACGGGCTCGACCGCATCCCGTCGGTGCTGCCGACCCCGCCCTCCGGCCGGGGGTTGACCGCTCATCAGCAGGGTCGGCGTCGCGTCGCGAACGCCCTCGCCGCCGCCGGTCTCGTCGAGACGCCCTCGTTCCCGTTCACGACGGAGGCGCAGAACGACCTGCACGGGTCGGCGTCGGGGGAGCACCTGCCCAGCATCCGGCTGGCGAACGCCCTCGACCGGGCCGCGCCGTTCCTGCGGCGCTCGCTCATCCCCGGTCTGCTGCAGACCGCGCACCGCAACATCTCCCGCGGCCTGACCGATCTCGCGCTGTTCGAGACGGGTGTGGTCTTCCTCCCCGAGGCCGGCGTCAGCTACGGCACCGACGAGGTACCGCCGCTCGGTGAGCGTCCCTCCGACGAGACCCTCGCGCAGCTGAACGCGTCGATCCCGCCGCAGCACCGTCATGTCGCCGTGCTGCTCACCGGAAACACCGTGACCCGCCAGCCCGGCCGTGCGGCCGAGGCTTCCGGTCTCTCGGAGGCTCTGGATGCCGTGCGCGTCATCGGTGAAGCGGCCGGCGTCACGATCGACGTCGCCCAGTCGCAGCGCGCGGCGCTGCACCCGGGGCGAACGGGCGTGCTCACGGTCGACGGCACCGAGGTCGGATACGTGGGCGAGCTCCACCCCGACGTCGCGTCCGCCGCGGACCTGCCCGGCCGCGCGACCGTGGTCGAGCTGGACCTCGACGGCCTGCTCTCGCTCGCCGGTGAGAAGGCCGTCGCACCGTCGCTGTCGACGTTCCCCGCCGCGACGCAGGACGTCTCGCTCGTCGTGGACGCGGCGGTGCCGGCCGGAGATGTCCGCGCGGCTCTGCGCGACGGCGCCGGCGCGCTGCTCGAGTCGATCCGTCTCGTCGACGACTACCGCGGAGACGGACTCGCCGAAGGAACGAAGAGCCTCACCTTCGCGCTGCGCTTCCGCGCCGACGACCGCACGCTCACGGCCGCGGAGGCCACCGAGGCGAAGCTCGCGGGAGTCGCCGTCGCTACGGAGCGCTTCGGAGCCGCGATCCGCGACTGACGGACCACGTCGGAACGGACGACTCGTGCTGCGCCCACGCAGGGGCGCAGCACGGGTCCCACGGCGCCACACGGTACCGTGGCGAGATGACGACCGTGAACCCGCACGCCACGCCGCCAGCAGTCCCGCACGGGTCGCGCCCGCTGGGAGAGGCTCCGTTCCTCGCCCCGGGCGATCAGATCGACTGGCACTACCGCCGTCCGGGCTGGCTCCGCGGCGAGCCGTCGACGATCACGCCGATGCGTGTCGTCCGCGACGACGAGCGCGGGCTCGTCGCCTGGCTCGCGCCGGGGACGGAGCAGGAGGGGCAGGGCGCGGCCGACGGGCAGCGCGTGCGCACGGTTCCGCTCGAGAGACGCTGGATCGAACCGCGCAGGCGAATCGTGGAGCACTGGGTGGGCAACGGCATCCTGCGGATCGCTCCGGCCGATCGACCGTGGTCGGTCTGGCTGTTCTGGAGCGAGACGACAGGCGCGGACTGGACATTCGCCGGGTGGTACGTGAACCTCGAGAACGCGCATCTGCGGACCGACCGCGACACGTTCACGTCGGACCACATCCTCGACGTCGAGATCGAGCCGGACGGACGGATCGTCATGAAGGACGAAGACGAGCTCGTCGCCGCCGTCGAACAGGGCCGTCTGGACAGCGATCAGGCAGCGCAGATCACCGAGCACGCCGCGGCGGCCATCGCCTCGTTCACCGCCGGAGACTGGCCGTTCGACCCGGAGTGGGTCGCCTGGCGCCCCGACCCCGCGTGGACCGTGCCGGTGCTGGACGGGCTCGAGGATCTGCGTCAGCCGTGACCCGCGCTCCGCTCTGAGCGGATGGGCTTCCCTCGCGCCTCGGATCCTGATGACATGAGGGCATGACGGATGTGCTGATCCTCGGCGGAACCGGGTGGTTGTCCGGTCGCATCGCGCAGCGCTGGCTGCTCTCGGGCGCTGCGGTGACGTGCCTCGCGCGGGGTGGGCGCCCTGCGCCGCCGGGCGCGACGCTGATGCTCGGCGACCGTGACGACTCCGCCGTCTACGACGTGGTGTCGCGCAGGGACTGGGATCAGGTCGTCGATGTGTCGTCCCGCGCAGACCACGTGAGCGCGGCGGTCGCCGCGCTCGGTGCGCGAGCGGGTCGCTGGACGTACGTGTCCTCGGTCTCGGTGTATGCCGATGACGAGGAGGAGGATGCCGATGAGTCCGCCGCGCTGGTCGCGGCCGCCGAGTCGCTGAGCGACGATTACGGCGCTCAGAAGGTCGCCGCCGAGAACGCCGTCCGCCGGCTCGGGGAGGATCGGACGCTGGTGGTCAGGCCCGGGCTGATCGTGGGCGACGGCGACCCGAGCGATCGTTTCGGCTACTGGGCTGCGGCGTTCCTCCGGGCGCGCGCCGAACCCGTGCTCGTGCCCTTCGCCGGCGGCAGGGATGCGCAGGTCATCGATGTCGACGACCTCGCGGAGTTCGTCGTGACGACCACGGCCACCGGCGTCGTGAACGCGATCGGCGACCGGCATCCGCTCACCGACGTGCTCGCCCTGTTCCGTTCCGCCGCGCAGCACGAGGGCGACACCGTGGAGGCCGCGGACGACTGGCTGGCCGCACAGGGTGTCGACTACTGGATGGGGGAGCGGTCGCTCCCGCTCTGGCTGCCCGCCGATATGACGGGGTTCATGCGTCGCTCGAACCAGCGCTACCGTGCGGCGGGCGGCGGCCTCCGATCGCTCGAGGAGACGATCGCGACGGTCATCGCCGACGAGGACCGGCGGGGCGTCGACCGCTCGCGTCGCGCCGGACTCACGCGCGACGACGAACTCGCCCTCCTTCGCCTCCTGAACTGAGCGGAGGCGATCGCTAGACTGCGAGCAGTGACACGGGGTGCCGCATCCGCGGCTGAGAACACACCCGTCGAACCTGATCTAGTTCGTACTAGCGAAGGGATGTCGCGATGAGCGATCGTCTGCGCCCGCAATCCGAATCGACCGTCACCGGTCCAGCCGCGGAGCTGCTCTCCGCATTGCGTCAGGCCCCACCGCTGACGCACTGCATCACGAACACGGTGGTCACCGGGTTCACCGCCAACGTGCTGCTCGCTCTCGGTGCAGCGCCGGCGATGGTCGACATCGTCGACGAGGCCGGCCCGTTCGCGCGGGTCGCCTCGGGGATGCTGGTCAACCTGGGGACCCCCACACCCGAACAGCGCGAAGCGAGCCGCGAGGCGGTCGCCGCGGCATCCGCCTCCGGCACGCCCTGGGTGCTCGACCCGGTGGCTATCGGCGCACTGCCTGTACGGACGGCCCTGGCCAGGGAGCTCGCGGCGTCGCGGCCGACCGCCATCCGCGGCAACGCCTCGGAGATCCTCGCGCTCGCCGGGCTGAGCGAAGGGGGACGCGGGGTCGACGCGGTCGACACGCCGGATGCGGCAGCGGATGCCGCGGCCTTTCTCGCGGAGAGATTCGGCAGCGTCGTCGCGGTCTCCGGTGCGGTCGACCTCCTGACCGACGGCAGACGGACGCTGCGCATCGCCAACGGTCATGAGCTGCTCACGCGCGTCACCGGGGGAGGGTGCGCGCTCGGGGCGGTCATGGCCGCGTTCCTCGGGACCGCCCGTTCCCTGCCGATCGACGCGCTCACCGCCGTCGCCTCCGCGAGCGTCGTCTACACGATCGCCGCGGAACGTGCGGCAGAGGGATCGGCGGGCCCCGGCAGCTTCGCGGTGGCCCTGCTCGACGCGGTCGCCGCCGTGCAGCCCGGCGACATCGCGGCCGCAGCACGCATCGAGGAGGTCGTGCGGTGATCGCCGACCTGTCGCTGTACCTCGTCACCGATCCCGACCTGTGCGGCCGTCGCGGCGTGGTCGAGACGGTGCGGCGCGCTGTCGCCGGAGGAGTGCGCATCGTCCAGCTCCGAGACAAGAACGCGACGGATGCTGAGACGGTCGCGCAGCTCGTCGCTCTGTCGCGGGTGATCGAGGGGCGCGCGCTCCTCGTCGTGAACGACCGGCTCGATGCAGCGCTCGCGGCGCGCGCGGCCGGAGCCCGCGTGGACGGCGTGCATCTCGGCCAGGGAGACGCCTCGGTGCGACGGGCGAGGGCGGAGCTGGGTCCGCACGCGCTGATCGGCCTCACGGCCAACACCTCCGAGCACCTCGACGACGCCCTCGCTCTTCCCGCGGGCACGGTCGACTACCTCGGTGTGGGCGTCATCCATCCGACCAGCACGAAACCGGATCACCCGCCCGCACTGGGCGTCGAGGGCTTCCGTGCGTTCGCTGCCCGGAGCCCGCTCCCGTGCGTGGCCATCGGCGGTGTCGGGCGCGCCGACGTGACCGCTCTGCGCGGTGCCGGTGCGGCAGGGGTCGCGGTGGTCTCGGCGCTGTGCGCGGCGAGCGATCCGGCATCCGCTGCGGCCGACCTTCTCGCGACGTGGCGATCCGCCGGCGTGCCCCGGGTGCTCTCCATCGCGGGCAGCGATCCGTCCGGCGGTGCGGGGATCCAAGCCGACCTCAAGTCGATCGCCGCGAACGGCGGGTACGGCATGGCGGCGATCACCGCGCTCACGGCGCAGAACACCCAGGGGGTGCGTGCAGTGCACGTGCCGCCTCCCCAGATGCTCCACGCACAGCTCGAGGCGCTCGCCGACGACATCGTGATCGACGCGGTCAAGATCGGGATGCTCGCGGACGCCGCCGTGATCGAGGTGGTCGGCGACTGGCTTCAGCGCGTCCGGCCGCCGATCGTCGTGCTCGACCCCGTCATGGTGGCCACCAGCGGCGACCGGCTGCTCGACCGGGCGGCCGAGACCGCGATGCGGAAGCTCGTCGAGCTGGCCGACATCGTGACCCCCAACCTCGCCGAGCTGGCCGCGCTGACCGGCGAGTCGATCGGCGGATGGGAGGACGCGCTCGCCGCGGCTGAGCGCTTCTCCCGCCGCGCCGGAGTCGCCGTGCTGGTGAAGGGCGGTCACCTGCCGGGCGATGCGGTACCCGACGCGCTGGTCGACGCGGGTGACGGCATGGTCCGCGAGTTCCCCGGCTCGCGAATCGCGACCGAGAACACGCACGGCACGGGATGCTCGCTCTCGTCCGCGCTCGCGACGCGGCTCGGCCGCGGGGAGGACCGGGAGACCGCCGTCGCCGCAGCCAGGGAATGGCTGCGCGAATCCCTGCGCTCCGGCGAACGGCTGCGCGTCGGCCGGGGGAACGGGCCCGTCGACCACTTCGCGGGCCTGTGGGCGCGGGCGGAGGTGACGGATGCCGAAGAGTCGAATCGACCCCGCCCCGGAGATGTCCGGCGCGAATGGTGGGAGAGCATCGCCGGCATCCGTTCCGGGATCGACGGTCTGCCCTTCGTCCGAGGACTGGCCGACGGCACGCTCCCGCGCGATGCCTTCCTCTTCTACCTGCAGCAGGACGCGCTCTATCTGCGCGACTACGCACGCGTGCTCGCCGAGGCGTCACGGCTCGCGCCGACCTCGGCCGAGCAGTCCTTCTGGGCCGACGCCGCCCACGGTGCGATCGCGGGAGAGCTCGAACTGCACGCCGCCTGGCTGACCCCCGAGCAGGGCGTGGATGCCGCGACGTTCGACGCCGCGCCGGCGCCCGCGACCACCGCGTACCTCGATCGTCTGAGGTCGATCGCGTTCGGCGGCGACTATGCCGAGCTCGTCGCGGCCGTCCTGCCGTGCTTCTGGCTGTACACCGACCTCGGTCACCGGCTCCATGCGGGGGAGTTCGGCGCCGCAGCGCGTGACCCCCGGCATCCGTACGCGTCGTGGCTCGCCACGTACGCGGATCCGGCGTTCGAGGAGGCGACGGAGCGGGCGATCACCTACACGATGTCGGCCGCAGCGGTTGCGGATGCCGGCACGCAGGCCCGCATGCGCCGCGCGTTCGAGGTCTCCAGCGCGCACGAGCTCGCGTTCTTCGCGGCGGGCACGAGCGGCCTCCTGTGACGCGGCAGATTTGCGCGCCGTGCGAGGCCCGCGCTATCGTCGCGACATGCCTTCGGCCGACTCCGCCACCCTGACGCTCGCTCCGAGCGTCATCGCTGTGCGCCGACGCCGCGGCGGCCGCCGACTGTAGGCGACCCCGCGCTCCTGCCTGCCCGGCGGTCGAGTGCCGGTGTCGCCGCCCCGGCCCCCGACACTGCACCCTGAGTTCCGCGAAGGGTCCGACCGTTAAGGTAGAAGCATGACGTATTCCGTCGCCGTCTCCGGCGCATCCGGCTACGCGGGCGGCGAGATCCTACGCCTCCTCGCCGCGCATCCCGACATCGAGATCCGCACCGTCACGGCGCACTCGAACGCCGGACAGCCGCTCGTCCAGCACCAGCCGCACCTGCGTTCACTCGCGCACCTCACGCTGCAGGACACGACCCCCGAGATCCTCGCCGGGCATGACATCGTGTTCCTCGCGCTGCCGCACGGCCAGTCCGGTCAGTACACGGATGCGCTCGGCGACACCCCGCTCGTGATCGACGCCGGCGCCGACCACCGGCTCACCTCGCAGGACGCGTGGGACGCGTTCTACGGCGGCGCGTTCCACGACGCCTGGACGTACGGGGTACCCGAGCTGCTCACGGGCGGCGCCAAGCAGCGCGAGAAGCTGCGCGGTGCGACGAGGATCGCCGCGCCGGGGTGCAACGCCTCGACCGTGAGCCTCAGCCTCGCGCCGGGAGTCGCCGCCGGCGTCATCGACCCTCGCGACATCGTCTCCGTGCTCGCCGTCGGCCCCTCGGGCGCCGGCAAGAGCCTGAAGACCAACCTGCTCGCGAGTGAGATCCTCGGCACGGCCAACCCCTACGCCGTGGGCGGCACCCACCGGCACATCCCGGAGATCCGTCAGGCGCTCGCCGCGGCATCCGGTCTCTCGCCGGAGGCGGCCGCCGACGGCATCCGCATCTCCTTCACGCCCGTGCTCGTGCCGATGTCGCGGGGGATCCTCGCGACGTCGACGGCGCCGATCGTCGAGGGCGTCACCGACGCCGAGATCCGCGCCGCCTGGGAGTCCGCGTACGGCGACGAGACGTTCGTGCAGCTGCTGCCGGCGGGCGAGTTCCCTCGCACAGCCGACGTGCTGGGCGCGAACACCGCTCTCATCGGACTCGCGATCGACCGCGCCGCCCAGCGCGTGACCGTCGTGACGGCCGTCGACAACCTCGTCAAGGGCACCGCCGGCGCAGCCGTGCAATCCATGAACCTCGCGCTGGGACTCCCTGAGTCCCGCGCCCTCTCAGTGAACGGAGTCGCGCCGTGAGCGTCACCGCCCCCGCAGGATTCGAAGCGGCGGGAGTCGCCGCCGGACTCAAGTCGACCGGCAAGCCCGACGTCGCCGTCGTCGTCAACCGCGGCCCTCGCAAGGTGGGCGCCGCCGTCTTCACGAGCAACCGCGCGAAGGCGAATCCCATCATCTGGTCGCAGCAGGCCGTGGCCGACCGGGTGGTCGAGGCCGTCGTGCTGAACTCGGGCGGAGCGAACTGCTTCACCGGCAGCTTCGGATTCCAGACCACGCATCAGACGGCCGAGAAGGCCGCCGAACTGCTGGGCGTCAGCGCGGGTGACGTGCTCGTCTGCTCGACCGGCCTCATCGGCGTGGGCGACGACGTCTTCCGCGGCAAGGTGCTCGCCGGCACGGAGCAGGCCATCGCCGAGCTCTCGGCCGACGGCGGACCCGTGGCGGCCGAGGCCATCATGACCACCGACAGCGTGTCGAAGACAGCGGTCGCCAGCCGCGACGGCTGGACCATCGGCGGGATGGCCAAGGGCGCAGGCATGCTCGCTCCCGGTCTCGCGACCATGCTCGTCGTCATCACGACGGATGCCGTGCTCGAGCCTCTGGAGGCCGACGCCGCGCTGCGGGCCGCGACGGGCCGCACGTTCGACCGCCTCGACTCCGACGGGTGCATGTCGACGAACGACCAGGTGACGCTGCTCGCCAACGGCGCCTCCGGCATCGCGCCGTCGCTCGACGACTTCGGTGCGGCCCTCCGGGAGCTGTGCCAGGAGCTCGCCGTCAAGCTGCAGGGCGACGCCGAGGGGGCGAGCCACGACATCACGATCGAGGTGCGCCACGCCGCGTCCGAGAGCGATGCCGTCGAGGTCGGCCGTTCCGTCGCCCGCAACAACCTGTTCAAGGCCGCGATCTTCGGCAACGACCCGAACTGGGGTCGCGTGCTCGCGGCGATCGGCACGACGAACGCGCAGTTCGACCCGTACGACGTGGACGTGTGGATGAACGGCGTCCGTGTCTGCAGCGAGGGCGGTCCCGATCGTCCGCGCGAGGAGGTCGACCTGACGCCGCGCGCCACGCACCTCGTCATCGATCTCAAGGTCGGCGACGAGACGGCGACGATCCTCACCAACGATCTCACCCACGACTACGTGCACGAGAACAGCGCCTACGCCTCATGACCGACATCCAGGACACCACGCCGGACGTCGCGGCCGTCAAGGCGTCGACGCTCATCGAATCCCTGCCGTGGCTGAAGAAGTTCCGCGATCAGATCGTCGTCGTCAAGTACGGCGGCAACGCGATGGTCTCGGACGAGCTGCAGGAGGCCTTCGCGCAGGACATCGCGTATCTGCGGTACGTGGGCGTGCTGCCGGTCGTCGTGCACGGCGGGGGACCGCAGATCTCGAACATGCTCGAGCGTCTCGAGATCCCCAGCGAGTTCAAGGGCGGCTACCGCGTCACCAACACGGAGGCCATCAGCGTCGTGCGGATGGTGCTCACCGGTCAGGTGAACCCGCAGCTCGTGTCGAAGATCAACTCGCACGGCCCGATCGCGACCGGTCTCAGCGGAGAGGATGCCGGACTCTTCGGGGGACGCCGCCGCGGGGTCGTCGTGGACGGGGAGGAGATCGATCTCGGACGCGTGGGCGACGTCGTGCAGGTCGATCCGACGCCGGTGCTCGACCACCTGACGGCAGGGCGGGTTCCCGTGGTCTCGAGCATCGCGCCCGACCTCGACCACCCCGGTCAGTCGCTCAACGTGAACGCCGACGCCGCGGCGGCCGCGCTCGCGGTGGCGCTCAGGGCGCGCAAGCTCGTGATTCTCACCGATGTGCCGGGGCTGTACGCCGACTGGCCGAACCGCGACTCGCTCGTCTCGCACCTCACCTCGGAGGCTCTCGTCGAGATGCTGCCGTCGCTCGAGTCGGGCATGATCCCGAAGATGCGCGCGTGCCTCGACGCGGTCGAGGGCGGCGTCGACGCCGCAGCGATCATCGACGGACGAGTACCGCACTCGGTGCTCGTCGAGCTCTTCACGAGCAAGGGAATCGGAACAGAAGTGGTCAAGGGAAGCGCAGGGACGACGGCATGAGCAACTGGCAGGACGACGCGGAGAACGACCTGGTCCTCAACGCGGGACGCCGACTCGCTCTCCTCACGCGCGGAGAGGGTTCGTACCTCTGGGATTCGGAGGGCACCCGGCACCTCGACTTCCTCGCCGGTATCGCGGTGACCTCGCTCGGTCACGCGCACCCGGTGTTCGTGGACGCCGTCGCCACCCAGGCGGCGACCCTCGCACACGTCTCCAACTACTTCGCGACGCCGCCGCAGCTGGCTCTCGCCGCCCGCCTCAAGCGTCTCGCGGGCGCCGGCATCGAGGGCCGCGTGTTCTTCTCCAACTCGGGAGCCGAGGCGAACGAGGCGGCTTTCAAGCTCGCCCGTCTGCACGGAGGAGCCGACAGGCCGCGCATCATCGCTCTCGAGAACGGCTTCCACGGCCGCACGATGGGGTCGCTCGCGCTCACGGCGAAACCCGCGATGCGGGCCCCCTTCGAACCCATGCCGGGGGGAGTCGAGCACATCCCCGCCACCGTCGACGCGCTGGAGGCGGCACTCGACGACCGCGTCGCCGCCGTCATCGTCGAACCGATCCAGGGAGAGGCGGGCGTCGTCGAACTGCCCGAGGGGTACCTGCAGGCCGCACGGTCGCTGACGCTGGCGCACGGTGCCCTGCTCATCGTCGACGAGATCCAGACGGGCGCTGGGCGCACCGGCGCCTGGTTCGGCTTCAGTCACGAGGGCATCATCCCCGACGCCATCACGCTGGCCAAGGGCATCGGCGGAGGGTTCCCCATCGGCGCTCTCGTCACCTACGGTGCGGCCAGCTCGCTGTTCACGCCCGGTTCGCACGGATCGACGTTCGGCGGCAATCCGCTCGCCACCGCCGTGGCCGACGCGGTGCTCGCCGAGATCGAGCGCGCCGGCCTCGTCGACAATGCCGCCCGTCGTGGGCAGGAGCTGCGCGAGATCATCACGGGTCTCGACTCGCCCCTCGTCGCGGGGGTGCGCGGACGCGGCCTGCTGATCGGCGTCGAGCTCAGCGCTCCGGTCGCCGGAGACGTGGTGGCCGCCGCTCAGGCGCACGGCCTCATCGTCAATGCGGCCAACCCCGAGACCGTGCGCATCGCGCCCGCTCTCACGATCAGGGATGCCGAGCTCGCCGAGTTCCGCGACCTGTTCGCCGCCGCGCTCGCCGACGTCTCGGCATCCCTCACCGACTCCGGAAAGGCCCACGCATGACCCGCCACCTCCTTCGTGACGACGACCTGACCCCCGCGGAGCAGGCCGAGATCCTCGACCTCGCGATCGAGCTGAAGAAGGACCGCTGGGCGAACAAGGCTCTCGCGGGCCCGCAGACCGTCGCGGTGATCTTCGACAAGTCGTCGACGCGCACGCGGGTGTCGTTCGCGGTGGGCATCGCCGACCTCGGCGGATCGCCGCTGATCATCTCGACCGCGAACAGCCAGCTCGGCGGCAAGGAGACCCCCTCCGACACGGCGCGCGTGCTCGAGAGGCAGGTCGCCGCGATCGTGTGGCGCACCTACGCGCAGTCCGGCCTGGAGGAGATGGCGGCGGGGACCCGCGTGCCGGTCGTCAACGCGCTGTCCGACGACTTCCACCCGTGCCAGCTGCTCGCCGACCTGCTGACGATCCGCGAGCACAAGGGCGACTTGAAGGGCCTCACCCTGACGTTCTTCGGCGATGGACAGAGCAACATGGCGCACTCGTACGTGCTCGCCGGCGTCACCGCGGGGATGCACGTGCGCATCGCCTCGCCGGCCGACTACGCCCCGCGCGCCGATGTCGTCGAGGCGGCCGATCGGCGTGCGGCGGAGACCGGCGGCTCGATCACGCTCCTCACCGACCCGGTCGAGGCCGCGGCCGGAGCCGACGTCGTCGTGACCGACACCTGGGTGTCGATGGGCAAGGAGGAGGAGAAGCTCGCCCGCATCCGCGATCTCGGCGGCTACAAGGTGACCCCCGAGACCATGACGCTCGCCGACTCTGAGGCGATCTTCATCCACTGCCTCCCCGCTGACCGCGGGTACGAGGTCGACTCCGAGGTGATCGACGGTCCGCAGAGCGTGGTGTGGGACGAGGCCGAGAACCGCCTGCACGCCCAGAAGGCGCTGCTGGTGTGGCTGCTCGACAAGAAGGACGCGTGATGACCTCCTCCAAGAACGACGGGACCAACGAGGGCGCTCTCTGGGGAGCCCGATTCGCCAGCGGGCCGTCGCCCGAGCTGGTCGAGCTCAGCCGGTCGACCCACTTCGACTGGATCCTCGCGCCCTACGACATCGCGGGTTCGCACGCGCACGCGACGGCGCTCGAGGCGGCCGGGTATCTGGAGGCCGACGAGGCCGCGAAGATGCACGAGGGGCTGGATGCCGTGGCACGCAAGGTGGCCGACGGCACCCTCCGGCCCGTCCCCTCGGACGAGGACGTGCACGGCGCGCTGGAGCAGGCGCTGATCGCCGAGCTCGGCCCAGAGCTCGGCGGACGCCTCCGTGCCGGGCGCAGTCGCAACGATCAGATCGCGACGCTCGTGCGGATGTACCTGATCGACCACGCCCGTGTGATCGCACGCGACCTGCTCCGGGTGATCGATGCGCTCGTCGCCCAGGCGGAAGCGCATCCCGACGCGATCCTCCCCGGTCGCACGCATCTGCAGCACGCGCAGCCGGTCCTGCTCGCCCATCATCTGCAGGCCCACGCGTGGCCGCTGGTGCGCGAGCTCGAACGACTGGTCGACTGGCGCCGTCGCGCGGGTGTCTCCCCCTACGGCGGGGGAGCCCTCGCCGGCTCCACGCTCGGTCTGGATCCCGCTCTCGTGGCGCGGGAGCTCGGGCTCGACCGTCCGGCCGAGAACTCGCTCGACGGCACGGCCGCGCGGGACGTGGTTGCCGAGTTCGCGTTCATCACGGCGATGACGGGCGTCGATCTGTCGCGTCTGAGCGAGGAGATCATCCTCTGGAACACGCGCGAGTTCGGCTTCGTGACCCTGCACGACGGCTACTCGACCGGGTCGAGCATCATGCCGCAGAAGAAGAACCCCGACATCGCCGAGCTCGCGCGCGGCAAGTCCGGCCGCCTGATCGGCAACCTGTCCGGTCTGCTGGCGACGCTCAAGGGGCTGCCGCTCGCGTACAACCGCGACCTGCAGGAGGACAAGGAGCCCGTCTTCGACTCCGTGCAGACGCTCGAGGTCGTGCTGCCGGCGTTCGCGGGCATGATCGCGACGCTGCGCTTCGACACCGAGCGCATGGCCGCGCTGGCGCCGGAGGGCTTCTCGCTCGCGACGGATGTCGCGGAGTGGCTCGTGAAGCGACGGGTGCCGTTCCGCGACGCTCACGAGATCTCGGGTGCGCTGGTGCGTGCGTGCGAGGAGCAGGGGATCGGGCTCGAGGATGCCTCGGACGAGCTGCTGCAGTCGGTGTCGCCGCACCTCTCGCCCGAGGTGCGAGAGGTGCTCACGATCGAAGGTTCGGTGGCCTCGCGCACGGGCGCGGGCGGCACGGCCCCCGTGCGGGTCGCCGAGCAGCGCGCGGAGCTCGTCGCAAGGGCCCAGGCCGCAGCGCACGCACTCGGGCTCTGACGCGGCGTTCGTCGCGCGCTTCCGGTCGCCGGCGTGCGTCGCAGCCGCGCCCGTGTCAGTGCAGCGCCTCGTCGGCGGCCGACCGCGTCCAGCGGGTGAACGTGACGGTGAGCCCGGCGCGCGTCGGTGCGGCGAGGAAGGGGCCGGCGGATGCGGTCGCCTCGCCGTCGAACGGGGCGACCCGCACGAGTCGCCACGGTCCGTCATCGGCGCGGGCCCGGACGATGACGGCATCCGCCCATCGACTCACCCGCACGGTGATCTCGCTGTCGAGCCAGTCGTCGACGTGGCCCACCGACCAGTCGGAGCGGATGGCGGTCACGACGGCGCCCAGTCCGAGGTGGCCGTCGGCGTACTCGACGCCGGCTTTGACCCAGTGCTCGTCGTCGGCTCGGACGAAGACCCCGGCCTGATCGAACTGGCCGCTCCAGGGCGCGCGGAAGGACACCTCGACGGCCTCACCCACGCCGAGCGGTGCGAGCAGCGCGTGCTCGGTGTCGTGCACGAAACCGTAGGCCGTGTGGCGCCAGGCGTCGCTGCCTTCGGCGGCGGTGACGTCGAGGCGGTCGTCGGGGGAGTGGATCGCGGCGGGCGCGGTGGTCCAGGTGCCCTGGGACCACGGGACGATGACTGAATCAGGCATATCCCCACCTTATAGCCATATAAGGCATAAAACTAGACTATGCGTGATATGGTTATCCCATGGTCATCGCCGTGGTCGCCGACATCGTGGGCTCTCGCAAGCTCGACGATCGCTCCGCCGCGCAGCGCGTGCTCGACCAGACGATCTCGCTCGTCGAGGGCGACCTGCCGCTCGCGAGTCAGCCGCTCACGCCTACGGTAGGCGACGAGCAGCAGGGCGTCTACCGATCCCTCGAAGACGCATTGGTCTCCCTGCTCATGATCCAGCTGCGTCTGCCTGACGGGATCGGCTTCCGATTCGGCATCGGCATCGGAGCGGTCAGCACGGTGGAGTCCGTGCACGGCGAACTCGCCGACGGCCCCGGCTGGTATGCGGCGCGCGCGGCGATCGAGACCGTGCACGCCAAGGAGGGGCGCGCCGTTCCGCGTTCGAGGACGTGGATTGTCGGTGCCCCCGGGCAGGATGAGGTGATGGAGAGCACGATCGCCGCGTCGAACGCGTACCTGCTCGTGCGCGACGAGCTCGTCGGCGCGATGTCCGAACGCGAACGCCGGCTCACCTACGGGCGCCTGATCGGTCGTTCCCAACTCGACCTCGCCGACGAAGAGGGGATCACGCAGCCGAGCGTGTCCAAGTCGCTGCGGAACGCGGGCAGCGCCGCGATCCTCGACGGGGTCGCCGCCATCAGGGGAGGCAGCGCATGATCCTCGCCGGTTTCGCCCTGCTCGCCGTCGGAGCCGCCGACCTCGTGCGGCAGTTCGCGCCGCGGCGCTGGATCGGCTATCTGACCGTCGCGATCATCCTGCTGTTCCTCGGCAGCGTGAGCGATGCGCTGCTCCCGATGATCGCCGCGCTGGCGATCGGTGCGCTGTGGGTGTGGAGCATGCCCTCCGAGCGTCGCGCGCCACGGGGATTCTGGCCGGCCGCGCTCTTCGGCATTCTCGTCATCGGTGCCGTCGTCTGGCTCGGCCCCCGCCGGGAGACCGGCTTGATCGGCAGGATCTGGGAGCTGCGATCTCCTTTCGGCGAGATCCCCTTCGATCTCGCGGTGCTCGCCTTCGGCGCCGGCGTGTTCCTGCTCGAATCCGCGAATCTCGTCGTGCGCGCGGCGCTCGACGGCGAACACACCTGGCGACCGGTCGACATCGTCCGACCGGTCACTGCGACGGAGTCCGACCCCGCCGCGACGTTGTCGACGGCGGCGATGCCGACGGCGGTGACGGC
The DNA here is from genome assembly GCF_038397715.1 of Microbacterium sp. LWO14-1.2. Taxonomy (NCBI): domain Bacteria; kingdom Bacillati; phylum Actinomycetota; class Actinomycetes; order Micrococcales; family Microbacteriaceae; genus Microbacterium; species Microbacterium sp. LWO14-1.2. The sequence goes on from NZ_CP151633.1 coordinate 3,222,058, forward strand.
CGCCGAGACGACGGACGCCGTGGCCGACCCGGTCGCCCTCACCGGAGCGACCGGACCGGTCGACCCCCGCAGCGGGTTCAAGGGCGGTCGGCTGATCGGTCCGCTCGAGCGGATCCTCGTGCTGATCCTCACCCTCGCCGCGGCGTATCCCATCCTCGCCGCCATGCTCGCCGCGAAGGGCATCGTCCGATTCCCCGAGATCTCCCGCGACGGCGAGACGGGTGCCAGGGCGGAGTACTTCCTCGTGGGCAGCCTCGTCAGCTGGGTCATCGCTCTCGGTGCGGCGTTCCTCGTGTGGTGGGCCGCGCACAGCTGAGCGTCCCGCTCGCGGCGGCCCTGGGGGTGGCGGCGTGACGCGATTCTCGGCGGTCGTGCGCTGATAGCCTGGAAAGCGTGTCGAATTCCGCTCTGACGACCGCGACGCCGGCGATCGACCCCACGTTCGAGAACGTGTGGGACGAACTGGTGTGGCGCGGCCTCGTCCACGTGTCCACCGATCAGGAGGCGCTGCGCGCCCTTCTCGCCGGGGACCCGATCACGTATTACTGCGGCTTCGACCCGACGGCGCCCAGCCTGCACCTCGGCAATCTCGTGCAGCTGCTCACCCTGCGCCGCATCCAGCTCGCCGGACACAAGCCCCTCGGGCTGGTCGGCGGCTCGACCGGACTCATCGGCGACCCCCGACCGACGGCCGAACGCACGCTGAACACGCGTGAGACGGTGGGCGAATGGGTCGACCGGCTGCGCGCGCAGGTCGAGCGCTACCTGAGCTTCGAGGGTGACAACGCCGCGCGCATCGTCAACAACCTCGACTGGACGGCGCCGCTGTCGGCGATCGACTTCCTCCGCGAGATCGGCAAGCACTACCGTGTCGGCACGATGCTCAAGAAGGATGCCGTCGCCGCGCGCCTCAACTCCGACGCGGGCATCAGCTACACCGAGTTCAGCTACCAGATCCTGCAGGGTATGGACTTCCTCGAGCTTTACCGCCAGTACGACTGTGTGCTGCAGACCGGCGGGTCGGATCAGTGGGGCAACCTCACGAGCGGCACGGATCTCATCCACCGCGTCGAGGGCGTCTCCGTGCATGCCATCGGTACGCCGCTGATCACCAACAGCGACGGCACGAAGTTCGGCAAGAGCGAGGGCAACGCGATCTGGCTCGACCCGGAGATGTGCAGTCCCTACCGGATGTACCAGTTCTGGCTGAGCACGGCGGATGCCGACGTGATCGACCGCCTGAAGGTGTTCACGTTCCTCAGCCGCGCCGAGATCGAGGAGTACGCTGCGCTCGTCGAGACCGAGCCGTTCCGCCGCGCGGCGCAGAAGCGTCTGGCCCTAGAGGTGGTCGCCACCGTGCACGGCCTCGACGCGGCGGCGGCCGTGATCGCGGCATCCGAGGCGCTGTTCGGCCAGGGAGATCTGACGACGCTCGACGCGGCGACTCTGCGCACGGCGCTCGAGGAGCTGCCGAACACGTCGGTCGTGTCGGGCGAGCCGGTCGTCGAGGCTCTGGTCGCGACCGGTCTCGTGTCGAGCCTCTCGGAGGCGAGGCGCGCGATCGCGCAGGGCGGAGTCTCGCTCGACGGCGTCCGCGTCGACGACGAGGCCGCGACCGTGCAGGGCTCCCTCCCCGGTGGGGTCTCGGTGCTGCGACGCGGCAAGAAGACCCTCGCCGGCGTCTTCGTCTCCTGATCCGATCATGACGGCGATGGCCTGGGATGTTCCCAGGCCATCGCCGTTAGGCTTCACGCGTTCGCCGCTCGACAGGAGACCGCCATGCCGTTCACGCCGAGCCATGCGCTGGTGGCGCTGCCCTTCATCCGGACGCCGCTGGTCCCTGCAGCCATCGCGATCGGCGCCATGACGCCGGATCTGCCGTTGTTCCTCCGGGGCGTCGGCCTCGACTACGGGTTCACGCACGATGTCGCGAACATCCCGTGGACGGCCGTGGTCGCTTTCGCGCTGTTCCTCGTCTGGCGTGTGGTCCTGCGCCCCGGCGTGGGGGAGCTCCTGCCCCTCGCCGTCTCCCGCAGACTGCCCAGGGACTGGTCGACGACCGGTGCCGCTGCTGTCCGCGCCGCTGTGCTCGGGATGCCGCGGCGCCCGCTGTATCCCGTGGTGCTGGCGGTGTCTCTCGTGCTCGGCGTGCTGTCGCACATCGTCTGGGATCTGTTCACGCACGAGGGGCGATGGGGAGTCGCCGCGTTCCCGGTCCTCGACGAGATGTGGGGCCCGCTCACCGGGTACAAGTGGCTGCAGCACGGGTCGAGCATCCTCGGCCTGGTCGGCATCGGGGTATGGATGCTGCTGCGGCTCGATCGTGCCGAGGAGCGTGACGACGTCGTGCGGTCGGTGCCCGCCGCGATCCGTCTCGCCTGGTGGATCTCGCTGCCTGCTCTTCTGGTGGCTGCCGTGGTCGTCGGCTACGCCCTCTTCGGCCCGTTCACCGAGGACTTCACCGTCCAGCATCTCGCCTATCGGGTGCTGCCACCGGCCTGTGCGCTCTGGGGAGCAGCGACGCTGGCGCTGTGTCTCTCGGTGCCGCTGTTCCGTCGGTTCCGTCGCGCTCACCAGCGCGGCTGATCGCGCCCCCATCGGCGCGGGGGCGCGAACTCGACCCCGGGAAGCGCCGGTCGCGCCGTCGTGAGGCGGAGCCCGTCGATGTCGAAGGCGGCGACGTGCGGGGCGGTGTCGAACTCGCCGACCGGCTGCGGCTCGTGCCGCCGCGGCATGGTGAGCAGTTCAGCGGCCACCCGGCGGAGCGAGGTGCTGATGTGCCACCCGCCGCCGGTCGCCTCACGGTGCCGGAGCGCGGCCACGATCGACGCGGCGAGCAGATAGCCGGCACTGTGGTCGAGAGCCTGGGCGGGCAGCACGCCGGGCCGGATGCCGTCGGGGGACTCGACCGCGGCGATCCCCGATTCCGCCTGCACGAGGCTGTCGAAACCGGCGCGGTCGGGCTGGTCGCGCCCCCACGCGCTGAGCTCGGCGACGACGAGGGACGGATGCCGCGCGAGGAGGTCGCCCGCAGTGAGGCCGAGGCGGGCGAGCGACGAGGGGCGGTAGCCGAGGACCACCACGTCCGCGTGTTCCAGCAGCTCCCGGAAGCGTTCCGTCCTGGCATCGAGGCGAGCGGAGCGCTTCCCCTGACCGGTGTCGAAGTGCTGCCACTCCGGCTCGGGAAGATGCGGAGGGTCCAGGCGCAGGACATCGGCTCCGAGCAGCGCGAGCGATCTCGTGCAGACGGGACCCGCGATGACACGCGTCAGGTCGAGCACACGGATGCCGTCCAGCGGCCGAGTTCCCGCGCCGATCCGCCCGGTGGCCGTGGTGATGGCGGTGGAGGTGGCGTTCACGGTGGAGCGGTCGGCGGTGCCCTCCATCTGCAGCAGGGGAGACCGACGGAGCTCATCGTCGACGGCCGGCTGCTCGGAACGGACCTGCACGGCGAGGCCGCCCGCGGCGACGACGGCGTCGACGACGTCCCGGGATGTCCTGTCTCTCACCGCCTCCTCGAGATCATGGGCGGAGGACTCGTCGCGCAGGGCGAGTCCGCTCCGCAGTGCGGCAGCGTGGTGGGGGTAGTTCGCATGGGTGCGGATCCAGCCGTCGGTTGTCTGCCAGAAGCCGGACAGCGGCGCCCAGACCGTCGGCGCCGTGCCGTCGATCGTGAGCACGCGGTCGCTGCGGTAGGACATCGCGATGCGGCGCGGGTCGGGGCGAGTGCGGATGCCGGTGAGCAGCCCGAGAGCGCGCACGCTGGACCAGGCGAGCTCCGCCGTGGCGAGTCGCGAGGGGAGCGGCACCTCGCCGGCCGACTCGAGGTGGTCGTCAGCCCCGCGGGGGCGGATACCGAGGTCCGTCCAGACGCGTTCCAGGAGGGCGGAGGCGGCAGCCGAGGAAGAGCGGGAGGACATCCTCAGATGGTACGACGGCGAGAGAGTCCGCGGTTTCGGCCCCTGGACTGGGGAAACGCCTGCGCGGATGCCGACGACACGCCCGGGCTGCCCCTCCCGATTTGCCAGACCCCCGGAATCCGCGTAACTTATTACTTGTTCGCCCCACAGGGAAGCGGAGAGGCCGAGAGCTTCACCCCCCTCAAGCGGAGAACCACCTCCCACATCCACTCACTTGTGAGAACTGACGCGTGCGTCTAGGATGGGAGATCCACCCCTTCTGCGGCTGTCATCAGCTGCGCAGCGGATCTGAGATCCGCGCCGCGCGCCGATTTGACAAGCGAGACAGGGTGGGTAAGATTGAGAAGTTGCCCTTCGGGCCTGACTGTGATGGTTGGGTCGGGGGAGCGTCCGATCCTTGAGAACTCAACAGCGTGCACTTGTCAAATGCCAAATAACCTCGTTCCTGCTTCGGCAGGGTGAGATTCCTTTGGATCAAAGACCAGCCCTTCGGGGTTGGCATTCGGATGAAGTCAGCAATGAATTTGTCTCTTTGGTCAGCATCAAACTCGCTGCGTCATCGTTTTCCCGGTGGTGTATGCATTTCTTTTTTACGGAGAGTTTGATCCTGGCTCAGGATGAACGCTGGCGGCGTGCTTAACACATGCAAGTCGAACGGTGAACACGGAGCTTGCTCTGTGGGATCAGTGGCGAACGGGTGAGTAACACGTGAGCAACCTGCCCCTGACTCTGGGATAAGCGCTGGAAACGGCGTCTAATACTGGATACGAGTAGCGGCCGCATGGTCAGTTACTGGAAAGATTTTTTGGTTGGGGATGGGCTCGCGGCCTATCAGCTTGTTGGTGAGGTAATGGCTCACCAAGGCGTCGACGGGTAGCCGGCCTGAGAGGGTGACCGGCCACACTGGGACTGAGACACGGCCCAGACTCCTACGGGAGGCAGCAGTGGGGAATATTGCACAATGGGCGGAAGCCTGATGCAGCAACGCCGCGTGAGGGATGACGGCCTTCGGGTTGTAAACCTCTTTTAGCAGGGAAGAAGCGAAAGTGACGGTACCTGCAGAAAAAGCGCCGGCTAACTACGTGCCAGCAGCCGCGGTAATACGTAGGGCGCAAGCGTTATCCGGAATTATTGGGCGTAAAGAGCTCGTAGGCGGTTTGTCGCGTCTGCTGTGAAATCCCGAGGCTCAACCTCGGGCCTGCAGTGGGTACGGGCAGACTAGAGTGCGGTAGGGGAGATTGGAATTCCTGGTGTAGCGGTGGAATGCGCAGATATCAGGAGGAACACCGATGGCGAAGGCAGATCTCTGGGCCGTAACTGACGCTGAGGAGCGAAAGGGTGGGGAGCAAACAGGCTTAGATACCCTGGTAGTCCACCCCGTAAACGTTGGGAACTAGTTGTGGGGTCCATTCCACGGATTCCGTGACGCAGCTAACGCATTAAGTTCCCCGCCTGGGGAGTACGGCCGCAAGGCTAAAACTCAAAGGAATTGACGGGGACCCGCACAAGCGGCGGAGCATGCGGATTAATTCGATGCAACGCGAAGAACCTTACCAAGGCTTGACATATACGAGAACGGGCCAGAAATGGTCAACTCTTTGGACACTCGTAAACAGGTGGTGCATGGTTGTCGTCAGCTCGTGTCGTGAGATGTTGGGTTAAGTCCCGCAACGAGCGCAACCCTCGTTCTATGTTGCCAGCACGTAATGGTGGGAACTCATGGGATACTGCCGGGGTCAACTCGGAGGAAGGTGGGGATGACGTCAAATCATCATGCCCCTTATGTCTTGGGCTTCACGCATGCTACAATGGCCGGTACAAAGGGCTGCAATACCGCGAGGTGGAGCGAATCCCAAAAAGCCGGTCCCAGTTCGGATTGAGGTCTGCAACTCGACCTCATGAAGTCGGAGTCGCTAGTAATCGCAGATCAGCAACGCTGCGGTGAATACGTTCCCGGGTCTTGTACACACCGCCCGTCAAGTCATGAAAGTCGGTAACACCTGAAGCCGGTGGCCTAACCCTTGTGGAGGGAGCCGTCGAAGGTGGGATCGGTAATTAGGACTAAGTCGTAACAAGGTAGCCGTACCGGAAGGTGCGGCTGGATCACCTCCTTTCTAAGGAGCATCTGACCCACGTTGTTCGTTGAATTGCGTGTTGTCCAGAACTCAGATCAGAGCGTTCGTCTCTGCTGGGAGCTCATGGGTGGAACATTTGACATGACATCAGCGCAGCTGATTTCTGCTAGTACGTCGCTTCGGTGGCTGGAACGTGGGGGTTGGTGAGCGGGGTGTCTGCACGCTGTTGGGTCCTGAGGGACCGGGCCGGCCCGTTGGGTCGAACTGGACCTCTGGGCCTTTCGTCGTCTCCCCGTGGTGGGAGGGGGTGAGGGGTACCGCCCGTACTTTGAGAACTACACAGTGGACGCGAGCATCTTGCAACAACTTTCGGGTTGTTGCGCAAGATGATCTTAAAGATCATTAGTCAATCTCCATGCCTTTCGGGGTGTGGCGATCGATTCGAACTCATGTGATTTCAAGTCTTTAAGAGCAAACGGTGGATGCCTTGGCATCTGGAGCCGAAGAAGGACGTAGCAATCTGCGATAAGCCTCGGGGAACTGATAAGCAAGTTTTGATCCGAGGGTGTCCGAATGGGGAAACCCCGCTGGGCGGCGTGCCGACCTAGTGACTCCCGCCTGAATATATAGGGCGGGTAGAGGGAACGTGGGGAAGTGAAACATCTCAGTACCCACAGGAAGAGAAAGCAACCGCGATTCCGTTAGTAGTGGCGAGCGAAACCGGATCAGGCTAAACCGAGCGTGTGTGATATCCGGCAGGAGTTGCACGTTCGGGGTTGTGGGACTTTTCAGTCATTTCTGCCGAGATGGCGGCGTTACAAGAAGGTATAGACGAACGGTCTTGAAAGGCCGGTCATAGAGGGTGCCAACCCCGTAGTCGAAATGCCTTGCTTGGCGCGAAGAGTATCCCAAGTAGCACGGGGCCCGTGAAATCCCGTGTGAATCTGTCAGGACCACCTGATAAGCCTAAATACTCCCAGATGACCGATAGCGGACAAGTACCGTGAGGGAAAGGTGAAAAGTACCCCGGGAGGGGAGTGAAATAGTACCTGAAACCGTTTGCTTACAAACCGTTGGAGCACCCCTGGTAGGTGTGACAGCGTGCCTTTTGAAGAATGAGCCTGCGAGTTAGCGATATGTGGCGAGGTTAACCCGTGTGGGGTAGCCGTAGCGAAAGCGAGTCTGAATAGGGCGATTCAGTCGCATGTCCTAGACCCGAAGCGAAGTGATCTATCCATGGCCAGGCTGAAGCGACGGTAAGACGTCGTGGAGGGCCGAACCCACTTAGGTTGAAAACTGAGGGGATGAGCTGTGGATAGGGGTGAAAGGCCAATCAAACTTCGTGATAGCTGGTTCTCTCCGAAATGCATTTAGGTGCAGCGTTGCGTGTTTCTTGCCGGAGGTAGAGCTACTGGATGGCCGATGGGCCCTACAAGGTTACTGACGTCAGCCAAACTCCGAATGCCGGTAAGTGAGAGCGCAGCAGTGAGACTGTGGGGGATAAGCTTCATAGTCGAGAGGGAAACAACCCAGACCACCAACTAAGGTCCCAAAGCGCGTGCTAAGTGGGAAAGGATGTGGAGTTGCTCTGACAACCAGGAGGTTGGCTTAGAAGCAGCCACCCTTGAAAGAGTGCGTAATAGCTCACTGGTCAAGTGATTCCGCGCCGACAATGTAACGGGGCTCAAGCACGCCACCGAAGTTGTGGCATTGACATTATTGGTAGGCCTTCGTGGTCCAGCCGTGTTGATGGGTAGGAGAGCGTCGTGTGGCCAGCGAAGCGGCGGGGTAACCCAGCCGTGGAGGCTACACGAGTGAGAATGCAGGCATGAGTAGCGAAAGACGTGTGAGAAACACGTCCTCCGAAAGACCAAGGGTTCCAGGGTCAAGCTAATCTTCCCTGGGTAAGTCGGGACCTAAGGCGAGGCCGACAGGCGTAGTCGATGGACAACGGGTTGATATTCCCGTACCGGCGAAGAACCGCCCAAACTAATCCAGTAGTGCTAAGTGTCTGAATCCCACTGACTGATCCCTTCGGGGTGACGCTGTGGGCCTAGCGCACGACCCCATGCTGGTGCGGTTAGCGTATTAACAGGTGTGACGCAGGAAGGTAGTCCAAGCCAGGCGATGGTTGTCCTGGTGCAAGTGCGTAGGCCGAGTCATAGGCAAATCCGTGACTCATACAGGCTGAGACACGATGCGGATAAAAAGTGGATGATCCTATGCTGCCAAGAAAAGCATCGACGCGAGGTTCTAGCTGCCCGTACCCCAAACCGACTCAGGTGGTCAGGTAGAGAATACCAAGGAGATCGAGAGAATCGTGGTTAAGGAACTCGGCAAAATGCCCCCGTAACTTCGGGAGAAGGGGGGCCATCCACTTATACGGACTTGCTCCGGAAAGGGTGTGGTGGCCGCAGAGACTAGTGGGTAGCGACTGTTTACTAAAAACACAGGTCCGTGCCAAGTCGCAAGACGATGTATACGGACTGACGCCTGCCCGGTGCTGGAAGGTTAAGAGGACCGGTTAGCCGCAAGGCGAAGCTGAGAATTTAAGCCCCAGTAAACGGCGGTGGTAACTATAACCATCCTAAGGTAGCGAAATTCCTTGTCGGGTAAGTTCCGACCTGCACGAATGGCGTAACGACTTCCCAACTGTCTCAACCGCGAACTCGGCGAAATTGCATTACGAGTAAAGATGCTCGTTACGCGCAGCAGGACGGAAAGACCCCGTGACCTTTACTACAGCTTGGTATTGGTGTTCGGTGTGGCTTGTGTAGGATAGGTGGGAGACTGTGAAGCATGGACGCCAGTTCATGTGGAGTCATTGTTGAAATACCACTCTGGTCACTCTGGATATCTAACTTCGAACCGTAATCCGGTTCAGGGACAGTGCCTGGTGGGTAGTTTAACTGGGGCGGTTGCCTCCCAAAAAGTAACGGAGGCGCCCAAAGGTTCCCTCAACCTGGTTGGCAATCAGGTGTCGAGTGTAAGTGCACAAGGGAGCTTGACTGTGAGACTGACAGGTCGAGCAGGGACGAAAGTCGGGACTAGTGATCCGGCAGTGGCTTGTGGAAGCGCTGTCGCTCAACGGATAAAAGGTACCTCGGGGATAACAGGCTGATCTTGCCCAAGAGTCCATATCGACGGCATGGTTTGGCACCTCGATGTCGGCTCGTCGCATCCTGGGGCTGGAGTAGGTCCCAAGGGTTGGGCTGTTCGCCCATTAAAGCGGTACGCGAGCTGGGTTTAGAACGTCGTGAGACAGTTCGGTCCCTATCCGCTGCGCGCGTAGGAAGTTTGAGAGGATCTGACCCTAGTACGAGAGGACCGGGTTGGACGAACCTCTGGTGTGTCAGTTGTTCCGCCAGGAGCACCGCTGATTAGCTACGTTCGGGATGGATAACCGCTGAAAGCATCTAAGCGGGAAGCCGGCCTCAAGATGAGACTTCCATACCTTCGGGTGAGAGGCTCCCAGCCAGACTACTGGGTTGATAGGCCAGATGTGGAAGCACGGTAACGTGTGCAGCTGACTGGTACTAATAAGCCGATGACTTGATAACACACCGTTCGTTGGTGCTTGCGTCCACTGAGTGGTTCTCGATGTACGGTCGAGAACCGCATAACTAGACTTTGTCGTTATGCAACGATTGAAACATCAATAGTGTTTCGGCGGCCATAGCGTGAGGGAAACGCCCGGTTACATTCCGAACCCGGAAGCTAAGCCTCACAGCGCCGATGGTACTGCAGGGGGGACCCTGTGGGAGAGTAGGACACCGCCGGACTCCTTTTAGACGAAATGGCCACCCAAAGCTGGGTGGCCATTTCGCGTTAACAACACACACGAGAACAGGGAGCACCATGCCGGAAGAGGAAGAGCGCCGTCCGCGTCGCAACGACGACAGAGGACCGCGCCGAGACCGCGCTTCCGGGCCCCGCTCCGATCAGCCACGCCGTGACGGCGGTGCCCCGCGTCGCGAGGGTGGATACAACCGCGATGGAGCCCCGCGTCGCGAAGGCGGCTACAACCGCGATGGAGCCCCGCGTCGCGAGGGTGGCTACAACCGTGACGCTGGACAGCGTCGCGAGGGCGGCTACAACCGCGATGGCGGACAGCGTCGCGATGGCGGCTACAGCCGCGATGGGGCCCCGCGTCGCGAGGGTGGATACAACCGCGATGGAGCCCCGCGTCGCGAGGGCGGGTACAGCCGTGACGGTGGTGCCCCGCGTCGTGAGGGCGGGTACAGCCGTGATGGTGGTGCCCCGCGTCGTGAGGGTGGTTACAACCGTGACGGTGGACAGCGCCGCGAGGGTGGCTACAACCGTGACGGTGGACAGCGCCGCGAGGGCGGCTACAACCGCGATGGCGGACAGCGTCGCGATGGCGGCTACAACCGTGACGGTGCCCCGCGTCGCGAGGGCGGCTACAACCGTGATAGCGGACAGCGTCGCGAAGGCGGCTACAACCGCGATGGCGGACAGCGCCGCGAGGGCGGTTACAACCGCGATGCGCGGAGCCCTCGGCGCGATGGTTCCGCGCCGCAGTCCGAACGCGGCCGGTCCTTCCCGCAGCGCGGGGGAGCGGGCCGTGAACGCCCGTTCCAGGCTGCGGACGAGCGCCCCCGGCACAACGATCCGGCGTTGCCGGAGGACGTGACCGCGCGCGACCTGCACCCGTCCGCTCGGAACGAGCTGAAGACGCTGAGCAAGGAGAACGCGGAGCACGTCGCTCGCCATCTCGCGATGGCATCCCGTCTCATCGACGAGGACCCTGCTCTTGCACACCAGCATGCTCTCGCCGCCTCGCGTCGAGCCGGCCGCATCGCCATCGTGCGGGAGACGCTGGGCATCACCGCCTACGCGAACGAGGACTTCGCGCTCGCCCTCCGCGAGCTCCGCACGTACCGTCGGATCTCCGGCAAGGACGACCAGATCGCCCTGATGGTCGACAGCGAGCGCGGCATCGGACGCCCCGATCGTGCGCTCGAGACGGGCCGCGCCGTCGACCGCAGCGAACTGACGACGCCGGTTCGAGTCGCTCTGGCGATCGCCATGTCCGGTGCGCGTCTCGATCAGGGCGACCTGGAACTGGCTCTGGGTGAGCTCGAGATCCCGGAGCTCGATCCCGACCGCGCGTTCGAGTGGAGTCCGGCACTGTTCTCTGCGCGTGCCGCTGTGCTCGAAGACCTCGGGCGCACTGACGAAGCAGCGTTCTGGGCGCACCGTGCCGAGGTCGCTGCCGAAGCGCTCGGAGTCGACGAAGCCGGCGACGAGGAGATCTTCGTCGAAGACGGCATGATCGACGACATCGAAGACCTCGACGAGGACTCCGACGCCGCCGATGCGGATGCCGGAGCGGAGCCCGACGACGAAAACGACGACGAGAACGAGGACGTCGTCGAGCCCGAGCCGTCGATCGAGGACGAGGTCCGCGAACTGCTCGGCGAGGACGAGACCGACGCGCCCGTATCCGAGGCCGCCGAGACCGAGGCCGAAACTGACGAGGGGCGCGACTCCTCCAAGGAGGTCTGAGGCACGGTGGGACTGTTCTCGAAGAAGCAGGCGCAGCCCACGCCCCTCGACGGCGTCGACGCTGTGCTGGCCGACCTCGACGGAGTGGTCTACGCCGGGCCCGGCGCGCTGCCGTTCGCGGTCGACAGCCTGAACCGTGCTGCAGAGTCGGTGCGTCTCGGCTACATCACGAACAACGCCTCACGGACCGACGCCTCCGTTGCCGCGCACCTCAGCAGCCTCGGACTCGACGTCGCCCCGGCCGATGTGATCACCAGCCCGCAGGCGGCGATGCGACTGCTCGCAGGGATCGTGCCCCCGCCGGCGACCCTCCTCATCGTGGGTGGGGACGGGCTCGTCGACGAAGCCGAGAAGGCCGGCTACACCGTCACGCGCTCGGCCGAGGATTCACCCGCTGCCGTGGTGCAGGGCTTCGCCCCCGAGGTGGCCTGGACCGACCTCGCCGAGGCTGCGTTCGCACTCAAGGTCCCGGAGGAAGAAGGCGGCATCCCCTGGATCGCCACCAACACCGACTGGACGATCCCCCGGGAGCGCGGCGTCGCACCCGGCAACGGCACGCTGGTGTCCGCGGTCCACACGGCGATCGGCCGACTGGCCACGGTCGCGGGCAAGCCCGAGGTGCCGATCTTCGAGGAGGCCCTGTCGCGCTTCGGCGCGCAGAAGCCCCTGTTCATCGGCGACCGCCTCGACACCGACATCCTGGGCGCGGTGCGCGCCGGGATCGACTCGGCGCTGGTGCTCACGGGCATCGACCGCCCGAAGCACGTGCTGGCGGCTCCCGAGGGGTCGCGCCCCACGTTCATCCTCCGCGATCTCCGCGACCTGCACGAGCCGTATCCGACCGTCTCGGTGAGAGACGGCATCCACTCCGTGAACGGTGCGTCCGTCCGTGTCTCCGGGGCGGACGTCGAGATCCTCACGGAGGGCGACGAGCAGATCGATCTGCTCCGGGCCGGTGCGTCCGCGATCTGGGCGTCCGGAACCCCGGTGTTCGTGCTCCGCGTACCGGGGCGTCTCTACGACGACCCGTTCCACCGGCCCTGACGACGGGCGGGCGGTCGCCGTGGCTCCGGCGCGCTGTCGCAGCCGCCGCGTACAGTAGAGACGTGAGCGATGAGACGACGAACGAGCCGACCGACGGTCTGTGGAGTCGCCTGCGCCTGATCGAGGGACAGCCGCTGGCTGCGCGAGCAGACGCGTACTCCGGGCTGCACGACGAACTGTCCCGCCGCCTCGACAGCGGCGCGCGCCTCGATCAGCGCGACGCCCCTGGAGCGCGATGACGCGACTCGACGCCGCCCTCGCCGCGCGAGGACTCGCTCGTTCGCGAACGCACGCTGCATCGTTGATCACGGAAGGTCTCGTCAGCATCGACGGACGGCCCGTGATCAAGCCTTCGACGTCGGTGTCGGACATGGCGGAGATCACCGTCGCCTCTGCCGATCACTACGTCGGCAGAGGCGCGCACAAGCTCATCGCCGCCCTCGACGCGTTCGGGATCGACGTCGACGGACGCCTCGCGCTCGACATGGGCGCGTCGACGGGCGGGTTCACGCAGGTGCTGCGCGAGCGGGGCGCCCGATCGGTGCTGGCCGTCGATGTCGGACACGACCAGCTCGCGGCCTCGGTCGCCGCCGACCCCGGGGTGGTGCTGGTCGAGGGCTACAACGTCCGTCACATGACGCCCGACAACCTCCGCGTCGCGACGGGCGAGCCGCAGGCGCCGGACCTCGTCGTCGGCGACCTGTCGTTCATCTCCCTCGAGCTGGTGCTGCCCGCCGTCGCGGCGGTCGCCGCCCCCCGAGCCGACGTCGTGCTGCTCGTGAAGCCGCAGTTCGAGGTCGGTCGCACCGCGGTGCGCGGAGGACTCGTCACGGACCCCGCCACGCGCGCCGACGCCGTCGCGAGAGTCGTCTGGAGCGCCTGGGACAGCGGGCTCGGCATGCTCGGCATCCTTCCCTCGCCGATCCTCGGCACGCACGGGAACACGGAATATCTCGTACACCTCGCTCCGGGCCGGGGTACGGATCCGTCAGAATGGTCGGAACGCATCAACACACTGGCAGGGGGCCGATGAACGAGCGCAACATCCTGGTCGTCGCCCACGCCAGGCGCACCGACACCGTCGAAGCCGCCCGGCGCGTCGTCGAGGCGCTGAGAGGAGCAGGAGCCCTCCCGGTCCTCGCGGGCGACGACAGCGCGGATCTCAGCGCGGTCGACCCCTTCTTCGCCGACGTGGACGTTCTCGGCGACACCGTCACCCAGGAGGAGCTCGAACTGGCGATCGTGCTGGGCGGGGACGGGACGATCCTCCGCGCGGCGGAGCTCGTGCGGGGCTGCTCGGCTCCCGTGCTCGGCATCAACATGGGGCACGTGGGCTTCCTCGCCGAGATCGACCGCGACGACATGGACGCCGCCGTGCGTCGCGTCATCGACCGCGACTACGACGTCGAGGAACGTCTGGCGCTCTCGGTGCGAGTGAAGGATGCCGACGGCGCTGTCGTCTACGAGACCTTCGCCCTGAACGAGGCGACCGTCGAGAAGGGCAGCCGCGAGCGCATGATCGAGGTCGTGCTCGAGATCGACGGACTGCCACTGTCGAGCTTCGGCTGCGACGGCATGGTCGTGTCGACACCCACCGGGTCGACCGCCTACAACTTCTCCGCCGGCGGGCCGGTGATCTGGCCCACCGTCGAGGCGATCGCCGTGGTGCCGCTGTCGGCGCATGCTCTCTTCGCGAAGCCGCTCGTGGTGAGCCCCGACGCCGCCGTCGCGATCGAGATGCTCGACGGGACGACGGGCTCCGGCATCCTCTGGTGCGACGGTCGACGATCGCACGACCTGCCGCCCGGCGCGCGGGTCGTGGTGCGACGGTCCTCCCGCCCCGTGCGACTGGCGCGTCTGCACACCGCCGAGTTCACGAATCGTCTCGTGCGGAAGTTCCAGCTGCCTGTCGCGGGCTGGCGCGGACAGGGGGCGGGCGCGTGATCGAGGAGATGCGGATGCAGGGGCTCGGCGTGATTGCCGACGCCGTCCTCCCGCTGGGCGCAGGCTTCACCGCGATCACCGGCGAGACCGGCGCGGGGAAGACGATGGTCGTCACGGGTCTCGGACTGCTGCTGGGGGCTCGCGCCGACTCGGGCGCCGTGCGCGCCGGTGCCGCGCAGGCCTCGGTCGCGGGGGTCTGGATCGTGCCCGAGAAGGGCGAGGTCGCCGACATCGTCGCCGACGCCGGCGGCGAGCTCGAGCCGGCGGGCGCCGGCTCAGCCGAGCTGTACGTCTCCCGCACCCTGAGCGCAGAGGGACGCAGTCGCGCGAGCGTGGGCGGACGCGCCGCGCCGGCCGGAGTGCTGTCGTCGTTGGCCGACGAACTCGTCGTCGTGCACGGGCAGTCGGAGCAGCTGCGGCTGCGGTCGGCCGCCGCGCAGCGCGACGCCCTCGACCGGTTCGGCGGTGCACCGATCGCGACCGCGCTCGGGGCCTACGCGGCAGCCTTCGCGCGCTGGCGCGACCTGGATGCCGAGATCGCCGACATCACCCAGAACCGCGACCGTCGAGCCGAGGAGGCCACGAGGCTGCGCGAGTCCCTCGCACTGATCGAGGCGACAGCACCGGAGCCCGGAGAAGACGTCGAGCTCACCGCCCGCGCCGAGCGCCTCGCCAACGCCGAGGACCTGCGTCTCGCCGCGACCCTCGCTCACAACGCGCTGTCGAACGAGGAGGGAGAGCCTGACGCCTCCGTTCTCGTCGCAGAGGCGCGTCGATCGCTCGAGCGCGTGACCGACTCGACTCTCACCGACATCTCCGCCGGTCTCGCCGACATCGGGTACCGCGTCGCCGACCTCGCCGGGCAGCTCTCGGCCTACCTCGCCGACCTCGACGAGTCCGGACCCCACGAGCTCGCCGCCGTCGAAGAGCGTCGCGCAGCGCTCGGAACACTCGTGCGCGCGCACGGCTCCCTCGACGAGGCGCTCGAGCTCTGGCGCACCGGAGCGACCAGGCTCGCCGAGCTCGACGACGACGGCTACCGCATCACGCGACTCGAAACCGAGCGCGACGCCGCCCGCAGCGAGCTCGACGACCTCGCCGCCGCGCTGACCGCAGAACGCACCGCAGCGGCGGCCCGCCTCGGCGCCGCCGTGACGGAAGAGCTGCACGCCCTGGCGATGCCCGACGCGACGCTCGAGGTGGCGGTCACCCCTGGCGCGGAGAGCGCGCACGGTCGCGACGACGTCGGCATCCTGCTCGCGCCGCATCCGGGCGCCGAGCCGCGCTCGGTGTCGAAGGGCGCCTCGGGAGGCGAACTGTCCCGTGTGATGCTGGCCATCGAGGTCGTCATCGCCGGCACCGACCCCGTCCCGACGTTCGTGTTCGACGAGGTCGATGCCGGGATCGGCGGAGCCGCGGCGATCGAGGTCGGCCGACGACTCGCCCGACTCGCAGAGAAGTCGCAGGTCATCGCGGTGACCCACCTCGCGCAGGTCGCAGCCTTCGCGAACAACCACCTCTCGGTCGTGAAATCGCACGACGGAGCGGTCACGGCCTCCAGCGTCCGCCGACTCGAGGGGGAGGAGCGCGAAGCCGAGATGGCCAGGCTGCTCTCCGGACTCGCCGATTCGGACGCCGCACTCACCCATGCCCGCGAACTTCTCAGCCTCGGCGTCTGAGCGAACTGTTAGGATAGAAGCCCGTGATGAACTCTTCTTCTGCGGGGCCCAAAAACGACACGACCAAGCACATCTTCGTGACTGGTGGTGTCGTTTCGTCTTTGGGCAAGGGGCTCACCGCGGCCAGCCTCGGCAACCTGCTCACCGCTCGCGGACTCCGCGTCGTGATGCAGAAGCTCGACCCGTACCTGAACGTCGATCCCGGCACGATGAACCCGTTCCAGCACGGTGAGGTCTTCGTCACCGACGACGGCGCCGAGACCGATCTCGACATCGGCCACTACGAGCGCTTCCTCGACATCAACCTGTCGCAGGCGGCCAACGTCACGACGGGTCAGATCTACTCGCAGGTCATCGCGCGCGAGCGCCGCGGCGAGTACCTGGGCGACACCGTGCAGGTGATCCCGCACATCACCGATGAGATCAAGCGCCGCATGCGCCTGCAGGCGACCGAGGACCCGCAGCCCGACGTCATCATCACCGAGGTCGGCGGCACCGTCGGCGACATCGAATCGCAGCCGTTCCTCGAGTCCGCCCGTCAGCTGCGTCACGAGCTCGGCCGCGACAACGTGTTCTTCGTGCACGTCTCTCTGGTGCCGTTCATGGGGGCGTCGGGCGAGCAGAAGACCAAGCCCACTCAGCACTCGGTGGCTGCGCTCCGCCAGGTCGGCATCCAGCCCGACGCGCTCGTGTTGCGCAGCGACCGTCCGGTCAGCGAGAGCAACCGCAACAAGATCGCTCTCATGTGCGACGTGGATGCCGAGGGCGTCATCAACACGGTCGACCTGCCGAGCATCTACGACATCCCCTCGACTCTCAACGAGCAGGGGCTGGACTCGTACATCGTGCGCCGCCTCGGCCTCGACCAGAAGGCGGAAGAGGTCGACTGGACGCGCTGGAACCGCGTGCTGCACGCCGTGCACAACCCGAAGCACGAGGTCACGATCGGGCTCGTCGGGAAGTACATCGATCTGCCGGACGCCTATCTGTCCGTCACCGAGGCGATCAAGGCCGGCGGCTTCGCGCAGGAGACCAAGGTCAACATCCGGTGGATCCCCTCCGACCTGTGCGAGACGCCCGACGGTGCCCGAGAGCAGCTCGCGGCGCTCGACGGCATCTGCGTGCCAGGCGGATTCGGCATCCGCGGCATCGAGGGCAAGCTCGGCGCGTTGAAGTTCGCACGCGAGCAGGGCATTCCGACCCTCGGTCTCTGCCTCGGCCTGCAGTGCATGGTCATCGAGTACGCGCGTGACGTCGCCGACATCGCCGGCGCGTCGTCGACCGAGTTCGACCCCGAGACCAGCGAGCCCGTCATCGCCACCATGGCCGAGCAGGTCGAGATCCTCGACGGCGGCGACCTCGGGGGCACCATGCGGCTCGGCCTCTACCAGGCGGCTCTCGCCGAGGGGTCGCTGGCCCGCGAGGTCTACGGCGCGCCGATCGCGTCCGAGCGCCACCGCCACCGCTACGAGGTCAACAACGCCTACCGGTCGCGTCTGTCCGAGGCGGGACTCGTGTTCTCGGGGCTGAACCCCGAGCTCGACCTCGTCGAGTACGTCGAGCTGCCGCGCGACGTGCACCCGTACTACATCGCCACGCAGGCGCACCCGGAGCTCCGCTCGCGTCCGACAGACCCGCACCCGCTCTTCCGTGGACTGGTGGGCGCCGCGATCGAGCGCCACCGCGCGAGCGAGCTGTTCGATGTCGAAGCCGATGCCTGAGAACCCGGTCGCCGCGGGCGAGCTCCGCGACGAGGCCTTCGAACCCGAGGTGCTGCAGAGCGACCTCGCGTTCGAGGGCGCCGTCTGGAACGTCCGCGACGACCGCGTGCGCTACGGCGACGGTGAGATCCGTCGGCAGTACGTCGAGCACACCGGCGCGGTCGCGATCCTCGCGCTCGATGACGACGGGCGGGTGCTGCTGATCCAGCAGTACCGGCATCCGATCCGTCACCGCGACTGGGAGCTGCCCGCCGGTCTGCTCGACGTCGACGGCGAGGAGCCGCTGGCTGCGGCGCAGCGGGAGCTGGCGGAGGAGGCGGATCTGGTCGCCGCCCACTGGGAGCCGCTCGTCTCGTCGTGGACCACTCCCGGGGGCAACGACGAGGCGATCCACATCTTCCTCGCGACCGGGGTCTCGGCCGCGCCGTCCGCGCACCAGCGCGAGGACG
Source organism: Microbacterium sp. LWO14-1.2 (assembly GCF_038397715.1). Lineage (NCBI taxonomy): Bacteria > Bacillati > Actinomycetota > Actinomycetes > Micrococcales > Microbacteriaceae > Microbacterium > Microbacterium sp. LWO14-1.2. The sequence continues at coordinate 3,240,419 of NZ_CP151633.1, forward strand.
AGGAAGCCGACATCCGTGTCGAATGGGTTCCGCTCGACGCGGTGATCGCGGCGGTCATGGCGGGGCGGATGCGCAACGGCATCCTCACCATCGGCGTGTTGGCGACCGCGCAGAGGCTGCGCGACCGGGCCTGAGCATGCAGCTCGACCGCGCGCTCGACTCGTACCTGCGCCATGTGACGATCGAGCGCGGTCTGAGCGATCACACGATCGCCGCCTACCGGCGCGATCTCGCCGGATACCTCGAGTGGCTGACCGCAGACGGCATCGCCGACACGGCGGAGATCACTCCCGCGGTCGTCGGGCGCTTCATCGCGGAGCGGTCCTCCGGTGAGCCCGCACCGGCGGCCACGAGCCTCGCGAGACTCCAGTCGTCGGTGCGTGGCTGGCACCGCTTCCTCGCGCGGGAGGGCATCGAGGACGACGATCCGAGCGGCCGCCTCCGTCCGCCGAAAGCTCCGCGTCGGCTGCCGAAGGCCCTCACGATCGATCAGGTCGAGCGGCTGCTGGCGGCGCCGTCGGCCGAGGAGCCGATCGGCATCCGCGACCGTGCACTGCTCGAGCTGCTCTACGCCACCGGCGCTCGTGTGTCGGAAGCGGTGGGCCTCGACGTCGACGACGTCTCGCACGGCGACGTGCTGCGGCTGCGAGGCAAGGGCTCGAAGGAACGCATCGTGCCCGTCGGCTCGTATGCGCGCGCGGCCGTCGACGCGTACCTCACGCGCGTGCGCCCCGGTCTCGCGGCCAAGGGGCGGGCGTCGGCGCGGCTGTTCCTCGGCGCCCGCGGGGCGCCCCTCTCGCGTCAGAGCGCCTGGCTCGTGATCCGGGATGCCGCCGAGCGCGCGCAGATCACGTCCGAGGTGTCGCCGCACACGCTCCGGCACTCGTTCGCGACCCACCTGCTGCAGGGCGGCGCCGACGTCCGCGTGGTCCAGGAACTGCTCGGACACGCCTCGGTCGCCACGACGCAGATCTACACCCACGTGTCCGTGGACACGCTGCGCGACGTCTACGCGACCTCGCATCCGCGAGCGCGCTGAGCGTCTCGGATGCGGGTGTCGGATCCCGCTCTTTCGACGGCTGTCGTCAGTCCGCAGAGTTATCCACGTCATCCATTTGGGGGACGCGAGGATTCGTCCGACTTCCCTATGCTTGCCCGAGACCTCCGACCACCGGTCGGCCGACGAAGGAGCAAGACATGCGTACCACCGGTCCTCTCGCGGCGGGAATCGCCGCGACCGCCCTGGCGCTCACCCTGACCGGATGCGCAGGCCCGTCCGCAGACGAACTCAGCTACGAGGACTCGCCACTGGGGCAGTACCTCTCGTCCGCCTACGGCGGCGACCTCTCCGAGGAAGAGCAGCAGAAGAAGTGGGAGGAGCAGCAGCGCGCCCAGGAGGAGCTCATGGCCGAGTGCATGGCTGAGGAGGGTTTCGAGTACAAGCCCAACGTGCAGAACACGGGCACCTCCGTCTCGGTCGAAGACATCGAGTGGGAGCCCGAGAAGAAGGAGTGGGTCGAGAAGTACGGCTATGGCATCGTCAACAGCCCCTACTCCGAGAACGCAGACGAGGGCACCGCGGAGGAGTACGTCGACCCGAACCAGGAGTACATCGAATCGCTGTCGGAGTCGGAGCAGACCGCCTACTACGAGACCGCCTACGGCGTGCCGCCGGAGGAGGACGAGCTCGCCGAGGACGGCAGCTTCGAGTACAACTGGGAGGACGCGGGGTGCCAGGGGTGGGCCCAGCACGAGCAGCAGGGTGAGGACCCGTGGCAGGCGGACGAGTTCGCCGACCTCCGCAAGAAGATGGAGAAGCTCTGGAGCTCCACGCAGGAGTCGCCCGAGTTCAAGGAGCTCAACGCCGCGTGGTCGTCGTGCATGGACGACGGGGGAGAGCCGGGATTCTCGGCGCAGATGGACGCCCAGCAGTCCATCGCCGACGAGTCGAGCAAGATCTACGACGAGGCGTACGGCGACGGGTCCACCGAGGTGGACACGGAGTCGCCCGACTTCGTCGACCCGTCGTCGAGCCCTGAGATGAAGGCGCTCGGCGAGCGCGAGATCGAGCTCGCTCTCGTCGACCTCGAGTGCCGCACGAAGACGTCGTACACGGCCGAGTCCCTGAAGATCCAGTTCGCGCTGGAGGAGAAGTTCATCGCGGAGAACAAGGCGGACCTCGAGGCGTTCAAGGCCGCGGCCGAGCAGAACAACTGACATGAGGGACGACGAGACTCCGACGACCGAACTGCCTGCAGAGCTCCTTCCCGAGCACGACGACCTCGTTGCCGAGGACGGCGGCGGGGCCGCGGCGACATCCCGGGTGAGTGGATGGGGCCGCATCCTCCGGGGCAACCGGACCCTGTGGATCGTCGCGCTGTGCGCGGTGGTCAGCCTGGTCGCCGGCCTCCTCGTCGGTCGCTTCCTGATCGCGCCGGCGCAGGCGAGCGAGGCGCCTGATCCCGGCCTGGTCACCGTGCCGGTCGAGTTCGGTCCGCTGAGCAACGACGTCACCCTGCGTGCGGACGTCGGGTACGCAGACGCCGTCGAGGTCACCATCGACACCACCGGGGGAGGGAGCGTCGTGACCGGGGCCGTTCCCGAAGTCGGCGCCACCCTGTCCCCGCTGTCCATCGCCCTCGAGATCGAGGGCCGGCCCGTGATCGTGCTCCCCGGCGAGCTGCCCTCGTACCGGACGCTCCGCGTCGGCGTGTCCGGTCCGGACGTGCTGCAGCTGAAGCAGGCCCTCGTCAGCGTGGGCATCGATGCCGGAGACGTGTCATCGAACCTCTTCGACCAGGCGACGGCCAACGCGGTCGGCCAGCTCTACGCGCAGGCGGGGTACCCGCTGCCCGCCCCCGAGGAGGGGGCGGAGGATGCCGTGCGGTCCGCCGAGGAGGGTGTGCGCTCGGCCAAGAGCGAGGTCTCCCGTGCCCAGCAGGAGCTCACCGCAGCAGGCGCGGGGCCGTCGAAGGTCGAGAGCTTCCAGGCCGATGTCGCCGTCGCCAAGGCCGAGCAGGCGCTGGCCGACGCACGGAACGGCGTCGAAGGGGCGCCGACCGTCCAGCAGGCGGAGTGGGATCTGCAGACAGCCCGTCTGGAGCGCGATCAGCTGTGGGCCGCGAAGAACACCGGTGCCGAGAGGGCCGCGCTGGACGCGGCACGGGCACAGGTCGACTCCGCGAATCAGGCTCTCGAGAGCGCTCGGCAGAGCGTGCTCCCGTATCTGCCCTCCAGCGAGGTGCTCTTCCTCACAGAGCTCCCGCGTCGCGTCGACGCTGTCGAGGTCAAGCGCGGCACGACGATCTCGGGTCCGGTGATGACGGTCTCCGGTGCGACCGTTCGACTGACGGGCGCGGCTGCCGAGGCGGACGCCCGGCTGCTCCAGGTCGGCTCCGAGGGGATCTTCGAGCTGCCGGACGGCACCGAGCACCGCGCGGTCGTGTCGGAGCTCAAGCCCGGCAAAGACAGCAAGGCGCGATGGGAGGTGCTGTTCGAACCGGATCCGCTCACGCCGGAGCAGATCACCGCGCTGCAGGACAGCAACGTGCGGGTGCGGATCGCCGTGGGCGCGACCGACGGCGACGTGCTCTCCGTGCCGCTCGCAGCCCTCACCGCCGGCCCGGGCGGGGAGTCCCGCGTGCAGGTCGTCGAGTCCGATCCCCGTGACGGGGAGGACGCCAAGACGCGCCTCGTCGTCGTGGAGACAGGACTCGCGGCCAAGGGCGCGGTGGAGGTGACGCCCGTCGACGGCGACCTCGAAGAGGGCGAGCTCGTGGTGGTCGGAGAGTGACGTCGCTCACCGAGCCCGCGTCGGCGGCGCCGGATGCCGTGCAGGCCGGGCCGCTCGTCGAGCTCAGAGACGTCACGAGGTCGTTTCCCGGCCCACCGGAGGTGCAGGCGCTCAAGGGAGCCACGCTCTCGATCGCTCCGGGCGACTATCTCTCGATCGTCGGGCCCAGCGGCTCAGGCAAGTCGACGATGTTGAACATCCTCGGACTCCTCGACCGTCCCAGCGTCGGCGAGTACCGTCTGGCCGGCTCGCTCACGGGAGATCTGTCGGACGACGAGAGAGCCGCCGTGCGTGCGCGCTTCATCGGGTTCGTGTTCCAGTCGTTCCACCTGCTGCCGCGCCGCAGCGTGCTCGACAACGTGCTGATGCCCATGCTGTACAGCGGGGTTCCGCGTCGCGAGCGCGAGTCCAGGGCACAGGACGCCCTGCAGAGAGTGGGTCTCGGTCATCGGGTCGACTTCCTGCCGAACTCTCTGTCCGGTGGCGAACGGCAGCGTGTCGCCGTGGCGAGGGCCGTCGTCAGCGGGCCACGGCTCCTTCTCGCCGACGAGCCCACCGGCAACCTCGATCAGCGGACCTCGGGAGAGGTGATGTCGCTGTTCGAAGAGCTCAACGACGACGGACTCACGCTCGTGGTCATCACGCACGACGACGGGGTCGCGCGGCGGGCACGCCGCTGCATCCGCATCGCCGACGGCCGATTGAGCGAACTGTGATCCGGATGCCATGGCGCAGACGGCCGGCGCACGACGCCGCGGAGCCCGCCGTCGAAGACGGACCGACCTCCCTCGTCGCCGGGGTGGCTCACGCGGACCGCTTCACGTTCCAGGATTTGGTCGCCGAGGCCACTTCCGACATCGGTTCGCGCCCGGCGCGGCTCGTCATGACGATCCTGGGCACCGTGCTCGGCATTGCCTCGCTCGTCGCGACCATCGGATTCGCGCAGACGGCGGCGGCTCAGATCGCGAGCCAGTTCGACGGCGCAGCCGCGACCCGTGTGGTCGTGCAGGCGACCGAGGCGCAGTCGGGGTCGCAGAACAAGAGCGTGGCCGCGGGGCGTCTGCCCTGGGACTCGCCCGACCGCGTCGAACTGCTGGCCGGTGTCGAGAGCGCGACACTGCTCGGCGAGGTGGAGCTCGCGGAGGGCGAGACGATCACTGCCGTGCCCGTCAACGACCCGGCGGCCGCAGCCGTCGCCTCGCCTCGTCTGTTCTCGGCATCCGCCGAACTGCTCGACACCGCGGAGGGCGGGCTCGTCACCGGGCGGTTCTTCGACCGCGGTCACGATCAGCGAGCCGACCGCGTCGCCGTGCTCGGCAGCCGTCTCGCAGAGCGCATGGGCATCAACCGCGTCGACTCGCAGCCCTCCGTCTTCATCGCGGGCGTGGCGTACGCGGTCGTCGGGATCGTCGACGGCATGGACCGGCGCAGCGAGCTCCTGGATGCCGTGATCATCCCGACCGGTTCGGCCAGAGCCGACTTCGGGCTCGAAGCGCCGTCGGAGCTCGACATCAGGATCGACGTCGGCGCGGGACCGCAGGTCGCCGAGCAGAGCGTGCTGGCGCTCGCGCCCGACGACCCGGAGAGCCTCGAAGCCCGCGCGCCGTCCGGATCGTCCGATCTCAGCCAGAGCGTCCAGGCGGACGTCAACGTCGTGTTCCTCATCCTCGGAGTCATCGCCCTCCTCGCCGGAGGTCTCGGCATCGCGAACGTCACCCTGCTGTCGGTCATGGAGCGGATCGGGGAGATCGGCCTGCGTCGCGCGCTCGGTGCGACCCGGCGTCAGATCGGCGCGCAGTTCATGGTCGAGTCGATCGTCATCGGGTTCATCGGCGGTCTGATCGGGTCCGCTCTCGGGGTGGTCGCGGTGATCGTCGTCGCCGCGGTGCAGGGCTGGACGCCGGTCACGGATCCGCTGGTCGCCGTCGCGGGAGCATTCCTCGGCGCTCTGGTCGGCTGGGGGTCGGGCTGGTACCCCGCTCGGCGCGCCGCGCGGATCGAACCGGTCGCAGCTCTGCGGGGCGGGTGATCGGGGCATCGACAGGGTCCTTCGGCCCGCTCGCCGCGCGGCGAGGGGGCTCCGCCGCACGCCTGCCGCTACAATCGACCAAGCACGAGGGAGCAGGAGAAGCGGTGGCGGAGAAAGCGGCGAAGTCCAGGGCGAAGGCACGGAAGGCCGACGAGACACCCCTCGGACCGACCGGCCGGCCGTATCACGGGTTCCCCACCCCTGAGCCGCTGGCCTCGCACGGACCGGCTCGGATCATCGCCCTCTGCAACCAGAAGGGCGGCGTGGGCAAGACCACGACGTCGATCAACCTCGCCGCAGCCCTGGCGGAGTACGGCCGCAAGGTGCTCGCCGTCGACTTCGACCCGCAGGGCGCCCTGTCGGCGGGTCTCGGCATCCAGACGCACGACGTGACGACGATCTACGATCTGCTTCTCGACACCAAGCGCGATGCGCATGAGGCGATCGTGCACACGAGCGTCGACGGCCTCGACGTGATGCCCGCGAACATCGACCTCTCTGCCGCGGAGGTGCACCTCGTCAACGAGGTCGCCCGCGAGACGATCCTCGCGCGGGTGCTGCGTCAGGTCGCGGGGGAGTACGACGTCATCCTCATCGACTGCCAGCCGTCTCTCGGGCTGCTGACGGTGAACGCGTTGACCGCCGCTCACGGCGTCATCATCCCGCTCGAGTGCGAGTTCTTCGCGCTTCGCGGCGTCGCTCTGCTGATCGAGACGATCGACAAGGTGCGCGACCGTCTGAACCCCTCCATCACCATGGACGGACTGCTCGCGACGATGTACGACCCGCGCACGCTGCACTCGCGCGAGGTGCTGGAGCGTGTGGTCGAGGCGTTCGGCGACGACGTGCTCGAGACCGTCATCGGTCGAACCGTCAAGTTCCCCGACGCGTCCGTCTCCGGCGTCCCCATCACCGAGTTCGCTCCGGAGCACGCCGCCGCCCAGGCGTACCTGCGGCTGGCGCGGGAGCTGGTCGCCCGTGGCGCCGTCGCCTGACGAGACCCCCGAGACGCTCGCGTCCGTCGAGTCGGACGAGGCGACAGCCGCGGCATCCGAGACGCCGTCGGCCGAGTCCGAGGCAGGGTTCCGGGTCTCGCTGTCGAACTTCGACGGACCGTTCGACCTGCTGCTGAACCTCATCTCGAAGCACGAGATGGACATCACCGAGGTCTCGCTGAGCGCCGTCACGAACGAGTTCATCGCCTACCTGCAGCACCTCGACGACGACGAGGAACTCGATCAGGCATCGGAGTTCCTCGTCGTCGCAGCCACCCTCCTCGACATGAAGGTCGCCGGACTCCTCCCTCAGGGAGAGCTGGTGGATGCCGAGGCCGTGGCGCTCCTCGAAGCGCGCGACCTGCTGTTCGCGCGGCTGCTGCAGTACCGCGCCTTCAAGGAGGTGTCGGCCTGGTTCGCGCGCTGCCTGCAGCGGGAGGATCGCCGGCACGTCAGGGCGGTCAGGCTCGACGAGAAGCACCGCACGCAGACCCCCGAGCTCGTGTGGTCGCTGAGCGTCGACGACTTCGCGGCTCTCGCTCTGCTGGCCTTCGCGCCGAAGGAGATCCCGCACGTCGGCCTCGACCATCTGCATGCTCCGCTCGTCAGCATCCGCGAACAGGCGGCGATCGTCGTCACGCTGCTGCGCGGCGCGGAGTCGCTGAGCTTCCGCGAGCTGGTGTCCGGCATCCGCGAGCCGGGCATCGTCGTGGCCCGGTTCATCTCCGTGCTGGAGCTGTACCGGCACGCTGCGCTGAGCTTCGAACAACTGGAACCGCTCGGCGAGCTGACGCTGCGCTGGGCCGCCGACTCCTGGTCGGACGAGACACTCGCGAGCCTGGGGGCCGACTATGACCGATGACCTGACCGCACCGGCCGAGCAGGAGGCGGTGGACCGGACGGCTCCCACCGAGACTCCGCTGGCCGAGCGGATCGAGGCGATTCTGCTGATCATCGACGAGCCCATCGGCCTGGTCGCCCTGGCTGCGGCCGTCGGATCGCCCGTGCCGGCCGTACGACAGACGATCGAGGCGCTGGTCGAGGACTACGACGGCCGGGGTGCCGGTCCGCGGCGCGGCTTCGAGCTGCGCGAGGTGGGCGGTGGCTGGCGTCTGTACGTGCGCGAAGACCACGACTCCCTCGTCGCCGAGTTCGTCGGCGGTCAGGCACCCGCACGGCTGTCGCAGGCGGCTCTCGAGACCCTCGCGGTCATCGCCTACAAGCAGCCCGTCACGCGCAGCCAGGTGGCGTCGATCCGGGCCGTCAACGTCGATTCGGTCGTGCGCACGCTCCTCGCACGAGGACTGATCACCGAGCTCTTCGCCGACTCGGAGACGGGCGCGATCAACTACGGCACCACCGACGCGCTGCTGCAGCACCTCGGGATCAACTCGCTCGACGAGCTGCCCCCGATCTCGCCGCTGCTCGACGACGGCGCCGATGGTTTCGATGAAGGAGTGGTCCGGTGAGCAGGCACCGTATCTCCGCCGGCGACCGCGGCAGCGCACGATCCTGTTCCGATGAAGGAGTGGTCCGATGACCGGCTTTTCCCCCGACAGCGCACCCGAAGGTGTCCGACTGCAGAAGGTGCTCGCCGCGGCGGGGGTCGCATCCCGCCGGGTCGTGGAGCAGTACATCGTCGAGGGGCGGATCCGTGTGAACGGCCGCGCCGTGACCGAGCTGGGAACGCGCATCGACCCGGAGACCGATCTCGTCGACGTCGACGGGACGGCCGTGCAGCTCGATGTGTCCAAGCGCTACGTCATGCTCAACAAGCCGACGGGTGTCGTCAGCAGCATGCGCGACGAGAGCGGCCGCCCCGACCTCCGCCGTTTCACGAAGGACTTCGAGGAGCGCCTGTACAACGTCGGCCGCCTCGACGCCGAGACCAGCGGTCTGCTCGTGCTCACGAACGACGGCGAGCTCGCCCACGTCCTCGCGCACCCGTCGTTCGGCGTCACCAAGGTGTACATCGCCAAGGTCGACGGAGCGGTCACTGCGCAGACGATCTCGAAGCTCACGAAGGGGATCGAGCTGGAGGACGGTCCGATCGTCGCCGACAAGGCGCGGCTCCTGGACACCTCCCGCGGGTCGAGCCTCGTCGAGCTCACCCTGCACTCCGGTCGCAACCGGATCGTGCGTCGCATGATGGCGGCAGTGGGACATCCCGTCACCGAGCTCGTTCGCCGCCAGTTCGGCCCGCTGCACCTGGGAACCCTCCCGGCCGGCCGCACGCGTGAACTGACTAAAATCGAACTCGGTGCGCTGCTGACTCTGGCGCGCCGTGATTCCGGTGTCGCCGCGGCGCCAGGCGAGCAGCAGGAGAACGAGTGACCGAGACGACGAGTGCGCCCGGCGGGGCGCCGACGACCGGCGTGTCCGCGCCGCGCGTCGCGACCCGTCTGTCGGGCACCGTGCGCATCGTCGGCGCCGGCCTGCTCGGCGCGAGCATCGGGCACGCCCTCCGGGCGAAGGGCGTCGACGTCGTGCTCGCCGACACGTCTCCGGCTCAGCTGCGTCTCGCGATCGACTACGGCGCCGGTCGGGCTGCGACGGATGCCGACACCCCCGCGCTCGTCGTGGTGGCTGTACCGCCCGACGTCACTGCGGATGTGATCGAGGCGGAACTCGCACGGTTCCCCGAGGCCGTGGTCACGGATGTCGCGAGCGTGAAGCTGGAGCCGTTCGCCGCCCTGCAGAAGCGCGGCGTCGACATCACCCGCTACATCGGCTCCCACCCGCTCGCCGGTCGGGAGCGCGGCGGAGCGATCTCCGCGCGAGCCGACCTGTTCATCGGGCGACCGTGGGTCGTCTGCCGAGACGGGGACACGAAGGCCTCCGACCTCGCTCTCGTCGAGGCTCTCGCTTTGGACGTCGGCGCCATGCCTCTCGAGATGACACCGGAGGAGCACGACCGGTCGGTCGCGCTCACATCGCACGTGCCGCAGGTCGTCGCGAGCCTGCTCGCCGCGCGGCTCGCCGTCGCCGACGAGGGCGCGCTGCGTCTGTCGGGTCAGGGCGTGCGCGACACGACGCGCATCGCGGCATCCGCGCCCGAGCTGTGGGTGCAGATCCTCGGCGCGAACGCCGGACCGGTCGTGGAGATCCTCGACGCGCTGGCAGACGACCTCCGCGAGGTGTCGGATGCGCTGCGGGCTCCGGACGCCCCCGGTGCACGGCGGGTGGTCGCGGAGACGATCAAGCAGGGGAACGACGGTGTCGAGCGCCTGCCGGGCAAGCATGGCCAGAACCATCGCTTCGAGAGCCTCGTCGTCATGGTCGACGACACCGCCGGCCAGCTCGGGCGACTGTTCGGAGAACTGGGCGAGCTCGGTGTCAACGTCGAGGATCTGCGCCTCGAGCACTCGCCTGGTGCGCAGTTCGGCCTCGCCGAGATCAGCGTCGACCCTGCGGCGCTGCACGGTGCGATCACCGGACTCCAGGAACGCGGCTGGCGGATTGCAGGGGCGACCAATGACTGACTTCATCGCGATCGACGGGCCCGCGGGTTCCGGCAAGTCGAGTGTCTCGAAAGCCGTCGCTCGACGGCTCGGTTTCGGCTATCTCGACACGGGATCGGCCTATCGGGCCCTCGCCTGGCACGTCCTCGACCGCGGTGCGGACACCGACGATGCGGATTCGGTGCGCGTCGCAGCATCCGACTTCCCGGTCCGGCTGGGGCTCGACCCCGACGACCGTACGGTGCTCGTCGGCGATGCCGACGTCACCGACGCGATCAGGGAGTCGCGGGTCTCCGGTGCCGTGAGCGGTGTCGCGCGCGTGCCCGAGGTGCGCGAGCAGGTCAACCGCCTGTTCCGCACGCTCGTCGCCGAGGCCCCCTACCCGGCCGTCGTCGTGGAGGGCCGTGACATCACCACCGTCGTCGCGCCCGACGCCCCTGTTCGGATCCTGCTCACCGCCGCGCCCGAGGTGCGTGCAGCGCGCCGCGCCGGTGAGCTCGCGGGCGAGAACGCCCAGGCCGTCGCCGAGGCGCTGCACAAGCGCGACGCCTCAGACAGTGCGGTCGTCGACTTCCTCAACGCCGCGGACGGCGTCGAGGTCGTCGACTCGACCGCGCTCGATTTCCCCCAGACCATCGACGCCGTACTCGCGGTGATCGAACGACTCCGAGGAGCACACCGTGGCTGACGACGAATACGAAGGCGGCCCCGACCAGCTCGCCGAGAAGATGGACGCACTCGACGAGGAGCTGGCCGAACAGCGCGCGGAGACTCTGCGCGCCGGTCTCGCCGACTACGAGCTCGACGACGAGGATGCCGCGCTCCTCGCCGGTGTGGCGCTCGGCGAGGACGGCATCCAGTTCCTGCCCGCGTTGCCCGTCGTGGCGATCGTGGGGCGCCCGAACGTCGGCAAGTCCGCGCTCGTGAACCGCATCCTCGGTCGCCGTGAGGCCGTCGTGGAGGACACCCCTGGTGTCACGCGCGACCGCGTCACGTACAAGGCCGAGTGGAACGACCGTCGCTTCACACTCGTGGACACCGGCGGGTGGGAGCCCGACGCGAAGGGCATCGACCGTTCCGTGGCCGCGCAGGCCGAGGTCGCCATCGACCTGTCGGACGTCGTTCTCTTCGTCGTCGACGCGATGGTCGGCGCCACCTCCACCGACGAGCACGTCGTGAAGCTGCTGCGCAAGAGCGGCAAGCCGGTCTTCCTCGTCGCCAACAAGATCGACGACAGCCGCCAGGAGCCCGAGGCCGCCGCGCTGTGGAACCTCGGTCTCGGCGAGCCGCATCCGGTCTCGGCGATCCACGGTCGCGGCGTCGCCGACCTGCTGGACGCCGTGCTGAAGAAGCTGCCGGACGTCTCGGCTGTCGCGAAGGCGGAGATCGGCGGCCCGCGCCGCGTCGCCATCCTCGGGCGTCCGAACGTCGGCAAGTCCTCGCTGCTGAACAAGGCTGCGGGCGAGGAGCGCGTGGTCGTGAACGACCTCGCCGGCACCACGCGCGACCCGGTCGACGAGATCGTCGAGCTCGGCGGCAAGCTGTGGACGCTCGTCGACACCGCCGGTATCCGTCGCCGAGTGCACATGGCGCAGGGTGCCGACTTCTACGCGTCGCTGCGGACCTCCGCCGCGCTCGAGAAGGCCGAGGTCGCGGTCGTCGTGCTCGATGTGTCGGAGACGATCAGCGAGCAGGACGTGCGCATCATCGACCTCGTGCTCGAGTCGGGCCGTGCCCTCGTGCTCGCGTTCAACAAGTGGGACCGTCTGAACGACCTCGACCTCGAGAACGCCGACCGCCGTCGGTACCTCGAGCGCGAGATCGAGCAGGACCTCGCGCACGTCGCCTGGGCCCCGCGGGTGAACATCTCGGCGAAGACCGGTCGTCACCTCGACAAGCTCGTGCCGGCGCTCGAAACCGCTCTGGAGAACTGGGATCGCCGCATCCCCACGGGTAAGTTCAACGCCTTCCTCGCCGAGCTCGTGGCCGAGCACCCGCACCCGCTGCGCGGCGGCAAGCAGCCGCGCATCCTCTTCGGGACGCAGGCGTCGACCCGCCCGCCGACGTTCGTGCTGTTCACGACCGGATTCCTCGACCCCGGGTACCGTCGCTTCATCCAGCGTCGCCTCCGCGAGCTGTACGAGTTCGAGGGAACGCCCATCGTCGTCAACATGCGCGTCCGCGAGAAGCGCCAGCGCTGATCATCGAGCCTCGACGGGCCGTCCGCTTCCCGCGGGCGGCCCGTCGCTGTTCCCGCATGTGACCGGCGCGAGTGCCGATGCCCGGATGCTGTGAAAGGCTGAGGGGGTGACTGTCGTTCCTCCTGCCGCCGGCGAACCGCGTCGCCCGGACGGGCCTCGCAATCCCGGTGACGCCTGGGTCGTGGCCCCGACCGGGGAGAAGTACTGGGGTCGCTTCGGTGCCGCAGGACTGCTCGCCGTGGATGCCGAGCGGGGCATTCTGCTGCAGCACCGAGTGGCCTGGAGCCACTTCGGGGGCACCTGGGGTCTGCCCGGTGGCGCGCTGCACGAGGGGGAGAGTGCGATCCTCGGCGCGGTGCGGGAAGCGCAAGAGGAAGCCGGGGTGCCGGATGCCTCGGTGCGTCCGAGGTTCACGAGCGTGCTCGACCTCGGAATCTGGTCGTACACGACCGTCGTCGCTGATGTCGTCGAGCCTTTCGAACCGGTGATCAGCGACCCGGAGAGCGTCGCGCTGGAGTGGGTGCCGCTCGACGAGGTGTCGTCGCGGCCGTTGCACCCGGGTTTCGGTAACGCGTGGCCGATCTTGCGCAGGCTTCTCGATGTCCGCCCGTCCGTGGTCGTCGATGCGGCGAACGTGGTGGGCTCGGTGCCGGACGGTTGGTGGAAGGACCGCGCCGGTGCGGCGACCCGGCTTGCTGACGAACTGAACGGGTTGGCGGTGGGTGCCGACGATCTCGATCTCGGCGGCACGTCGTGGTTCCCTCCCGTCGCGTTCGTCGTGGAGGGTGCTGCCCGAGGTATGGACGCCCCCGACGTGGATGAGTCCGACGCCCTCCTGCCCGCGGGTATCGTGTCGGTCGTCGCGGCCGAGGCGGCGGGCGATGATGCGATCGTCGCCGAGGTGGAGCGACGGGTCGCGCGGGGGGAGTACGTGGTGGCGGTGACGAGCGACCGTGAGCTGCGGGAGCGGGTGTCGGCCGCCGGAGCGGCGCAGGTGCGCTCTGCGGGCTGGCTCCGCGGCGTGCTCGACGCGCGGTGACGCTCTGCGGCTCCCGGTGAGAGTGAGCGGCTCCCGGTGAGAACGGGCCGCTCCTGCTGAAAGCCGACGGCGCCCGCTGGGAACGGGCCGCTCCTGCTAAGAGCCGACGGCGCCCGCTGAGAACCGGTCGCTCCTGCTGAGAGCCGCTCACACGAACATCACCCGGCGTCGCGGCGGATCGGTGTACTGGCGACCGAGCGGGCTCGTCCAGGTGACCTCGCCGCCCGGGCCCTGCTGCGCCGTCCACCGATGCCGATCATCGATATCGGGGTGCTTCAGCGAATGGTGGGTCGTGCAGAAGTGACTGAGGTTGTCGAGGCGCGTGCGACCACCGCGGGCATGATCGTGGTTGTGATCGATCTCGCACCGGTGCACCGGCATCCGACACCCTGGGAATCGACAGTGCTGATCGCGTGCCCGGAGGAATCGTCGCATCGCTTCCGTCGGCGTGTAGGTGTCGGTCTCGACGACGAGGCCGGCGGGATCGAGGAAGAGACGCGACCAGCCGGTGTGGCGTCCCGCCAGCGCTCGGGCGATGTCGGGGTCGAGCGGACCGTATCCGTCGAGCTCTGCGGGGCGGTCGTCGGCGCCGGCGAGGGTGTTCGCGGCGACCGTGACCTGGATCCGAGGGTGGACGGCATCGAGACCCGACCCGAGCGCGTCACTCGGAATCGCCGCCAGGAGAAGATCGGCGAGAAGGTCGGCACGGATCTGATCGAGCGTCCGCTCGTCGGAGGGAAGGTGCTCGATCGCCGTGCTGGTGGGGTCGGTCAGGGGGTCGGTGAATGCTCCGAGCGGGTCGGTCGTGAATGTGCCGCCTTCGCCGTGGATGACGCCTTGCTCGTAGGACTCGAGTCGCGGGTCGTCGGGGGAGAGCTCGTCGGCGTCGATACCGTCGGTCGCGGGCTCGAGCACAGGCAGCACCGGTTCGCGGTTGTCGCGGCCACGGACGATCTCGCGTGCCAGACGGGTGAGCCGATCGGCGATCGCGACGGCGATCCACTCAGGGAGAACCGCTGTCAGCAGAGCCAGCCCGTCGTCGACCGAACGCACGCTGACGCAGCGCTCGTCTTTCGCGCGCCGGTGGCGTTCGACGACCGTCTCGCCGGCGAGGGCCGACGCGACCTGCCTTGCATGGGCGCGCGTGCGGGCGGCTGTGTCCTGCTCGGCGACCACGAGCACCGCGGCCTCGAAGAGGGCGAGCGTCTCGGCATCCACTCGTCGGCTGTGTACTGCGTCACTCACGACGGCACTGGCGTGGACGATCTCGCGCACGTGGGCGACGGTGATCGTTCCTGCGGCGAACGCTGCTCGCACGGAAGGCAGATCCCGCGACAGTGTGCGGGCGTCGGTGAACGACTGCTCGACGGCTCCGCGCGAGAGGCGCGCGCCAGCCGAATACTCCGACAGCATCGACCGGTAGATGGAATCGCGGTGGAAGGGGTTCTCGGCGACGTCCGCATCGTGAACGGCGATCCGCTCGATCAGGAGCTCGGACGCTTCCGCCTCGAGGGCGGCGATACGGCGCCTCTTGTCGGTCCAGGCGTCGAGCAGGCGCTGCCGCTCCTCGAGATCGAGGTCGAGGTCGGTACGCCGGGTCATGCCTCCAGTTTAGAACAAATGTTCGAGCGCGAACCGGTCAGAGGTCGAAGATACCGGCATCCTCGTCGCCTCGTCCGCGCAGACGGTCGATGTCCCGCCGCTCGCGCTTCGTCGGGCGTCCGGCGCCACGGTCGCGCACGCCGACCATTGCCTGGGGCTCGCGCTCCGGCGTCCGGTCCTCGTAGGCCGCCGCAGCGAGGGGAGCGCCCACGCGCTTGACGAGCAGCTGTCGCACGATCAGGATGCGGTCGAAGCCGGCGATGCGGATGCGCAGCTCGTCACCGATGCGGACGTGCTGCGCGGCCTTGACCTTATCGCCGTTCAGGCGCACGTGCCCCGCGCGGCATGCGGTCGTGGCTGCCGATCGCGTCTTGTACACGCGCACGGCCCACAGCCAGCTGTCGATGCGTGCGGCGTCCATGAACAGGGTCTCCGGATGGTGAGCGGGGCGGGTCGGTCAGGCGCGTCGACGGACGAGCGCCCGGCGGGTCTCCTCATCGTAAGGTGCGGGGGCAGGTCAGGACTCGACGGTCACCTGCGTGATCTGGCCGTCAGCGCCGAGGTGCACGGCGGGCCAGTATCCCTCGGGGAAGTGCTCGCCGCACGTGTCGATCAGGTGCAGGACGACGGTTCCGTCGGCGGAGGCCTCGATAGTCTCCAGGGTGAGATCGGATGCTGCGGCGTCGAGATCGGCCTGCTCGGGCGTGCCGGTGCTGAACGCCGTGACGACGGCGTCCGATGCGAGGCGTCGCAATGCGGGGAGGGCGGCGATCGTCTCGCGGACGTGCGGGACGAGCCCGCCCGCTTCGTCGGCGGTCGTTCCCTCGAGCATGAGTTCCAGCTCGACCTCGTCGACCGTCACGGTGCCGGCGTACCAGTCGTGGGTGAGTACCGTGCCGTCGCTCAACTCGGTCGTCGCGCGGCTGAGGGTGCCGAGTTCGGGGTCGTCGATGGTCGGGTGCTCGTCGCTCATGCGTCCACGCTACCTGCGCCGGGAGGAAGGGCGCGGATCATGCCGACAGGTCGAGTGCGACGAGAGGGCGACCCGGTTTGAGTTCCGCTCGCTCGGAGAAGCCTTGCGCGGTGAACGTGCTCAGTGTGCCGTGGAACAGCTCGTTGCTGTGCTGCTTCTCGCCGCGTGTGTCGACGGGGTATCCCTCGATCAGGCGCGCGCCGGAGTCGCGGGCGAACGCGACGGCAGCGCGCAGCAGCTCGCGGTTGAGTCCCGATCCGCGGTGCTCTCGACGCACGACAAAGCACGTGATCGCCCATACCGAGTCGTCCTCGAACGGTTCGCTCGTCGCCGCAGCGATCGCACGCGTGTGCGCGAGACGTGCCTGCGGAGGACGCGGACCGACGCGGATCCACCCGGCCGCCTCGCCGTCGACGTACGCGATGATGCCCGGTGGCGGGCCCGCGTCGACCTCGGCGCGGAACATATCCGTGCGCTCGGGGGTGGTGGTCTGATTCCAATCCTTGTTACGGAGCATCGGCCAGATGCACTGGCAACTGGCGCCATCGCCACCGCCGGTCAGCGCATGCTGCACATCGTTCCACCGAGCGGTCGTGGCCAGTTCGGTCGTGATCGTCGCCATGCAGCGACGCTACGCCGAGCCTCCGACACTGTGCAACGCCCGGCCGACAGCCGGTTCGCGGAGGCGGCTCGGGTCAGGCTAAGATAGGGGAGTTGCCTGCGCGAGAGTGCAGAACAACGGGCTGTGGCGCAGCTTGGTAGCGCACTTGACTGGGGGTCAAGGGGTCGCAGGTTCAAATCCTGTCAGCCCGACCAGAGGGGCTGTTGGCAATACTGATTGCAGAACAGCTAGAGAAAAGGGAAGGGCACCTGCTTCGAGCAGGTGCCCTTCCCTTTTCTGCATCTATGGGATCGGATTCGGGTTCAGATCATTGCGTCCGAACCATCCTGGAGACGAAAACACGAACGCGCCCGGTTTTCGGGCGCGTTCGATTGTCCTTTGTAACGAGGAGCGTGCCGGGCGTGCCGCCGGCGGGCGTCGTCAGTGAGCGGAGCGGTTCACGTGCGCATCGGTGTCAGGGTGACCTGATCCATTGTGTCGGGCGACGTGGTTGTCGATGACGATGTTCGACTGCGTCGAGGGACGCTGAGGTCGCCGTTGCCCATGGTCTTCATGTAGCGGTTGGCCCAGACACGGTCGCGGCGACGGATGGTGCGGACACGTGGAGTCGTGCGCGCTCGTTCGGTTTCTTGGTCGCTGAAGAACGCTGCGATCTTCCGGATGTTGTGGGCCACGATGAGGAGCGTGACGAGGATCTGTGCGGCGGTGATTCCGCGCACGCGGCGGCGACCGGGGGTCTCGATGTCCGCGTCGCCCGATGCCTTGAGCTGATGGTTTCCGGACTCGACAGTGTTGCGGGCGTGGTCGTGGAAGGTCTCCCACTCTTCGGTGCCGTAGTCGAAAGCCTGTTGTGGGGCCTGCATCTCAGTGAGGTCGAACGCGGCCGAGTGCTGCTTGCAGATGGTGTCGAGGAACTCTTCTTCAAGAGTTTCGGGCTCGACCTCGGGGCGGGCCTTCTTGGCAGCGTTGACCATCATCTCGCGGAGAGGGCAGGTCACAGTCGGGCTGGGGCCGAGGACCGGGCAGCACAGCATCACCTTTCCATCGGGGGTCTTCGCTTTGTCTTTGACGTGCAGCTGGAAGGCCTTTCGCTCTGCGATGCGGGCGCGGTGAGTTTGAACGTCGATCACGTCGCCGAGACGATCCGGTGTGGCGTTCAGGAGCGGCTTCGGCGTGCTCGGGCAGTAGACGTCGCCTTCGACGAACAGAGCGCCGTGCTGGCCACCCTTCACCCCGACACGCTCGGAGCGGTAGTCCGTGGACGGGGTGAAGCCGGTCTTCAACGCTGGCTTCAGAAGCCGGAACGGCTTGGCATTGGCCCAGTACTGCTTATCGGCATCGGCGATGCCCGGCGCGAGTCCGAGGGTCGCTGCCGACGCGAGCAGGAGCGCGGCTTCTTCGGCGACTTCCATGTTCGGGATGCTTAGCGACGCCGCAACAACGAGGCTTGGGAAGCGCTTGGACCCGGGCTGCTCGGCGTCGACGCGGACGGCGAGGTTCGCTACCCATCCCCAGTCGTAGTCCGCCGACTTCCCGCGTTCAGGTGCGGTC
Organism: Microbacterium sp. LWO14-1.2; assembly: GCF_038397715.1. Classification (NCBI taxonomy): domain Bacteria; kingdom Bacillati; phylum Actinomycetota; class Actinomycetes; order Micrococcales; family Microbacteriaceae; genus Microbacterium; species Microbacterium sp. LWO14-1.2. The sequence continues at coordinate 3,258,685 of NZ_CP151633.1, forward strand.
TGGTCAATCTCGCCCTTCTGGTTGTCGACGCGCTCAGCTTTGCCGCTCTTAACGTGCCACCCGGCGAAGGCGTCCACGGGGCCAGGGGAGAGCTCGCCGAAATCGGCTCCCTTCTCAGCCTTGACCTTGCTCGCGAGGTGCTTGCGGCTGTACCCCTTGGTGGTGGGTGTGCCGATGTAGGTCTGGTCGAAGGAGAGATCTAACTGCTTCGAGGCCCGACGCACAGCTCGCGGCTGGAGCATGAACGTCATACGGATAAACAGGCGGGTGTACTCGTCCAGACGCGCCTTGTACTTCTCCGCGCGCTCTGCGTCGTGATTGCGGAGGATCTCCTGGATCTGAGTGTGGGTCTTGGCGGTGTAGAGCTCCTGCGGGTAGGGGTCCATCAGGGTCTTCATTCGGTGGAACGCGCGAATCGTGTTCGAGTACCAGCGCTTCGTCGAGGCGACATGGGTTGCGAAGCTCGTCGGCGTCTCAGGCAAGTCGAGGAGCGCGCTGGACTTCGTGGAGAGCCTGTGCTGCAGTACGTACGCGGCCCGCCTGATGTGCAGCGGTGCCCCTTCCTGGGCAAGAAGGAGGAGCGCGGTGAGCAGCGCGCGGTATGAGATCCTCGCGGGTCGGCCGCCCATTCCGTCGCGGTTGGCATCCTCGGCGGCCCAGCGGTCGAGCTGCTCGAGGATACCGGACTGCCGCACGCGGGTTTCTGCCAAGGTCACAGTGGCGTCGTCGAACTGCTGGAGGTCACGGCCGCGGCCGAGGACCTCGCGCTCGGTGATGCCGCACTCGTCGTTGTCGTCGAAGGCGCGGTAATAGTCGATGTCAACGGAGGTCATTAGGCGACCTCCGCTCCGACGAGCTGAGCAGTGAAGTCAGCGACATCCAGCACGTTCGCGTGCTCGTAGTACCGGACGAGCGTCGAGTAGTGCTCGAAGCCGGCCACTTCACGGAGAACGGGCAGCGGCACGTTGTTGTTGATGTGGTGCAGCAGCCACGCCGCACGAAGGGCCGCAGGAGTGGGACGGACGGGCGCGGGGTGGTCGGTGAGGAAGGACTGGATGATGCGGGGCGGGTACTCGGCGATCCACGGGCCCCGAAACACACGCTGGTCGGAGTCGGAGTCGGAGTCGGAGTCGGAGTCGGAGTCGGAGTCGGAGTCGGAGTCGGAGTCGGAGTCGGAGTCGGAGTCGGCGCGGCCGTCGATGCTGCGCAGCAGCACGCGAGCCCAGGCGTGACGCACCGGCACCCGTCGGGCGCGCTTGCCGAGGACCTCGACGCAGACGATGTTGCCGTCGCGGTGGATGTCGGCGACGCGGACGTTGACGATCTCGGCCGCGGTCAGTCCGGCGCCGCCGGCGAGACCGAGGAGAGCCTAGGGTGGCGGTGCTGTCCGTCTTGCGGCCCACCCTCGTATGCGGTGCTGTCCTCATGGAGCGGACGCCGGCGCAACCTCATGGTTGGCTATTCCACGCCGCGAACTGCTTGCGCTGTCGACGCTCTCGGATACCTTCCTGGAGGCGTAGCTTCACGAATCTCCCCCAGTCGCGGAAGAACTGTGGACGCCTCGTCCCGAGTTCAGGCAGAGGCGAGTAGTAATCGCGGTCGTTCGGCCCAAACGGGGTAGACGTCCCCTCGCGGTAGGTGATGTAGTCATAGGGTTCGTGCCCCGGCGCGTGATGGCGCACGAAGAAAATCGCGGAGCCGTCGTACTCGTCGCCGTCCGGGTTGACATGCTCGATCCACTTCCAAGGTATGTGGCCAGTCTTCGCCACGTTGGGTGCTGGTGTCTTGGTCGGCGTCAATGTGCGCCGCCCCTTGTCAGCCCAATAGCTCTTCTGCCCGCCCAGGATGACTTCGATGCCGCTGTGGTCAATCTCGATGATCTCGGGTCCCGTGTACGCATACCCACGCCAGGTCAGAACGTTTGAGCCGTCGTATCCGCGCGCGTATCGGGCGGCGTTCATCACGATGATCTTGCTGTTCAGGCCGTCCTTGCGAATAGGTCCCAGCACTTTCCATGCTTGCTCCGTCAGTTCTGCGTCCCGCTGCTGACGCTCCCGGAATGACAGCCGACGTCCGATCTGAAAGATCGCCAGGGTGACCCCGAGCGAGGCTACGGCGACGAGAAGGGAGACGAAGTCCACCCAGGAGAACGAGCCAGTCATGACGACCACGCTAGCGGCCCTCGGCCATGGTGAGCGGGCGACTCCTCCCCGGAGGTAGGTGCCTCGCGGTAGGTTCGCCGATACAACGAGCAGAGGATCTTCATGGCGAACACCTTGACCGCCGACGATGTGCGCGTGGGATACATCGACACCCCCGACCTCGAGGAAGCGTCCGTCGCCGCTGCCCTGGTCTCCGATCACGCAGGGGCGTTGCTGCGCATTCCCTATGTGCGAAACCCGAACGCCCCCGGCACGGGCCGTTTCAGCACGGTCAGCCAATGGTTCCATCACAACGAGTCCGCGATCCCGTCGACCATCATCTTCACGGACGCTCGAGGAAGCGTCACGTTGAACGGGGTACGTTTCGCGGGCTCCTCCGGTGGCGCGGTAGACGAAGGTCGCCTTCGCGCGAGAACTGTGATCTTCAATAATCCCCGCACGTTCCAAGACGAATATCGGGTGGGGCAGGTCACCTCGATGATTGACGGGCTGCAGGAGTTCGCAGGCTTCCGCCCCGTCTCCCTCGACGTCACCCGTGTAGATAACAGGAACCGAGTCACGGTGGTCGTGGAAGCTGACGAACACGTGGATTGGGAGGTCGACGACGTTGCCTACGAGGTGAGCGCGAATGCGTCATGGGAGGGCCAGGAAGGTACACGCTTCACCATTCACAACGCCGCCCCGCTGCTCACGACCACGATCCGGAACGGAGCCACGCCGGCAGAACACCTTCAGGCCCAACGCCCCATTCGCGCTCTGCTGATCCTCGCTCACGGCCGGGCCCTGTTCTGGCGCCAGCATCTTCTGCGCGACGAAGAGTTCCCCACGTGGATGATGGCGGGTGAACCGCAGGCTGCGAGCTCGGTACCCGTGCAGTTAGCGGCGACGGTGCGTGAGGCGGAACGCACTCCCACTCCGGACCGTGACCTTGTGTCTCCACTGCTCAGCCTCTCCGACGTCGGTCCGGACGGGATGTCACGGTGGGTGCGCCTGTATGGCGAGGACAACTTCCGTCGAGCGGTGGAACCGGTGGTCGAGGTGTTGAATGGGGCGACGAAGTTCCTCGAGCCTCAGCTGATGATGCTTGCCATCAGCTTGGACCGATTCGGGGCACACAGTTTCGCAGACGGTCGCCAGCGTCGGCTGTCTCAGACGATCCTCCGCTGCATCGAACGTGCGAACCTGGACTGGCCGAGTATTGGCCCTCGGGTGGGAATTGCAAAGGCTCTCGCGAACATGAACAACGACCTGAAACATCCCGACCGTGGCAGCTACCCGGACGGGGATGCCTTAGCGGTCATGGTCGATCTGGCGAAGGTCATAGCTCGGGCGCAGCTGTTCCCACTGTTGGCGGTGCCTGACGAGCGCCGCGAGAGCTTTTTCGGGTGGGGTGATGCGGGCAGCGCCGTCCGGGCATTCGGGGCGGCCGGGATCACCGTCGACGAAGCCGGAGCGATCCATCGGCGGGCATCGTCTTCGGACTGACCGCCAACCACGGGGTGAGCGAAACCGGTGACCTTCACGTCGCCGACACGACGGTCGGGCTGAGTCCGCAACGGGAGCGGTGACTCGCCACGAGGGCTTCGGCGCACGACGTCACGCACGCTCGCTTCCCGGGACGTCCGCTCCCGCCAGACGGTCCTTGAACACTTCCACGAAGGACCTCCACTGGTCCCCGAGCTCTTCATCGAGCGCGGGCACCACAGGGGCGCCGCTGTTCGCGTCATACTCTGCGACGTATACCTTCGTCAGCATCGGCTCTTCCTGGTCTGATGCCACGACTTCTTCTTCGAAGATGTCACCGAGGTCGGGGATGATTCCATCGACGTGGAAACGCGCGACGACGTCGAGCGTTATGAGGGAGAGCGCCATCAGCCGAGCCACAATCGGCACCGCCGCACGAAAGCGTTCGGTGACCCCAAACACCTGCCCTTCCTCTCTCCGCGAGCTGTCCGCATGCACAACATCGCCATAGATCCAAGAGAACGCGAGCGCGTTGTCGCTGATGCGCATCTCCGTGCTGTCGGGGGCTTTCACCCGCATCTCGTAGAAGCCGACCTGCTTTCCTTTCGGGTCAACCGCTGCCCATTGCCGTTTCAGCTCGCGCAACGATTCGAGCGCACTCGCTGACACGTTCGCCTTCCGGGCGAAGTAGAGCAAAGCGTTCACTACCTTGGCGTGGTACGTGTCCTCATCGTTGAGCGTCAGCGGGCGAACACGAGCAGCCGCACTCTCGACAACTTCTTCGTCTGGTAGTTCGCGGGTCACGGTGAGCGCCCCGGTCTCACGAGCGACGTGGACGGTGATTCGAGGGTTCTGGAGTTTCTGAAGGGTGTCGATGTCTTGGGCGAGCGAGTGCGCTTGAATGCGCCGCGCACGCAGTACGAACGACTGGAGAGCAGCACGATGACGTGCAACGTGGTCCGTCATGTGATGAGTATGGAGCCTTTCACCCATTCGCCTTGATGGGCGTGCCGGGCCGGTCGATAAGCGGCTCGAGATCGCATGAGTGACCTGCCCACGACGTGTGCCTTGCGGCAACAGGAAATGTTGCCGAACCGCCGTCGCGACCGGCGGCGAAGCATTGTCGTAGCTCCGGTATAGCGTGTCAGCATGAACCCGCTTGCTCCCTTCCACCGCCAAGATCCTTGTTGGTGCGGGTCAGGGAGAACGTATCGGCTGTGCCATAAGAAGCAGGCGTCCGCGCGGTCAGAGCCTGGCGCGCCTGTGCCACCGGACGGCGACGACTTCATCAGCATTAGCCCACGAGTACGTCTCGCCCGTTCTGCCATCAGCACCATGATGCCTGCAGGTACGCCGCTGACGATGCCCGCGCGGACCCCGACTCCGCGCGCGGTGGCGTCCAGCCCCTTCGAGCGAGCACTCGCGGAGACCTCTACTGCGGGTGACGCGTCCGACGCAGAGGAACTCGGCAGGATGCGAGTCACGTTGCTGCGCGAACTTGCTCGACTCCCGGACACAGCCACACCCGTGCCGGATAACATCGCTGAGGCCATCGCGTCGTTTGCGGTCGAAGCATGGAAGACGGCTGGTCGCCTTCGGCAGACGACCCCCCGGCGCACCATCGTCTGGAACGAGGAACTCGCGGTGACCGAGTTCATCGGGCGAACAATGCTGCTTGCTGACCACGTGCTCTTCCCCGACCGCGTGCTCCGTGCCCTAAGCGGCAGCCCGATGACCGCCGACATCCGTCGAGCCGCGAACAACGAGCTGCAGTTCCAGCATCTCATTCGCGCAGGCCACGCGCTCCCCATGCCTGACGGAGCGGCGCAGGCTCTCGGCGGTGCCCGCATCTACGAGGGGACCGAAGCCGCCCTCGCCAACCCGTCCCTCCTCTCCTACGTTCGTTCCCAGCTCGTCCTCGAAGGCCCCACCGCACGGGAGGTCCTTTTCGTGAACGCTATCGACGACATTGAGCACAACACGGGCATGTGGTTCCACGGCCACACGGACCTCACCCACGCCGATCTCGAGGACCGCGAGGTCGGTTTCCGGATGCTGGGGAACTACGACCCCGGGTACGACTACTCAGCCTGGATCGACCAGGTGACGAACAGCGCGCTGGCGAAGTACGTGCAGCGAACTGAACGCCGTCTGACAGTGTCCGAAGTGCTCGGCGCCGACTATGTCGCCACGTCCCCGTTCGAGGCGCGTGTCCTGCAGCGACGGGGCGGGCATACCCCTGGAGCGCCAGGGGCGACGATGTGGGCGGACGTGCCTACCCTCCGCGACGTGACGGCGAAAGACCTCGCGCGGATGCTCTCCGAGGACGACGCCATCGAGGACTTGCGCGGCCGGGTGCGAATCGCGATGGCGACCACCCCGGATTTCGTGGGCCAGGTTGCAGGAGTGCAGGCGGTTGCCTCTGACATTGAGAACGCCTCTCGGACGCTGGCGAAACGTATCGGCACGTCCCGCAGCTATGCAATGGTCATCCCAGCAGCTGTTGGTGGGCTGGGGATGGTCGTCGGCGCCGCAGGAGGAGTGGCGGGGTTTGCGGCAGGAGCGCTGGGGGTGATTGCATCGCTCAGTCCGTACCTCGGTGAGCGCCTGAACCATCGACGCGAGGCGGCGTACCTGTTGACGATGCCTCGGCGCAGACGCAACTAATCGCAGGCGAGTAGTGGGGAACACCAGCCAGCTGATGAAGTCTCTCAGCTCTTGTTGCGGGTCCCAGAGTGTCGGTCAAAGGCGCCTATCAGCGCAATTCTTATCACGCTGCACGAAACGCGACTCGGTGCCCAAGAGAGTCATCTCTTGGATCACGGCGAGACATCAACCCTTCGCATCAAGAGCTCCATGCCCACGCATCATGTCGAGCTTCCCGCAACGCCTCTTCGAGGCGTCCTCCGTATAGCCGTGAGATGTTTCGGGGCGGATGCTTTTCGAGCAATGCGACGTTCAACCACTGCGCCCAGGTCCACGGGCCGTTTACCCCGGTCCTCGACTATCTTCCCATCCTGGACCTGAAACGACGGGAACAGGTAGATGTCGTCCTCAGTGTGCAGCATGAGGAGGCGGAGATCGTTCCCCGCTTTCATGGCCTCGGCCTCGGTCCACCGGAGGGTGCGGGCCATGCTCGACACCGTGTAGCAAGGACCGACGATCTCAGCCCACTGGCTCGGCTCTTCCTCAGTCATGAGTTCTCGCCGAGGGTGCGGGTGTGGCGTCGGCGGACGTCTTCGAGGATCTCTCGAGTCCGCGAACTCCGTCGACGTAGTCCCGAGCGTCCCGAAGCGCTTGAGCGGAGGGCCTCAATCCGTCCAGGACTCCTGAGTGCAGGGACTCGGCGACGCCGTTCATCCGCTGCTCCCGCGTGCGACGAGAACCGTCGTCGTCGTTGGCAAGTCCGCGGAGTATCGCCAGGCTCGGGGTGGCCATCCGCAGGTTGTTCATATCGAGTATTCCGAGGTTCCACTCATGGCCCTCTCGCCCGAGGCTCGCCACACGACGGCCATCCGCAGTCTTCCCGCCTGCCCCGACATGCAGATGTCCGTGCGCGAGAAGTTCTGGGCGCACGGCGTCCCACACCTGGCTGACCCGTGCGCGGGATGCCGCGGACGCCTCCAACGCCGCCTTCGGGAAGCGGTGCGGGTTCGTGCGGAGGATTTCACGGACGCGACGAACGGGGGTGTTGGCCGGGGACTCGTGGGTGAGCATCAGGTCGGCGGGGCCGCCGGCGATGGCGTCGGCGACGTGCTCGTCGGTGATGGCTTCGTCTGGCCACCAGGTCAACCCTTCGATCCTCGACTGGCGGTCGACAGAGGAGGCGCCACCGAGCGAGAGAACTGAACGCCCACCGATGGTGAGGCGCGCTGGTCGGGGGAGTAGCCACACGAGCTTAGAGACCCGCACGGCTTCGCCGGGGTACTTGGTCATGAGCGTGGTGATCTCGCCCCACGGTTCATGATTCCCTCCGGTCACGTAGATACCTGTGATGTCCGTCTCAGCGAGAGCCTCGTCGATTTCGTCCGCGGGCATCCACCAGTCGCCGAGCTGAAGGATGCTCACCACGGCCGGTGCGAGGTGCGGGAGCGCCCGCGACAGCATCCGGATCCAACCGACGTTGCCGTGGACGTCCCCCAATACGGCGACTCGCTGGTCCGGCAATGTGATGTCGGCTGTGTGTGCCATCACGTACACGGGCGTCTCCCATCTAGATGGCGACGCGACGGATCCCGCTCGCGCGCCCGGTGAGGATCGGCCTCCCATGTGGTTAAAGAACAAGCACAGAACTATCGCACGACTTGTGGTTGAGTCGGCGAAACGTGCACACTATCGACATGTCCGGTTCGAGCGGGTTGCTACGAGATGAGGACCAACTCATGGGCACGCGCTATTAGGGGGGACCGTTTCGACCACCTTCCGCGTTGGACCGAGTCTCCCGGCGAGTGTGGCGGGCGCGCGGGGTGGATCGAGTGGCCCGGGTTTGAATGGCGCGAGGAGATGTGTACCAAGCCAGAGATACCCCGTAGGGTGATGCGGGAGGGCGCGCCGATGTATCCGCCCCTACGGGAGACTGTCGCGTTTGCGACTCAAATCCGTCTCGCGCTATGCTCGCTCCAAAGGGTGCATCGGGATCAGTCCCCGCCTGGTTCGTGACCAGAGCACTCACAGAGCAGGGTGATTCAGGTTCGAGGCCTGGCGTCTCAATTGAGGAGATGTAGCTCAACAGGAAGAGCGCCCTCTTTTTTTAGGCCAGGTGACGGTCCAGAGCATCTTGCAGCTCTTCTTCAGTCAAGTTGAGCGCTTGGTATCCATGCATCTTCGCGAATCCCTTTACGCTACGACGCTTCTGAGTGATGTCGCCGCGCCGCGGCTCCGATGCCCAGTCCCGGATCAGCAGGTCGGCCCAAACCTCTCCCGACAGAAGGCCCTGGAGGCCCACATTCGCCGCTTCCGCCATTCTCTTCGTGAGCGCAAGCGCAGCAGTTAGCTCGCTGATGCCAATGTGTACGCGATCCCCGGGTTGGTATCGGCGAAGCGGGCGACCGGTGACCGTGTTCCAGAGTAGTTCGGCCTGTTGCGAAAGTGCCGCGGAGCGCGTGGCCAGAGTGTTTGTAGCGAAGCCGCCGGTGTGGATATGGGAGTTCCTCGCGACTCGTAGGTAGTGGAACAAATCCAGCGCGTCCGAAGGAAAGGCGACTGACGCCGTCGTCGCGAACCTTTCGTGGATATTACTCATCCCCAAGTTGGTTAGAGACGGGCTGTTGCTTGGCAATGCGAGTTCGAGCATCTCTCGGAACAGATGCTCGTGGATGGCCAGAACTTGCGGAACGGCCAGGATTCCGAGAAGGTCTTCCGCGTCGTTGAGCACGTAGCGCGCGACATCGCTTCGAAGATTGAACCGTTGGATGTGTTCGATGCTCGGGAATATCTCAGACAGAGGTCGCTCGGCTCCCTCTGTGAGAGCGAGTAGTTGCGAAGCCAGCTTTGAGCCGGCCAGCAAGCCCATCATTGCGTTGTTCGTCTGGATCCTCTGTTGTTCGTATGCTCGGAACTCTAGATACGCTACGACTGGCACGGAGCATCTCGCATTCTGCAGGGAACGGTGGCCGCTGCGAACCACAATAGTGCCCGCTCGCGTAGCGCCGATTCAAATTTGCTTGACGGACAACTCATGAACCGCGCGGTGGCCGAGATCGGTCGATGACCACGAAGATGTCGAATGCGCCCAGGCGCCGAGCACGTGCGAGTCAACACTGGAGCGGTCCCGGCCTGGCCGTTGACTCTCGCGTCGCTCGCACGCGCTTTCGGCATGAATCTGCGACGCTGCAACGTGAAAAGCGAGCGCGGTCAAGTGGAGCGCGCGACGACCGCGTCCTCCCAAGGCCGTCTCTGGCCGAGATGGATACTTCCGGGACCCATCCAGAGACTTGGGACCGACCTACTCCGGCACTGTTCGCCCCCCCCCCACGTCGCATGCGTTAGCCGTACGCGCTAGCTCACGAGGGCCGGTTCCCTGCTCTCGGAAGGCGGTACCGCGTTGAATGAGGAGGAATGTCGCGGCGACGTCTTCGTTGGTGAGGCCGTTGGGACCGGTTCGCGGACCTAGGCGCTCGTTCAGCTGGCGGCTAGTGGCATATCGTCGGCAGGATGGGGGTTCCATGGAGGTTCGCTAAAGTTCTCACATGGAGTACATCGACGACGACGACCTGATGACGATTCGCAGACGTCTCGCTACGGGGGAGCTCGCAAGTCAAGATTTCGGTGCTACCGATCCGCTGAGGCCGAACGGTCTTGCGAGCGCAATCGCTCGCCAGACGGCAGGGCTCGGCAGCTACCGAAAGTACGACACCGTCGCCACAGTCGCAGCCACTCTCTTCTACGGCCTCACACTCAATCACCCGTTCGAGAACGGAAACAAACGGACAGCACTCGTCACGATGCTTGTGTTCCTGCAGAGAAATCGAACTCTGCTGGTGGGAACCACCGAGGACGAACTTTACGAAATGGCTACAGGCGTGGCGGCTCACGAGTTTCCGATTCCTGAGGGGATCGAGCGCGACGCCGACTCCGAGGTCGCCGCCATCGGGGCCTGGCTGAACGAACGCACTCGGCCTTTGGGTCGCGGAGACAAGAACCTGAAGTTCAAGGACTTTCGCATTCAGCTCGAGTCGCAGGGTTGCGAGTTCGCGCTGCCGAACAAGAACTTTGTGAAGGTGTACCGGCGCACAGACGAAGGCGAGTTCAGCGCACGCATGGGCTACCCGCGCGCTCACTTCACAGTCCCGGTGCAGGAAGTGAAGCGCGTTCGCAAGCTGCTCAGGTTGGACGAGGCGCACGGATTTGACTCTGGTGCCTTCTACGAAGACGACCTCGACGCCGTGGTGGACGGCTTCGTCAATACTTATCGGCAGGTACTGGATCGACTGGCGCTAACTTGAACTGACAGATCGTCGCGGTGCTAGACCTCGAACGAGGGTCGCGGAAGGATGCACTGCGTAGTATTCATGGGAGCTCCGGGCGAACAGATGAACGCAATTGCAAAGGCATTCAAGCACGCACGAACGGTCGCTTGTGCTCACATGGCTGCTTGCGAGGCGGTGAACCTTTTCTGGGGTGAAACTGCGATCACAGAAATGCTCCTCGCCCACACCGCGCCGGCGGTGACCGTGGTCCCATTCACCCAGCGGGCAGAGGCGCTGAGCGGGGCCGATTGGATCTGGTGGTGGGTGGACGGATCTGCCGCTTACGGGATGCTTGTGCAGGCGAAGCGTGTCGTCATTAGCGGCGAGCATTGGAACTTTAAGTTCGACTATCGTTCTAAGCGCTCTGCGCGACTGCAACGCGAAGTGCTTGTCGACACCGCGTCGGCTCTCGGGGTTCTCCCCGTACACGCCCTTTACCTCGGAACTGGAGAGTACAGAAGTTGGGCTCGATGTGCTGGAGGTCACCAACCAATTCGGTGCCCGGAGTGCACTCGCAGGACCATCTCGCTCATGCCCGCTCTCCTCGCCTCAGACCAACTCGTAGACGACGCACCCTCAACTTACGAATGGTCGGTGGCCTTGGAGGACCTGTGGACCCCGCCTCCGGGCGGTGCCCTTCTTATACCGGCGGTGGAGCGGGCTATGTCGCCTGAGCTCAAGAGCTTCCTCAAGAGCGACAGTTCTACCGGTGTGCGCGCCGTCGCCCGGTCGATGGTCGACAGGGTCCTTAAGGCCGGTGCTGGCCAGTTCTCTGCAGCCATGACAGAGACTGCTCCGCCCTCGGCAGGTGCTCACGACCACCTTGGCAGCATCTTCGAGAACTTGCCCGCCGACGCCATGCACGGCGGTATCCGATACTTCGACCACGTGCTCACTCCGCTGAAGCACTCACCACCGCCATACGTGCTTGACATCATCGCGGGCGACGTGGATGACGATGCGCTTCAGGCGCAGATGCCAGAAACCGTCGGCGGCATCACCGTCGTTCAGACGCCTCGCGTTCGCGAAGAGCGGTGAGATTTCGATGGCCAGTGTGAACGACTACGCCCGACTGCCGGAGGACTGGGCGCGTGCGGTCGCCGCCACCGGATACGACCTTGCCCAGGTCTACGCTGCTCTGGACAACATATACGGTGGTCCGGGAACGCATCCAATATCACCACCAGCACGCGCGGACGTCTTCCGAGCGTTTCACCTGACACCACTTGCGGACGTGCGAGTGGTCATCATTGGCGAAGACCCATACCCTGACCCGAGCCAAGCCCACGGACTGGCATTCTCCACGCCACCCACCTACCTGGGCGAACGTCCGACTTCCCTCGGGCGCATCTTCGGCGCCCTGAGAAGGGACCTAGGTTTGCTGCCTTCACAAGACGACCTGAGCCCATGGGCGCAGCGCGGCGTGTTGCTCCTCAACGTGGCGCTGACTCACCGCGCGGGAAGCGCTATGCCAGACCTGCCCACGTGGAGACGATTCACTGAAGAGGTGCTCGGCGTCATCGACCGTCAGCTTCAAGAGGTCGCCTGGCTGCTGTGGGGAGACTTCGCGAACGACATCGCCGACTCCGTTCCGCGCACCAACCAACGACACAGGACGTTCCGCAATGCTCATCCTCGGGCTGGGCGCGCGAAGCGGTCAACTCTTGCCCAGTCGCCGCCGTTTCTCGCAGCGAGCACATTCCTGGGAACCGATCCACATATCTACTGGACCCTCTGAGGCACGGCCCGCAGGAAAAACGGTGGAGCTCTACAGGAAAGTAGGTTGTGCTGATGCCCTGCATGTGGCGTCACGACGCCAATTGCCAACAGCCCGACCACAGAAAGGCCCGGAACTCGCAAGAGGTCCGGGCCTTCTGCATGCCCGGCACGATGTCGATCGCGCCGCGAAGGAACGCTCAGGAACCGGGGAGCAGATCCACCGTCCCGTTCGCCACGATCGACCCGATGGGGATGCCGATCTCGTCCCCGAGAGCGGCGATCAGGCGAGCCGCTTCGACGGCGCGGCTCGACAGAGCGAACTCTTCGCCGCGGGCGGCGAGAGCCTCGGCATCCCAGCCAGCGACGGTGAGACCGATGCCGACGACCGTCGAGCCCGATTCGGTGATCGCGTTGAGCTTCACCGCGATGATGGGGGCGTCGAGTGCCGCGTCATCCGTTCCGTAGCCGACGCCCAGCGCGCCGGAGTCCCGCAGCGCGGCGAGTCCGTCGAAAAGGTCGGTGAGTCTCGGGTCCGGCGTGCTGTCACTGGTGACGGTCGCGTCGTCGTACGGGCCGCTGTCGGCGGACCACCTCATCGACCAGAGGACTCGTCCGAACTCCTCCTCGAGGGCCGCGGACGCGATGGCGGCCCTTACGAGTTCTGCGGCATCCGAGAAATCGCCCGTCCGCACCGAGGCGTCGGCGTTCACGCCTCCGTCTTCGCGGACGGAGACCGTGACGCCGTCGAAGCGCTGAAGGGTCGCGGCGACAGCACTGGCTTCGCCCGCAGTCATGGCCGCGGGCGGGGCACCGAAGACCGTCGAGCGGCTTGCGGTATCCAGGCTCTTGACGATGCAGGGGGAGTCGCCGGGCGCTGCCCATACGCGCTCGAGCACTCGAGCGAGCTCGTCTTCGGCGACACCGTCGTTCATCTGCACTCGCAGCGTGCACCTCGGCATGACATTGATGTTCCGCTCGACGACGTACACCGACACCTCGCCGCTGTCGCCGACGACGTCCTCCACGAGCGCGACGGCTCCCGGTGCGGCACGCGACATGGGTGTGCAGGCGAGGACGATCGTTACGATCACGACGAGAAGCGCGCCGCTCAACACAGCCATGGTCACACCGCGTCGACGCCCCCGAGTCATGCTCCGACCCTATCGGTCGGTCGTCGAGCGCGTCCCACGCGGCGCGGCTGGGCCTCAGGCGAGCGCGCCGACGAGCGCCGCCAGCCCCTCCGCGTCGTGCGGCGCGTGCCCGCGGGCGTCGTTGTCGAAGTACACGTAGACGTCTCGGGGGAGGCCGTCGCTCGAGCCCGATCCATCGGCCCAGGCGCTGACGATCCCGGCCCACTCCGCGAGCTCGGCCGCCGTGTAGCCGCTGTGGTACAGCATCTGCGCGCCATGCAGCCGGACATAGGCGAAGTCGGCCGTGAGCGCGTCGAACCGGGGCCAGCGGCCGGCTGTGTCTGCGGCGACGAGGGCCGTGCCGTGCCTCTGCAGCAGTCGGAGCGCTTCCGGATCGGCGAAGGTGTCCGACCTCGGCTCGAGCGCGTGACGCAGGGGCCGGTCCTCGTCGATCTCCAACCAGGCCCGGCCGTCGAGACGCTCGTCGTGCCGTCTCGCGAGCTCGAGCGCCTCGCCGGTGGATGCGGGGAGGCTCGCGAGGAACGCCTCGACGAGGTCGGCGTCGAAGATCTGGCGCTCCGGCAGCTGCCACAGGATCGGACCCAATTGGGCGCCGAGGGCGAGGACACCGGATGCGAAGAAGTTGGCCAGCCCCTGCTCGGCGTCGCGCAGGCGGAGCATGTGCGTCACGTACCGGGAGCCCTTGACCGCGAAGACGAAATCCTCGGGCACCTCGGACCGCCAGCGAAGATAGCTCTGCGGACGCTGCAGCGAGTAGAACGACCCGTTGAGCTCCGCACTCGAGAAGTGCTCGCCGATGTGCTCGAGCTCGCGACGCTGCGCGAGACCCTTCGGATAGAAGTCGCCGCGCCAGCTGGCGTACTTCCACCCGGAGACGCCGATGCGGATGCGACCGTTCGGTCGAGCTGCGGTCATGGGTGCACGATCCTCCCTGGAGGACCGACGCTAGAACCTGGGTGGACGCAGAGGGAGCGGGGTTGACGGACGCTTCCGGGCGCAGTACGCGAGCCGCGGGTGGGATCGGGACTGGTTGCCCTCTCGAGTCATCCGCCCCAGTTGGATCGCTCGAGAGGGCCCACCGTCCTACCCGGACGGAGGGGGAGGGCGGCGAAGATCTCGCTGCTCTCTTCGGCTGTTCTCCCCATAAGTCAGCCGGTAGCCCCCGCTACTCTGAGCAGAATATCGCTAATCCTGCTTGTCCGCCATTTGGGGGACAAAGAAATGTACGAATGTTTCTTCCGAGTTTTCGGTGCTCGGTGAGAATCGCACCCGGGGTTGCCTTCGGCATCCGCGCTCCTAGAGTGGATCCATGGACAGAAGGCTCGTGCTGAACGCCCACCTCGCCGTCGCGCGAGGGCACCGCGTCGACGTCATGGAGGCCGTCGACGAAGAGAGCGGGCGAGCGTCGGTGCTGCAGATCGTCGATCTCGACAGCGGCATCCGCTTCGTCCGGGACGAGACCGCACGCGGCGACGTCGTGCGCTGGTCGGGGCGCGTCCTCGACTGCACCGTCACGATCGGCGCGGGAGCACGCACGGTGCTCACGGTCGACGTCGAGGGAGACGGCGCCGGAGCGACGAACGCCCGCGCGGCGCTTCTCGGCGCCGACGCCGCGGTCGAGGCGGCCAAGGCCGAGGCCGACCGCTGGGGCGGATCAGACGGAGTGCCCGAGCCGGAGACCGACCGCTTCTGGTGACCCGCTGACCCGGTGACCTCGCGTCCCGGCGTCCCGGCGTCCCGGTGACCTCGCGTCCCGGCGTCCCAGTGACCCGTTGATTCACCGCTCGCGAGATCAGCGGAAGTCCCTGGAGCGGTGTGCGACACCGGTCCGCAGGTCTTCGAACGCGTCGGCGAGGATGTTGATCACGCCCTCGGGGGATCGCTCCAGGATGCCGCGGATGATGAGCGCCGGCGAATCCCGAGCGATCCGGCGATAGCGCGCCCACACGCCGGTCGAACAGATGACGTTGACCAGACCGCTCTCGTCCTCGAGGTTGAGGAACGTGACGCCCGCCGCGGTCGCCGGTCGCTGCCGGTGCGTGACGAGTCCAGCGACCTCGACCCGACGGCCGGTCTCGTGCGACTGCAGGTCACGGGAGGAGAGCACGCCCCGATCCGTCAGCGCCGCACGGAAGTGCGCCATCGGATGGTCGTCGGTGGAGACTCCGGTCGCCCACAGGTCCGACGACAGCTGCTCGTAGCTCGACTGATCCGCGAACAGCGGCGGCTGCACCGAGACCACGGTCCCCGGCAGGAAGCGCGATCGATCCTCGGCCGCCGCCCCCGCGAGCCACATCGCCTCCCGTCGTTGCAGCCCCAGCGACTCGAAGGCCCCGGCTGTGGCCAGAGCCTCCAGCTGCGCGGCCGTGGCGTCGGTCCTCCGCACGAGATCGTGCAGGTCGCGGTAGGGGCCGTGCGCCTCGCGCTCCGAGACGATCCGCTCGGCGAGCGGGAGCCCGATGCCGCGGACGCCGCTGAGACCGAGCCTGACCGCATACCCGCCGTCGCGCCGGTGCGCCGCCGACTCGTCGGACAGCGTCCTGTCGAAGCGAGGCGTATCCGGCTGATCGGCCGCACGGCACGAGTCGAGGCCCGTCGGCATCCGCTCCGTCGTCTCCGTGAGCGGCTCGAGGGTGTCGGTGGCGCCCGAGGCGTGCAGGTCCGGTCGGCGGACCTCCACCCCGTGACGGCGCGCATCGGACGTCAGCGTCGCCGGCGAGTAGAAGCCCATGGGCTGAGAGCGCAGGAGCCCGGCGAGGAACGCCGCGGGATAGTGCAGCTTCAGCCAGGAGCTGGCGTACACGAGCAGCGCGAACGAGAGAGAGTGCGACTCCGCGAAGCCGAAGTTCGAGAACGCCTGGATCTGCGCGTAGATCCGGTCGGACTGATCCTTCGAGAGGCCGCGCCGCGTCATCCCCGCGTAGAGCTTGTCGCGCACCTTCTCGATCTTCTCGAGACCGCGCTTGGAACCCATCGCCCGCCGCAGCAGATCGGCCTCGTCGGCCGTGCAGTCGCCGATCGCGGTGGCCATCTGGATCAGCTGCTCCTGGAAGATCGGGATGCCGAGGGTCCGCTCCAGGATCGGCTTCAGATCCTCGTGCGGGTATGGGACCTCCAGCACCACCGGCTCCTCGCCCCTGGCGGCGCGGGCGCGGTTCTCCTCGTCGAGCGCGTCCTTCGCCATCTTCCGGCGGACGAACGGATGCACGGCCCCGCCCTGAATGGGGCCGGGGCGGATCAGTGCGATCTGGATCGCCAGGTCGTAGAACCGGCGCGGCTGCAGGCGGGGGAGCAGACCGATCTGCGCCCGGGACTCCACCTGGAACACACCGATCGAGTCGGCGCGGCAGAGCATGTCGTAGACGGCCGGCTCCTCCTTCGGCAGCGTCTCCAGCGTCCACTCCTCCCCGGTGGCATCGCGGATCAGATCGAAGCAGTGCTGCAGGGCGGCGAGCATGCCCAGGCCCAGCAGGTCGAACTTCACGAGTCCCATCCAGGCCGCGTCGTCCTTGTCCCACTGGATGACGGTGCGGTTCTCCATGCGGGCGTGCTCGACGGGGACGACCTCGCCCACCGGCCTGGCCGTGAGCACCATGCCGCCGGAGTGGATGCCGAGGTGCCGGGGAGCCTTCAGCAGCTCGCCCGCGTATTCGAGGACGTTCGCCGGGATGTCGTGCTCGTCCGCGACCTCCAACCCCGAGCTCCAGCCGTCGACCTGGCGGGACCACGCGTCCTGCTGCCCCACGGAGTGCCCGAGCGCCCTCGCCATGTCGCGCACGGCGTTCTTGGGTCGGTACTGGATGACGTTCGCGACCTGCGCGGCGCGCTCCCTCCCGTACTCGCGGTACACCCACTGGATGATCTCCTCGCGGCGGTCGGAGTCGAAGTCCACGTCGATGTCCGGCTCCTCCGAGCGGGTGGTCGCGAGGAACCGCTCGAACGGCAGCCGGTAGAGGATGGGGTCGACCGCGGTGATCCCCAGCAGATAGCAGACCGCGCTCGCCGCAGCCGAGCCGCGGCCCTGGCACAGGATGCCGCGGCGCCGCGCCTCGGCGACGATGCCGTGCACGATGAGGAAGTAGCCGGGGAAGTCCTTCTCCTCGATGACGTCGAGCTCGCGGTGGATGCGTCGGCGGCCCTCGTCGTCCAGCCGCGGGTACTTCGTCGGCACGGCCTCCCACACGAGGTGCCGCAGCCAGGTCATGGGGGTGTGCCCCTCCGGCACCTCCTGCTTCGGGAGGGCCGGCCGCGCACGGCGCAGCGGGAAAGCGGATGCCGCGGCGATCTCGAGCCCGGTGGAGATCGCCCCGGGGTAGCGGCGGAACCGGGCGGCCATCTCGGCGCCGCTGCGCAGGTGCGCGCCCCCGTGCGCGGGGAGCCAGCCGTCGAGGTCGTCCATGCTGCGCACCGCTCTGACCGCCGAGACCGCCTCGGCGAGAGCGGCCCTGTCCGGTGTCGCGTAGTGGACGTTGTTCGTCGCCACGACAGGGAGCCGCAGCCTTCGGGCGAGGTCGGCGAGGGCGTCGTTGCGGCGGGTGTCCTGCGGGTCGCCGTGGTCGAAGAGCTCGACGACCACGCGGTCCCTGCCGAAGAGGTCGACGAGACGCCGCAGCGGGGTCATCGCGTCGCCGGCCTCGAGCCCGCGGCGGACGGCGCCCTTGCGGCATCCGGTGAGCACCGTCCAGTGCCCGTCCGCCGTCGCCGCGAGCTCGTCGATGTCGTAGACCGGCCGCCCCTTCTCCCCGCCGCGGAGGTGCGCTCCCGTCATCGATGCCGACAGGCGGTGGTAGCCCTCCAGGCCGTCGGCGAGCACGAGCAGATGATCGCCGACGGGGTCGGCCGCCCCGCGCTGCGGTCCGTCGAGGCCCAGGGAGAGCTCGGCGCCGTACACGGTCTGCACCTGCACCTCCATCAGCTCCGCCACCTCGGCGAAGCGCGCCGCGCCGTAGAAGCCGTCGTGGTCGGTGAGGGCCAGCGCGGTGAGGCCGAGCCGTTCGGCCTCGGCCAGGAGGTCCTCCGGTGACGACGCCCCGTCGAGGAAGGAGTACGACGAGTGCGCGTGCAGCTCGGCGTAGGGCGCGGGGTCGGTCGGACGGGTGACCGCTGTCGGGGGGTTCCGCTTCTTCCGGGTGCTGACCGGTCCGGGGTCGGGACGGTCGAGCCGGGGTTCGGGGCCGCCGATCGGATACGGCGACTCCTCGCCGCTCAGAGTGCGCTCGAGCTCGCGCCAGGTCTGCGGGGGATTGTGCCACCCCATCAGCGGTACCGCCCCTCGGCCCACCAGCGGTCGCCGGCCGAGAAGACCAGCCACGCGCGGTCGTGGCCGTCGACGATCTGCAGTCGATGGCCTCTCTTGCCGCCGGTGCTCTCCCAGCGCCTCTCGTGGATGGGCCAGGGGCCGGCCCAGGCGCGCACCTCGTCGCCGTCGATGCGTGCGGGGACCGCGGAGAGCGCCCCTCGCTCGTCGATGCTCACCGACTCCCCGTCCGATGTCTGCACGCCGATGGGCCGAGGGGGCCGGAAGACCTCGGCGGGAAGCGGGTCGGGGAGGCTGCCCGGCCAGGGGCGATCGGGGTCGCGCGGCGCGATGGGCCGTTCGCCCCAGGGCGTGAGCACCTGTCGGTCGGCGAGCCAGCGCCCTCCGGAGAGCGCGGCCGTCACGACGCCCTGATGGCCCAGCATCGTCTGCACGCGGGAGACGGCGTGGTGGAGGCGTTCGTCCGTGCCCGAGCCGAAGAGGCCCGGCTGATGATGGGCGGCGTCGTCGACGGCTGTCGGCACGATGCGCACCATCGCGATGCCGCCGAAGGCCCGCGCCTCGTCGACCGGCTCCTTCGCCGACTCGGCCGCCAGCGCCTCGAGCTGCCAGCGCACGCGGTCGACGAGGTCCGCCGCATCGAAGCAGGTCGGGTGCAGCCACGTGCGGGAGTACACGCGCCCGTCGTCGTCGGTGAGGTCGATGCGCACCTCCGTGCACACCACAGAGGCGTCGGCCAGGGCGAGCATCACCGCATCCGAGGTCTGCCGCACCGCGAAGGCCACCTGGTCGGCGCCGGCCAGCGGGGTCTCGAACTCGATGGAGCGCACGAGCTCCGGGTCGGGCGGACGGGGCACGACCGCCCGGGAGTCCGCGCCGGCCGCGAGGGCGTGCAGCCGGGCCCCGCGCTCGCCGAAGCGGTCGCGGACCTCGATCGCGTCGAGCCGGGCGAACTCGCCGAGAGTGCGCACCCCGAGGCGGGTGAGCAGCCCCGTGAGCTGCTCGTCGCGCAGCACACCGACGGGCAGAGGATGCAGGAACTCCTCGGCACGTCCGGAGGGCACCACCGTGCAGGGGCCTGTGCCCCGGGCGGCGAGCTCTGCGGTGAAGGGGCCGTCGGCGACCCCCACGCGCACCTCGGGATACCCCGCCTCGCCGAGGATGCGGATCAGCGCGTGACCGGCTTCCGGTTCGCCGTCGTGGTAGCGCGAGATGCCCCGTGCCCGCAGCGCGGCGAGGCCGGGGCGCAGGAGGGCGGCGCCCGGTGCGTGCTTCTCGATGAGCTGCAGCACGGGCAGGAACGCCCGCTCGTCCCGCGCCGGATCGTGCGGGAGCACCCGCAGCGACGAGATGTGCCCCTGCGCGACGCGGCGGCGCTGCCCCGCGCGCACACCGTGCTCTCGCGCCGACGCCGTGCAGGCGACCACCGTGTTGGCGTGCACGATCGCGGTGGGCGGATGCGGCGGCGCTCCGCCCAGGGCCGCGCGCAGCGGCCAGTCGGGGAACCAGAGGACCAGGACGCGCAGGGGAGCGGTCATCCGGCCACCGCCAGCGGGTACTCGGGCGGGGCCGAATCATCGTCGCGCCGGGTCGGCAGCGCGGTCAGCTCGGTGATGGTCTCCGCAGCCGTCTGCTCGGAGATCGCCTCGACGGCACCGTGGCTGCCCGGCAGGCGTACCCGCACGCTCGCGCCCATCGGGGTGTGCTTGGTGCGCGCGGTCACGGTCGCCGTCGATCCCTCGATCAGCCCCCACCCCTCGCCGATGCCCTCCCACTGCTGGTCGTGCAGGCGGATGGCGCCCTCGCTCTGCGGCCACGCACCGGAGTGCGCTGACTCGGTGACCAGCAGGGTGCTGCCTCGATCGCGCAGCCGGGCGCTCAGGCGGGAGACGTCGGCATCGCGCACCCGTCCTCCCGGCTGCACGGCGATGAGGGGTACGACCTCGGCGAGAGCGGAGGTGGCGGCGAGCCAGCGGTCGCCGGGGTCGGGGACGAGGATCAGCCGCGGCAGCTCGATCCCGAAAGCGGCGGCCGCCTCGACGCCCAGCGTGGGCATGCCGACCACCGCGCACCAGAGGCCTCGTCGGGAGGCGGCGCTGAGCAGGGCGAGCACGAGACTCGGGGAGGGCGACACCGTGTATGCGGCGCCGGCCTGCAGGCCCTGATCGGGGAGCAGCGGGGCGAGGGCCTCGTCGACCGGGAGCAGGGGGAGGTCGCTGCGGCGGCGCTGCATGCGGCTGATCTCTCGGCGCAGTCGGAGCACCTCCCCGGCGCGGGAGTCTCCCGCCGGGGAGATCGTCGACATCGCATCGAGTCCGATCCCCATGCTTCCATCCTCGAACGTATATTCTAATATTTCAACTGGAGGAACAACAATAGTTCGAACCTCCGACATCCCTTTCGCGAACGGTCATGTCGGAGGCCCTGTCTACGCTGGGCCCATGCAGATCGAGTTCGAGAGCGCCGTCACCCGCTGGGAGAAGCGGGTCGACGACTGGTTCTTCGCGACCATGCCCGAGGAGATCTCGCTGGAGATCCGCGAGCTCCCCGCCCCGCAGCGCGGGTTCGGCTCCCTGCGCGTGCGCGCGCGCATCGGCGCATCCCTCTGGAGCACGTCGATCTTCTTCGACGGGGCGGCCTTCGTGCTCCCGCTCAAGAAGGCGATCCGAGACGCCCAGGGCATCACCGAGGGCGACGTGGTGCTCGTCGACCTCGACATCATCGATCTCTGACCAGCCCGCGGTTATCCACACCCGTCCCGCGCCGGGGCCGGGCATTCCCTAGCCTTCCCGAATGGATCCGCGACCCGTACTCATCGTCCTCGTGCATCTCGGCCTCCTCGTCGTCGCCGCCCGGCTCGTCGTGATCGACCTCCGCACCCACCGCCTGCCCGACCGGATCGTGCTCCCGACCCTCGGCGCACTGGTGCTCGTAGCGCTCGTCGACGCCGTCCTCACGCAGGACGCGACACCGCTGCTCCGAGGCGGGGCGGGACTCCTCATCCTCGGCGGCTTCTACGCGCTCCTGCGTCTCCTCAGCCGCGACGGGATGGGCGGCGGAGACGTCAAACTCGCCGCCGTGATCGGCCTGGTGCTCGGCTGGCACGGCTGGCAGGAACTCGTCGTCGGCGCCGCGGCCGCCTTCCTGCTCGGGGCTCTCTTCGCCTGCGCGCTGATGCTCCTCCGCCGCGCGAACGGTGCCACCCGCATCGCCTTCGGCCCGTGGATGATCGCCGGCGCGGTGCTCGGCCTCGCCGTGGGCTGAGAACGGAATCGAGGCGACGGGACTATGGTGAGCACATGGCACTCGCACGACTTCACGGAGGCCCGCTCGACGGGCAGATCATCCCTCTCGACGACGACGCGGACGACAAGCTGATCGTCCCCTATAGCGAGACGCAGGTGGTGTACAACCGCCGCGGAGACGCGCAGAACACCGGCGACTCCGACGGCCCCACCGAACTGGACTACTGGTTCGACGAGTCCCTCGAGGAACTCAACCCCTCGGATGACTGATCCGCACGACCGCGCCGCGCCCTCGCGCGTCGTCGAGGTCGAGCGCAAATACGACGTCGACCTGGGAACGCCGCTGCCCGACTGGCGCGGCCTTCCCGGCGTCGACGCGGTGTCGGCCGGCGAGGTGCGCGAGCTCGACGCCCGCTACCTCGACACGGCGGATGCCGCGCTGTCGCGTTCGGGAGTGGCGCTCCGACGCCGCACCGGAGGCCCCGACGCCGGCTGGCACATCAAGGGTCCTCGTGAGGGCGACGGACGTCTCGAGATGGGGTGGCCGCTCGGAGACGACGAGTCCGTGCCGCCGGCGATCGTCGATACGCTCGCACGGTGGACGACGGCCGAGCTGATCCCGCTCGCACGCATCGAGAACCAGCGCACCGCCTACCTGCTCACCGGGCCGGACGGCGTGATCGCCGAGTTCGTCGACGACCACGTCAGAGCCACGGATCTGCGTCAGGACGTGCGGCGCGAATGGCGCGAGTGGGAGCTCGAACTGGGGCCGGCAGCCCCCGCCGACGCCGACGGGCGCGAGGCGCTGTTCGCCGCTGCGGAACAGGCGATCTCCGCCGTGGGCGGGCGCGCAGCGGCATCCGATTCCAAGCTCGCGAGAGCACTCGGCTTCTAGGGGAGCGCAACCCCCTTCCGACTCCGGGGCGGCTCGTGCTTGAGTGACAGGATGAGCCGTCCCGCTGTACTCCGATCGCTGCACACGATCGTCCCCGACACCGTCCTCCCGCAAGACGAGGTGCGCGATCTGTTCGCCTCGCAGCCCGACGTCGGTCGTCTCGGCCGTCGGCTCATCGGCGCCTCCTTCAACGGATCGGGCATCGACAGCCGGCACACCGTCATCGCGGAGCTGTCGCAGGCCGTGCAGAGCGAGGACCCGACGTTCTTCGACCGCGAGTCGGGGCTGCTGCTCGCACCTGGAACCAAGACGCGCAACGAGGTCTACGTGCAGGAGGCGACTCCTCTGTTCATCGCCGCCGCCCGCGGCGCGCTCGATGCCGACCCCGACCTGCAGGCGGCCGATGTCACCCACGTCATCACGGTCTCCTGCACGGGCTTCCACGCCCCTGGGCCGGAATACGAGATCGTCCGCGCGCTGGGTCTGCGCGACAGCGTGCAGCGGTACCACCTCGGATTCATGGGGTGCTATGCGGCGATGCCCGCGCTGAAGGCCGCGAGCCAGTTCTGCGCGGCCGACCCGGAAGCGGTGGTGCTGGTGGTGAGCGTCGAACTGTGCACGCTGCACCTGCGGTCGTCCGAGGACCCCGACCTCATCGTCGCGTGCTCGCTCTTCGCCGACGGCGCCGCTGCCGGAATCGTGACCGCCCGCGAGCTGCCGACGGAGGAGCGCGGAGTGGTGCTCGACGGCTTCCACACCGCGATCGCCGAGGAGGGCGAGAAGGACATGGCGTGGACGATCGGCGACAGCGGCTTCGAGATGATCCTCTCGACGGCGGTGCCGCAGATCATCGGAGAGACGATCATCGGCGCCCTCCGGCCCCTGTACGCCCGCGACGAAGACCTGGCGGAGGCCTTCGATCAGGGTCGGGTCGGAGACCGCGTCGAGCACTGGGCCATCCATCCCGGCGGGCGCAGCATCCTCGATCGCATCCAGGATCGACTGCATCTCAGTGACGAGCAGATGTCGCCGGCGCGCGAGACCCTGCGCGAGAAGGGCAACATGTCGAGCGCGACGATCCTCTTCGTGCTCAAGCGGATCCTCGACGAGGGGGCCCGGGACGGGTCCCGCGTGGCGGCGATGGCCTTCGGGCCCGGACTCACGGCGGAGAGCGCGCTGATGACCGTGGTCGCGCCGGATACCGCATGAACCACGACCTCTCCGTCCGAGACGTGCGCGTGCGCGAGCTCATGGACGAGGCCGACGCCGATCTCGGGATGCTGGAGCGCACCTATGAGCGGTTCGGGATCGTGAACGCGCTCGTCTCCCGGCCGGGGCTGCTCTACCGGCGAGACATCCGTCCCCGCGCACGGCGCGGACCGGTGCGCATCCTCGACATCGGGGCGGGCGGAGCCGACGTGTGCCGCCTCGTCGCGGCCCGTCTGCGGCGCGACGGGCTCACGGGCTCGATCACCGCGCTCGATGCGGATGCGCGGGCGATCGACTGGGCCGCACGGCACGACCGAGGGGCGGGCATCCAGTACCGACATGCCCTGTCGTCGGAGCTCGTCGCCGAAGGCGCGCAGTTCGACGTCATCTTCTCGAACCACGTGCTGCACCACCTCGGCGACGGCGAGCTGCAGGGCATACTCGCCGACTCTCGGCACCTCCTCGCACCGGGCGGGATCGTGGTGCACCGCGACATCGCCCGCAGTCCGGCCGCCTACGCGCTGTTCGCGGCCGCGACCTGGCCGTTCGCGCGCACTCTGTTCCGCGGCTCGTTCATCCGCGAGGACGGTCTCATCAGCATCCGACGCTCGTATACGCCGCGCGAGCTCGCCGCAGCGGTCCCCGAGGGATGGCAGGTGCGCGGCAGGCTCCCGGCCCGACTCGAGGCGACCTGGCAGGAGACCTGACGAGACGCACGAAGGCCCGGCACCGCCTGAGCGGACCGGGCCTTCGAGACGTCGTGATCAGAAGTTGATCATGTGGCCGGCGAGGCCGTGGAAGCCCTCCTGCAGGGCCTCGGACAGCGTCGGGTGCGTGTGCACGTTGCGAGCGAGCTCGAGCGCCGTGAGGTCCCACTTCTGCGCGAGCGTGAGCTCGGGCAGGAGCTCCGACACGTCGGGGCCGATCATGTGGGCGCCGATGAGCTCGAGGTGCTCGGCGTCGGCGATCAGCTTGACGAAGCCGACGGGCTCGCCGAGACCGTGCGCCTTGCCGTTCGCCATGAACGGGAAGGTCGCGACCTTGATCTCGCGGCCCTCGTCCTTGGCCTGCTGCTCGGTCAGGCCGAACGACGCGACCTGCGGGGAGCAGAACGTCGCGCGCGGCATCATGCGGTAGTCGCCGAGGGTCTGGGTCTCCGCCTTGCCGATGGTCTCGGCCGCGACCACGCCCTGCGCCTCTGCGACGTGCGCGAGCTGCAGCTTCATGGTCACGTCGCCGATGGCGTAGATGCCCTCGACGTTGGTGCGCATGTGGTCGTCGATGTCGATGGCGCCGCGCTCGGTCAGCTTGACGCCGGTCTTGTCGAGTCCGAAGCCCTCGACGTTGGGCGCGAAGCCCACCGACATGAGCACCTTGTCGGCCTCGATCGACGCCTGCTGGCCGTCCTTGCCGGTGTACGAGACCGTGACGGAGGAGCCGTTGTCGACGACGCTCTCGACCTTCGTGGAGGTGAGGATGTCGACGCCGTAGTTCTTGTACTGCTTGGCGATCTCCTTCGACACGTCCGCGTCCTCGTTGGGGAGTGCACGGTCGAGGAACTCGATGATCGTGACCTTCACGCCGTAGTTCGTCATGACGTAGGCGAACTCCATGCCGATGGCGCCGGCGCCCACGATGACGATGGACTTCGGGAGCTCGCGGCTGAGGATCTGCTC
This sequence comes from Microbacterium sp. LWO14-1.2, assembly GCF_038397715.1. Taxonomy (NCBI): domain Bacteria; kingdom Bacillati; phylum Actinomycetota; class Actinomycetes; order Micrococcales; family Microbacteriaceae; genus Microbacterium; species Microbacterium sp. LWO14-1.2. The sequence continues at coordinate 3,284,431 of NZ_CP151633.1, forward strand.
CTCATAGGTCACGACGTTGTCGCTGAGCTGCACGCCGGGGAGCAGGCGGACCTTGGAGCCGGTGGCGATGATGACGTTGTCGAACGTGACCTCTTCGGTCGTGCCGTCGGACTTGGCGACCGAGATGGCCTTCGGCCCCGTGAACGTGCCGCGGCCGTCGTACTCGGTGACCTTGTTCTTCTTCATCAGGAAGTGGATGCCCTTGACGCGGCCGTCCGCGACGACGCGGCTGCGGTCGAAGGCCTTGCCGTAGTCGATCGTGAACTCACCCGAGATGCCGAAGAAGTCGGCCTTGTGGTTCAGCGTGTGCGCGAGCTCCGCGTTCTTGAGGAGAGCCTTGGAGGGGATGCAGCCGACGTTGAGGCAGACACCGCCCCAGTACTTCTCTTCGATGATGGCCGTGGAGAGGCCGAGCTGTGCGCTGCGGACGGCGGCGACGTATCCACCAGGACCGGCACCGAGGATGACGACATCGTAGTGAGGCATGCGTCCAGCCTATCGCTCTGACGGGGTGCCGGAATCGGGTTCCGAGGGGTCGGCGGCGGCGGTCTCGGCGTCGCGGGCACGGCCCTTCAGGGCGACCGCGATGACACCCGCGACCGCTGCGGCGAGCACGCCGGCGATCGCGAGGAGCCAGATCCAGGTGGTGGCCGATGACCCGTCCTCCGCCGCGGCCGCGGAGGGCTGGGGCGTCGGCGTCGCGGCCGGAGCGGCCGTCGCCTCCGCGGACGGGGTCGCCTCGGGCGTGGCGCTCGGGTCGGGAGTGGGGGCGGCGACCGTGCTGTTCGCGACGGTGAAGTCGAACTCGCCCGAGGTGGGGTGGCCGTCGCTGGAGACGATCTTCCAGATCACGTGATAGCCGCCCGCTGCCGCCTCTGCGACGAGCGGCTGCGTGACGATCGCGCCGTCCACGGTGGCGGCTCCGTCCGTGACCGACGCGCCCGAAGCGTCGGTGACGACCACCTCGGTCGCGCCGGCGCCGTCGATGAGCTTCGCGCTGAAGGTGAGGGTCAGTGCGGCGGGAAGAGTGTCGACCGTGCTGTCCGCCTCGGGGGACGAGCCGAGGATGCTGTCGTGCGCCGAGGCGGGGAGCGGCGCGGCGAACAGGAGGAACGCCGTGAGCAGCGCGGCGGCCAGGGCGACGGGGACGAGAGGACGACGACGGGCGACGGTTTTCACATCCCCAGCCTAGGAGCGGCCGATATACGACGGCTGAGTGCCGATCGGCCCTCCCGCGAGCACCCGCCGATCAGTTAGTCTGGACGCTTAGGAGGGCACAGTGACAGACAGCGAAAGCCGACCGGGCGGAGACGCCGCGATCCACCGTTCCGGCGAGCAGAGGCACGACGTGACGCAGACGTTCGGGCACGACTCCGACCTCTCGTTCGTGCCGTTCGGCGTGGAGTTGACCGACGTCGAGCAGGGCGCCATCGCGGCCCTTCCTGCGGGCTCGGCACTCCTCCTCGTCCGTTCGGGCGCCCTCGCCGGCGCCCGCTACCTCCTCGACACCGACGTGACGACCGTCGGGCGCCACCCGGAGGCCGACATCTTCTTCGACGACGTGACGGTGTCGCGGCGTCACGCGGAGATCACCCGCAGCGGGTCGACCTTCGAGATCATCGACCAGCGGTCGCTCAACGGCACGTACGTGAACGGCGAGCGGGTCGACCGCAGCGTCCTCGTCGACGGCTCGGAGCTGCGTGTCGGCAAGTTCCGGCTGAACTTCTTCGTCTCCCCGGTCGATCGAGTCGCGGCGAACGCCTGATGGCGGCTTCCCCCGCCCGTGAACGCTCGGCGTCCGCGGGCCTTCTGAGCATCGGTCAGGTGCTCGCGAGGCTCACGCCGGAGTTCCCCGACCTGACGTCGAGCAAGCTGCGCTTCCTCGAGGTCCAGGGCATCGTCACCCCGTCGCGGACCGAGTCCGGCTACCGCAAGTTCTCACAGGCCGACATCGAGCGTCTGCGCCTCGGCCTCACGCTCCAGCGCGATCACTACCTCCCGCTCAGCGTGATCCGCGAGCAGCTCGACGAGGCGGAGGCGGGAGGGGATGCCGCGCTCACGGCCCCGCCGTCCATCGCGCCGACTCCGCGTCGGTACCGCCGCGATGAGCTGCTGTCCGCGGCAGGAGCCGGGCCGCAGCTGCTCAACGACGCGATCAGCACCGGCGTCGTCACCGCGCAGGAGACCTATCCCGAGTCGACCGTCGCGCTGATGCGCGGTCTCGTCGCTCTCGACCGGCACGGCATCGAACCGCGTCACCTCCGCTCGCTGCGGCAGAGCGCCGACCGCGAGGTCGCGCTCATCGAGTCGGCGCTGTCGGCTCTGCTGCGTCGTACCGATGCCGCATCCCGTGGCAAGGCGGGGGAGATGGCGCCGAATCTGGCAGCCAAGATCGACGAGGTGCGGTCGCACTTCGTGAAGGAAGCGATCGCGAAACTGCTTTCGTAACGAACTGATTGCGACACACCTTCGAGGTGTCGCGGATGTCGTTGCCGCTGCCGGGGGCCTGCTCTACCGTGGAGGTAACGGCTCCAGAGAGGAATTCAGATGAATGCGGACGAGCGTGCAGACGACCCGCGGTTCGTGACCGAACTCCTCTTCACCGACGGCCTGCCGGCGATGGACGACGAGGTCGGCTACCGCGGTGCGGTCGCCGCCCGTGCCGCCGGCATCACCTACCGTCAGCTCGACTACTGGGCCCGCACCGAGCTCGTCGAGCCCACCGTGCGCGGCGCGAGCGGCTCGGGCTCGCAGCGCCTGTACGGCTTCCGCGACATCCTCGTGCTGAAGCTCGTCAAGAGCCTGCTCGACACCGGCATCTCCCTGCAGCAGATCCGCACCGCCGTCGACGAACTGCGCCGTGCCGGCATCCGCGACCTCGCCGGCACCACTCTCATGAGCGACGGCGCCTCGGTCTACCTGTGCACGTCGAACGACGAGGTCATCGACCTCGTGAGTCGGGGACAGGGCGTCTTCGGCATCGCCGTCGGCAAGGTGCTGCGCGAGGTGGAGTCGACCCTGGTCGAGTTCGACCCGACCGCGCCGGACCCCGTCGACGAGCTCAGCGCCCGTCGCGCCAAGCGCTCGGCCTGATCCCGTCGGGATCGCTGGACCAGTCGGAACCGCACCGCGTACGGAGAACGCCCGCTCGATGAGCGGGCGTTTCGCGCAGGGAGAGGGCTCAGGGCCGTCGGCTCACGCCTGGGCGCCGGACTCCGAGACAGGGATACGACCGGTGCGGATGATTCGGTCGAGGAGCTGGTCGAAGTCGGCGGCGAGCTCCTGGGCGGAGTCTCCCGGCCAGATGTGCAGCGGCTTCGCCGCGCCCTGCGCCTGCTGCAGCGACGTGCGCTCCGGCAGCTGCGGCGAGAGGACGAGCGGGCCGAACATGTCACGCAGCTCCTTGATACGGAACTGGTGCTCGATCGACTGCGGGCGCACGCGGTTCACGACGATGCCGAGCGGCTGCAGGCGAGGGGAGAGGCCTCGGCGGATCTCCTCGATCGCGCGCAGCGCACGGTCGGCTGCGGCGACGGAGAACAGGCCGGGCTCGGTGACGACCATGACACGGTCGCTGGCGGCCCACGCGGTACGCGTCAGGGCGTTGAGCGACGGCGCGCAGTCGATGAGGACGAGGTCGTAGTCGGCCTCGACCGCGGCCAGCGCCTCCTCGAGCTTCCAGACGTCGCGGACGCTCGGGTGCGGACCGTCGAAGTTGATGGCCGACGGGCTGCCGATGAGCACGTCGATCGTGCCGGGGTGCACCTTGGCCCAGCCGCTGGAGGTGATCGCCTGACGGACCACCTTCTCCTTGGGGTTGGCCAGGACGTCGGCGATGTTGAGCCGACCGGCCACCTGGATGTCCATTCCGGTGGACACATCCGACTGGGGGTCGAGGTCGACGACGAGAGTGCGGACACCGCGGGCGAAGGCCGCTGAGGCCAGTCCGAGTGTCACGGTCGTCTTGCCGACGCCTCCTTTGAGAGAGCTGACGCTGAGTACGTGCACGGACTCCACGTTACCTTCCCCTAGGCTGGGTGCACACTCAGCCCCGCCCCATGCGCGCCGATTGCGTCGCGCATCGAGCTCTCAGAGGTGTGCATGTTCCAGAAGATCCTGGTGGCGAACCGCGGCGAGATCGCGATCCGTGCCTTCCGTGCGGCAGTCGAGGTCGGAGCGAGGACGGTGGCCGTCTTCCCCCACGAGGACCGCGGCTCTGTCCACAGGCTGAAGGCCGACGAGGCCTACGAGATCGGTGAGCGGGGGCATCCGGTCCGGGCGTACCTCGACGTCGATGAGATCATCCGCGTCGCCAAGGAGGCCGGCGCCGACGCCATCTACCCCGGCTACGGGTTCCTGTCCGAGAACCCCGACCTCGCCGAGAAGGCGGCGGCGAACGGGATCGTGTTCATCGGCCCGCCGGCATCCGTGCTCGAGATGGCGGGCAACAAGGTCGAGGCCAAGCGGCACGCCGTCGAAGCGGGAGTGCCCGTGCTGCGGTCGACCGAGGCATCCGACGACGTCGACGCGCTCGTCGCGCAGGCCGAGGGGATCGGATTCCCCCTCTTCGCGAAGGCCGTCGCCGGCGGCGGCGGTCGAGGAATGCGACGCGTCGAGTCCGCAGCGGAGCTCGCGCCCGCGCTGGCCGAGGCGATGCGGGAGGCGCAGAGCGCCTTCGGCGACCCGCGGATGTTCCTCGAGCAGGCCGTCGTGCGGCCGCGGCACATCGAGGTGCAGATCCTCGCCGACAAGACCGGAGAGACCGTTCACCTGTTCGAGCGCGACTGCTCGGTGCAGCGCCGACACCAGAAGGTCGTCGAGATCGCGCCCGCCCCGAACCTCGACGACGACGTGCGCACCGCGCTGCACGGCTACGCCGTGGCGTTCGCCCGATCGATCGGCTACGAGAACGCCGGCACCGTCGAGTTCCTGCTGGAGACGGCGGGGGAGCGCTCGGGCGAGGTCGTCTTCATCGAGATGAACCCCCGCATCCAGGTCGAGCACACGGTCACCGAGGAGGTGACCGACGTCGACCTCGTGCAGAGCCAGATGCGCATCGCGGCGGGACAGAGCCTCGCCGACCTCGGCCTGCAGCAGCAGGACCTGCACCTGCGTGGGGCCGCCCTGCAGTGCCGCATCACGACCGAGGACCCGACTCAGGGCTTCCGGCCGGACACGGGCAAGATCACCACCTACCGCTCGCCGGGCGGAGCAGGCATCCGTCTCGACGGCGGTACGGTGCACCAGGGCGCGCAGATCAGCCCGCACTTCGACTCGATGCTCGCGAAGCTCACCTGCCGCGGTCGGGACTTCCCGGCGGCGGTCGCGAGGGCGCGTCGCGCTCTCGCCGAGTTCCGCATCCGCGGTGTCTCCACGAACATCCCCTTCCTCCAGGCCCTGCTCGACGACCAGGCGTTCATCGCGGGTGACGTGAGCACGTCGTTCATCGACGAGCGACCCGAACTCCTGCGCGGGCGGGCGTCCAAGGACCGCGGCACGAAGATCCTGAACTGGCTCGTCGACGTCACGGTCAACAAGCCGCACGGCACACATCCCGGTGTGATCGATCCGCGCGCCAAGCTCCCCGCGATCGACCTCTCGACGGAGCCGGTCGCGGGTTCCCGGCAGCGGCTGCTCGAGCTCGGACCGGAGGGGTTCGCGCGCAGTCTGCGCGAGCAGAGCGCTCTCGCGATCACCGACACGACGTTCCGCGATGCGCACCAGTCGCTGCTCGCCACCCGCGTCCGCACCCGCGATCTCGCCGCCGCCGCCCCCTACCTCGCGCGACTGACGCCGGGACTGCTCTCGGTCGAGGCCTGGGGAGGGGCGACCTACGACGTCGCGCTGCGCTTCCTCGGCGAGGACCCGTGGGAGCGCCTCGACACGCTGCGGGCCGCCCTGCCGAACATCGCCATCCAGATGCTGCTGCGAGGGCGGAACACCGTCGGGTACACGCCGTACCCCGCGGCGGTCACCGACGCGTTCGTGCAGGAGGCCGCGGCCAGCGGCATCGACATCTTCCGCATCTTCGACGCGCTGAACGACGTCGGTCAGATGCGGCCGGCGATCGACGCCGTGCGAGGCGCAGGCACCGCCGTCGCCGAGGTCGCGCTGTGCTACACGGGCGACCTGTTGAATCCCGCCGAGAACCTCTACACGCTCGACTACTACCTGCGCCTCGCGGAGCAGATCGTCGATGCCGGCGCGCACGTCATCGCCATCAAGGACATGGCCGGTCTCCTGCGTCCCGCCGCTGCGGTGAAGCTCGTCACGGCGCTCCGAGAGCGCTTCGACCAGCCCGTGCACCTGCACACTCACGACACTCCCGGCGGACAGCTCGCGACCCTGCTCGCCGCGAGCGCCGCGGGCGTGGATGCCGTGGATGCGGCATCCGCTCCGCTCTCCGGCACCACGAGTCAGCCGTCGCTGTCGTCGCTCGTCGCGGCCCTCGCCCACACCGAGCGGGACAGCGGCATCGATCTCGCCGCGGTCTCGGACCTCGAGCCGTATTGGGAGGCCGTCCGGCGCCAGTACGCCCCGTTCGAGTCCGGCCTGCCCGGACCCACGGGGCGCGTGTACCACCACGAGATCCCCGGTGGTCAGCTGTCGAACCTCCGCCAGCAGGCCAAGGCTCTCGGCCTCGCCGACGACTTCGAGCTGATCGAGGACATGTACGCGGCAGCCGACCGCATCCTCGGCCGCGTGCCGAAGGTCACCCCGTCGTCGAAGGTGGTGGGTGATCTCGCCCTGCACCTCGCCGCCGTGAAGGCCGACCCGGCGGACTTCGAGGCGAACCCTGAGAAGTACGACGTACCCGATTCGGTCGTCGGCTTCATGGCGGGGGAGCTCGGCGACCTGCCGGGCGGATGGCCGGAGCCGTTCCGCTCGAAGGTACTGGCCGGCCGCTCGGTCCGGACCGGCCTCACCGACATCTCCGCGGACGACGAGCGGGCCCTCGGCGGGGAGAGCGCCGAACGGCGCGAGCGCCTCAACACGCTGCTCTTCCCTGCCCCGACCAGGGAGTTCGCGCAGACGCGCGAGCTGTTCGGCGATCTCTCGGTGCTGGACACGGCCGACTACCTCTACGGCCTCGTGCAGGGGCAGGAGCACCTTGTCGAGATCGACCGCGGCGTGCAGCTGTACGTCGGGCTCGAGGCGATCGGCGACGCCGACGAACGCGGCATCCGCACCGTCATGACGACGCTCAACGGTCAGCTGCGCCCGGTGTTCGTGCGCGATCGATCCGTGGTGGTCGACGCGCACGAGGTCGAGAAGGCCGACACCTCGGTGCCCGGTCAGGTGGCTGCTCCGTTCTCGGGTGTCGTCACGCTCAAGACCGAGGTCGGAGCGTCGGTGGCAGCCGGGGAACCGGTCGCGTCGATCGAGGCTATGAAGATGGAGGCCGCCATCACCGCCCCCGTCGCCGGAGTCGTGGAGCGCCTCGCCATCGGCGAGACGCAGCAGGTCGACGCGGGAGACCTTTTGGTCGTCATCCGTCCGGCGCACTAATCTTGTGCGGGCGAGGGTCGCGCTCGCTGCAGCGCTCCCGAGGCCCGACCGAGCTTGGAGTGACGACGTGACCCCGAAGAACGTGGCAGAGCCGCCGGACGACGAATCCCGCGGTGTGCTCGACGACGCCGCATCCCTGGACACCACGGGGATCGGCATCCTCGGACATACCGCCCAGGTGAGCGTCCAGCTGCCGAAGGACGATGACGACGACCTGGAAGACGACGGGGTCGTCGAGGGCGAGGTCGTCGCCGACCTCATCGTCGACGAGCCCGTGGCCGCCGCGAAGGCGGCAGCCGAGATCTCCGAGGTGTCGCTCTCGACGCCGATGATCATCGAGTTGCCCGCCGAGCAGGTGCCCGCACCGAAGGCCGCAGTGGAGGTCGAGGAGGACGTCGCCCCGGAGGTCGAGGAGGACGTCGCCCCGGATGTCGACTCGGATGTCGAGCCGGAGTCCGAGTCCGAACTCGAAGCCGCTGACGAGGAACTCCCCGCCGTCGACGCCGACGAGGTCGTCGTGGACGAGGACTCGTCGGACGAGCCGGAGACGGACGACCCCAGCGACGAGCCGGATGAGGTGACCGTCGAGGACGCCGAGATCGGGGAGACCGAACTGATCGCGGAGCCGGAGCCGGTCGCGGAGGTCGACGCGACCCTGGAGACCGTCGAAGCCGCTGAGTCCGCCGAGGTGGACGGGGCCGCGGATTCCGAGCTGCTCCCGGCGACCGACGGCACGGAGACCCCCGACGAGACCGCAGAGGTCGGCGACGACGCCCCGGCGGCATCGGAACCGGACGCCCCGGCACCCGTCGAGACCCCGGAGGATGCCGCACCCGAGCCCGACCACGAGGCGGAGGCGGCCGCTGCGGCGGCATTCGTCGCGCGCGCTCGGGCCGATCTCGACACCCGCACCCGCACCCGGGCAGACGACTCGGTGCGATCGAAGGAGGATGCCGTCGTGGAGCAGCCCGAGAAGCCGGTGCCGACCCGTCACGCGGCGCGCGCCTCGCGAGCCGAGGTGCAGCTGACGGCCAAGCGCCTGGACGACCTGAGCGACACCTCGCGCGAGAGCGCTGACCTGCTCACGGCCGACCGGCTGCTCGATCCGCACCGTGTCACGAAGCCCGAGCCCGAAGGCGCCTGGAGCCACTTCCTGTACTCCATCTCCGGCCGCCGCATCAACATCGGCGACGGCCGACGCGCGCGCGAGCGCAAGGCGCTCACGACGCGCATCGCAGCGCCCCTCGCAGGTGGCGCGCGCTTCGTGCCTGTCCTGTCGCGCAAGGGCGGGGTGGGCAAGACGACCCTGACGACGCTGCTCGGCATGGCCTTGGCAGACGCCAGGGACGACCGGGTGATCGCCGTCGACGCGAATCCCGACCGTGGCACGCTCGCCGACCGTGTGGTTCGTCCGCAGCACAACCGCTCGGTGCGAGACCTCGTGCGCATCCACGACGACATCAAGGGGTACCACGACATCTCGGCGGTCGTCTCGCGCGACGCGACGCGCCTCGACGTGCTCGCCTCCGATTCCGACCCCCGCATCGCGGAAGCCTTCAGCGACAGCGATTACCGCGACGTCGCCGAGGTCGCCGCGCACTACTACTCGCTCGTGCTCACCGATACCGGCACGGGGATCGTCCACTCGGTGATGTCGGCGACGCTGGACCTCGCCGACCAGATCGTCATCGTGTCCGGGCTCAGCGTCGACGAGGCGCGGCTCGCGTCCGAGACGCTGACCTGGCTGGAGACGAACGGCTATGCCGAGCAGGCGAGGGATGCCGTCGTCGTGCTCAACCAGTCGCACCCCGGGGCCCCGCTGGTGCGGCTCGACGAGCTGGAGAGCCATTTCCGTACGCGGGCGAAGCACGTCGTGCGCATGCCGTACGACGCGCAGATCGCCGGCGGCGGTCCGATCGTGTTCGCGAACCTCCAGCCCGAGACGAGGAAGGCGGCGCGGGAGATCGCGGCGCTGCTCGTCGAAGGACTTCGAGCGAAGGCGGCCTGATGACGGTCCGTGAGATCCGCGTGTTCGGCGACCCGGTGCTCCGCGCGGTGTGCGCCCCGATCGAGCAGATCGACGACGGCGTGCGAGCGCTCGTCGCCGACCTCGTCGACACGGTCGAGCTGCCTGGTCGCGCCGGTGTGGCCGCGCCGCAGATCGGCGTCGCGCTGCGCGCGTTCAGCTACAACATCGACGGCGACATCGGGTACGTCATCAATCCCGTGCTGACCGAGGTCCGCGGCGAGCCTGTGCCGACGGGGGAGGGGTGCCTGTCGGTGCCCGGTCTCTGGCACGATGCGCTGCGGCACCCGTGGGCGCGCGTCGAGGGGATCGACCTCGACGGCGAGCCGGTGGTGCTCGAGGGCGAGGGGCTGCTCGCCCAGGCGTTGCAGCACGAGACAGACCACCTCGACGGCAAGCTCTACCTCTCGCGGCTCGACGCCGAGACCCGCAAGCGGGCGATGCGCGAGGTGCGCGAGAGCTCCTGGTTCTGACACCCGCCGAGCCACCCCCTCACGAACGAACCCGCCCTCTGCGATCAGTGCGCAGGGGGCGGGTTCGGGCGGAAGGGGGTGGCTCGGCGGCTCAGCCGCCGATGGCGACGTTGGTGGTCGACACGGGCTCGTCGTAGATCGCGGCGATCTCGTCGGCGAAGTCGTTCATGATCACGTTGCGCTTGATCGACAGCTTCGGCGTCAGGTGGCCCGATGCCTCCGTCCACTCGCTGTCGAGAATCGTGAACTTGCGGATCGACTCCGCGCGGGAGACGCGGGTGTTCGCGGCATCCACCGCGCTCTGCACCTCTGCGCGGACCGCCGCGTTCTTCGCGGCCTCGGCGAGAGGCATGTCCTTGTCGAGGCCGTTGTTGGCGAGCCAGGTCGGCAGCATCTCGGGGTCGAGGGTGACGAGCGCCGAGATGAACGGGCGCTGGTCGCCGACGACGACCACCTGACCGATGATCGGGTTCGCGCGGATCGGGTCCTCGAGCGCTGCCGGGGCGACGTTCTTGCCGCCGGCCGTCACGATGATCTCCTTCTTGCGCCCCGTGATGGTCAGGAAGCCCTCGGAGTCGAAGCTGCCGATGTCGCCGGTGCGGAACCAGCCGCCCTCGCTGAAGGCCTCGGCCGTGGCCTCGGGGTTGTTCCAGTACTCGCGGAAGACGTTGATGCCGCGCACCTCGATCTCGCCGTCGTCGGCGAGGCGCACGCCGACGCCGGGGAGGGCCGGGCCGACCGTGCCGATCTTCGACTTGTCGGCGAGGTTCACGGTCGCCGGCGCGGTGGTCTCGGTGAGGCCGTACCCCTCGAGGATCACGACGCCGAGGCTGTGGAAGAAGTGACCGAGGCGCGAGCCGAGCGGCGCCGATCCGGACACGGCGTACACGACGCGGCCACCCATGGCCTCGCGCAGCTTGCCGTAGACGAGCTTGTTGAAGAGGGCGAACTTGAGTCGCATGCCGAACGGGATGCTCTTGCCCTGCTCCAGCAACTTCGAGTGCTCGATCGCGACCTCGGCGGCCGCGCGGAAGATCTTGCCCTTGCCCCCTGCTTCGGCCTTCTGCTCGGCGGAGTTGTAGACCTTCTCGAACACGCGAGGCACGGCGAGGAGGAAGGTCGGCTTGAACGAGCCGAGCGCCGGCAGCAGCTGACGCGTGTCGGGCTGGTGCCCCGTGCGGACGCCGGCGTGCACGTTGAGGATGGAGATGAACCGCGCGAAGACGTGCGCCGTCGTGATGAACAGAAGGGTCGACGAGCCCGGCGTCTGCACGACCTCGTCGAGCGCCTTGGCGGAGTTGCGGGCGAGCTCGACGAAGTTGCTGTGCGTGAGAACGCAGCCCTTCGGACGGCCGGTGGAGCCGGAGGTGTAGATGAGGGTGGCGATGTCGGAGCTGACGGCGATGCTGCGCAGTCGCTCGATCTCCTCATCGGTCACGGATGCGCCCTGCGCGGTGAGCGTGTCGATGGCTCCCAGGTGCAGCTGCCAGACCTCGCGCAGCAGCGGCAGATCGCCGCGGACCTCGTCGACGCGTGCGAAGTGCTCCGGCGACTCGACGATCAGAGCGATGGCGCCGGAGTCCTCGAGGATCCACTGGATCTGGGCGGGGGAGCTCGTCTCGTAGATCGGCACCATCACCGCGCCCGCGTAGAAGAGGGCGAAATCGACGAGCGACCATTCGTACGTGGTGCGGGCGAGGAAGCCCACCTTCTCGCCGGGCTGGATGCCCGCGGCGACGAAGCCCTTGGCCAGCGCGATCACCGCTGACTGGAAGTCGGATGCGGAGATGTCGCGCCATCCGCCGTTCTCCGGGACCGCGAAGAGTGCACGGTCGGGGGTGGCCTTGACGCGCTCGACCAGCAGATCTGAGATGTTCGCGTCGGGGTCGGCGGGGACGACGGCGGGGACTTCAAACTGGACCACGGCAGCTCCTTCGGTACCGGTCGGGCACGGGGTTGCTCCCGAGTCTAGGGCATGGAACCGGGTCGCACGAAGGGTGGAACTCAGTCGCCTCCAGACGCTCGCGAGAGCCCGACGCTGGCGCACCGGGCGCGCGGCGCTAGACTGCACATCGATGTTCTACTGGCTGATGAAGTACGTCGTGATCGGCCCCGTGGTCAAGGCGGTGTTCCGTCCGTGGATCGTGGGGCGCGGCAACGTGCCCCGGACCGGCGCGGCGATCCTCGCCAGCAATCACCTGTCGTTCGCCGACTCGATCTTCCTGCCCCTCATGATCGATCGGTCGATGTCGTTCCTCGCCAAGAGCGACTACTTCACGGGCCGCGGCCTCAAGGGGTGGGCCACGAAGTTCTTCATGAAGGCGACGGGCCAGATCCCGATCGACCGCTCGGGCGGCAAGGCGTCGGAGGCGTCGCTCAACACCGGCCTGCAGGTGCTCGGCGGCGGAGACCTCCTCGGCATCTACCCGGAGGGCACGCGCAGCCCCGACGGCAAGCTCTACCGCGGCCGCACCGGTCTCGCTCGCATGGCGCTCGAGGCCAAGGTGCCCGTCATCCCCGTCATCATGGTCGACACCGACACCGCGATGCCGATCGGGCAGCGGCTGCCGCGCGTCGTGCGCGTCGGCATCGTCATCGGAGAGCCCCTGGATTTCTCGCGCTACGCGGGCATGGAGAACGATCGCTACATCCTCCGCTCCGTCACGGACGAGATCATGGTCGCCCTGCAGCGACTCGGCGAGCAGGAGTACGACGACGTCTACGCGTCGACCGTGAAGGACCGACTGCCGGTGCGCGTCACACGACGCTCCTGAGGCGTCTGCGACCCGCCGCGCCCAGTAGGCTGGGAGCCATGCTCCAGCACCACATCGACGCGCTCGACGCGTGGCGTTCGCTCCCGATCAAGCAGCAGCCTCAGTGGCCCGACGCCGAGCGCGTGGCCGAGGTCTCCGCTCAGATCGCGGCGCTCCCGCCCCTGGTGTTCGCCGGCGAGGTCGACAACCTCCGCGATCGTCTCGCGCGCGCCGCCTCCGGACAGGCGTTCCTGCTCCAGGGCGGCGACTGCGCCGAGACGTTCGCCGGCGCCACCGCAGACCAGATCCGCAACCGCATCAAGACGGTCCTGCAGATGGCGGTCGTGCTGACCTATGGCGCGTCGATGCCGATTGTGAAGATGGGACGCATGGCGGGGCAGTTCGCGAAGCCCCGCTCCAGCGACACCGAGACCCGCGGCGACGTCACTCTGCCCGCCTACCGCGGCGACATCGTCAACGGCTACGACTTCACCGAGGGCTCGCGCCAGGCCGACCCCGGCCGTCTGCTCCAGGGCTACCACACCGCCGCGTCGACCCTGAACCTCATCCGTGCCTTCACGCAGGGTGGCTTCGCCGACCTGCGCGAGGTGCACTCCTGGAACAAGGGCTTCGCGCAGAACCCGGCCAACCAGCGCTACGAGCGCATGGCGGCCGAGATCGACCGCGCCATCAAGTTCATGGAGGCCGCCGGCGCCGACTTCGACGAGCTCAAGCGCGTCGAGTTCTTCACCGGGCACGAGGGTCTGCTGATGGACTACGAGCGTCCGATGACCCGCATCGACTCGCGCACGGACACCCCGTTCAACACGTCGGCTCACTTCCTCTGGATCGGCGAGCGCACGCGCGAGCTCGACGGGGCGCACGTCGACTACTTCTCGAAGATCCGCAACCCCATCGGTGTGAAGCTCGGCCCCACGACCACGCCCGAGACGGCGCTCGCGCTCATCGACAAGCTCGACCCGAACCGCGAGCCCGGCCGGCTGACGTTCATCACGCGCATGGGTGCGGGCAAGATCCGCGACGCGCTGCCGCCGCTGCTCGAGGCCGTCCGCGATTCCGGGGCGCAGCCGCTCTGGGTCACCGACCCCATGCACGGCAACGGCATCACGACCCCCACCGGCTACAAGACCCGTCGCTTCGACGACGTGGTCGACGAGGTCCGCGGGTTCTTCGAGGCGCACCGTGCGGTCGGCACGTTCCCCGGCGGCATCCACGTCGAACTCACGGGCGACGACGTCACCGAGTGCCTCGGTGGCTCCGAGCAGATCGACGAGGCCGCTCTCGCCACTCGCTACGAGAGTCTGTGCGACCCGCGTCTCAACCACATGCAGTCGCTGGAGCTGGCGTTCCTCGTGGCCGAGGAGCTCGAGAAGCGCTGACGACAGCGTCCATAACGACCGAAGGCCCTCCCCGGATCGGGGAGGGCCTTCGTCGTCTGCGGCGGACGATGGATGCCGTTCAGCCGCTGAGCTGGATGGAGAGCTTGACGGTCCCTCCGCGGGGGAGCTGCTTGTCGGCCCCCGGATCCTGCGCCGTGACCTTCGCCAGATCGGCGAAGCCGGGCAGGTCGCCCCAGGCGGCGTAGGTCGCGGTGAAGCCCGCACCCTCGATGATCCGCTTGGCCTCGACGAGCGTCTTGTTCGTGACGTCGGGCACGGGGAAGAGCTCGGGCCCCTTCGAGACGATGAGCTGCACGGTGTCACCGGGACGCCAGTTGCCCTCTTCCGCGCGGTCGGACACCCCGATGACGAGATCCTTCTGGAGCTTCTCGCTGAACGCGTAGACGATCTCCGGGGAGACCTGCAGCTGCTTGTCGGTGAGCGTCGTCGTGGCCTGGTCGACCGACATCCCGCTCACGTCGGGGAACGGGCCGGCCGAGACGTACAGCTCGACGGAGTCGTCCTCGAGGAGGTCGCATCCGTCGCCGCAGTTGTAGACCTCGCCGCCGTCGCGCGGGGTCACGAAGGCGTTGATGACTCGGCCGGCTTCCGCGTCGGAGAAGAGGAGCAGCGGCTGCTCGGCCACGTTGACCCTGATCTCGCCGAGGTAGTCCCTGGCCTCCTGCTCGGTCTTGCCGTTGAGGGCCTCTGCGGTGTGGCTGGCCGGGCCGATCGAGATGATCACCGTGACCTCGGCGCCCTTGTCGAGACGCTGACCCTTTTCGGGGTCGGTGCGGATCGCCTGGTCTCTCGCGACCTCGATCGAGTTCTCCTCACCGCGTACCGGGACGAAGCCCTCGTCGGTCAGAGCCGACGCCGCGTCGTCGTAGGAGAGTCCCGCCACGTCGGGCACGGCGACGAGCGAGCCGGGGCCGGAGCCGAACCACCACCCCACACCGCCCGCGACGGTGGCGAGCAGCAGCACGAGGGTGAGGAGCAGGGCGCCGCGTGCACGGCGACGAGAGGAGCGCCGCCGCAGCAGGGTGGCGTTGTCGACGGCCTGCGGCGCCGGAGCCGTCGGGTCGGTGAGCACCATCGTGCTCGGCATGATCTTGGTGAGCTCGGCGGAATCCGCCTGCGAGCGCTGTGGAGCGGTCGCCGCAGCGACGGCGGGCGCGATGCCCAGGTCGCGCTCGATCTCGCGCAGGCGCTCGAGCATCTGCTGGGCGTCGTCCGGTCGCTCGTCCGGCGACTTCTCCGTCGCCCACAGCACCAGCTCGTCGAGCTGCTCAGGGACCGCCGGATTGCGCACACTCGGCCGGGGGACCGACTCTGTCGCATGCTGGAACGCGATCTGCATGGGCTGCTCGCCCTTGTACGGCTGCTCGCCGACGAGCATCTCGTACAGCATGATCCCGAGCGCGTAGATGTCGCTGCGCGCGTCGGCCGTGCCGCGGGTGACCAGCTCCGGCGCCAGGTAGGCGATGGTTCCCAGCAGCTGCTGCCCGGTCGCGGTGTTGGCGGTGGTGGCGCGGGCCAGACCGAAGTCGCCGATCTTGATGCGTCCGTCCTCCGCGAGGAGCACGTTCTCGGGCTTCACGTCGCGGTGGACGATGCCGGCGCGGTGCGCGGCCGAGAGGCCCGCGAGCACGGCATCCATGATGGTGACCGTCTGCGGGACCGTGAGGCGCTTCTGCTCGCGAAGCAGCTCGCGCAGAGTGATGCCCGGCAGGTACTCCATGACCAGGTATGCCAGCTCGCCGTCCTGCCCCTGATCGAAGACGTTGACGACGTGCGGGTCGGCCAGACGGGCAGCTGACCGTGCCTCCTGGATGAACCGGCTCTGGAAGGACGAGTCGTCGCTGAGGTGCGCGTGCATCACCTTGAGGGCGATTCGACGCTCCAGGCGGAGGTCGGTCGCGACGTACACGGTGGCCATGCCGCCGCGGGCGATCCGAGCGCGGACCCGGTACCGACCGTCGACAAGCCGCCCGATGAGGGGGTCGGCCTGCTGATTGGTCGTCACGTCAAGATTCTATTGAGGACTGCCTGAAAGCTCCGGGAACGGCTCGCCCTCTGCTCCTGCACGTTTGCCCGGAACCCGGTCATCCGTACTGCGCGAGCCATTGGTACGCCTGCGTCTCCCACAGCCCGTAGCGCTCGGGGTAGGCGGAGATCTGAACGGCCTGCGCGGCATCGGTGAAGCGCATCGACTCCCACCCGGGGATGTCGAGCAGGCCGCGGGTGGACTGACCGTTGGGGTCGCCGGCCCCGCCGAAGAACACGCGCGTGCTGCGGTCGGCATCGAGGATCTGCTCCGCCGAGCCCCACCCGGTGCTCGGTCGCTGCTGGAAGAGCCCGAGCGAGTCGCGGTCGCCCCACGAGAGGTTGCGCATGCTCGACTCGACCATCGCGGTCGCGAGTCCGATCGCGATCGCGCGATCCGAGACGCCGAGCTGCCGGCCGATGCGGATGATGAGGGCCGCGTTGCCGGCCTGCTCCGCGTCGAGGGAGGCGAAGGACTGCGACGGAGCGGTCGGGGCCGGTGCGGGGGCCGCCGCCGGGGCAGCGACCGGCGCTCCGCCGACGGCGATGCTCTGCCCGGGATAGATGATCGACCCCGACGACAGGCCGTTGAGGGCGAACAGCGCGGCCGTCGTCGTGCCGTATTTCTGGGCGATGCCGAACAGCGTGTCTCCCGCGGCCACGACGTGCGTCTGCGCCGCGGCCGCGGGAGGCGGAGCCACGGGGGCCGCGACGGCGGGGGCGGGAGCAGCGGCGCCGGAGACCGACAGCGTCTGGCCCGGATAGATGACCGAGGCGCGGGTGAGACCGTTGGCCGCGAGCACGGCGTCGACCGTGGTGCCGTACTTCTGCGCGATGCCGAAGACCGTGTCACCGCTGACCACGACGTGAGAGGCGCCCGCGGGCGCGGCGGTGACCGAGACCGGAGCCGCAGGGGCGGCGGTCGTCCCGCTGAGGGCCAGCGACTGGCCGGGGTAGATCACCGACCGCCAGGTGAGCCCGTTCCAGGCGAGGACATCGACCGTGCGGAGGCCGAACTGTCGGGCGATCGACGAGACCGTGTCGCCGGGTTGCACCACATAGCTGGCGGGAGTCGTGGTCGCGGGGACGATCCGGCCGGGGCCCGCCTGCATCCGTTCGATCGGAGCGGTGGTGTCGGCCTGGGCCGGGACGACCGCGAGGGGACCGGTGAGGGATCCGATGACCGCGGCGGGCACTCCGATCTGCAGGTATCGAGCGCGACGGCGTGCGAGTGGCTGTCTCAAGGCTTCCCCCTTGTTCGGCGTCTGCCTACGCTGACACGCGAGTAAACAGAAGTCAACAGAAGTGACGCATGTGACGGAAGTGATTCAGGCGGGGCGCGAGCGATCGATCCGAGGAGATGAGATAGTGAACAGCGTGTCTGAGCAGTCTGAGAACCACCTTCCCGAGAACGGCGCCACCCCGACCGAGTGGCTGACGATGCCCGACCTGGTCGAAGTGCTCGGTGAGCCGCTCGGCCGCGTCCGTCGCCTCATCGACGAGCACTACCTCATCGGGTCGCGTCGATCGGGCGTCTTCGCGGTGCCGTCCGTCTTCATTGTCGACGGCCACCCGCTCTCGTCCCTGCGCGGGACCGTCATCGCACTGCAGGACGCGGGCTTCACCGACGACGAGGTCGTCGACTGGCTGCTCGCCGACGAGGAGACGCTGGGCCGCTCGCCGATCGCCGCGCTGCTCGCCGGCCACAAGAGCGAGGTCCGTCGCATCGCGCGCACCCTCGCCTGATCGATCGGCGGTGTGAGGTCGCCGGATCCGGGTTCAGGCTGCGCGCACGGTCGCTGCGCGGGCGAGATCGCGCAGGTCTCCGACGGCTGCGTTGTCGAGGCGAGCGCCCGAGAGCGCGCGGTCGGCCTCTTTCGCGTAGTCGTCGATCATCGACTCCACCCGATCGAGAGCACCCGACTCGGCGATGGTCGCCTGCAGGAAGCCGATCTGCTCGGGCGTGAGCTCGGGGTCGCCGAGCATCTCGTCGAACAGGTTGCGCGCCGAGTTGTCGAGAGTCTGCCGCGTGAGCGCGACGAGGACCGTGCGCTTTCCCTCACGGAGATCGTCTCCGGCGGGCTTGCCGGTGACGGCCGCATCGCCGAACACCCCGAGCACGTCGTCGCGCAGCTGGAAGGCCATGCCCACGGGGTGCCCGAACCGACGCAGGGCGCGCAGCTGCTCCGCATCGGCCTCGGCGACCGCCGCGCCCAGCACGAGCGGCTGCTCGATGCTGTACCTCGCCGATTTCAGCGACACCACCCGCAGCGCGCGTTCGACGTGCGACTCGGTGGCGTTCACGCTCCAGGCGGACTCTTCGGCGATGTCGAGGAACTGACCGACCGTGACGTCCCGCCGCATCCGCGCGTACTCTCGGCGGACGGTGCCCGCGTGGGGGAGGGAGTCGACGGCATCCTCGAACAGGTCGTCGCTCCAGGCGACGAGCAGGTCGCCGAGGAGGATCGCGGACGAACGGCCGAATGCGGCGGCGTCGCCGGTCCATCCTGCGTCGCGATGAGACGCCTCGAGCGCACGATGCGCTGCCGGGCGTCCGCGACGGGTGTCCGAATTGTCGATGATGTCGTCGTGCACGAGGGCGGCGGACTGGAAGATCTCCAGTGCGGCGCAGACGTCCCACAGCGCATCGTGCTCAGCCGCAGCGCGGTCGCGCTGGCGAGCCACCGACCGCCACCCGGCATGGCAGAAGCGCGCGCGCAGTCGCTTGCCGCCGACGAGGGTGTCTGCGCCGGATTCGACGAGGGCGGCGGCATCCGGTCCGTAGGCGACCGCCTCCGCGCGCATCCGGTCGAGGAACAGCTGCAGGCGGGCGGCCACCGCATCGGGCACGAGGGAGGGGGTCGGCACGACTCCCAGCATACGTAAAGCCAATGAGGGGGCTCTTCACTAGCCCGCGACCTCATACCGCGCGTAGAATGAGGAGACCATACCCGAGGGGGACGAAATGCCACTCTCCGAACAGGAGCAGCGTCTGCTCGATGAGATGGAGCGCCATCTCCTCCACAATGACGCCGATGTCGTGAGTGCGCCGTCAGGCGACCGAGCACTCAGCTATCGCAATCTCGTGTACGGAGCGCTCCTGCTCCTCGCCGGTGTGGGCGGGTTGATCGTCGGCGTCATCCTCGGTGACGTGTGGGGTGTCGTCGTCGGGGTCATCGGGTTCGCCGCGATGCTCGGCGGCGTGATGCTCGCCGTGACGCCCGTGCGACGCACGGCATCGTCGACCCCCACGGAACGCGCCCCCAAGCAGGCGCGCGGATCGGCCTCCTTCATGGATCGTATGAACGACCGCTGGGATCGCCGCCAAGACGGTCGCTGACCTCCTCTTCTTCTCGAAGGCCCGGATGCTCTGAGCATCCGGGCCTTCGTCGTCTCCGGGTGCTGTCGTGGGAATTCCCTCCACCTGGCCTCCACCGTCCTCCACTCACCGACATCCGCGCCATTCCGGGGCTCCGCCGTCGTGCCCTGAGGGTCCTGCCTGCTCTCGCGCCCTCTCCGGACAATTCGTCATAGGTTTGTGGAGGAAAGTGGAGTAAAGTGGGGCGCACCTCGAAGTTGGCCGGACGAAGAGGGGGTGATGGCCGATGCTGCTGGGTACGCACTCTCCGAAGCTGGACGACAAAGGGCGGGTCATCCTCCCTGCGAAGTTCCGCGAAGACCTCGGTGGCGGCATTGTCGTCACGCGTGGCCAGGAGCGCTGCCTCTACGTCTTCAGCACGGCCGAGTTCGAGGCGATGCACGAGCGGATCCGTCAGGCGCCGCTCGCCAACAAGCAGGCGCGCGACTTCATGCGCCTGTTCCTCTCCGGAGCCAGTGCGGAGATGCCCGACAGTCAGAACCGCATCACCATCCCCGCGCACCTCCGCCAGTACGCGGGCCTGCAGAAGGAGCTCATCGTCACCGGAGTCGGCGCCCACGCCGAGATCTGGGATGCCGAGAGCTGGAACGCCTACCTCGCCGCCGGCGAGGAGTCCTACGCCGACCTGGAGCAGGAGGTGATTCCGGGACTGTTCTGACCACGGCTGTGATGCCCCGCCGCTCCCGCCCCGACACACTTCCCCGGTGCCGGGTCGAGAAGCGGAGGGGGATCAGGGCCCTGGTCTCCGAGACAGAGGTCACCCGAGAAAGATCATGAACCTCCGCGACATCCACACCCCGGTCCTGCTCGAGCGCTGCATCGAGTTGCTCGCCCCCGCCCTCCAGCGCGACGGGGCGATCCTCGTCGATGCCACTCTCGGCATGGGAGGGCACTCCGAGGCGCTCCTGGAGCGGTTCCCGAACATCCGGCTCGTCGGACTCGACCGCGACACCGACGCCCTGCGCATCGCGGGGGAGCGCCTCGCGCGCTTCCGCGATCGCATCACCCTCGTCCACACCGTGTACGACGAGATCGGGCTCCACGCGCAGGGCGCCTCAGGCATCCTGTTCGACCTCGGCGTCTCCTCGCTGCAGCTCGACGAGGCCGATCGCGGTTTCGCGTACTCGAAGGATGCCCCGCTCGACATGCGGATGGACCAGACCAAGGGAGTGACGGCCGCCGAGGTCGTCGCGACCTACAGCGAAGGCAATCTGCGTCGGATCTTCGAGCGTTACGGCGAGGAGAAGCTCGCCGGGCGCTATGCCCGCTTCATCATCGAGGCTCGTCAGCAGAAGCCGATCACGCGATCGGGCGAGCTCGTCGAGATCCTCATCGCCGCGACACCCGCCGCAGCGCAGCGTGCCGGTCACCCCGCGAAGCGCGTCTTCCAAGCACTGCGGATCGAGGTCAACACCGAGCTCAGCGTGCTGGCGGACGCCATCCCCTCGGCCATGGACTCCCTCGCCGTCGGAGGTCGGATCGTCGTGATGTCGTACCAGTCCCTCGAGGACCGGCTCGTGAAGCAGGCGTTCGCGGCGGGCGCCGCCTCCACGGCTCCGAAGGGCCTTCCCGTGGAACTGCCCGAGCACGCACCGCGCTTCCGCATCATCACCCGCGGCGCGGAACTGGCCGATGACGACGAGCGGGCACGCAACCCCCGCGCGATCCCCGTGCGCCTGCGTGCCGCGGAGAAGGTACGTGACGCATGAGCCTCACCGCAGCAGCCCGGGCGCCACGGACCGTCGAGAAGGAGGCGCCGGCACGCGCGCCGCGTCGGCAGCTCCAGCCCGTCACCGGCACGCCCAAGCGGCGCAAGCCGAAGCTGGCGTACGCGCTCGTCGCCCTCGCCGGTGCCATGGCGATCGGTGCCGCGCAGATCGGACTGTCGCTCGCCATCACGCAGGACTCGTTCCTGCTCGCCAGCCTCACCTCGCAGCAGCACGATCTCGACCTCCGCACCGACGCGCTGCAGGAGGACCTCACGGGTCTCAGCTCCCCGCAGGCGCTGGCGACCGGTGCGGCATCGCTGGGAATGGTCGTGGCAGGCACCCCCTCGTACCTGCGTCTCAGCGACGGTGCCGTCTTCGGTCAGGGGACGGGCGCCGGCGGCATGTCGACGATCGACCCGAACGGAGCCGGTGCGGTCGGGAACGCGCTGCTCCAGGCTCCGGTCGCCGAGACGACGACGGACGACGCCGCCGACGCCACGGCCGGGCAGACGCAGCAGGAGCTGCCGCCGGCGATCACCGACGGCCTCCCCAGCCCCACGACGCGCTGAACCCACGACCACGATCTGACGGAGAGAGTCCATGACGACACGAGCCACCCGGACGCCGCGGCGACGCACGGTCGTCGCTCTGGCCGTGATCCTGTCGATCCTCGCCGCGTTCATCGTGCGCCTCGTCGACATCCAGATCGTCCGTGCCGACGAGCACGTGTCGCAGTCGCTCGAGTTCATCGCACACGGCACGCCGATCTACGGCGACCGCGGAGCGATCGTCGACTCGAACGGCAGCGTGCTCGCCGAGAGCGTGGCCGTGTACGACGCCAACGTCGACCCGAAGGTCATGAACCTGCTCGAGACGGACGAGAAGAATCCGCCGAAGATCCCGTGGGCGGAAGCCGCACAGAGGATCGCCGAGATCACCGGGGTGGATGCAGAAGCGCTCCGCACCGGAGTCGAGGCGCAGCACGCCGCGAACCCCGAGTCGCAGTGGTACCAGGTGAAGACGGGTCTCAACGCCGAGCAGTACATCCAGCTGAAGGAGCTCAAGGCGGACGGCGTCAAGTACCTGCACTTCGAAGAGCGCGAGACCCGGGTGTACCCGAACGGCGCCGTCGCGGGCAACATCGTCGGGTTCCTCGACGGCAGCGGCTCGGCGCAGGCCGGCATCGAGAAGATGGACGACCAGTGCCTCGCACCGACGAACGGCGAAGAGAGCTACCGCACCGGCAAGGACGGCGTCATCATCCCCGGCAGCGAGAGTCGCACGGATGCCGTGGACGGCGGCACCGTGCAGCTGACGATCAACAGCGACCTGCAGTGGTACATGCAGCAGATGATCGCGGAAGAGGCTCAGGCGCAGGGCGCCAAGGGCGGCACGGTCACGGTGGTCGAGGTGGCGACGGGCAAGATCCGCGCCGCGGCCGAGTGGCCGACCATGGACCCGAACGACCTCGACGCCTCGAGCTCCGACACCTGGGGCAGCAAGCTCTTCACCTACCCGTTCGAGCCGGGATCCACGTTCAAGGCCGTCACCGCGGCAGCGGTCATGGAGAACGGCGGCGTCACGATGACGAGCCCGACCGTCTCGGCATCCTCCAAGGAGAAGTTCCCGAACGGCGCCGTGATCAACGACGCGTTCGTGCATCCGACGTTCCAGTACACGCTCGCCGGCGCGCTCATCGACTCGTCGAACGTGGCCCTGTCGAAGTTCGGCACCATGGTGAGCCCCGACGTGCGCTACGACTATCTGCAGCGCTTCGGTGTCGGCGAGACGACCGTGGGATTCCCCGACGAGGCGTCCGGTCTCCTGCACCCCACGAATCAGTGGGACAACCAGTCGCTGTACACGACCACGTTCGGCCAGTACTTCACGGTGACCGCCCCGCAGCTCGCTGGTGCATACCAGGCGATCGCGAACGGCGGGGAGAAGATCGGACTCTCCCTCGTCGAGTCCTGCACGGCGCCGGACGGCACGGTCGTGACCCCCGACGCCCCG
Organism: Microbacterium sp. LWO14-1.2; assembly: GCF_038397715.1. Classification (NCBI taxonomy): domain Bacteria; kingdom Bacillati; phylum Actinomycetota; class Actinomycetes; order Micrococcales; family Microbacteriaceae; genus Microbacterium; species Microbacterium sp. LWO14-1.2. The sequence goes on from NZ_CP151633.1 coordinate 3,307,739, forward strand.
AGCCGCGAGCAGATCATCCAGCCGCAGACGGCGGCCGATCTCACGCGGATGCTCGAGAACGTCGCTGTGCAGGGCGGCAACGCCGAGCGCATCCAGGTGCCCGGCTACCGAGTGACCAGCAAGACCGGTACCGCACAGATCCCGGACGGCAACGGCGGCTACAAGCAGGGTGTGTACTACACGAGCATGGTGGGCTTCGCGCCCGTCGACGATCCGCAGTACGTCGTCGTCGTCACTCTGGACGAGCCGACTAGAGTTACATCATCCGCGGCGACCGCGTCGGCCTTCCAGAAGGCGATGACGCAGACCATGAAGACGTACCGCGTGATGCCGTCCTCCACCCCGATGGACGCACTGCTTCCCAAATTCGAATGATCGGCGCGCCTCGCGCCTGGAGATGTCATGATCGCCCTGTCGCTTGCCGAGATCGCCGCCGTCCTGGGGGGTGACCTGCGGCTCGCCGGAGAAGCCACGGCCGAGACCGTGGTGGACGGCGTCGTCGACACCGACTCGCGGAACATGGGCCCGGGCTCGATCTTCGTCGCGAAGCCCGGCGCATCGACCGACGGCCACAACTTCGTCGGTTCCGCTGCCGCGTCCGGCGCCGCCCTCGCGATCGTCGAGCGCCCTGTCGACGAGGAGATCACGCAGATCGTCGTTCCGGACGCGGTGCGCGCGCTGGCGGACCTCGCCCGAGAGGTCGTCGCACGGGTGCGTGCAGGCGGCTCGCTCAAGATCGTCGGCATCACCGGCTCGAACGGCAAGACCACGACCAAGAACTTCCTGGCGCGGATCCTGTCGGAGGAGGGGGCCACCGTCGCTCCCATCGCCTCGTACAACAACGAGGTCGGCGCGCCCGTCACGATGCTGCGCGTCACGGAGGACACCCGCTTCCTGGTCAGCGAGTTCGGAGCCGACGCTCCCGGGAGCATCGCCCGCCTGGCCGGCCTCGTCGAACCCGACGTGGTGGTCGTGCTCATGGTCGGCATGGCCCACGCGGGCGGCTTCGGCGGCATCGAGGCCACCGCGAAGGCGAAGTCCGAGCTCGTGTCGGCCGCCGCACGCACCGGCACGGCCGTGCTGAACCTCGACGACCCGCGTGTCGCGGCGATGCGCGAGCTCGCCGAGTCGCGGGGGATGACCGTCGTCGGCTTCGGCCAGGGGTCCGCCGCGCAGGTGCGGGCGGAGAGCCTGGAGGTGACGGCATCCGGAACGTCGTGCGTGATCGAGGCGGCCGGTGCCCGCGTGCCGCTGCACCTCCGCGTCCTCGGAGCCCACCACATCAACAACGCCCTCGCGGCCATCGCCGCCGCCGGCGTGCTCGGCGTCTCCACGGCGGATGCCGTCGAGCGACTCGAGACCGTGGAGATCGCGGAGCGCTGGCGCATGCAGCCGCTGGGCAATGACCGCGTCCGCATCATCAACGACGCCTACAACGCGAGTCCCGACTCGATGGCGGCCGCCCTGCGCACGCTCGCGCAGATCACCGGCCCCGATGAGCGCACGGTGGCCGTGCTGGGTGCCATGAGCGAGCTCGGCGAGACAGCCGGCGAGGAGCACGACCGCATCGGCCTGCTCGCCGTGCGACTCAACATCCAGCGCATCGTGGTCGTCGGGCCCGAGGCGCGCCGGCTCTACATCTCCGCGATCGGCGAGGGGTCATGGGACAGCGAAGCCGTCTTCTTCCCCGACCAGGACGCGGCTTTCGACTATCTGCGCGAGGAGCTCCGCGACGGCGACCGCGTGCTCGTGAAGTCCTCCAACTCGGTAGGGCTCCGGCATCTCGGTGATCGTCTGGGAGAATTGTTCTCGTGAGGTCACTCATCATGGCGGCGGCCATCTCGCTCGCCTTCACACTCTTCCTGACTCCCGTCTTCCTCCGGCTCTTCCGCAAGTGGGGATGGGGTCAGGTCATCCGCACCCCCGAGGCGCTCGAGAACCCGAGCCACGAGGCGAAGCGCGGCACGCCGACCATGGGCGGTGTGATCTTCATCGCCGGCACGATGGTGGGGTACTTCACGGGCGTCCTCGTCGGCGGTGGCACGCCTGCGCTGTCGGCGATCCTCGTGATCTGGCTGATGGTCGGTTTCGGCGCCGTCGGATTCATCGACGACTACATGAAGGTGCGCAGTCAGCGCAGCCTCGGTCTGTCCGGATGGCGCAAGATCATCGGGCAGCTGATCGTGATGATCCCGTTCGGCATCGTCGCGCTGAACTTCCCGAACAAGTTCGACCAGACGCCCGCGTCGGGATCGATCTCGCTGTTCCGCGACATCCCCTGGCTGAACCTGTTCGCGTTCACGGTCGTCGTCGGCTGGGTGCTGTACCTGCTGTGGATCTCTGTGATCGGCGTCGCCACCTCGAACAGCGTGAACCTCACCGACGGACTCGACGGACTCGCCGCCGGCGCCGGTGTGATCGTCGTAGGTGCGTACAGCCTCATCGCCTTCTGGCAGTTCAAGCAGTCCTGCGTCGGCGAGGGCGTGGAGAAGGCCGCGATCGGCGGATGCTACGAGGTCCGCGACCCCTTCAGTCTCGCCATCGTCGCTGCGTCCTTCGCTGCGAGCCTCATCGGCTTCCTGTGGTGGAACGCCCCCAAGGCCAAGGTGTTCATGGGCGACGTGGGCTCGATGGCCATCGGCGGTGTCATCACCGCCATGGCGATCCTCACGCGCACCGAGCTGCTGCTGCTCGTGATCGCCGGCGTGTTCGTTCTCGCCTCGGGCTCCGTCATCCTGCAGCGCGCGTACTTCAAGATCACCCGTGGAAAGCGGCTGTTCCTCATGAGCCCGTTCCACCACCACCTCGAGATGCGCGGCTGGTCGGAGGTCACGATCGTCGTGCGCATGTGGATCATCGCCGGGCTCCTCGCCGTCTCGGCGGTCGGACTGTTCTACGTGGAATGGCTGACCCGTGTCGGGTGAATCGCGCCTCGCGTCGCTCACCAGTTGGAACGCCGACTGGGCGGGTCTCCGCGTCGCGGTGCTCGGCCTCTCGATGACGGGCTTCTCGGTCGCGGACACCCTCACCGAGCTCGGCGCAGAGGTCCTCGTTCTCAGTGAGTCGGCGGAGGAGGAGTATGCGAAGCTCGTCCCCGTCGTCGGAGCGCGGCTGGAGCTCGGTCCGCTGAGCGACGTGCCGCAGACGCTGGTCGACTTCGGCGCGGAGGTCGTGATCGCCTCGCCCGGGTTCGCGCCCTCGCATCCCGTGATCCGGTGGGTGCAGGAATCCGGCATCGCGCTGTGGGGCGATGTCGAGCTGGCCTGGCGGGTGCGCGACAAGGTCGTGCGCGATGACGGAACGCCGGCCGACTGGGTGCTCATCACGGGGACGAACGGCAAGACCACGACGACCCAGCTCACGGCGAGCCTCCTCGTCGAGGGCGGGCTGCGCGCGGCTCCGTGCGGCAACATCGGAGTGCCGGTGCTCGATGCCGTGCGCGACCCGTCCGGTTTCGACGTGCTGGTCGTCGAGCTCTCCAGCCACCAGCTGTGGTATCTCGGCCTTGCCGAGCCGGAGGGCGAGCTGTACCCGTATTCGTCCGTCTGCCTGAACCTGGCCGACGACCACCTCGTCTGGCACGGCAGCGCACGCGCCTACCGCGACGCGAAGGCGCTCGTCTATCGCAACACCCGCGTCGCCTGCGTGTACAACAAGGCCGACGACGCGACCCGCCTGATGGTGGAGGACGCCGAGGTGGTCGAGGGGGCACGCGCGATCGGGTTCGATCTCGGCATCCCCGGTCCCAGCGACCTCGGCGTCGTCGAGGGCCTCCTGGTCGACCGCGCCTTCCTCGACGATCGCGCGCGGAGTGCGCTCGAGCTCACGACGGTCGCCGATCTCGAGACCGCCGGGTTGGCCGCTCCGCACATCGTGCAGAACATCCTCGCGGCGAGTGCGCTCGCGCGGTCGCTCGACGTCGCCCCCGAGGCGATTCACGACGCGCTGCAGAGCTTCCGTCTCGATGCCCACCGGATCCAGGTCGTCGCCCGTCACCTCGGGATCACCTGGGTCGACGACTCGAAGGCGACCAACCCGCACGCAGCGGCCTCGTCGCTGCGCGCGTACCCCGGCGCCGTGTGGGTCGTCGGGGGAGACCTCAAGGGCGTGGACATCGCCGACCTCGTGGCGACGGCAGGCACGACGGCTCGCGCTGCGGTCGTCATCGGCGTCGAGCGCTCGGAGGTCGTGACGGCATTCCAGCGACACGCGCCCGCGGTGCCGGTGTTCGAGGTGGATGCTGGCGAGACTGGTGAGGTCATGAACCGCGTCGTGGAGATCGCTGCGGGGATCGTCGACGGCGAGGGCACGGTACTCCTGGCTCCCGCTGCGGCATCCTTCGATCAGTTCACGAGCTACGCGGATCGCGGCCGCCGCTTCGCCGAAGCGGTGCAGGACTGGATCGACCGGGGGAGCGCCGATGACACAGGTCGCACGCCCCCCGCGCTCTGAGCCCGGCTCCTCGCGGGGCCTCGCCGCGCGCGTCTCGTTGGGGCGCCGCTTCACACCGCTGTCGACAGAGTTCCTGATGATCGCATCAGCGGCGCTGCTGCTGACGATCTTCGGTCTCGTGATGGTGCTGTCCGCGACCAGCGCGACAGCGGTCTCGCGCGGAGAGAACCCGATGGACGGCGCTCTGCGCCAGGGCGTGTTCGCGGTGCTCGGGGTTCCGTTGATGTTCCTCATCTCGCGGATGCCGGTCCGCTTCCTCAAGCGCATGGCCTGGCCGGCGCTGTTCGGCGCGATAGCCCTGCAGCTGCTCGTCTTCACGCCCCTCGGCATCGAGGACGGCGGTAACCGGAACTGGATCAAGATCGCCGGCTTCACCCTGCAGCCGTCCGAGTTCCTCAAGCTCGCGCTCGCGCTGTGGATCGGCTACGTGCTCATGCGCAAGCAGACGATGCTCGGCACGTGGCACCAGGTCTTCATCCCGGTGGTGCCCGTGGGCGCGCTCGCGATCGGCACCGTCCTCGCCGGCAAGGACCTGGGTACCGCCATGGTGCTCGTGCTCGTCCTCCTGGGCTGCCTGTTCTTCTCGGGGGTGAAGCTGCGGCTCTTCATCCTCCCGGTGCTGCTCGGCATCGCCTCGGTGATCGCCCTGGCCGTGACCAGCCCCGACCGGATGCGGCGCATCACCGCGACGTGCTCCGACATGTCCGCCTACACGGGCGACTGCTACCAGTCGATCCACGGCATCTGGGGCATGGCCTCGGGCGGCGTCTTCGGCGTCGGCCTCGGCAACTCGCAGGAGAAGTACGGCTGGCTCCCCGCCGCGGGCAACGACTTCATCTTCGCGATCGTGGGGGAGGAGCTCGGGCTCATCGGCTGCGTGGTCGTGCTCGCGCTGTTCACGCTCTTCACGGTCGGCGCCTTCCACATCATCCGCAAGACCTCCGACCCGTTCATCCGCATCGCGGCGGGCGGCGTCACGGTCTGGATCACCGGGCAGGCCGTGCTGAACATCGGCGTCGTGATCGGCGTGTTCCCGGTCATGGGCGTGCCACTGCCCTTCATGTCGCAGGGAGGCACGGCGCTGCTCGCCGTGCTCATCGCCTGCGGTGTGCTCCTCGCCTTCGCCAGGACGATCCCCGCCGCCGAGGCTCGCCCGGCTGAGCGGGCGCCCTCGGCCGGGCGGGGTAGGGTCTCACGGTGACCACGTACCTTCTCGCCGGCGGGGGAACCGCCGGTCATGTCAATCCCCTGCTCGCCGTCGCCGACGGACTGCGTTCCCGCGACGCGGAGGCCTCCGTGCTGGTGCTCGGCACGGCGGAGGGGCTGGAGTCCCGACTGGTGCCGGCCCGCGGGTACGAACTCCTCATCGTCGACAAGGTGCCGTTCCCGAGGCGTCCCAACGCGCAGGCGGCGCGGTTCCCGATGCGGTTCCGTCGGGCGGTCGCTCAGGTGCGAGACCACATCCGCGCGCACGGCGTCGACGTCGTCGTCGGATTCGGCGGCTACGCCTCGGCGCCGGCCTACGTGGCGGCGCGCCGCGAGGGGATCCCCTTCGTCGTGCACGAGGCCAACGCGCGCCCCGGCCTCGCGAACGTGCTCGGCGCTCGTCGCGCAGCCGCGACCGGTCTGGCCTTCGCCGGCACGCCGCTGCGCGGAGGCGAGGTGGTCGGCATGCCGCTGCGCCGGGAGGTCATCGAGCTCGATCGCGCAGCGGCGCGTGATGAGGCCGCCGCGCACTTCGGTTTGGACGCCGCGCGCCCCGTGCTGCTCGTCTTCGGCGGATCGCTCGGCGCCCAGCGCCTCAACGACGCTCTGGCCGATTCGTGGGGCGATGTCCTCGCGGCGGGATGGCAGCTGCTGCACGTCACGGGGGAGCGCAGCGACCTCGCCGACCCCGGCGTCCCGGGGTATGCGCTCGTGCGGTACGTCGACCGCATGGACCTCGCGTTCGCGCTGGCGGATCTCATCGTGTCGCGCTCCGGAGCCGCCACGGTCAGCGAGATCAGCGCCCTCGGCATCCCCGCTCTGTACGTGCCCTACTCGGTCGGCAACGGCGAGCAGCGCCTCAACGCCGCCACCGCGGTCGCCGCCGGCGCTGCGAAGCTGCTCGACGACGCGACGTTCGACGGCGACGCCGTGCGGCGGATCGTCGTCCCGCTCCTGGGCGACTCCGATCGCCTCGCCGCGATGTCGGCGGCTGCCTCGAACGTCGGGACCCGCAGCGGCACCGAGAACGTCATCGCGCTCGTCGACCGCGCCCTCGCCTCCGTGTGACCGGTGTCGTCCTGCGCCGCTCCGTCCGACCGGAAAAGTAGACTGAATCCGACATGATCAGACCTGACCTCTCTCTCCCGATCCCCGAGTCGATCTCCTCCGCGCACTTCATCGGCATCGGCGGGTCCGGCATGAGCGGCCTCGCTCGCATGTTCCTCGACGCGGGTATCCGCGTGTCCGGCAGCGACCGTGCCGACAGCGACAACCTGCGTGCGCTGGCCGCCGCCGGGGCGACGGTGCATGTCGGGCACGACGCCGCACATCTGGGCGACGCCGACACGGTCGTGCACACCGGGGCGATCTGGCCGGAGAACCCGGAGTTCGTCACGGCCAAGGAGCGCGGCCTGCACGTCATCCACCGCTCGCAGGCGCTGCACTGGCTGATCGGCTCCCGCCGTCTGGTGTCGGTCGCGGGTGCGCACGGCAAGACGACGTCGACAGGCATGATCGTGACGGCGCTGCAGGCGCTCGGCGCGGATCCGAACTTCGTGAACGGCGGCGTGATCGAGCAGCTCGGCGTGTCGAGCGCATCCGGCTCCGGCGAGCTGTTCGTGATCGAGGCCGACGAGTCCGACGGGACCTTCCTCCTCTACGACACCGCGGTCGCCCTCATCACGAACGTCGACCCCGACCACCTCGACCACTACGGATCGGACGAGGCGTTCCACGACGCGTTCGTGCGCTTCGCCGACGCGGCCACCGAGGCCGTCGTCATCTCGAGCGACGACGCCGGCGCGCTGCGCGTCGGCGCGGGTCTGTCGCACCCGAACGTCGTGACCTTCGGCCAGGCCGAGGGGTCCGATCTGCGCATCACCGACATCGTCGCTGCAGGCCCCGTGGCCGCGACCCTCACGCACGGCGGCGAGAGCGTGCGTCTGCAGCTGGCCGTGCCTGGTGTGCACAACGCCGTCAACGCGGCGGGAGCCGTCGCCGTCCTGCGCGCTCTGGGCTTCGGCCTCGAGGAGTCGGCACGAGCCGTCGAGGGATTCGCCGGTACCGTCCGACGGCTCGAGAAGCACGGCGTCGAACGGGGAGTCGCGGTCTTCGACGACTACTCGCACCACCCCACCGAGGTACGGGCGGCTCTGGAGGCGATGAGGTCGATCTCGGGCGACGGTCGCATCATCGCGATCCAGCAGCCGCACACCTACTCGCGGACCCAGCACATGTTCCGCGAGTTCGCCGACGTGCTCGAGACGTACGCCGATCACACGGTCATGCTCGACGTGTACGGTGCGCGCGAGGACCCCGTCCCCGGAGTCACCGGCGAGCTCGTGAGCGGTGCGTTCCGCGACCCGTCGCACGTGCATTACGTCGCCGACTGGCAGCAGGCGGCGGACTACACGGCATCCGTCGCCCGTGAGGGCGATTACGTGATCACGCTGGGCTGCGGAAACGTCTACCAGATCATCCCGCAGGTGCTCGAGTCGCTGCGGTCGACCGGAGAGTAGCGCGTGCGCCGCCCGCCCTCGCTTCCGACGCCTGCCGCCGAGTCCGCGGAGGATGCATCGGCGCGTCGTCGGCGCGATCCGGCCTCCGCGCGGGGTGCGGTCGGGCGGGAAGCGACGGTGACGGAGTTCTCTCCGGCGGAGGCCGTCGACGACGACCGCGAGATGTCGGCGCGCGACGTCTGGCGTGCCGCGCGAGCACGTCGGAAGGCGCTCCGCGCGGAGATCCGGCGGTTCACCCAGCGGTCGCGTCGACGGAGCATCGTCTGGCTGAGTGCGATCGGAGCCGCGATCCTCCTCGTGGGCGGGAGCGTCGCGGCCGCGTACAGCCCGTTGTTCGCGGTGGAGAAGATCACCGTGGTCGGCGCGACGACGCTCGACCCGGCCACGCTCGAGGCTGCGCTCGCGGGGCAGATCGGCACCCCGCTGGCGCTCGTCGATTCCAGCGAGGTCAAGGCGTCGCTGCTCGCCTTCCCGCTCATCGAGACCTACGCGCTCGAGGCGAAGCCGCCGCACGACCTCACGGTGCGCATCGTCGAGCGCACCCCCGTGGGAGTCATCCGCTCCGAGGCGGGATACACGCTGGTGGATGCCGCGGGCGTGGCGCTGGCCACGACCTCCGATCAGCCGGCGGGTCAGCCGCTCCTCGACATCGCGGGTGGAACCGACTCCGCGGCGTTCGAGTCCGCGGGCCTCGTGGTGCGCTCGGTGCCGGCGGATCTGCGCGCGACGCTCACCAACGTCACGGCGACGACGCCCGACGACGTCACGCTGACGCTCAGCACCGGCCTGACGATCGTGTGGGGGAACTCCGAGAATTCGCCTCTGAAAAGCGAGGCCCTCGCGAAGACGCTGATCGGCGTTCCCGGCGCGTCCTCTATCGACGTCACCTCGCCGCACGCGGTCGTCGTCGGCTGAGTTCGGTCGGCAAACACACGACACGCCCGTGTCTTCGCGTGCGCGCGCCTGTGCGGCGCTTACCTTCGAACAAGAGAAACCATTGCCGGGAAATACTTTACACCTCTAGTTGAGGTTTAAGGTTCAACCCGGCGGTGGCGACTCTCCATCAGACAGGCTCGATTATTCGGAGGCCGGCCATGAGCCAGAACCAGAACTACCTCGCCGTGATCAAGGTCGTCGGCGTCGGCGGTGGCGGCGTCAACGCCGTCAACCGCATGATCGAACTCGGTCTCCGCGGAGTCGAGTTCATCGCCGTGAACACCGATGCCCAGGCGCTCCTCATGAGCGACGCCGACGTCAAGCTCGACGTGGGCCGCGAGCTCACGCGCGGACTCGGCGCCGGCGCCGACCCCGAGGTCGGCCGCCGCGCCGCAGAAGACCACGCCGAGGAGATCGAGCAGGCGCTCACCGGTGCCGACATGGTCTTCGTCACCGCTGGCGAGGGAGGCGGAACCGGAACCGGCGGCGCCCCCGTGGTCGCCCGCATCGCGAAGTCGATCGGCGCTCTGACCATCGGTGTCGTCACCAAGCCGTTCTCCTTCGAGGGCCGTCGTCGCCAGAGCCAGGCCGAGGCCGGCGTCTCCAAGCTGAAGGAAGAGGTCGACACCCTCATCGTGGTGCCGAACGACCGACTGCTGGAGATCAGCGACCGCGGCATCTCGATGATCGAGGCGTTCGCCACGGCCGACCAGGTGCTCCTCGCCGGTGTGCAGGGCATCACCGACCTCATCACCACCCCCGGTCTCATCAACCTCGACTTCGCCGACGTGAAGTCCGTCATGCAGGGCGCGGGCTCCGCGCTCATGGGCATCGGATCCGCGCGCGGCGCCGATCGGGCGATCAAGGCCGCCGAACTCGCGGTCGAGTCCCCGCTGCTCGAGGCGAGCATCGAGGGAGCGCACGGCGTGCTGCTGTCGATCCAGGGTGGGTCGAACCTCGGCATCTTCGAGATCCACGACGCCGCCGACCTCGTGAAGGAGGCCGCGCACCCCGAGGCGAACATCATCTTCGGCACGGTCATCGACGACACCCTCGGCGACGAGGTGCGCGTCACGGTGATCGCGGCCGGATTCGATGGCGGCGAGCCCTCGCTGCGCCTCGACCCGATGGTGGTCACGCGGCCGGCTGCGGCCAGCACGCTGCCCGAGGTGACGCTCTCGAACGACGAGGAGAGCGCGCCCGCGGCATCCGAGTCGACCGAGAAGAACGAGCCCGCTCCGCAGCGCGTCACCGCGACGAGCATCGAGCCGGCGTTCGCCGACGACGACATCGACATCCCCGAATTCCTGAAGTGACCGACCTGGCCGCACGGCTGTCGGCGATCGATGAGCGGATCGCCGACGCCGCGCGCCTGGCCGGGCGCGACCCGCAGGAGATCACGCGGATCGTCGTCACCAAGTTCCACCCCGCATCGCTCGTGCGGGAGTTGGCGGCTCTCGGCGTCGGCGACGTGGGGGAGAACCGTCAGCAGGAGCTCTCGGCGAAGACCGCGGAGCTCGACGACCTCGACGTGCGATGGCACTTCATCGGTCAGGCGCAGACGAACAAGGCGGCGGCGATCAGACGGAGCGCGGACGCCGTGCACTCCGTCGATCGTGAACGTCTTGCCGACGCCCTGCACAGGGCCGCGGAGGATGACGCCATCCTCGATGTCCTGGTGCAGGTGAACCTCACCGACGACCCAGGGCGCGGAGGCGTCGCCCCCGAGGCGGCGCGGGCCCTGGCCGAGCACGTGCTCACCCTGCCCAGCCTGCGACTGCGCGGGGTGATGGCCGTCGCACCCCTCGACGAGGACCCGGCCCCGGCCTTCGCGCGTCTGCGTGCGATCTCCGACGACGTGCGCACGGTCGAGCCCGAGGCGACATGGATCTCCGCCGGGATGACCGGCGACTTCGTCGAGGCGATCTCCGCGGGTGCGACACACCTTCGGATCGGCTCCGCAATCACAGGACCCCGCCCCGACCGGGGTTAACCTCTAACCAGACCAGCCCGACACGTTCGAACCGGAGGACACGATGGGTAACCCGCTGAAGAAGACCATGGTGTATCTCGGCCTCGCCGACGAGGAAGAGGTCTACGAGGAGGAGCAGCACGCTCCGGCCCGTGCCCACCGAGAGCGTGACCGCGAGCGCGACGAGCCCGCCCCCGCCCCGATCACCCCGCTGCGTCGTCCCGTCGCGGTGCGACAGCCCGCAGGAGGGGCAGTGAACGAGATCCTCACCGTGCACCCCAAGCAGTACCGCGATGCGCAGCTCATCGCCGAGAGCTTCCGCGAGGGCGTGCCGGTCATCATCAACCTCTCTCAGATGAGCGATGCAGACGCGCGCCGTCTGATCGACTTCGCCTCCGGTCTCTCCCTGGGCCTCTACGGCCGCATCGAGCGCGTGACCTCGAAGGTGTTCCTCCTCTCGCCGGAGAACATCAACGTCTCGGGTCACGGGGGCATCGCGCACGCGGACGCAGAGTCCGCGGGCTTCGACCAGTCGTAACCCGTGGGGCTCGTCTCCGTCTTCGCGAGCATCGTCCACACGGCGCTGCTGCTGTACCTCCTCGTCCTCTTCGCGCGGTTGATCCTCGACTACATCCCGATGTTCAACCGCGAGTGGCGTCCCAAGGGCGCTGGCCTGGTGGCCGCTGAGGTCGTCTACACGATCACCGATCCGCCCATCCGGTTCTTCCGGCGGATCATCCCGCCTCTGCGAATCGGGTCGCTGTCTCTGGACTTCGGATTCTCGCTGACCATCCTCATCGTGCTGATCCTCATGAACATCGTGGGCATCTTCCGCTGAGACCGCCGAGAGTTCTCGAGTCCGGGTGTCGCGGCGTCGCGGCGGACAGACTCGGGGACTATGCTTGGCTCCCAGGTGCGCGCCCCGGGTTCGCGCCACATCACGACCGCGCCATTCTCGAAACTGGCAACCGAACTCATCGAAGGAGCCACCATGGCACTTACCCCGGATGACGTCGTCACCAAGCAGTTCCAGCACGTCCGCTTCAAGGACGGCTTCGACCCGGACGAGGTCGACGACTTCCTCGACGAGATCGTCATCGAGTGGCGCAAGGCCCTCGAGGAGAACGCAGAGCTCAAGGCCAAGCTGGCCGCATACGAGTCGGGCGCGGCTCCGGCCACCGCTGCCGCTCCGGCCGCTGAGGCGCCTGCCGCTCCGGGTCCCGTCGAGACCCCCGCCGAGCCTGCTCCGTCGGGTTCCGCGACCGCCACTGCCGGCATCATCGAGCTCGCCCAGCGTCTGCACGACGAGCACGTCGCCGAGGGAGAGGCCAAGCGCGCCCAGCTCATCGCCGAGGCGGAGGGCGAGGTCAACCGCATCCGCACCGAGGCCGAGGCCAAGCAGCGCGAGGAGTCCGCACGTCTCGAGCGCGAGCGCAACACGCTCGAAGCCCGGATCACCGAGCTCCGCAACTTCGAGCGCGACTACCGTTCGCAGCTGCGCGGCTACATCGAGGGCCAGCTCCGCGACCTCGATGAGAAGTCGGCGTCGACGGACTCGACCCCGGTCTCCGCGATCGGACTGTAGGTCGTCCTCTTGCCAGGACGCCGTCCTCTTCGTCGTTCGGCGGCCGGCGCGATCGTTGCGATTCTCGCAGTGGTCGTGCTGGCCGCCGATCAGTTTGTGAAGTACCTCACCATCGAGAACCTGCCCCTGCAGGAGCCGGTGCCCGTACTGGGGGAGTTCCTTCAGCTGTACTACGTCCGCAACCCCGGCGCTGCCTTCTCGCTGGGCTCGGACGTCACGTGGATCTTCACGATCGCCCTCGCGGTCGTCGCCGCCGTGATCGTGTGGAAGGCCTTCGGCCTCCGTTCGCGTCTCTGGGCCGTCGTTCTCGGCGGCCTGCTGGGTGGCGTGCTCGGCAACCTCACCGACCGCCTCTTCCGCGATCCCGGATTCCCCATGGGACACGTGGTCGACATGATCTCGATGCCGTGGATGATGCCCGCGATCTTCAACGTCGCCGACATCTTCATCGTCACGGGCATGATCTCCGTGGCGCTGCTCGTGGTGTTCGGTCTGCGATTCGACGGGTCGCGCGAGCGCGACCATGCGGTCGTCGAGACGGAGGAGGAGGCAGAGGCCGTGGCTGTCGCCGATGCCGTCGAGCACGACAGGGCGGCCTCCTCGGCTTCCTCCCGCGACACGGCCGGCGACACCGCGGACGACACCGTGGAGCGGTCCTCCGGCACCCCGACCGTTGACGGGCGCTGATCGTGGAGTTCCGGACCCTTCCCGTCCCCGACGGGCTGGACGGCGTGCGCGTCGATGCGGCGCTGGCGAAGATGCTGGGCTTCTCGCGCACATTCGCAGCCGATGTGGCCGCGGCCGGTGGCGTGCGTCTCGACGGCACGACGCTCGACAAGTCGGACCGCCTTCGCGGCGGCGGTTGGCTCGAGGTCGAATGGCAGCCGAAGGAGGAGCCGCGCATCGTGCCGATCGCGGTTCCCGAGCTCGGCATCGTCTACGACGACGATGACATCGTCGTGGTCGACAAACCGACCGGCGTCGCCGCCCACCCGTCGCTCGGCTGGGACGGCCCGACCGTGGTCGGCGCCTTGGCGGCTGCGGGATTCCGCGTCGCCACGAGCGGCGCACCGGAGCGGCAGGGCGTCGTGCATCGTCTCGACGTCGGCACCAGCGGACTCATGGTCGTCGCGAAGACGGAGACGGCGTACGCGGCTCTGAAACGCGCCTTCAAGGAACGGACCGTGGAGAAGATCTACCACGCGGTCGTCCAGGGTCATCCGGATCCGCTCGCCGGCACGATCGACGCGCCGATCGGACGGCATCCGAACCACTCGTGGAAATTCGCCGTCGTCCCCGACGGCAAGCCCTCTGTCACCCACTACGAGACCCTCGAGGCGTTCCCGGGCGCTTCGCTGCTCGAGATCCATCTCGAGACGGGACGCACGCATCAGATCCGCGTGCACATGGCCGCTCACCGGCATCCGTGCGTGGGCGACCCGCTGTACGGAGCCGACCCGACCCTCTCTGCGCGCCTGGGTCTCACGCGCCAGTGGCTGCACGCGCACCGGCTCGGATTCACTCACCCGACCACGGGGGAGTGGGTGCAGTTCGAGTCCGCGTACCCGACAGACTTCCAGCACGCCCTCGACGTGCTGCGCGCCGACTAGAAGCGCGCGCCAGCGGCGGCGGCGACGACGCCGTCGAGCGTCTTCTCGAGGAAGTCGACCACTGTCTCGTCGTCGATACGGCGATCCACGACGAGCTCCAGCAGCGCCTCCTCCGTGAACGAGACCCAGGCTCTGAACGCGACCCGCAGCGCAAGCTCGTTCGGTGCTCCGAGCTCCTGGAACGCCTCGAGGAGCCGTTGCGCGTTGAGGTCGCGCGATTGGTCGACGATGGCGCGCACGGCAGGGTCGCCGCTCGCGACGCCGCGGACCAGTGACGAGAAGGTGCCGCTGTGGTCGCGCACGAAACCGGCGATGCGCAGCAGGGTGTCGTGGATGCGCTCGCGGGGCGGCAGGTCGGCGCGCGGTTCGGTCGCCACGAGCAGGCTGTCGCGGGCGGTCGTGACGATCGCGCGCTCGACACCCTGGCGACTGTCGAAGTAGTGGAAGATCAGGGCTTTCGAGACGCCCGCCCGGGCCGCGAGCTCGTCGATCGTGAGTTCGTCGAGTGGGTGGTCGACGAGGAACTGCACGCCGATCGCGATCAGCTGGGCGCGACGCTCTTCAGGACTGAGGCGTGAACGAGGCTCCGACGGCATGCCTGAAGCCTAGCCAGACAGGGTATTGACTCTGAATCAATAGAGCCTAGGATCGGTATATCGCGCGGACGGAGCCGTCGGCGCGAAGGAGGAGGATCGATGAAGTTCCCGAAGCCGTCCACAGTCCTGTCCGCCGCGACCCGCACGCGTGCCGGCCGGATCACCCTGGCCGCTGTGCCGGCGGGGGTCATCGCCGGAGTGCTGCTCGGAGGTGTCGCCCAAGGGGCGGTGCCCGTCTCGTTCGCCGTGTCGGGCAGTCAGTTCCAGATCGGCGCGAGCCAGCTCGAAGGCACCGGCTTCTCGCAGTACGCCGGCGTCGCGACCGACACCGAGGGCGTCGAGCACACCGTCGCAATCGCGAACATCAAGAGCGCGACGCTGACCGACCTCTGCCAGTCGGTGATCACCGAGACACCTCTCGGCACGGTCGGGGTGCTGATCAAGGCGGGCGGCGGTGGGGAGCCGGCGACGGCGAGCGACCTGCAGATCGGGATGACCGGCCTCAAGGGAGACGCGTCGTTCGGCGGCATCCGCATCGGCGTCGACGCGTCCACCGTGGCCACGGACGCGAAGGGCTCGCCGGGCGACTTCGCACAGGACTCCGACACGATCTCGATCACCGACCTGCAGCAGACGGCGTGGAGCACCCAGGCATCGGTCTTCACGCTGAAGGGGATGTCGCTCGAGCTCACGGACGGCTCGCAGGGATGCTTCTGAACGGGGCGGATGCCGTGACCCAGGACTCGGGAGACACCACCGTCGCAACACCAGGCCGCTTCCGCGCCTGGCGGCGACAGCGCCCCTTCGTCGACGGCATCCTCGTCGCGCTCGGCGGCGTGGAGATGTTCTTCTCCGGACAGCTGGATCTCGGCCATCTGCATGTGCAGCTCGGGATCGAGGGGCTGCAGGCGACCGTGATCCCGGTCCTGCTGCTGCTCCTCGGCATCCTGGCCATCGCCATGCCCGCCCACCACGTGTTCTACGGGGTCATCGCCCTCGCCGTGGGTCTCTACTCCCTGATCGGCGTCAATCTCGGCGGGTTCATCGTCGGGATGCTCCTGTCGGTCGTCGGCGGCGTGCTCGTCGTGGCTTGGATGGCGCCGCGCGAGGCGGTCGTGGGTGCTGCGTCGGGCGATGAGGTGACGGCGACGTGACCCGTCGCCCCGGGCTCGCCGCCGCGCTGGTGATCGCCCTCGCGGTGACTCCCATGACGCTGGGGGCGGCTGCGCCGCGCCCGCAGGCCGGGTTCTGCATCCCTCTCATCTACTGTCCGGATCCCGAGCCGCAGCCGGATCCCGCAGCCCCGTCGGAGAGCCCCGCGCCGGCCGACCCCGAGGACCCGAGCCTGCCGACCGAGCCACTGCTTCCGCTCGACCCCGCCGAGACACCCGCGCCCGTCGACCCGGTACCCGCGCCCGTCGACGATGCCGCGCCGATCTTCACGGGCACGCCCGCGTCGCTGGGCTCGACCTCGCTGTCGTTCACCGGACTCTCGGGCATCTCCATCGTGACCGTGCCGACGGTGGACGGCGGCGGAGTGCGAGCACTGAAGATCTCGGCCGACTCGATCACGATCGAGGGATTCTCGCTGACGGTCCGCCCTCCCGGGGGTCCGGGACTCGTGACGACCGCCGACACCATGACCTTGCGCGGCGACGTGAGCGTCTATCTCGGATCCGTGAGCGCCTCGGCGCTCGGCGGCGAGCCCCTCACGATCGGACTCGATACGCCGCCGCCACTCACGGACATCGAGCCAGGACTGCTGAATGTGACGATGGGTCTCGTCGGCAGCACAGCGGACTCCATCACCTACGCGAACACGGATCAGCGGATCGTGCAGGCCGAGTGACGACCGATGTCGGAAGTGTGCGCCACAATGACCGCATGAGCATAGAGGTGCGGCCGGCCACGGTGTTCGAGGACGTGGCCGCGCTCGTCGGGCCGAAGAAGCCGACGTCGACTGTGTGCTTCTGCCTGAGCTACCGAGTCGGCAGCAAGGAGAGCCTCGCGCTGAAGGGCCCAGCGCGGGCGGAGCGCGTGCGCGAGCTGTGCCACCAGGACCCGCCACCCGGCGTGATCGCCTACCTCGACGACGAGCCCGTCGGCTGGGCGGCTCTACACCCGAGGCGGGACACGAGCTTCGCGCGCAACCGACTGATCCCGCACGTCGACGACCTCGACGTCTGGTCGCTGTGGTGCTTCCGGGTCAGGCCGGGGCACCGGAAGCGGGGGATCTCGCACGCCCTCATCGACGGTGCCGTCGCGTATGCCAGGGACCGGGGCGCGCCCGCGATCGAGGGATACCCGGTCGACAACCGCGGCGAGAAGGTCGACCTGACGATGGCCTACGTCGGGACGCGCGCGCTCTTCGAACGTGCAGGTTTCGAGAAAGCAGCCGAGACCGGCTCCGTGCTGAACGGTTTTCCCCGGGTGCTGATGCGCCTCGATCTGGACAGGTCGAAGAAAACGTGAACCCATCCGGGGTGCACAGGCAATACGCAGCGTGAGCACAGACAGCGAGATCATCCAACGGTCTCTGGACCAACCGTCAGCCTTCGCCGAGCTGTTCGATCGACATGCGCGCGTGGTGAACGCCTTCGCCACGTATCGGATCGGCCGGCATGCCGCGGAGGACGTCCTGAGCGAGACGTTCCTCGTGGCGTTCCGGCGCCGCGCCGACTTCGACCGAGACGTCGAGTCGGCCGCCCCCTGGCTGCTCGGCATCGCCTCTCGCCTGATCCGCCGCCACCGGGCCGTGGAGGCGAAGCACTGGCGTTCGTTCGCGGCTGCCGTCGCGGGTGAGGAGCACGCGTCCGAGGGCGGCGTGGACGACGCGATGACGCGGATCGACGCGGAGCGCGAGCTCGCAGGGCTCAGAGCGCGCATCGCCGCCCTCGCGCCGAGGGACCGGGAGACGCTCTTGCTCTACGCGTGGCAGGGGCTGTCCTACGACGAGGTCGCGACGGCGCTCGGCATCCCTGTGGGGACCGTACGGTCCCGGTTGAGCCGCATACGCAAGCGCCTGGATCCCGTTCGCAGGGCGCAGGCGAGGAGACAGGCAGAGACACGCACAGAGACGCAGATAGGCCGAGCAGCAGGGAGCATCCGATGAACGTTCTCGAGAAGGTGCAGGAGACCCGACCAGTGGTCGAGGGGGCCGAGGAGAACATCTCGGCGGCCAGGCTGCGACTCCTGAGCGAGATTCGCGCCGAACAGCGGCCTGCGCGGTCGCGCGCTGCACGACGCCCGTGGATCATCACGGCAAGCCTCGTCGGCGCTGCGGCGGCAGCGACGGCCGGAGTTCTCGTGGTCGGCAACCTCGCGACACAGATCACCGGTGGCGTCGAGGCGATTCCGACCGTCGTGCCCGAGCCAGCGTCGGACCCGACGGTGGAGCCGACGCCGGAGCCGACGGTGGAGCCGTTGACGGCTGCCGGAGCCTTCAGCGCGGCGGGAGCATCCGCGAGCACGTTCGCCGGATTGACGGTCGCGCCGGGGCAGTATCTTCGCGTCGCGACGACGATGACGGGCCTCGTCTTCCACGAGCCGGTCAACGGGTGGGGAGGGTATTCCGTCGACCGCTCCAATGCCACGAGCGCGTGGAGTGTGCTGGGGAGTTCGGAGACGTACCTCCCGGCCGACCAGTACGGAGAGTGGCGCTACGTCGGACATCCGGTCCAGATCGGCGAGCTCTTCGGCGCCGACGCAGGACCAAATGCGCAGCAGTACCTCCAGGAGGTCGCGCACAGCTCCTACGACCCCACCGGCGAGATCGGCGGGGCCGGCGCGCCCTGGCCGACGGCGGGCGGCAGCTCTCTGGCCGCGTTCTACGACGCGATGCCGAAGGACCCCGCGCAGCTCATCGCCTGGATCGACGAGAACCAGCAGACCCCGCCGGAGTCCGACAACGCGAAGGTCGGCTGGTTGCTGATCGAGTTGCTCGCCCGCAACGGCGGCACCGCCGACGCCCGCGCTGCCATGTATGCCGCGCTGAGCATGCTGGACGGATTCGCTGTGACGAGCACGGTCGGCAACGTCGTGACAGTCGCGCTCGACACGCCGACCCAGGACCTGTCCGGGAATCCCGCGATCCAGCGCCGCACCGCCACGATCGACATCAGCACGGGGCTGGTGCAGGAGACGACGTCGACGACCGGATCGGGATCCGCACTGGTTCCGGATTCGACCCCTGACATGAGGAATGTGTACGCGATGACCGTCGTGAACGGCGCTCCGTGACGCTCGACACACCGTCAGCGCTCGTGCCTTCGACCATCGTGGACGTGAGTTACACCTACACGCACAGCATCGTGGACCGACTACCGTGAACGAGTTTCGAACCGTCCCGAGCCGCAGAGGCAATACATAGTGTGAACACAGACAGCGAGATCATTCAGCGATCGCTCGGGCAACCCCGGGCGTTCGCCGAACTCTTCGACAGACATGCCGGAGTGGTGGGACGGTACGCCGCCCGACGGCTCGGGGTGGATGCTGGCGAGGACATCCTCAGCGAGACGTTCCTCGTCGCGTTCGCCCGCCGGAAGGCGTTCGACACCGCGTGGGACAGCGCACTGCCGTGGTTGTTCGGGATCGCGTCCCGACTCATCCGGAAGCATCGGGCGACGGAGGCCAAGCACCTCCGGTCGAGCATCGAGTCCGCCCACCGTGAGGAGCACATCTCGCACGGCGACCTCGAGACGACGATCGCCCGGCTGGACGCCGAGATCTCGACCCGCGAGCTCGCCCCGCGGATCGCGTCGCTGTCGACGAAGGACCGGGAGACGCTCCTGCTGTACGCCTGGGGGGACCTGACGTACGAGGAGGTCGCCGCGGCCCTCGGTGTCCCCGTGGGCACGGTGCGCTCCCGCATCAACCGCGTGCGCACTCGGCTGAATCCGCACCGCAGTGCCGGCCGCACCTCAATCGTGAAGCAGAAGGAAGGAGAAGTCGATGGACGTTTTCGAGCGCGTGCGTGAGGTCAACACGGGGGTGAGCCTCACCGACGAGCGAATCGCCGGAGCGCGAGTCCGGCTTCTCGAGGGCATCGACACCGGTGTGGTGACCGCGCGCAAGCGCGCAAGCCGCCGGCCGATGTTCCTCATCGCCGGGGCCGTCGCCGGAGTCGCCGCGGCGACCGCGACGGTCGTGGTGGTCGGTCAGCTCACGGCGCCGGCCCCGCAGGTGGAGGCGATCCCCGCACCCACCGTAGAGCCGACGCGACAGCCGGGGGAGGTGCTCCCGCATCCCGCGCCGACCGGAGGGACCGGGATCACGGAGCCCTTCCCCGGCACGACCCCGCAGGCCGGGCAGTATCTGAGCGTGCAGAACATGACCGAGACGCTGCTCTACCGGGATGGGCA
Source organism: Microbacterium sp. LWO14-1.2 (assembly GCF_038397715.1). Taxonomy (NCBI): domain Bacteria; kingdom Bacillati; phylum Actinomycetota; class Actinomycetes; order Micrococcales; family Microbacteriaceae; genus Microbacterium; species Microbacterium sp. LWO14-1.2. Next base: position 3,327,975 of record NZ_CP151633.1, read on the forward strand.
GGACGTCTACCAGGGTGACTTCCCTTACGGCCCGCTGACCAGTGCACTGTTGGTCAGAGGGCATTCGGCGACCTACATGCCGGCTGACCGATCCGGCGAATGGATCTCCGTGAACGGACCGGACGCTGAACGAGTGCGATTCTTTCCGGAAGATCAGTGGCCCGCTGGGGCGCTCGCGTGGGACAACATCCTGCCCGTGCGCCCGGATGTCACCGAATCACGGGATACCCGCGACGTCGTCGACGGCTCGCCCGAGCCCGGCTCGGCCGCCTTCTATGCACAGTTCCCGGCGGACCCCCAGTCTCTGCTCGACCAGTTGCGCGCGAAGGACCGCGGACACGAACAGAGGGATGCCGAGAGGCGTGATGCGGCTGTGCAGGACATCGTCACCGTTCTGAGAGTCAGCGACGCCCCGGCCTCGGTGCGCCAGACCTTCGTGGCTGCGCTTGCGCTCTCAGGAGCGGAGGTCGTTTCCGCTGCGAACGGCATCACCACCTATCGCATGAGGTACGACCACTTCGGTGCTCGCACCGACACGATCTCGATCAGCGATGCGACAGGGTGGGCCACCGAGTACACCCTGCGCTGGGATCGCGTGTCTGGGTCTTCCGCAGACGGCGACGTGGTTCCCCCGACGGTCCCCGACATCCGCATGACCTACAGCGTCTCGATCGTCGACGCAGTCCCGTAACCGGCACGACTCATGAGCCCCGGCATCCACCGCGGATGCCGGGGCTCGTCGCGGCCGTGATGTCGGACGTCGAAAGTAGACTCGGATCATGGCCTCCGACTCCTTCGTCCACCTTCACGTGCACAGCGAGTACTCGATGCTGGACGGTGCGGCGAAGATCGCGTCGATGACGCAGGCGGCCGCCGATTACGGGATGCCGGCGATCGCCGTCACCGACCACGGCAACACCTTCGCGGCGTTCGAGTTCTACAAGGCGGCGAAGGCCGCGGGCATCAAGCCCATCGTGGGCCTCGAGGCCTACGTGACGCCCGGAACCCACCGCAGCGACAAGTCGCGCGTGCAATGGGGCTCGCCCGATCAGAAGAGCGACGACGTCTCGGGATCCGGCGCGTACACCCACATGACCATGTGGAGCGAGAGCACGCAGGGCATGCACAACCTGTTCCGGCTCAGCTCGTTGTCGAGCATGGAGGGGTACTACTTCAAGCCCCGCATGGACCGTGAGCTGCTGCAGACTTACGGCAAGGGGCTGATCGCGACCACGGGATGCCCGTCCGGCGAGATCCAGACCCGGCTGCGGCTCGGACAGTACGACGCGGCGCGCGCGGCGGCGGCGGAGTTCCAGGACCTGTTCGGCAAGGAGAACTACTTCGCCGAGATCATGGACCACGGGCTCTCGATCGAGCGACGTGTCATGACCGACCTGATCCGGCTCGCGAAGGATCTCAACATCCCGCTGGTCGGAACGAACGACTCCCACTACACGCACCAGCACGAGGCGGATGCGCACGAGGCGCTGCTCTGCGTGCAGTCCGGCTCGACGCTCGACGATCCGAATCGCTTCAAGTTCGACGGCGACGGGTACTACATCAAGACCGCCGCCGAGATGCGGCAGCTCTTCCGCGACCACCCCGAGGCCTGCGACAACACCCTCCTCATCGCCGAGCGCTGCGAGGTGGAGTTCAACACCTCCGCGAACTACATGCCGCGATTCCCGGTTCCGGACGGCGAGACGGAGGACAGCTGGCTGATCAAGGAGGTCGAGGCCGGCCTGCACTACCGCTACCCGAACGGCATCCCCGACAAGGTGCGCAAGCAGGCCGAGTACGAGACCGGCATCATCCTGCAGATGGGGTTCCCCGGGTACTTCCTCGTCGTCGCCGACTTCATCAACTGGGCCAAGGACAACGGCATCCGCGTGGGTCCGGGCCGTGGCTCCGGTGCCGGCTCCATGGTCGCGTACGCCATGAAGATCACCGACCTCGACCCCCTCGAGCACGGTCTCATCTTCGAGCGGTTCCTGAACCCCGACCGCGTCTCCATGCCTGACTTCGACGTCGACTTCGACGACCGTCGCCGCGGCGAGGTCATCGAGTACGTGACGAGGAAGTACGGCTCGGAGCGCGTCGCGCAGATCGTCACGTACGGCACGATCAAGTCGAAGCAGGCCTTGAAAGACGCCGGACGCGTGCTCGGTTTCCCCTTCAGCATGGGGGAGCGTCTCACCAAGGCCATGCCGCCGCCCGTGATGGGCAAGGACATGGAGCTCGGTGGCATGTTCGACTCCGCGCACCCGCGCTACAAGGAGGCGAGCGAGTTCCGCGCGCTCATCGAGACCGACCCCGAGGCGAAGACCGTCTTCGACCGGGCGCTCGGACTCGAGGGGCTCAAGCGTCAGTGGGGCGTGCACGCCGCCGGCGTGATCATGTCGTCCGAGCCGCTGCTCGACATCATCCCGATCATGCGCCGCGAGCAGGACGGCCAGATCGTCACGCAGTTCGACTACCCGTCGTGCGAGTCGCTCGGCCTCATCAAGATGGACTTCCTGGGGCTCCGCAACCTCACGATCATCTCCGACGCGCTCGACAACATCCGCACCAACCGAGGCGAGGAGCTCGACCTCGAGCACCTCGCGCTCGACGACCGCGGCGCCTACGACCTGCTCGCCCGAGGAGACTCGCTCGGGGTGTTCCAGCTCGACGGCGGGCCGATGCGCTCGCTCATGCGCCTGATGAAGCCCGACAACTTCGGCGACATCTCGGCCCTCATCGCCCTGTACCGTCCTGGACCCATGGGTGCCAACTCCCACACCAACTACGCCCTCCGCAAGAACGGCATGCAGCCGATCACCCCGATCCACCCGGAGTTCACGGAGTCCCTGGCCGACATCCTCGAAGAGTCCTACGGTCTGATCATCTACCAGGAGCAGGTCATGGCCATCGCGCAGCGCGTGGCCGGGTTCTCTCTCGGCCAAGCAGACATCCTGCGCCGTGCGATGGGCAAGAAGAAGAAGTCCGAGCTCGACAAGCAGTTCGAGGGCTTCCAGGCCGGCATGCACGCCAACGGTTACTCCGACGGAGCCGTGAACGCGCTCTGGGAGATCCTGCTGCCCTTCTCGGACTACGCCTTCAACAAAGCCCACTCCGCGGCATACGGTGTCGTGTCGTACTGGACGGCCTACCTCAAGGCGCACTATCCCGCCGAGTACATGGCCGCCCTCCTCACGAGCGTCGGCGACTCGAAGGACAAGATGGCGCTCTACCTCAACGAGTGCCGCCGCATGGGCATCAAGGTCCTCCCGCCCGACGTCTCCGAATCCATCAACTTCTTCGCCGCCGTCGGAGACGACATCCGCTTCGGTCTGGGAGCTGTCCGCAACGTCGGCAGCAACGTGGTCGACGGCATCGTCCAGGCTCGGAAAGACGAGCGCTTCACGTCGTTCCATCACTTCCTCGACAAGGTCCCCCTGCACGTCTCGAACAAGCGGACGGTCGAGTCGCTGATCAAGGCCGGCGCGTTCGACTCCATGGGCGACACCCGTCGGGCGCTCATGGAGATCCACGAGGATGCGGTCGAGGCAGCGGTCGACCGCAAACGCAACGAGGCCCAGGGGGCCATCGGCTTCGACTTCGACAGCCTCTACGACGGCATGGAGGAGGCGGCGCCGGCGAAGGTCCCGGCGCGTCCCGAGTGGATCAAGAAGGACAAGCTCGCCTTCGAGCGGGAGATGCTCGGGCTGTACGTCTCCGATCACCCGCTCGCCGGTCTCGAAGTCCCGCTCGCCAAGCACGCGTCCATCTCGATCCACGACCTCAACAACTCGGAGGATCTCCAGGACGGAGACCAGGTCACGGTGGCAGGGCTCGTCACGAGCGTGCAGCACCGCGTGGCCAAAGCCAGCGGCAACCCCTACGGCATGATCACCGTCGAGGACTTCAACGGCGAGGTGACGGTCATGTTCATGGGCAAGACCTACACCGAGTTCCAGCACACGCTCCAGCAGGACTCCATCCTCGCCGTGCGCGGCCGTGTCTCCCGCCGCGACGACGGCCTGAACCTGCATGCGCAGTCGGCGTTCGCACCCGATGTCGGGTCGTTCGACGCTTCGGGACCGCTCTCCCTCGTGCTCGCCGAACAGCGGGCGACCGAGCGGGTCATGCAGCAGCTCGCCGACGTGCTCCGCCGCCACAACGGAGACACCGAGGTCGTGCTGCGCGTCCATCGCGGCGGCACGGCGAAAGTGTTCGACGTGCCGATGCCGGTGAAGGTGTCCGCCGACCTCTTCGGCGACCTCAAGTCGCTGCTCGGCCCGACCTGCCTGGGCTGACGACCTGACATGGGCGTCTCTCCCTGCACTCCTCCCGGGGGTACCGGGTAGGATCATGACCCGTTGGGTGCGAGGCGTCCGAACTCCGCACCGTGACGAAAGGACCACCCATGAGCACGGAATCCCCCTTCCTGAACAGTGATCCCACGGATGCGTCGACCTCGGCATCCGCTGTCTCCTCCCTCGACGAGGACTTCTCCGACGACGACGGAGTGCTGTACGACGAGGAGGTCACACCCGAGTACGGCATCCTCGGGTTCACCCTCCGCGAGCTGATCATCGTCGGCGCCTGGCTCGTCCTGTTCGTCCTCTCCTTCTTCCCCCTTGGATGGTCGCCGGCGCTCTGGGCCCAGGGGATCTCCTGGATCCTGCCCGTCGCAGTGCCGACGGTCGCCGTGTTCCTCCTCGTACTCCGACGCCTGTCACCCGACGGCATCCGCCGCGTCGGATCGCTCGGCATCGACCAGTTCGCCTCCGTGGCCTTCTCCGTCGCGGCCGTCTGGTGGGCGCAGGTCCTCTGGGACTACGTCGCGCTCGTCATCCGCACCGATATCGACGCGGTCGTCTGGGTGCCCTGGGTGCAGTTCATCGTCGCCCTCGCGCTCGTCGCCCTCACGGTCTTCGCGCCGCTGATCCCGGGGATCAAGGAGGACTTCCACGGCCGGTTGGTGACGCTGGCGCACCGCAATGCGAATCCCGTCCGTCCGGTCATCGCCCGTCCCCGTCCCGAGCGACCCGAAGCTCGCGTCGCTGAGACTCCCGCCGCTGAGGCTCCCGCCGTCGTCCCGGGTGAGACGGGCGCGCCTTTCGGCTACTCGTCCGCCCCGGCTCCCCACCTCGCGCCTGACACGCAGATCACCGTGCCCGCGAGCGGACTCGACACCGAGCTCTCCGGTCAGCAGGCGACGGACGAGGTCGCCCGGCTCGGCCTCGCGGCACAGGTGCCCCTCTCGTCGCACGCCTCGGGTGGAGGAACCGGTACCGAGCAGACCACCGCCGACGAGAACTACACCCCGTCCTACTCGCGGAGCTCGTGGGAGCGCGAGCCCGAGGTCGTCTCCGACACCGGCAGCATCGAAGCGATGCTCGGAGCGCGCGCGCAGCACGTCGACGCGGCGCCGCAGGCGCAGGCGTTCCAGGCGTTCGACGACACCGACCTCGAGGCGACGAACCCGCGAGACCCGGCCCCCGCCCCGACCGCGCAGCCGTTCTGGATCCTCGCGCCCACCGAGCGCGACGTCCACGACGAGCTGGGCGAGCCGATCTTCCGTATCGGCCCGTCGGCGTGGGCGCTCGTGATCGAGGACCGCGGCGGAGCCTACGTCGTGCGCCATGACGACGGTCGCATCGGATACCTGCACGACATCGCCGACATCACGAAGGGCTGACCTTGCGCACGATCGATCTGCGGGGGCGCGAGCTCTCGCCCGCCGACATGCTCGCCGCCGTTCCGCGCGCCGCGCAGGCCAGGGCCGAAGCCCTCGACACCGCCGCCCGTATCGTCGACGACGTTCGCGAACGCGGTGAGGCGGCGCTCCGCGAGCAGGCAGAGCGGTTCGACCGCGTGACCGGACACGACCTCCGGGTACCTGCCTCGCACATCGACGAGGCGCTGTCGGGACTCGAGCCCGAGGTGCGGGCTGCCCTGGAAGAGGCGATCCGCCGGGTCCGCACGGCCTCCGAGGCTCAGATCCCGGCGCCTCAGGTCACGCGGATCGGGCCGGGGGCGACCATCACGCAGCGGTGGCAGCCGGTGCAGCGGGTCGGCGTCTACATCCCCGGCGGCAAGGCGGTGTATCCGTCGAGCGTCATCATGAACGTCGTGCCCGCGCAGGTGGCGGGCGTGGCACAGATCGCGCTCGCGTCGCCGCCCCAGAGCGATCAGGACGGTCGTATCCACCCGACGATCCTCGCGGCCGCGGCGCTCCTCGGCGTGACCGAGGTCTACGCGATGGGGGGAGCAGGGGCGATCGGCGCCTTCGCTCACGGCGTCGCAGGAATCGGACTCGACCCCGTCGACGTCGTGTCGGGCCCCGGCAACAACTACGTCGCCTCCGCGAAGCGCGCTGTCGCGGGCGTCGTCGGAACCGACTCGGAGGCGGGCGCGACCGAGATCCTCGTCGTCGCCGACGCCGAGGCCGATGCACGCCTCATCGCCGCCGACCTCGTGAGCCAGGCCGAGCACGATGAGCAGGCTTCAGCGGTCCTCGTCACCGATTCCGATGAACTCGCCGGAGCCGTGGCGAAGGAGGTCGAGCGGCAGGCGGCAGCGACGCGTCACGCGACGAGGGTCGCCGCCGCGCTCTCCGGTCCGCAGTCGGCGATCGTGCTGGTCGACGACCGCGCGATGGCCACCGCGTTCAGCAACGCGTACGCCCCCGAGCACCTCGAACTCCACCTGTCGGACGCCGAGACCGCGTCGGACTCGTTCACCAGCGCGGGCGCCGTCTTCGTCGGCGATCAGACACCGGTGAGCCTCGGCGACTACATGGCGGGCAGCAACCACGTGCTCCCGACCGGCGGTCAGGCGCGCTACGCACCCGGGCTCGGGGCCTACACGTTCCTTCGTCCGCAGCAGGTCATCTCCTACGATCGCGACGCCCTCGCAGCGGTGCGTGCGGGCGTCGTCGCGCTCGCGAACACCGAGGTGCTGCCTGCGCACGGCGAGGCGATCGAGGCGCGGTTCACCGCGTAGGATCGGTCAGATGCACTGCCCCTTCTGCCGTCACCCCGACTCGCGCGTGATCGATTCGCGCACCAGCGACGACGGACTCTCCATCCGCCGCCGTCGTCAGTGCCCTGAATGCGGGGGACGCTTCACGACGACGGAGACGGCGAGCCTCAACGTCATCAAGCGCTCCGGCGTCATGGAGCCGTTCAGTCGTGAGAAGGTCATCTCGGGCGTCCGCAAGGCGTGCCAGGGGCGCCCCGTCACCGAGGCCGATCTGGCGATCCTCGCTCAGCGCGTCGAGGAGGCCGTGCGGCAGACGGGGGTCTCGCAGCTCGACACCAACGAGATCGGCCTCGCGATCCTCGGCCCGCTCCGCGACCTCGACGAGGTCGCGTACCTGCGGTTCGCCAGCGTGTACCAGGCCTTCGACTCTCTCGACGACTTCGAGAGCGCCATCACCGACCTCCGCGCCGACCACGCGAAGCGGGAGCCGGTCGACCGGTAACCTGGCAGGGATGTATCCGCTGCTCTTCCGCGCCGTCCTGTCGCGCTTCGACCCCGAGTTCGCCCATCACGCCGGCATGGCGGTGATCCGCGTGCTCGGGGTGCCGCCGTTCGCCCGTGTCACCCGTGCGTTCACGAAGCCCGACCCGTCTCTGCGGGTCGACGCTCTCGGACTGACATTCCCGTCGCCGTTCGGCGTCGCCGCGGGGTTCGACAAGAACGCCGTCGGTGTGCGCGGACTCGCAGCTCTCGGTTTCGGCCACGTCGAGGTCGGCACCGTGACCGCCATCCCGCAGGAGGGCAACCCGAAGCCGCGCCTGTTCCGTCTCGTGGCCGACCGGGCCGTCATCAACCGCATGGGTTTCAACAACAGGGGAGCGGATGCCGCTGCTCGGCGTCTCGCGCGTCTGCGCCGCGGAGCCCCGGACACGGTGATCGGCGTCAACATCGGCAAGAGCCGCGTCGTCGACGTCGATGACGCGACCGACGACTACGTCGCGTCCGCCACCCGGCTCGCGCCGCTCGCCGACTACCTGGCGGTGAACGTGTCGTCGCCGAACACGCCCGGGCTCCGCGGACTCCAGGCCGTTGAGACGCTCGCTCCGCTGCTCCGCGCCGTGAAGGACGCGTCCGGGTCGACCCCGTTGCTCGTCAAGATCGCGCCGGACCTCCCGGACGACGAGATCGCGGCGATCGCCGGGATGGCCGTCGCGGAGGGGCTCGCGGGGATCATCGCGCACAACACCACGATCAGCCGGGACGGATTGCTCACCGACGACGCGACGGTCGAGGCGGCTGGCGCGGGCGGGCTCTCCGGGGCCCCGCTCAAGGAGCGGTCGCTGCAGGTGCTGCGCGTCGTGCGCGCTGCCGTACCGACGGACTTCTGCGTGATCGCCGTCGGAGGAGTGGAGACGCCTGAGGACGTCCAGGAGCGTCTCGACGCCGGCGCGACCCTGGTCCAGGGGTACACCGCGTTCCTCTACCGCGGACCCTTCTGGGGGCGGGAGATCAATCGCGGCCTGCTGCGGCTGCGGCGAGGCTGACCCCTGCGGCGCACGACGACATCCTGATCGAGACGACGAGGGCCCCTGCCGATCGGCAGGGGCCCTCGTCCGGGTCTCGGGATATCAGGCGGGGTACTGTCCGCGCTTGACCTGAGCCTTCGGAAGACGCATGAAGCGCATCTGCAGGGAGCGCATGGCTGCGTACCAGCCCAGACCGCGCTCCATCCGCTCGGCCCCGAACTTCGCCGACACCTTGCGCTTGACCCGGATCGCGAGGAAGACCATGCCGCCGATCGCGAGGACGAGGTACGCCATCATGACGAGGTACGCCCAGCCGGCGATCGCGAACCCGCCGATCGCGAGGTTCGGCGGAAGGAGCGAGATGAGGATGACGAGCACCATGACGCCCATCACGAACTCGGCGGGGTGCCATCCGGCATCCACGTAGTCGCGCACCCAACGGCGCTGCGGGCCCTTGTCGCGGGCGGGGAGGTACTTCTCATCACCGGCCGCGAGGCCCGCCTGGGCGCGGGCGCGGCGCTCGTTGAGCTCGGCGCGCGCGGCGGCCTTGGCCTCCTTGGTGTTCGCCACGAGGGGGCGGCGGCGGGCGGCCTCCTGCTCCGCCCGGGTCGGCGTCGCGCGTCCCTTGCCCGCGGCGGGCTTGTCGGCGGCGTCGTCGTTCGTCGGAGGGGATGCGGGGGAAGTGGCCACGAGGTTCCTCGGTTCGGGTGGAAAAGGATCACCTTAAGATTACTCGCATGACATCTCCTGCCCAGCCCGGCGATCAGAACCTCTCCAGCGACCGCGAACCCGCGCTCCTCGAAGCCGCAGCGACGGGACTCCCCGCCGCGCTGAGCGACCTCGGCGCGCTCGTCCGGATCCCCGGCATGGCCTGGCCGGCCTTCGACCAGACGCAGCTCGAACGCAGCGCCGAGGCCGTCGCGGCTCTCGCCGAGGGCACAGGGGTCTTCGACGACGTGCGTGTGCTGCGGGCGGCGATCCCCGGGACCGACGAGGTCGGACAGCCCGCCGTGCTCGCCACTCGGGCGGCCCGGGGCGGCAAGCCCACGATCCTCCTCTACGCCCACCACGACGTGCAGCCTCCGGGCGACGACGCGCTCTGGGAGACGCCTCCGTTCGAGCCGACCGTGCGCGGCGGACGCCTCTACGGGCGAGGCGCCGCGGACGACAAGGCGGGCATCATGGCGCACATCGCCTCGATCCGCGCCGCCGCCGAGGTGATCGGTGACGATCTCGAGCTCGGCATCGCGATGTTCATCGAGGGGGAGGAGGAGTACGGCTCCCGCTCATTCGCGCAGTTCCTCTCCGACAACAAGGATGCGCTGCGCGCGGACGCGATCGTCGTGGCCGATTCCGGCAACTGGGACTCCGTGACCCCGGGGCTGACGGTCTCTCTGCGCGGCAACGCGCGTTTCACGGTCCGTGTCCGCACCCTCGACCACGCCTCGCACTCCGGCATGTTCGGCGGAGCGGTGCCCGACGCCATGATGGCCACGATCTCGATGCTCTCGACCCTCTGGAACGAGGACGGATCGGTCGCTGTCGAGGGGATGACCGAGCGCGACGCACCCACCCCCGACTACGCGGAGGAGACGCTGCGCGAGGAAGCGGGACTCCTGCCGGGTACGACTCCGATCGGCGACGGCTCGATCCTCAGCCGCATCTGGAACAAGCCGTCGGTCACCGTCATCGGCATCGACGCCACCAGCGTGGCCGCCGCGTCGAACACCCTCCTGCCCGAGGTCACGGTCGTCATCAGCGCCCGCGTCGCCCCGGGGCAGTCCGGCGAGGACGCGTATGCCGCGCTCGAAGCGCACCTGCGCGCGCACGCGCCGTACGGCGCCGAGCTGACGTTCTCCGACGTGGACCTCGGCAACGGATTCCTCGTCGACACGAGCGGCTGGGCGGTCGCCCTCACGCGCGACGCGATGCGCGACGGCTACGGGGTCGCTCCTGTCGACCTCGGCGTCGGTGGATCGATCCCGTTCATCGCCGACCTCGTGCGCGAGTTCCCGGAGGCGCAGATCCTCGTCACCGGGGTGGAGGACCCGCACTCCCGCGCCCACAGCCCGAACGAATCACTGCACCTCGACACGTTCCGTCATGCCGTCGCGACCGAGGCCCTGCTGCTGTCGCGCATGAACAACATCGTCGTCTGAGCGCGGCTCCCGATGCCGACGGCCCGGGCGAATGCGACCCGCCCGGGCCGCGGCGAAGGTAAAATCGAGTCACCAGCCGTGTGCGAGCACGGCCCGTCACAAGGAGCGACATGAGCGACACCGCGCTCACCCCCGCAGAGACCACCCAGGCGCACGGCGTGAAGCTGACCGACGCCGCCGCGACCAAGGTCAAGAACCTCCTCGAGCAGGAAGGGCGCGACGACCTCCGCCTGCGCGTCGCCGTTCAGCCCGGCGGATGCTCCGGACTGATCTACCAGCTGTACTTCGACGAGCGCTTCCTCGAGGGCGACGAGACCGTCGACTTCGACGGCGTCGAGGTCATCGTCGACAACATGAGCGTGCCGTACCTCGACGGCGCGTCGATCGATTTCAAGGACACGATCTCGGAGCAGGGCTTCACGATCGACAACCCGAACGCAGCAGGCAGCTGCGCCTGCGGCGACAGCTTCCACTGACCGGATCGCCCCCGCCAACCTGCACGGTTGGCATGAATCAGGTGTGAGGTTGCCCTAGACTTGGGGTGTGCCCTGTCCGCAATCTGAAAGGTGCATCGTGCCCTCGAAACGCCGCCTTCGTTGGGTCGCTCTTCCCCTGGGAGTAGCGACAGCCGTGGCCCTGGCGGGATGTACTGCCACCGAGCTGAACGGCTACCTCCCGGGCTTCGTGGAGGGTGAGCCGGCCGTCACCAACCAGACCGAGCGCGTCTCGTCGCTCTGGGTCAACTCCTGGATCGTCCTCCTCGCCGTCGGCGTCATCACCTGGGCGCTCATGGCCTGGGCCGCGATCGCGTACCGCCGCCGCAAGGGGCAGACCGGCCTGCCGGTGCAGATGCGCTACAACATGCCGATCGAGATCTTCTACACGGTCGTGCCGCTGATCCTCGTGCTCGGCATGTTCTTCTTCACGGCGCGCGACCAGGCGGCGATCGAGACCAAGTGGGACGACCCCGACGTCGAGATCACCGCGATCGCCAAGCAGTGGGCATGGGACTTCCAGTACGACGGCGAAGAGGACGACAACTCCGACGCCGTGTGGACCATGGGCATCCAGGCGCAGCCGGATGCGGCGGGCAACATCGACCAGGATCAGCTGCCCACCCTGGTGCTGCCGGTCGACCAGAAGGTCACCATCAACCTGCAGTCCCGCGACGTCATCCACTCCTTCTGGATCATCGACTTCCTCTACAAGAAGGACATGTACATCGGGAAGGACAATTCCTGGTCCTTCATCCCGACCCGTGTCGGCGAGTACTCCGGCAAGTGCGCCGAGCTCTGCGGCGAGTACCACTCGATGATGCTCTTCAACGTGAAGGTCGTCGAGCAGGACGAATACGACGCCTACCTCCAGTCTCTCGAGGAGGAAGGCAACACCGGCGACATCACGGACGCCTACGACCGTCTGTCGAACCTGCCCGGCACCACCGGCCAGAACGACTCCGAGGAAGGAGAGGAGTAAGCCATGTCGACCACTGAAGCACCCCGCACCGACGAGGCCCCTCGCTCCCGTCCCACCACTCTGCCCGCGCGTCAGGCCGCTCTGATGAGCTCGTCGCGCGTCGAGCAGAAGGGCAACATCGTCGTCAAGTGGATCACCTCCACCGACCACAAGACGATCGGGTACATGTACCTCATCGCCTCGGTGCTGTTCTTCCTCCTCGGCGGCGTGATGGCGCTCGTCATCCGTGCCGAGCTGTTCGCGCCGGGCATGCAGATCGTGCCGACGAAGGAGCAGTACAACCAGCTGTTCACGATGCACGGCACGATCATGCTGCTCATGTTCGCGACGCCGCTGTTCGCCGGCTTCGCGAACGCCATCCTGCCCCTGCAGATCGGCGCGCCCGACGTCGCGTTCCCGCGTCTCAACGCGTTCGCGTTCTGGCTCTTCCTCTTCGGCTCGACCATCGCCGTCGCCGGCTTCCTCACCCCGCAGGGTGCGGCGTCGTTCGGCTGGTTCGCCTACCAGCCTCTCGCGAGCGCTTCGTTCTCGCCCGGCGCGGGTGGCAACCTCTGGATGCTGGGACTCGGCATCTCGGGCTTCGGAACCATCCTCGGCGCGGTGAACTTCATCACCACCATCATCACGATGCGCGCTCCGGGTATGACGATGTGGCGCATGCCTATCTTCTCGTGGAACACGCTCATCACGAGCCTGCTGATCCTCATGGCGTTCCCGGTGCTCGCCGCCGCGATCTTCGCCGCCGGAGCAGACCGTGTGCTCGGCGCTCACATCTACGACCCGCAGAACGGCGGCGTGCTCCTCTGGCAGCACCTGTTCTGGTTCTTCGGTCACCCCGAGGTCTACATCATCGCGCTGCCGTTCTTCGGCATCGTGTCCGAGGTCTTCCCGGTCTTCAGCCGCAAGCCGATCTTCGGATACAAGACGCTGGTCTACGCGACCATCGCGATCGCTGCCCTCTCTGTCGCCGTGTGGGCGCACCACATGTACGTGACCGGCTCGGTCCTGCTGCCGTTCTTCGCGCTCATGACGATGCTCATCGCGGTTCCGACGGGTGTGAAGATCTTCAACTGGATCGGCACGCTCTGGCGAGGGTCCGTGACCTTCGAGACCCCGATGGTCTTCGCCCTCGGCTTCCTCGTGTCGTTCGTCTTCGGCGGTCTGACCGGCGTGATCCTCGCGGCCCCGCCGCTCGACTTCCACCTCAGCGACTCGTACTTCGTCGTCGCCCACTTCCACTACGTGGTGTTCGGTACCGTCGTGTTCGCGATGTTCTCGGGCTTCTACTTCTGGTGGCCGAAGTGGACAGGTCGCATGCTGAACGAGCGTCTCGGGTACGTGCACTTCTGGATGCTGTTCATCGGTTTCCACATGACCTTCCTCATCCAGCACTGGCTGGGCGTGGACGGCATGGTTCGTCGCTACGCGGACTACTCCGAGGCCGACGGCTGGACCTGGGGCAACCAGGTATCGACGATCGGTGCGATCATCCTCGGTGCGTCCATGCTGCCGTTCTTCCTCAACGTGTGGATCACGGCCCGCAAGGCGCCGAAGGTCACGGTCAACGACCCGTGGGGCTACGGCGCATCGCTCGAGTGGGCGACGTCCTGCCCGCCGCCGCGTCACAACTTCACCTCGATCCCGCGTATCCGCAGCGAGCGGCCCGCATTCGATCTGAACCACCCGGAGGCAGCCGAGTTCGCTACCACCGCCCCCGGCGAGCGAGAGGGCCACTGACCCATGCGCGACAACGTCATTCTCTGGTGGATCCTCACCGCGTTCTTCGCGCTGATGGGTGTGGTGTACACCGGCTGGCACATCCTTGCGACGCCGTCCGACAACTTCGCCATGCGCATCGAATGGGTCGGTACCGTGGCGCTGTTCTTCGCCGCCTTCATGGGTGCGATGGTGGCGTTCTACCTCGACCGCACGCACAAGGCGCAGAAGGGTGAGCTCCCCGAAGACATCCTGACGAGCGACATCGATGACGGCGACCCCGAGCTCGGCGAGTTCAGCCCGTGGTCCTGGTGGCCTCTCGTGCTCGCGGCCTCGGCCGGAGTCTTCGTGGTCGGCCTCGCAGTCGGACACTTCCTGCTCCCGATCGGCCTGGCGATCTTCGTGGTCGCGATCGTCGGCTGGGTCTACGAGTACTACCGCGGCAACTTCGCCCGCTGAGTATCACCCAGAAGGGCCCCGAGGAGTGATCCTCGGGGCCCTTCTGCTGTCCACGGCAGGGTACGAGGGGTGCGTCAGGCGCGGGTGCGGATGCGAGCGACTCCGGTGAGAGGGTCGACCGGTCGCCGGTGGACGCCATCGGCATCCTCCACGGGATACCCCTCGCGCACCCAGTACTCGAACCCGCCGATCATCTCCTTGACGTCGTAGCCGAGCGCTGCGAACTCCGATGCTCCCTTGGCGCCCGCGTTGCATCCAGGGCTCCAGCAGTAGACGATCACGGTGGCATCCTTCGCGACCTCCTGGGGAGCACGAGCGGCGATCTCGCTGTAGTGCATATGCACTGCCCCGGCCACGCGTCCCTGGGCCCAGGCCTCGTCTGATCGGACATCGACGATGACGACGCGCTCTCCGCGCTGCTGCGCGGCATAGGCATCGCTCGCGTCCGTCTCCGCGGCGAGTTTCGTGGCGTAGTAGGCGGCTCGATCCATCATGGTCACAGCCTAGAGACGGGTGATGCAGCGCGCCGCTCGTTTCCGGACGATCGTGCATGCGAATCGCGCCAGCGTTGCCGGCAGCGTCGCAATCAGAGCAGGATCGTCATCTGCAGCCGCCGACCGTACCGTTCCAGTCCGAGGTCCGCCTCCGTCTCGACGAGCTGCCGGTGGAATCCGGATTCGGGAATGCTCTCCTTGAATCCGCACGAGGCATAGAACGGGGCGTTCCAGGGGATCTCCGCGTACGTGCGGAGCGTCATACGGGAGTACCCGCGGCGGCGAGCCTCCTCCAGCGCGGCCTCGACGAGACGTCGTCCGTGGCCGCGGCGCCCGTGCCCGGGCAGAACCGACAGCTGTTCCAGGTGAGCGGCGCCGTCGGCATCCAGCACGTGCACGAAGCCGACGGGGGAGGAGTCTACGTTCTCCTCGAGGAGGAGAACGTACCCCGGCTGTCCGATGCGCTCGGTCCCGTCCGCGGGCGGCGGCCATTCGGGTGCGCCGAGCGCTTCGACGAGGAGTGTGTCGGCGACGGCCTCGATCGTCTGGACGACCTCGGCATCCTCGGCACGTGCCTCCCGGATCGTCGTCGTCATCGCAGGTCTCCCGGCACGGCCGCGATCGCTTCGATCTCGACGAGCTGATCGTCATAGCCGAGCACGGTCACCCCGAGGAGAGTGCTGGGCACGTCGTGGGCGCCGAAGGCGGCATGGATCACATCCCAGGCGGCGACGAGGTCCCGCTGCTCGGTTGAGGCCACCAGGACCCGAGTGCTGACGACATCGGTCAGGTGGGCTCCGCTGGCGTCGAGAGCGTGCTGCAGGGTCTCCACACAGCGCGCGGCCTGGGCGGCGTAGTCGCCGGGCGCGACCGTCGTCCCGTCGTCGGCGAGCGGACACGCGCCGGCCAGGAAGATGAGGCGAGCGTCTGCCGGGGCGGTGGCCGCGTACGCGTACGGAGCCGCGGCGAGAGAGTCGGAGCGGATGAGACGGACGACGGAGCTCATGCGACGATCCTCCCACGCGCATATGACAGGGCCCTGTCCGCGAACGGACAGGGCCCTGGTGGGGGAGCGGAGGATTATTCCGCGTCCTCCTCCGACTTCTTGTCACGAGGGTGCTTGGGGGGATCCGTCGCGATCACGGTGCTCGGAGTGTTCGCCGTCTCGTCGACGTGGTTCTCCTCGACCGTGAGCGGTGCGTCGGGGAATCCTGCGCGCTCGTGAGCGCCCTGGATCTCCGCCAGCTCGGTCTCCTCATTCTGAGCGGTGACGTGGTGCTGGTGCGCATCTGCGGCCTCGACCTCGGCCTGCGTGAGCGGTGCCAGACGGTCCTCGAAGAACCAGCGGGAGATCGAGGACCTCAGGTTCTCGCTCCACGGGATACGACCCTTTTCGTTGGGGCGCACGACGAGGGGCTCGTAGCCGTCGACGTCGATGAGCTTCCAGCGGTCGTACTTGTCGACGGGCTCGTGGACCTCGATGAACTCGCCGCCGGGAAGGCGCACGATGCGTCCCGACTCGAATCCATGGAGCACGATCTCGCGGTCCTTCTTCTGCAGCGCGAGTGCGATGCGCTTGGTGACGAAGTAGGCGAGGATCGGGCCGAGGAAGAGCATCGCCTGCAGCGTGTGGATGACGCCCTCCATCGTGAGCATGAAGTGCGTCGCGATGAGGTCGGAGGATGCCGCAGCCCACAGGACCGCGTAGAACACGACGCCGGCGACGCCGATGGCGGTGCGGGTGGCGGCGTTGCGCGGACGCTGGGCGATGTGGTGCTCGCGCTTGTCGCCCGTGATCCACGCCTCGATGAAGGGGTAGATGGCGACGACGACGATGAAGAGACCGAGGACCGCGACGGGCGCGAGGATGCCGAACGACCAGGTGTGGTCGAGGAACACGATGTCCCAGTTCGACGGAGCCAGACGCAGCGCGCCGTCGGCGAATCCGATGTACCAGTCGGGCTGCGTACCTGCAGACACGGGAGACGGGTCGTACGGACCGTAGTTCCAGATCGGGTTGATCTGGAAGAACGTCGCGATCAGCACGATGGCGCCGAAGACGATGAACAGGAAGCCGCCCATCTTCGACATGTACACCGGCATCATCGGGTAGCCGACGACGTTGTCGTTCGTGCGGCCGGGGCCCGCGAACTGCGTGTGCTTGTTGATGATCATGAGCATCAGGTGCAGGCCGATGAGCGCGATGACGATCATCGGGAGCAGCAGGATGTGCAGGGTGTACAGGCGTCCGACGATGTCGGTGCCGGGGAACTCGCCGCCGAAGAGGAGGAACGAGGTCCACGTGCCGATCAGAGGGAGACCCTTGATCATGCCGTCGATGATGCGGAGGCCGTTACCCGACAGCAGGTCGTCGGGGAGCGAGTAGCCCGTGAAGCCCTCGGCCATCGCGAGGATGAAGAGGACGAAACCGATGACCCAGTTGAGCTCACGCGGCTTGCGGAACGCGCCGGTGAAGAACACGCGCAGCATGTGCACGCCGATGCCGGCGATGAACACGAGAGCGGCCCAGTGGTGGATCTGACGGACCAGCAGACCGCCGCGGAGGTCGAACGAGATGTGCAGCGAGGACTCGAGGGCCGCCGACATCTCGATGCCGCGCATCGGGGCGTACGCGCCGGTGTAGTGCGTCTCGACCATCGACGCCTGGAAGAAGAACGTCAGGAAGGTTCCGGAGAGGAACACGACGACGAAGCTCCACAGCGCGATCTCGCCCAGCATGAACGACCAGTGGTCGGGGAAGATCTTGCGACCGAGCTCCTTGACCATGCCGGAGAGGCTGGTGCGCTCGTCGAGGTAGTTCGACGCGGCGCCGACGAAGCGGCCGCCGAGAGGCGCCTTGGTGTCCTTGTCCTCTTTGGACAGCGTTGCGGTGCTCAATGGCGCTCCCAGAAGCTCGGGCCGACGGGCTCGGTGAAGTCACTGCGTGCGACGAGGTAGCCCTCGTCGTCGACGGTGATGGGCAGCTGCGGCAGCGGACGTGCGGCCGGTCCGAAGATGACCTTGGCGTGATCCGTGACGTCGAACTGCGACTGGTGGCAGGGGCAGAGGAGGTGATGCGTCTGCTGCTCGTACAGGGCGACCGGGCAGCCGACGTGCGTGCAGACCTTCGAGTACGCGACGATGCCGTCGTACGACCAGTCCTTGCGGTCCTCGGCCTCGATGAGCTGCTCCGGACGGAGACGCATCATGAGGACGATGGCCTTGGCCTTCTCCTCGAGGTACCCGTCGTGGTGGCTCAGCGTCGCGAGCTCCTCCGGGATGACGTGGAAGGCGGATCCGAGGGTGACGTCCGCCGCGCGGATCGGGGTGCCGTCGGGGTCGCGGACCAGGCGCGCGCCCTTCTCCCACATCGTGTGCTTGAGCAGCGCGACGGGGTCACCGGCGGTGGGGTCGTCGGGCGTGCTGTGCGGCGCGAGACCGCGGAAGAGCGTGACGCCGGGGATGATCGACGCGACGATCGCCGCGAACAGCGAGTTGCGGATCATCGTGCGGCGTCCGAAGCCGGACTCCTCGTTCGCCGCGGCGAACGCCTGGATCGTTGCCTCGCGGGTCGAGTCCTTGCCCCGGGTGGGGTGGCGGTGCTCGATGTGCTCCTTGTCGCTCATCAGCGCCTTCGACCAGTGGATCGCGCCGATGCCGAGGGCGAGGAGCGCCAGGGCGATGCCGAGGCCGATGAAGAGGTTGTTCTGACGGATGTCGATGAGAGCGCCGCTCTCGATCGGGAAGAGCATGTAGGCCGCGACGGCCCAGATGCTTCCGGCGAGCGACAGGTAGAACAGCGTGTAGACGGTCCGCTCGGCGGTCTTCTCGACGCGCGGATCCTTGTCGGTCATCCGCTCGCGGTGCGGCGGCAGCCCCGGGTTCTGCACAGGGTCGCTGACTGCGACGCCCAGCCCCGGAGAGGGCTGGTAGGCCCTGTCAAGAGCCTGCGAGTCGTCGTCGTGTGCCATGGTGCTCCTCGTACGTTCCTCTTCGATGAATAAGCGTCAGTTGGACTTCGCCGTGATCCACACGGTGATGGCGACGAGCGCGCCGATTCCGAAGATCCAGGCGAACAAGCCCTCGGACACAGGACCGAGCGAGCCCAGCGAGAAGCCGCCGACCTGCACCGACTGCTGCTGGAAGAGCAGAGCCGAGATGATGTCGCGCTTGTCCTCGTCGGACAGGTTCATGTCACCGAAGACGGGCATGTTCTGGGGACCGGTGACCATGGCGGCGTAGATGTGCAGCGCGCTGGTCTCGGTCAGTGCGGGGGCGTACTTGCCTTCGGTGAGCGCGCCGCCCGCGGCTGCCACGTTGTGGCACATGGCACAGTTGACGCGGAAGAGCTCGGCGCCGTGCGCCACATCGCCCTCTCCGTCGAGGATCTCGTCCTTCGGGAAGGTGGGGCCGGGAGCCGTCTCCTGCACGTAGGACGAGATCGCGAGGATCTGGTCCTCGGTGAACTGCGGGTGCTTCTGCGGAGCCTGCGGGCCCTGCATCTGCAGCGGCATGCGACCGGTGGACATCTGGAACTCGACGGCCAGCTCGCCGACGCCGTAGAGGCTCGGCCCGTTGGGCGTGCCCTGCAGGTCGAGGCCGTGGCAGGTGGCGCAGTTCGCCTGGAACAGCTTCTCGCCGTCCTCCACCGTCAGCGTGCTCGACGCGGCGGTCTGGGTGTCGGTCGCGGCGAACGCCGCGGATGCTCCGGCGTACACGGCGCCGGTGATCATGAGGCCTGCTCCGATGAGGGCCGCTGCTGCCAGTGGGCTGCGGCGACCGTTAGAACGGCGCTTCTTCTCTCGTGCCATCTCGGGGATCAGCTCCGCTCTTATTTCAGGAAGTAGATAACGACGAACAGCACGATCCAGACGACATCGACGAAGTGCCAGTAGTAGGACACCACGATCGAGGAGGTCGCCTCCTTGTGCCGGAAGTTCTTGACGGCGTAGGCGCGTCCGATGACGAGCAGGAACGCGATGAGACCGCCGGTGACGTGCAGGGCGTGGAAGCCAGTGGTGATGTAGAACGCCGATGCGTAGGAGTCGGCGCTGATCGGCATGCCCTCGGCGACGAGCTGCGCGTACTCCCAGACCTGACCCGACACGAAGATCGCGCCGAGTGCGAAGGTGAGGAAGAACCACTCGACCATGCCCCAGCCGAACAGGCGGCGACGACCGGCACCGTTCTTCTGGCCCTTGGGGAGACGGTACGGCTGCAGGTCCTCAGCAGCGAAGACACCCATCTGGCAGGTGAAGGATGAGAGCACCAGGATGGCCGTGTTCACGAAGGCGAACGGCACGTTCAGGAGTTCGGTGCGGTCGGCCCACAGCTCGGGTGAGGTGCTGCGGAGGGTGAAGTAGATCGCGAAGAGTCCCGCGAAGAACATCACCTCGCTGCCGAGCCACACAATGGTGCCGACAGCTACCGGGTTGGGCCGCTTGATGGTTCTCGCCGCCGGGGCATACGTCGCTGAGGTCGTCACCCTTCCATTATGGCCGATCCGCGGGCATGATTCTCGCACCGGGACCCTTCCGATCGCCCTTCGATGACTTAGGGCACCCTAAGAAAACACTGCGAATCCTCGGTGAATCCCCGGGAAACAGCGGATGCCACGTCCGCGCCGCCGCTCGGAGATCGATTCGAGCCGTCCGATCCCGCCGATAGGATCGCTGACATGCCTGAAACGCTGACCTGGTCCGACGTGCTCACCACTCTCCTGGAGCGCCGCGATCTCAGTGTCTGGGAGTCCACGTGGGCCATGCGTCAGATCATGCGCGGCGATGTCACGGAGGCGCAGCTGGCCGGCTTCCTCATCGCCCTCCGCGCGAAGGGCGAGACCATCGACGAGATCGTCGGCTTCCGCGACGCGATCCTCGAAGCGGCGGTGCCGCTGCCGGTGTCTCCGAACGTGCTCGACATCGTCGGAACCGGAGGCGATCGTGTCGGCACGGTCAACGTGTCGACAACGGCGGCCATCATCATCGGCTCTGCAGGCATCCCCGTGGTGAAGCACGGGAACCGGGCGGCGAGCTCGGCATCCGGGTCCTCCGATGTGCTGAGCGCTCTGGGTCTCGAGCTGACGCTGGACCCGGCCGCCGTGTCGTCGATCCTCGACCGCACGGGCATCACGTTCGCGTGGGCTGGGGCCTTCCACCCGGGGTTCAAGCATGCGGGCGGTGTGCGTGCGGAGCTCGGCGTGCCGACGGTGTTCAACATGCTCGGTCCGCTCTGCAACCCCGCTCGCGCCGAGGCCAACGCCGTCGGCGTGGCGCAGATGGAGCGCGTTCCCCTCATCACCGGAGTCTTCCGCACCCGCGGTGCGACGGCGCTCGTGTTCCGCGGCGACGACGGCCTCGACGAGCTGACCACGACCGGGCACAGCCGCATCTGGGAGGTCACCCGTGGCGACATCCATGAGCATGACCTGGACCCGCGCGATCTCGGCATCCCGCTCGCCGACCTCTCCGACCTCATCGGCGGCACGCCGGCGCACAATGCCGAGATCCTGCGTCGCACCCTCGCAGGGGAGCAGGGGCCCGTTCGTGACATCGTGCTGCTCAACGCCGCGGCCGGGATCGTCGCCTTCGAGCTCTCGCAGGACCCCGCGCAGGCCACGCTCCCGATCGTCGAACGACTCAGGGCCGGTTACGAGAAGGCCGCTGCCGCGGTCGACGACGGCCGGGCAGCCGCGAAGCTCGACCAGTGGATCGGCGTGAGCCGGGAGCTGGCCA
This sequence comes from Microbacterium sp. LWO14-1.2, assembly GCF_038397715.1. Classification (NCBI taxonomy): domain Bacteria; kingdom Bacillati; phylum Actinomycetota; class Actinomycetes; order Micrococcales; family Microbacteriaceae; genus Microbacterium; species Microbacterium sp. LWO14-1.2. The sequence continues at coordinate 3,349,511 of NZ_CP151633.1, forward strand.
CCGCCTAGGAGCAGCCATGGATCCGATTGCCGCACTTCTCGAGATCGCCTCGCTGCTCGAGCGCGAACGGGCGTCGCGGTACCGGGCCAAGGCCTTCCGGCAGGCAGCCGCGACCCTGCAGCAGCTCCCGGAGGACGTGCGGTCGGACCCGACGCGCCTGCGCGCGGCGAAGGGGATCGGCGAGTCGACGTTCTCGGTCATCCGTCAGGCGCAGGCGGGGGAGGTGCCCGACTACCTCGTCGAACTGCGCGGGGAGGTCGAGCCGGAGATCGCGTCGGAGCTCCGCTCCCGGCTGCGCGGCGACCTGCACGCCCACACGGAATGGTCGGACGGGACGACTCCGATCGCGGTGATGGCGGCAGCCGCTCGTGCACTCGGCCACGAGTATCAGGCGATCACGGATCACTCGCCGCGCCTGAGGGTCGCCCGAGGACTGTCCGCTGAGCGGCTGCGCGAGCAGATCCCCCAGGTGCGCGCGGAATCGGGCGACGGCTTCACCCTGCTCGCCGGCATCGAGGTCGACATCCTCGAGGACGGCGCCCTGGACCAGGAGGACGACCTCCTCGCGGAACTCGACATCGTCGTCGCGTCCGTGCACTCGAAGCTCAGGATGGACGCGCGGCCCATGACCGCGCGCATGCTCGCGGCCGTCGCGCACCCTCGCGTGAACGTCCTCGGACACTGCACCGGTCGTCTCGTGCAGGGGGATCGAGGGACGCGTCCGCAGTCGCAGTTCGATGCCGAGGCGGTGTTCGCCGCGTGCGCGGAGAACGGTGTGGCGGTCGAGATCAACTCCCGGCCCGAGCGTCAGGATCCCCCGGACGAGCTCATCGCGATCGCGCTGGAGGCGGGGTGCCTGTTCTCGATCGACTCGGATGCGCACGCGCCGGGGCAGCTCTCGCTCCTCGACCACGGGGCGCAGCGCGCGGAGCGCGCCGGGGTCCCCGCGTCCCGGATCATCACGACCTGGGGACTGGAGCGCCTGCTCGCCTGGGCGGGTTGACCCCTCAGCCGGCGGTCGTGCCGACGGCGGCGATGGCTCGCGCCATCGAGCCGCCGAGGTTCCACGTCTCGGCCAGGGCCACGGCGGCGTCGACCTCGTCGGGTCCGAGGGGGAGGAGCGGCTCGGTCGGTGCGGTGATCTCGAGATCCTTCGCCACCTCGACCACGGTCGGAGCGACGTCGAGGTAGGCGGAGGCCGCGAGCACCTTCGCCCGCACACCGGCGCTCATGCCCTCTCCCGCCTCGGCGGCAGCGCGGATGCCGGCGAGGTCTCCGTGCTCCTTGAGCAGGGTCGCCGCGGTCTTCTCGCCCACTCCGGCGACCCCGGGGAGCCCGTCCGAGGCATCGCCGCGCATGGTCGCGAAATCCGCGTACTGCGTGGGCAGCACTCCGTACTTGGCGACGACGACGGCATCCGTCACGATCTCCAGGTTGCTCATGCCCCGCGCCGTGTAGACGACACGGACGTCGCGCTCGTCATCGACGAGCTGGAAGAGGTCGCGATCGCCCGTCACGATGTCGACCGGCATCGTCGCGTGGGTGGCCAGGGTGCCGATCACGTCGTCCGCCTCGTGCTCGGCGACGCCGATGATCGGGACGCGCAAGGCCGCGAGCGTCTCGCGGATCAGGGGGATCTGCGCTTCGAGCGGATCGGGCACTTCTTCGACGTCCGGACCCGCCGGGACGACTTCGACCACGCGGTGAGCTTTGTAACTCGGGATGAGGTCGACGCGCCACTGCGGACGCCAGTCGTCGTCCCAGCACGCGACCACATGCGTCGGCTCGTACAGCGTGACGAGCTTGGCGATGATGTCGAGCAGACCGCGCGCCGCGTTGATCGGCGACCCGTCCGGGGCGGTCACCTTGTCCGGCACGCCGTAGAAGGCGCGGAAGTAGAGGCTGGCGGTGTCGAGCAGGAGCAGCTTGTCGGCGCGATCTGGCATGGGAACAGTCTGGCAGGGGAGTCGCCAGCCGACAGGTATTCGGGGGAAGCGGTCGGGCTCCCGGTCTGATAGTCTGAACTGTCACTCGTGGCGTGTCTCGCATGCCCTCGTGACAGAAATCACAATCCAACCGCTGAGAAGCATGCAGCATGACCGTGCGCGGTCGCAGCTTCCGGCCCGAGTTCCCATTCAACAAGGACAACCCACTACATGACTACCGCAACGACCGCCCCGGCCACCAAGCAGGTCGCCATCAACGACATCGGATCTGCTGAGGACTTCCTGGCCGCGGTCGAGAAGACCCTGAAGTTCTTCAACGACGGCGACATCATCGAGGGCACGATCGTCAAGATCGACCGCGATGAGGTTCTGCTCGACGTCGGCTACAAGACCGAGGGTGTCATCCCCTCGCGCGAGCTCTCCATCAAGCACGACGTCGACCCCAACGAGGTCGTCAAGGTCGGCGACGAGGTCGAGGCTCTCGTTCTCCAGAAGGAGGACAAGGAAGGCCGCCTGATCCTCTCCAAGAAGCGTGCGCAGTACGAGCGCGCCTGGGGAGACGTCGAGAAGATCAAGGAGAACGACGGCGTCGTCACCGGTACGGTCATCGAGGTCGTCAAGGGTGGACTCATCGTCGACATCGGCCTCCGCGGCTTCCTGCCTGCGTCGCTCATCGAGCTGCGCCGCGTCCGCGACCTCACGCCGTACCTCGGCCAGGAGATCGAGGCCAAGATCCTCGAGCTCGACAAGAACCGCAACAACGTCGTGCTCTCGCGCCGCGCCCTGCTCGAGCAGACGCAGTCCGAGTCGCGCACCACGTTCCTCAACAACCTGCACAAGGGCCAGGTCCGCAAGGGCGTCGTCTCGTCGATCGTCAACTTCGGTGCGTTCGTCGACCTCGGCGGCGTCGACGGTCTCGTGCACGTCTCCGAGCTCTCCTGGAAGCACATCGAGCACGCCTCCGAGGTCGTCGAGGTGGGCCAGGAGGTCACCGTCGAGATCCTCGAGGTCGACCTCGACCGCGAGCGCGTCTCCCTGTCGCTGAAGGCGACGCAGGAGGACCCGTGGCAGGTCTTCGCCCGCACCCACGCGATCGGTCAGGTCACGCCGGGTAAGGTCACCAAGCTCGTTCCGTTCGGTGCATTCGTGCGCGTCGCGGACGGCATCGAGGGCCTCGTGCACATCTCGGAGCTCTCGAGCAAGCACGTCGAGCTCGCCGAGCAGGTCGTGTCGGTCGGCGAAGAGGTCTTCGTCAAGGTCATCGACATCGACCTCGAGCGTCGTCGCATCTCGCTGTCGCTGAAGCAGGCCAACGAGTCGGTCGACCCCAACGGCACCGAGTTCGACCCGGCCCTGTACGGCATGGTCGCGGAGTACGACGAGAACGGCGAGTACAAGTACCCGGAGGGCTTCGACGCCGAGACGGGTGCCTGGAAGGAAGGCTTCGACGCCCAGCGCGAGGCATGGGAGCAGGAGTACGCTGCAGCCCAGGCTCGCTGGGAGGCGCACAAGGCTCAGGTCGCGAAGGCGGCCGAGGCCGAGGCTGCGGCCGGCGACGACTTCGGTGGTCAGTCCTTCTCGAGCGAGGCCGCCGGTGCGGGCACGCTCGCGGACGACGAGGCTCTCGCAGCACTGCGCGAGAAGCTCTCGGGCGGCAACTCCTGAGCATCAGCTCTCACCGGAACGGGCCGTCACTCTTCGGAGTGGCGGCCCGTTCCGCGTCTCCGGGTACGTCGTCGGCGCCGATGTCGGCCTTGCGTGACCGAACATTACGACGCGGTTCGTGACAGGCGACCGGTCTCGGACACCATGAAGTCATGACCTCCCTCCTGAACGCGCCCGCATCGTCGCGCGCTCCGGGGGCGCCCGGCGCCGCGGCATCCGTGCAGCTGGACGCCGTCGAGCGCGCGTTCCCGCTCGGTCAGGGGACGAGAGAGGTGTTACGCGGGGTCACCCTCGACGTGGCAGCCGGTGAGATCGTCGCCGTCGTCGGCCCTTCGGGCTGTGGCAAGTCCACTCTTCTCCGACTGATCGGCGGTCTGGATGCTCCGAGCCGGGGCCGGATCGAGCTCGGCGGCGCGGCCGTCGCCGACGCCGACGAGCGCACCGCAGTCGCCTTTCAGGAGCCGCGGCTGCTCCCGTGGCGGACCCTCGCCCAGAACGTCGAACTCGGACTCCCTCGACGGACGCCCCGGCGTGAGGGCCGCGAACGCGTCGAAGAGCTGCTGCACCTCGTCGGCCTCGAGCACGCGGCAGGGCAACGCCCGCGCGAGGTGTCGGGAGGAATGGCCCAGCGTGCCTCCCTCGCGCGCGCTCTGGCGCGGAATCCCGGCGTGCTGCTGCTCGACGAGCCCTTCGGCGCCCTCGACGCCCTCACCAGGCTGCGTATGCACGACCTGCTCCTGAAGATCCACGCCGCCGAGCCGACCACGGTCCTCCTCGTCACGCACGACGTCGAGGAGGCGCTCTACCTCGCCGATCGCGTGCTGCTGCTGCGTACCCTCACGGGTGACACGGATTCCGCGGCGCCCTCGATCGCGCGCACGGTGTCCGTGCCGGGCGCACGGCCACGCGACCGCGCCGACCGCGGCCTCGCAGACCTCCGCGCCGAGCTCCTCGAAGGACTCGGCGTCGACACCCACCACCGCACGTCCCCCGAGGAGAACCGATGAGCACCATCACCCGCCGAATCATCCCTGCGATCGCGATCGCGGGCACGATGATGCTCGTGGCCACGGGCTGCGTCGCAGGGGAGGACGCCCCCGCCGACACCGCGGAGGCCGACACCGCCGCATCCGGCGAATGGTCGTCCGACACGATCTCCCTCGACTTCGCCACGTACAACCCGCTCAGCCTCGTGGTGAAGGACCAGGGGCTGCTCGAGGAGATCCTCGGAGACGAGGTCACCGTCGAGTGGGTGCAGTCCGCCGGATCGAACAAGGCCAACGAGCTGCTGCGCTCCGGATCGATCGACGTCGGATCGACCGCGGGCTCGGCCGCCCTGCTCGCTCGTGCCAACGGCTCTCCGATCCAGGTCATCGACATCTACTCGCAGCCGGAGTGGGCGGCGATCGTCGTCGGACCCGACAGCGACATCACCTCGGTCGAGGATCTCGCGGGCAAGTCCGTCGCGGCGACCAAGGGCACCGACCCCTACTTCTTCCTCCTGCAGGCGCTCGAAGAGGCGGGGCTGTCGATCGACGACGTCGAGGTGCAGAACCTGCAGCACGCCGACGGGCGCGCAGCCCTGGACGGCGGATCGGTGGCCGCGTGGTCCGGACTCGATCCCATCATGGCCGCCGCCGAGGTCGAATCCGGCGACAAGCTGATCTACCGCAACGTCGACTTCAACTCCTACGGCTTCCTGAACGCCACCGAGGACTTCATCGAGAATCACGCGGACCTGGCGCAGGCCGTCGTCGACGCGTACGAGCAGGCCCGCGAGTGGGCGCTGGAGAACCCCGAGGAGACCGCCGCACTGCTCGCCGAGGTCGCGGGCATCGATCCCGCCGTCGCGACGACCGTGATCGAGGAGCGCTCGAACCTCGACGTGAGCGGCGTCCCCGGCGACGATCAGATCGCGGTTCTCGAGAAGATCGCTCCGGTGCTGGTGGACTCGGGTGATGTGCAGGGCGGCAAGGAGTCCGTCGACAAGGCGCTCGACTCCCTCGTCAACGACACCTTCGCGAAGAAGGCGGTCGGCGGAGAGTGACCGACCTCGACCAGCGCGTGGTCGTGCCCGCAGACGCACGCGACGCGCTCGATGCGGCGAAGGGGCAGTACCGCCCCTCCCAACGGCGAGCCCGCCGCGGATGGGACCGCCCGGTGGTGCGCATCGCGGGGGGACTGCTGCTGCCGATCCTGATCATCGCGGCGTGGCAGATCTCGACGACCAACGGACTGGTCGAGCCCTACCGCCTGCCCACGCCGGCATCCGTGTTCGCTGCGGGTGCCGAGCTCGCCGAAGGCGGCGCCCTCGCCACGCACATCGCGATCTCCGTGCAGCGGGTCCTCCTGGGATTCGCGATCGGCTCGGTCATCGGCCTCGCAGCCGCAGGCATCGTCGGGCTGTCACGGCTCGGCGACATCCTGCTCAGCCCGACGCTCGCCGCCATCCGCGCGGTGCCTTCCTTGGCCTGGGTGCCGCTGCTGATCCTGTGGATGCAGATCGGCGAGTCGTCGAAGGTCACCCTGATCGCGATCGGCGCGTTCTTCCCCGTGTACACGACCGTCGCCTCGGCTCTCCGACACGTGGATCCGCAGCTCGTCGAGGCCGGCCGGTCGTTCAGCCTCCGGGGATGGTCGCTGTTCCGGACGGTGCAGCTCCCCGCCGTCGTGCCCTCCGTCGTCGCCGGTCTCCGCCTGGCGCTCGCTCAGGCCTGGCTCTTCCTCGTCGCAGCGGAGCTCATCGCCTCGTCGATGGGGCTGGGGTTCCTCCTCACCGACTCGCAGAGCAACGGGCGGGTCGACCGGATCATCCTGTCGATCATCCTGCTCGCGCTGCTCGGGACGATCACGAACGGCGTGCTCGCACTCGTCGAGAAGTACCTGCTGCGACGGTGGGCATGACCGTGGACGAGGCGCGACTGGTCGAGCAGCGGACCTACCCGCCGTCGGCCCGCGTCGCCGCCGCCGCGAACGTGACGGCTGAGGCCTATGCCGAGGCGGAGACCGATCCGCTCGCGTTCTGGGAACGGGCTGCGCGCCGCCTGGAGTGGGTCCGCGCCTGGGACGCGCCTCTCGACTGGCAGCCGCCCACGGCGGAAGCGGGACCCTCCGCGCGGTGGTTCACGGGTGGACGACTCAACGTCGCCTACAACTGCGTCGACCGGCACGTCGACGCAGGACGGGGCGACAAGGTCGCTCTGCACTTCGAGGGCGAGCCGGGTGACCGCACCGCGGTGACCTACGCCGACCTCCAGCGCCGGGTGGCGCGGGCCGCCAACGCGCTCATCTCCCTCGGCATCCAGGCCGGTGACCGCGTGGTCATCTACCTGCCCGTCCTCGTCGAGACCATCGTCATCACCCTCGCGTGCGCTCGCATCGGCGCCGTGCACTCCCTCGTCTTCGGAGGGTTCTCCGCCGAGGCCGTGCGGTTCCGCCTCGCCGACACAGGGGCCAAGCTCCTCGTCACGAGCGACGGGCAGTTCCGACGCGGCACGGCGACGGAGGTCAAGTCCACCGCGGACACCGCGGCCACCGACCTCCCCGACCTCGAGCACGTCCTCGTCCTGCGGCGAACCGGACAGGACGTGCCGTGGACCGACGGCCGCGACGTGTGGTGGCACGACGTGGTCGACACCGCGTCGAGCGATCATGCAGCCGAGGCGTTCGACTCCGAGCATCCGCTCTTCATCATCTACACCTCGGGCACGACCGGTAAGCCGAAAGGCCTCGTGCACACGTCGGGCGGCTACCTGACCCACGCGAGCTGGGCGCACTGGGCGCACTTCGACGCCAAGCCGGACGACGTGCACTGGTGCACGGCCGATCTCGCATGGGTGACGGCCCACACGTACGAGATCTACGGACCGCTGTCCAACGGACTCACCCAGGTCATCTACGAGGGCACTCCGGACACCCCGGATCGTGAGCGCCATCTCGAGATCATCGAGCGCTACGGCGTCACCGTCTACTACACGGCTCCCACGCTCATCCGGACCTTCATGACCTGGTTCGGCGCCGACCTCCCGCAGGGGCACGACCTCTCGACCCTGCGACTGCTCGGCACGGTGGGCGAGGCGATCAACCCCGAGGCCTGGGTCTGGTTCCGTCGCAACTTCGGACGCGACGAGCTGCCGGTGGTCGACACCTGGTGGCAGTCGGAGACGGGAGCGGCCATGATCGCTCCGCTTCCCGGTGCGACCACTCTCAAGCCCGGCTCGGCGTCCGTTCCGCTTCCTGGCATCGACGCGACCGTCGTCGACGAGCTCGGCATCGAGATCGAACCCGGCCGCTCGGGCACCCTGGTGGTGCGCCGCCCCTGGCCCGGTATGGCCAGGACCGTGTGGGGCGACCCCGCGCGGTACCGGTCCGCCTATTGGGCGGCGTATGCCGGGCACGGCGAATGGGGCGGGTTCTACGTCGCCGGCGACGGGGCCACGCGTGACGCCGAAGGCTACATCTGGATCCTCGGACGCCTCGACGACGTCGTGAACGTCTCGGGACACCGCCTCTCCACGATCGAGATCGAGTCGGCCCTCGTCGCCCACGACACCGTGGGGGAGGCGGGCACCGCCGGCGTCTCCGACCCCGTGACCGGACAGGCCGTCGTCGCCTTCGTGACTCCGTCCGGCCGGTCCGAGGTCTCGCCGGTCGAGCTCCGCGGCGAGGTGGCGCGCGCCATCGGACCGGTCGCCAAGCCCAAGCACGTGGTCGTGGTGTCCGACCTGCCCAAGACCCGCTCCGGCAAGATCATGCGCCGCCTCCTCGCACAGCTCTGGGAGGCCGAGCAGGACCGACGAGCGGGCCGCGCGGCGCCGCCGCTCGGCGACACCACTTCTCTGCAGAACCCCTGGGCCGTCGACGACATCGCCGCCGTGCTCGCGAACGCCGAACTGAGGACAGCATGACGGAAGAACACCGCTTCGGATTCCGCACCAGAGCGCTCCACGCCGGAGGCACGCCCGACGCGTCGACCGGTGCGCGCGCCGTGCCGATCTACCAGACCACGTCGTTCGTGTTCGACGACGCGGCCGACGCGGGCAATCTCTTCGCCCTGCAGAAGTACGGGAACATCTACTCGCGCATCGGCAACCCCACGGTCGCCGCGCTGGAGGAACGACTCGCCTCGCTCGAGGGCGGGATCGGCGCCGTCGCGACGGCATCCGGCATGAGCGCCGAGTTCATCACGTTCGCCGCGCTCGTCGGCGCGGGTGATCACGTCGTCGCGGCGGCCCAGCTGTACGGCGGCACGGTGACGCAGCTCGACGTGACCCTGCGCCGCTTCGGCGTCGACACGACGTTCGTCGCCTCAACCGATCCCGCGGACTATGCGGCCGCCATCCGCCCGGAGACCAAGGTCGTGTACGTCGAGATGATCGGCAACCCCTCCGGCGAGATCGCCGACATCGAGGGGCTCGCCGAGGTCGCCCATGCGGCGGGCGTGCCGCTCGTCGTCGACGCGACCCTGGCCACGCCGTACCTCGCGCGTCCGCTCGAGCACGGCGCCGACATCGTCATCCACTCGGTCACGAAGTTCCTGGGCGGGCATGGCACGACCCTCGGCGGCATCGTGATCGAGAAGGGCACGTTCGACTGGGGGAACGGCCGCTTCCCGCAGATGACCGAGCCTGTCGCCTCGTACGGCGGCATCAAGTGGTGGGACAACTTCGGGGAGTACGGGTTCCTGACGAAGCTGCGCACCGAGCAGCTCCGCGACATCGGCCCGGCGTTGAGCCCCCAGGCCGCGTTCAATCTGCTGCAGGGCATCGAGACCCTGCCGCAGCGCACCGACGCCCATCTCGCGAACGCGAGGGTCGTCGCGGAATGGCTCGCCGCCGACCCGCGGGTCGCCTACGTGACCTGGGCGGGGCTCGAGGAGCATCCGCATCACGAGCGGGCCGCGAAGTACCTGCCGCTCGGCCCTGGGTCGGTCTTCGCCTTCGGCGTCAAGGCCGACGACGGCCGCGTCGCGGGGGAGAGGCTCATCGAGAACCTGCAGCTCGCCTCGCACCTCGCGAACATCGGAGACGCGAGGACCCTCGTGATCCACCCCGCATCGACGACGCACCGACAGCTGACCGACGGGCAGCTGGTCGGGGCGGGCGTGCGCTCGGACCTCATCCGCATCTCGGTCGGCCTCGAAGACGCCGACGACATCATCTGGGACCTGGACCAGGCCCTCACCATCGCGACGGGGGAGAACCGATGAGCGACACGACGCCGGCGGGCGACAGCTGCGCCGTTCCCGCCCCGCAGGACGCGGCGGCCTGCGCGCTGCCCGGCGCCGCGCCGGAGGTCGCGGGGCGCACCTGGATCGGCCCCGGACAGCAGGAGCGGTTCGCGATCCTCCGCCGCACGAAGTCCATCGCGATCGTCGGCGCGTCGAACAACCCCGCCCGTGCGTCATACTTCGTCGCCACCTACCTCCTCTCGAGCACGCCGTACGACGTCTACCTGGTCAATCCGAGGGAGAAGGAGATCCTCGGGCAGCCGGTGTACGCGTCTCTCGCCGACCTGCCCGTCGTGCCCGACCTCGTCGACGTCTTCCGCCGTCACGAAGACCTTCCCGGCGTCGCCCAGGAGGCGATCGACGTCGGCGCGAAGGCGCTGTGGCTGCAGCTGGGATCGTGGAATGAGGATGCCGCGGCGCTGGCGCAGAGCGCAGGTCTCTCCGTCGTGATGGACCGCTGCGTCAAGATCGAGCACGCGCGGTTCCACGGCGGGCTCCATCTCGCCGGCTTCGACACCGGGGTCATCAGCTCGCGACGGCAGCTGCTGTCGCGCTGAGCGTCGACCAGCGAAGCCTAGACTGGCGGCATGCCTCTCATCGCGCTGACCGGCGGCATCGCCTCGGGCAAGTCGACCATCGCCCGCAGGCTCGCGGAGCACGGCGCGACGATCGTCGACGCGGATCAGATCGTCCGGGACGTGCAGGCGCCGGGGAGCCCGGTGCTGAGGGAGATCGCCGAGGTCTTCGGAGGCGAGGTCATCAGTCCTGACGGCTCGCTCGACCGAGCGGCGCTCGGTGCCCGGGTCTTCGCGGATGCCGACCTGCTCGCGCGGCTCAACGCCATCGTGCACCCCGCCGTGCGCGCTGAGTCCCAACGGCGGTTCGACGCGGCATCCGCCCGGGAGCCCGACGGGGTCGTCGTCTACGACGTGCCGCTCCTCGTCGAGGCCAGGGTCGACGACCCCTGGGACGTGATCGTCGTCGCCCACGCCCCCGCGGACGTCCGTCTCGAGCGGCTCATCGAACTCCGAGGCATGGAGCGCGGAGCAGCACAGGACCGCATCGACGCCCAGGTGTCGGACGAGCGGCGGCTGGCGATCGCTGACGAGGTTATCGACACCTCCGGCACGCTCGAGGAGACCGTCGCGCAGACGGATGAGCTCTGGCAGCGGATCCGCGCGCGGTGACCTTCACCGGCCACGCACCAGGCTCGTCCTCGTATCGCCGGCTGATCGTCGGGTTGTTCTTCGCGGGGATCGCGACCTTCGCCCAGCTGTATTCTCCGCAGGCCGTGCTGCCGCAGGTCGCGGCCGACCTCGAGGTGTCGCCGGCGACCGCGGCGCTCACGGTCTCGGCGGCGACGCTCGGGCTCGCCGCCGCGGTGATCCCGTGGTCGCTCGTCGCCGACCGCGTCGGCCGGGTGCAGGCCATGGCGATCGGCGTGATCGCCGCGACCGTGTTCGGCCTGCTCGCCCCGCTGAGCTCGGCTCTCGAGATGCTGCTCCTGCTGAGGCTGCTGGAGGGCATCGCGCTGGGAGCCATCCCCGCGGTCGCTCTGGCGTTCCTGAGTGAGGAGGTCACGGCGCGCAGTGCGGCGGCCGCCGCCGGCAGCTATATCGCAGGAACGACCGTGGGCGGACTGGTGGGACGAGTGCTGTCGGGGATCGTCGGCGAGCCGGCGGGCTGGCGAGCGGGGCTGTGGACCGTCGCCGCCGTCTGCGTCCTCGCCGCCGTCCTGTTCCTCTGGCTCACCCCGAGAGCGCAGGGGTTCGTGCCCGGTCGGCTCCGGGCGGGAGGGGACGTCACAGGAGTCCTGGCTCGACTGGTGACGCCGCTGCGATCAGGGGCCCAGCTCGCGCTCTACGCCCAGGGCTTCCTGCTCATGGGCGCCTTCGTGGCGGTCTACAACTACCTCGGCTTCCACCTCGCTGCTCCGCCGTTCGCGCTGCCGGCGTGGCTCGTGACGTTGCTGTTCCTCGCCTATCTCGCCGGCACCGTCTCGTCGCCGTGGGCGGGCGCGCTGGCCTCGCGGATCGGGCGGTATCCGGTGCTGCTCGGCGCGACGGCGCTGATGACGGCCGGTGCTCTGACCATGCTGGCGGGGGTCGCCTGGGTCGTCCTGATCGGTCTCCTGCTGTTCACCGCCGGGTTCTTCGCCGCCCATGCCGTCGCGTCGGGCTGGGCACCTGTCGCGGCCGGTCCGGCGACGCGCGCGCAGGCCTCCTCGCTGTACTACTTCGGCTACTACGCGGGGTCGAGTCTGTTCGGCTGGGCGCTCGGCATCGTCTTCGGCTCGGCCGACTGGACGTGGTTCGTCGTCGCCGTCGTCGCGCTCTGCGCGGTCGCCGCCGGCCTCGCGTCCGCGGCACTGCGGGGGACACCGGGAGCACGGCCCTTCGCCGACCCCGCCTGAGCGGAGGGGCGGCCTGCCCGCCGCGACCCCGATGTCGGTGGCCCGGCCTACGCTTGATGTATGCAGACCACCCGCAGCGTCCGACCGTTCGAGGTCATCAGCGAGTACGCCCCGGCCGGCGACCAGCCCCAGGCGATCGCGGAGCTCGCCTCGCGCATCAACGCCGGCGAGACCGACATCGTGCTGCTCGGCGCCACCGGTACGGGCAAGTCGGCGACCACGGCCTGGCTCGTCGAGCAGGTACAGCGTCCGACGCTCGTCCTCGCCCACAACAAGACCCTCGCCGCACAGCTGGCGAACGAGTTCCGCGAACTCATGCCGAACAACGCGGTCGAGTACTTCGTCTCGTACTACGACTACTACCAACCGGAGGCGTACGTTCCGCAGACCGACACCTTCATCGAGAAGGACTCGTCGATCAACGCCGAGGTCGAGCGTCTGCGCCACTCGACGACCAACTCTCTGCTGAGCAGACGAGACGTCGTCGTTGTCTCGACCGTGTCGTGCATCTACGGACTCGGAGCGCCGGAGGAGTACCTGCGCGCCATGGTCGCGCTGCAGGTGGGGGAGCGGTACGACCGCGACGCCCTCATCAGGCAGTTCATCGCAATGCAGTACAACCGCAACGACGTCGACTTCTCGCGGGGCAACTTCCGCGTGCGCGGCGACACGATCGAGATCATCCCGGTGTACGAGGAGCATGCGATCCGCATCGAGCTCTTCGGCGACGAGATCGAAGCCCTCTACTCGCTGCACCCGCTGACCGGAGAGGTGATCGAGAAGCTCGACTCCGTACCGATCTTCCCTGCGTCCCACTACGTCGCAGGCACCGACGTGATCCAGCGCTCCATCGGCACGATCGAGCACGAGCTCGAAGAGCGTCTGGCCGAGTTCGAGCGCCAGGGCAAGCTCCTCGAAGCGCAGCGCCTGCGCATGCGCACCACATTCGACCTCGAGATGCTGCAGCAGCTCGGCTTCTGCTCCGGCATCGAGAACTACTCGCGGCACATGGACGGTCGGATGCCGGGCGAGCCCCCGCACACGCTGCTGGACTTCTTCCCCGACGACTTCCTGCTGGTGATCGACGAGTCGCACGTCACGGTTCCGCAGATCGGCGCGATGTACGAGGGCGACGCGTCCCGCAAGCGCACGCTCGTCGACCACGGGTTCCGGCTGCCCAGCGCGATGGACAACCGGCCGCTGCGCTGGGATGAGTTCAAGAACCGCGTCGGACAGACCGTGTACCTGTCCGCCACGCCGGGCAAGTACGAGATGGGTATCGCCGACGGGGTGGTGGAGCAGATCATCCGCCCGACCGGCCTCGTCGATCCGCATATCGTCGTCAAGCCGTCGAAGGGACAGATCGACGACCTGCTCGAAGAGATCCGGGTCCGTGTCGAACGTGACGAGCGCGTCCTCGTCACGACACTGACGAAGAAGATGGCGGAGGAACTCACCGACTTCCTCGGTGAGCACGGGGTGCGGGTTCGCTACCTGCACTCCGATGTCGACACCCTGCGCCGCGTGGAACTCCTCAGCGAGCTGCGGGCCGGCGTCTACGACGTGCTGGTCGGCATCAACCTCCTCCGAGAGGGACTCGACCTGCCGGAGGTGTCGCTGGTGGCGATCCTCGACGCCGACAAGGAGGGCTTCCTCCGCTCGGGCACGTCGCTCATCCAGACGATCGGTCGTGCCGCGCGAAACGTGTCTGGCGAGGTCCACATGTACGCCGACAACATGACGGACTCGATGGCCAAGGCCATCGAGGAAACCGATCGACGTCGCGACAAGCAGATCGCCTACAACAAGGAACACGGCATCGATCCGCAGCCGCTGCGCAAGCGCATCGCCGACATCACCGAGGTCCTGGCTCGAGAGGGCGCAGACACGGCCGACATGCTGGCCGGGCGCGGCAAGGCGTCGGGCAAGGGCAAGTCCCCGACGCCCAACCTGCGTCGTACGGGGATCGCGGCGGAGGGGGCTCAGCAGCTCGAGGCGACGATCGAGGATCTGTCGAACCAGATGCTCGCCGCCGCCGCCGAGCTCAAGTTCGAGCTCGCGGGTCGTCTGCGCGACGAGGTGCAGGACCTGAAGAAGGAACTGCGGGCCATGGAGCGTGCCGGGCACGCCTGAGCGGAAGGCCTCTGACGATGGATGCTGCCGGAGAAGAGCTCGCGGACCGGGTGCGGGCGCTGCTGACGCTGGGCGGAGACGTCGAGGAGAAGCGGATGTTCGGCACCCGGGCTTTCCTCGTCGACGGCCACATCCTCGTCGGTGCGCGCTCGGCGGGAGTGCTTCTGGTCCGAGTGCACGAAGAGACCGGCGCGGCGCTGGTCGCGCGACCGGGTGTGACGACCGCGGTGATGGGTCCCCGCACGATGGGAACCGGCTGGCTCGACGTCGCACCCGAGGCGACCGCCGACGACGAGGCGCTCGCGTTCTGGCTGGACATCGCGCGGGAGGACGCCGACCGACAGGAGTGACGGTCGACCGGTCCTGACGACCGGTAGCGCCTGGCGCCCTGTGGAACCGGGCCGCTCAGGGGCGGATCGACCTCGCCGCTGTTCAGGGGCAGTGCACGAGGGTCTTCGGTCCCGATCGATCGATGACGTGAGTGCTCATCGGGGCACCGCACAGCGGGCAGGCACGTTCGGCGCGCTCGGCCGCGCTCGGCGGCGGAGTCTTCTCGTACGGGCCGACCGAGGCCGGCCCGGCGAAGCGGATCAGGTTCGAGTTGACCCACGAGTAGAGACCGCCGGCGGCGCGGATGCGGTCGCGGAGGGGAGCACGCTCGGGGTTCGTCATGTTCATTAGTGTACTAACGATTAGTGGTCTTGTATAGTGGCGGCATGGCGACCTCCGACGACCTCCTGCGACTCGAGAACCAACTGTGCTTCGCCCTCGTCACCGCGGCGCGCAACGTCGTCGCGATCTATCGACCGATCCTCGAACCGCTTGGTCTCACTCACCCGCAGTACCTCGTGATGCTCGCACTGTGGGAGCGCGCTCCGCGGTCGCTGAACGACCTCGCGTCGGACCTCGCACTCGAGCCCGCGAGCGCATCGCCGCTCGTGAAGCGTCTCGAGACGGACGGTCTCATCGCGCGCCTCCGGAGTGCGGAGGACGAGCGTCGCCTCGACATCACGCTGACGGACGCGGGGAGGGGGCTCCGCGAGCGCGCCCTCGATGTGCCGCGCCAGGTGATGGAGGCGGTCGGGATGGATGCCGCGGGGATCGCCGATCTGCGCGACGGCCTCACGCCGTTCGCCGGGCGCCGGGTCGACGTCTGACCCGCACCGGACATTCCTCTCGGCATCCCGCCCCACCGGTGCCCCCACTCTAGGGTGGAGGCATGTCGCGCGCCGTCCGAGAAGAGGCTGAGGCCACGCGACAGCGCCGTCCGCTCGGCCGTGTCCTGCTCGGACTCGTCTCGATCGCCGGCTTCTTCGCGCTGCTGATGTTCGCTTCCGCGCTGCAGGGGTATCCGGTCTTCGCGCCTGCGCAGGATTCGGGCGCCGCCGTCACCGTCACACCCGAGCCGCAGCCCGAGGTGACGCAGGGACCGCTGCCTGAGATCCCGCCGCAGGAGGACTCGCCGGTTCTCACGGCCATCGCGATCGTGGTGGCGGTGATCATCGGGGCCGCGATCCTGCTCATGCTGTTCTTCGGCATCCGTCTTCTGGTCCGTACGCTGCGCGGACTGTGGCGTGACCGGCCCCTCGCACGCCGCGTCGCCGCTGAGGTCTCCGTGGGTGGTGCGGAGACCGAGGCGCCGTCGTCGGAGCCCGAGGCAGAGGTCGTGCGCCGCGGTGTCGCGCAGGCGCTGCGGGCGATCGGTGACGGAGCCGAGCCGGGCGACAGCATCATCGCGGCCTGGCAGGGGCTCGAAGAGACCGCGGCCGACGCGGGAGTCGTGCGAGCACGCAGCGAGACGGCCGCCGAGTTCACGGTGCGGATCCTCGCGCATCGTCCATCGACGTCGGACGAGGTCGCGACGCTGCTGCGCCTCTTCGAGGACGTCCGCTTCGGGGGTCGCGTGGCGGATGAAGCGGACCGGCGTACCGCGATCCGCTGCCTGCGGGCGATCGAGGAGGGGTGGCGGTGAAGAAGCGGGCTGTCGTCATCGGGCTCGCAGCCCTGCTCGTGGTGTCGGTGCCGCTACTGCTGTCGATGTTCGGTGTGCCCTTCGACTTCGCGCTCTCCTGGGCGCTGATCGTCGTGGTCCTGATCGCGGTGACGCGGCAGGCGTTCACGGACGAGAGCGCCTCATGGCCGCCCCCGCCGCCGTCGCAGCCCGTGCGCGGCTCGGAGGTCGCGCGCCTCGCCTGGTCGATCAACTCCCGGACGGGGATCGCCGGCCATGCAGTCGTGAGACGGATCGACCGAGTCCTCCGCCGACGCCTCGCCCGGTGGGGCCTCGACCCCGACGACCCCGACCATCACGAGCGCATCGACCTGCTGGTCGGCGAGGACGTGCGCACTCTCCTCCTGCGTCGTGAAGTGCGGCGCACCGACATCGAACGCGTGCTCGACGCGCTGGATCACCTTCCCCCTCGACCTCAGGAGACGAACCGATGACAGACGAGACCGCCACCATCGCCGAGGCCGGGCAGCGCATCCTCGACGGCGTCCGCACCGCCGTCGTGGGGATGGACGAACCGCTGACCATCGCACTGGCCACGATTCTCGCCGGCGGGCACGTGCTGTTCGAAGACGTCCCCGGCCTCGGCAAGACGCTGGCGGCGCGCAGCCTTGCCTCGGCGCTCGGGCTCGAGTTCCGGCGGCTGCAGTGCACGCCCGACATGCTCCCCGGGGACGTCACGGGGTCGTACGTGTACGTGCCTGCGACGGGTGAATTCGAGTTCCGCCCTGGCCCGCTGTTCACGGGCCTGCTGCTCGCCGACGAGATCAACCGGACGACGCCGAAGACGCAGTCGGCCATGCTCGAGGCGATGGCCGAGGCGCAGGTGACCGTGGAGGGGAACCGCTTCGCGCTGCCTTCGCCGTTCCACGTCATCGCGACCTCGAACCCCATCGAGTACGAGGGCACTTACGCGCTGCCCGAGGCGCAGCTCGACCGATTCATGGTGAGGCTCTCGGTCGGGTACCCCGCGGCCGAGGACGAGTCGCGGATCGTGCTCGAGCGGATGCGTCGACAGACCGCCGACGCCCCCGTCGCTCCGGTGATCGACGCGGCGCGTCTGCGCGGCATCCAGGCTGCCGTCGAGCGCATTCACGTCGACCCCGATGTCGTCGCGTACTGCGTCGAGCTGACGCGCGCGACAAGGCGAGCGGCCAACGTCGCGGTCGGCGCCTCGCCGCGCGGATCGCAGGCGCTCGTCCTGCTCGGCCGTGCGCTCGCCGCCCTCGACGGGCGCGGCTACGTCCGACCGGACGACATCAAGCGCATCGCGGTGCCCGTGCTCGCGCACCGGCTCACCCTGACGCCGCAGGCATGGGCACAGGGCGCCGACCCTGCGGCGGTCGTCGAGACGGCCGTCGCCCAGACGCCGGTGCCGCCGACGGTAGCCCCCCGATGAGCGACGACGCCCGCGCTGGCCTGCGGATGCCGCTGCGGTGGCGACGAGGTCCCGTGCTCGCGATCGCCGTGGCGGGGGCCGTCCTGCTGGCGGCGGTCGGTCTCGCGCTCTCGCGCCCCGATGTGATCGCGACCGGCCTCCCTCTCGCCCTCGGGGCGACCTGGATGCTGCTTCGCCGACCGACCGACGGCATGGCCCTCATCGCCCTGCGCGCGGCATCGCGGAAGCGCGGGGCGATGGCGGCTGCGCAGGGCTCGATCGACGTGGACACGCGGGCCGACTGGATGCAGCTCGCGATCGATCAGGACGGACGTCGTTCCGCGCTCGCCGAGGTCCGTCGGGGGAGTGCGGTCGCCCGGTCGACCGCCGTGCTGCGGCATTCCGGCCCGGTCGAGCTCCTCGCCGTCACGGCTCGCGCAGTGACGATGGACGGCGCGTGGCTGTCGGACGTGAGCGAGCGGGTCGCGCTCGACTGGCGGACGCCGCCGGAGATCCGTGAGCCGGGTGTCGTGCCGACCGGTCCGCGTCTGCGAGGCGTCCACGGCACGCATGAGGGGTCGCGTCCGGGCGACGGCGGCGACTTCCGCGACATCCACCCGTTCGCGCCGGGGGATCAGCTGCGGCGCATCGACTGGCGCGCCACGGCCCGTGCGGCGCGCAGGCCGGGCGATCTGCTGGTCCGCCGGTACGACTCGCTCAGCGACGCCTCGGTCGTGATCGCCCTCGACACGGCAGACGACCTCGGCACGGTGGTGGCGAGCTGGGGGCGATCCGACCCTGATCGCTCCGGCGTGACCTCGCTCGACCTCGGGCGCGAGGCGGCGCTCTCGATCGCCGCGGCGGCGATCGGATCGGGTGATCGGGTCGCGTTCCACGCGCTCGCCCCCGGCGGCCGCAGCCTGCGCTCGGGCGGGGGCTCGCGTCACCTCGCACGCCTGCGCGGTGTCGTGGCGGCGACCGGGGTCGGCGGAGAGGACGCCCACCTGCGACGGACGCCGGTCGTGCCGAACGGGTCGATCGTCTTCGTGCTCTCCACGTTCTCCGACGGGATCGCCGCTGTGCAGGCGACACGCTGGCGCGCCGCCGGGCATGCAGTGGTGGCGGTGGACGTGCTTCCCGAGCTCGACGCGGCGCGTCTCACCGTCGAGCATCGCGTGGCGATGCGGACCCTGCTCGCCGAGCGCACAGAGGTGCTGGCCGACCTGCAGCACGCGGGCATCGAGGTCGTGCCCTGGTCGTCGTCCGACCGCGAGGTGGGAATGCGTCTCGCGGCGATGAGGCAACGACGGGAGAGGGCGGGGCGACGATGACCGCGCGCTCGCAGACGCTCCGCGTTCCGGCGGCGGTGCCCGGCATCGTGCTCCGGCTCCTTGTCGTCGCCCTCGTCGCCGTGGGGGTGCTTCTGCTTATGCCGTACGCGCTCTGGCAGGGGATCGCGATCGCCGTCGCAGTCGCGGCGGTCTTTGTGCCGGCGTCGCTCGCGGCCTGGGCGGCCGCGGCCTGCCTCCCGCTCGGGCTGCTCGTCACAGAGCCGTCGGCCACGCGGACGGCCCTCGCGGTGCTGCTCGTGCACGCGATCCACGTCGTCGCGTCGCTCACGCTGGTGATCCCGGCCCGCTCGCGGGTCTCGCTGCTCGTGCTCGGCCCGAGCGCCCTGCGGTTCGCGGTCGTGCAGCTGATCGCCCAGCCCGTCGCGTTCGGAGTGCCGCTGCTCGTCGGCGCATCGGGGTGGGCGACCGCGAGCTGGCTCGCCCCCGCGGCTGCCGGCTCGCTCATCGTGGGACTGGCGGTGGCGCTGACGGCTCTGAGGCGGGCGGACGCCGAGTCTCGGTCGCTTCCCAGCCCCGCAGAGCCCCTCGGCGGAGCCAATGTCCGTGGCCCCTCGTAGACTTGACCAGTGCCAATCGTCCCCGTCGCATCCCCAGGAAAACTCAGTGTTCGCGGTGCCCGCGTCCACAATCTGAAGAACGTCGACATCGACATCCCGCGTGATTCGCTCGTCGTGTTCACCGGCCTGTCCGGGTCGGGCAAGTCGAGTCTCGCGTTCGACACGATCTTCGCCGAAGGGCAGCGTCGCTACGTCGAATCGCTGAGCGCGTACGCGCGCCAGTTTCTCGGTCAGGTCGACCGTCCGGACGTCGATTTCATCGAGGGGCTCAGCCCGGCCGTCTCGATCGACCAGAAGTCGACGAACCGCAACCCGCGATCGACCGTCGGCACGATCACCGAGATCTACGACTACATGCGACTGCTGTGGGCGCGCATCGGCATCCCGCACTGCCCCGAGTGCGGCGAGCGGATCCAGCGCCAGACCGTGCAGCAGATCGCCGATCAGCTCATGACGCTTCCCGAGCGCACGCGCTACCAGATCGTCGCGCCGATCGTCTCGCAGAAGAAGGGCGAGTTCGTCGACCTGTTCCGCGAGCTCGGCGCCAAGGGGTATTCACGAGCGATCGTCGACGGCGACCTCATCCAGCTGGCGGAGCCGCCGACGCTGAAGAAGAGCTACAAGCACGACATCGCGGTGGTGGTCGACCGCCTCGTGGCCTCCGACGACATCCTGGGCCGCGTGACCGACTCGGTCGAGACCGCCCTCGGTCTCGCCGGCGGCGTCGTGCAGGTCAACTACGTCGACGAGGAGGGCGACGCCGCGTGGCAGTCGTTCTCCGAGAAGCTCGCATGCCCCAACGGGCACCCGCTCAGCCTCACCGAGATCGAGCCCCGCACGTTCTCGTTCAACGCCCCGTTCGGCGCCTGCCCGGCCTGCTCGGGTCTCGGCACGCGCATGTCGGTGGACGTCGACCTCATGCTCGGTGACGAGGAGCTCTCGATCCGCGAGGGCGCGATCATCCCCTGGACCACCCAGGGCAAGGGACTGTTCCAGTACTACGAACGCCTGCTCGAGGGGCTTGCCGCCGACCTCAACTTCTCGCTCGACACCCCGTGGCAGGATCTCAGGGTCGACGTGCAGGATGCGATCCTCCGCGGCGACAACTACAAGGTGACCGTCAAGTGGAAGAACCGCTACGGCCGTGAGATGCGCTACGCCTCGGGGTTCGAGGGCGTCGTGCCGTACATCGAGCGGCAGTACGCCCAGGCCGAGTCCGACACGCAGCGAGCCCGCTGGGGGGAGTACCTCCGCGAGGTCCCGTGTCCTGTCTGCAACGGCGACCGTCTCAAGCCCGAGGTGCTCGCGGTGCAGGTGCACGGGCACTCGATCGCCGAGGTCTCGCACCTGAGCCTCGCCGACGCCCGCGCCTTCATGGAGACCCTCACCCTCACCGACCGCGAGGCGAAGATCGCTGCGCAGGTGCTCCGTGAGATCCGTCTGCGTCTCGACTTCCTGCTGCAGGTGGGCCTGTCGTACCTGAACCTCAGCCGTTCGGCAGGGTCGCTCTCGGGCGGTGAGGCGCAGCGCATCCGGCTCGCCACGCAGATCGGTTCCGGCCTCACCGGAGTGCTGTACGTGCTCGATGAGCCGTCGATCGGTCTGCACCAGCGCGACAACCGCCGGCTCATCAACACACTCCTCAAGCTCCGCGACCTCGGGAACACCCTCATCGTCGTCGAGCACGACGAAGAGACGATCGAGGCCGCCGACTGGGTCGTCGACATCGGCCCAGCTGCCGGTGTGAACGGCGGCGCGGTCGTGCACTCGGGTCCGTATTCGGCGCTGCTGAACGAGTCGGACTCGATGACCGGCGAGTACCTGTCGGGTGCCCGCGAGATCCCGACGCCGACGAAGCGCCGCAAGATCGACAAGAAGCGCAAGGTGAGCGTCGTCGGGGCGCGGGAGAACAACCTCAAGAACGTGAGCGTGGACTTCCCGCTCGGAGTGCTCACCGCCGTCACCGGCGTGAGCGGCTCTGGCAAGTCGTCTCTCGTGAACGACATCCTCTACCAGGTGCTCGCCTCGCGGCTCAACGGCGCGAGGACGGTTCCGGGCAAGCACACGCGGGTCTCCGGACTCGACAACCTCGACAAGGTCGTGCACGTCGACCAGGCGCCGATCGGTCGCACCCCGCGATCGAACCCCGCCACCTACACCGGCGTGTTCGACCGGATCCGGTCGCTGTTCAGCGAGACGCCCGAGGCGAAGGTGCGGGGATACCAGCCCGGCCGTTTCAGCTTCAACGTCAAGGGCGGGCGCTGCGAGGCGTGCTCCGGCGACGGCACCATCAAGATCGAGATGAACTTCCTGCCCGACGTGTACGTCGACTGCGAGGTGTGCCACGGCAAGCGGTACAACCGCGACACCCTGGCGGTGCACTACAAGGGCAAGAACATCGCCGAGGTCCTCGAGATGCCGATCGCGGAGGCGGCCGAGTTCTTCGAGCCGATCCAGGCGATCCACCGCTACATGAAGACGCTCGTCGACGTCGGTCTCGGATACGTCCGGCTCGGTCAGTCGGCCACGACGCTCTCCGGCGGCGAGGCGCAGCGCGTGAAGCTCGCCACGGAGCTCCAGCGCCGCAGCAACGGCCGCAGCATCTACGTGCTCGACGAGCCGACCACCGGTCTGCACTTCGAAGACGTCCGGAAGCTCCTGGAGGTGCTGAACGGACTCGTCGACAAGGGCAACACCGTGATCGTGATCGAGCACAATCTCGATGTGATCAAGTCGGCCGACTGGGTGATCGATCTCGGGCCGGAAGGCGGTTCAGGCGGTGGAGAGATCCTCGCGACCGGCACCCCCGAGCAGATCGCCCGGGTCGCGGAGAGCCACACCGGACAGTTCCTCGCCGAGATCCTGGATGAGGGGCGCTCTGCGCGGAAGGCCAGCTGATGGCCGACGTCCTCCCGTACAAGCCGAGGACCGGTGAGATCCCCACCGATCCCGGCGTGTACCGCTTCCGCGACGCCGATGGGCGTGTGCTGTACGTGGGCAAGGCGAAGAACCTGCGCCAGCGGCTGTCGAACTACTTCGCTCCGCTGCGCACTCTGCACGAGCGCACTCGACGGATGGTCACGACGGCAGCCTCCGTCGAGTGGACCGTGGTCCCGACCGATGTCGACTCGCTGCAGCTCGAGTACATGTGGATCAAGGAGTTCGATCCACCCTTCAATGTGCGCTACCGCGACGACAAGTCCTACCCGTTCATGGCGGTGACGCTCGGCGACGAGGCTCCGCGGGTGATCGTGACGCGAAACCGCAAGATCCCCGGCGCACGGTACTTCGGCCCGTACCCGAAGGTCTGGGCGGTGCACGAGACCATCGACCTGATGATCAAGGCGTTCCCGATCAGGACCTGCAGTGACGCGAGCTACAAGCGCGCCATGCAGACGGGGCGGCCGTGCTTCCCCGGGCAGATCGGCAAGTGCGGCGGACCCTGCTCGATGACGGTCACGATCGAGGAGCACCGGGCGATGGTCGACGATTTCGTCGCCTTCATGGCCGGTGGTGACGAGCGGTTCACCCGTGATCTGCGCAAGCGGATGCTGGCGGCGTCGGCCGCGATGGACTACGAGGCAGCCGCGAAGTTCCGCGACAAGCTGTCGGCCATCGAAGCGGTCCTGGGCAAGAGCGCGCTCGTGCTCGCCGCCGACGAAGACGCCGATCTGTTCGGCATCGCGGAAGACGAGCTCGCCGCAGCGGTGCAGCATTTCGTCATCCGCGGCGGGCGCGTGCGCGGTGTGCGGGCGCTGACGATCGAGAAGGAGATCGACATCTCCTCGGCCGACCTCGTCGACCAGGTGCTGCAGCGCGCCTACGGCGATGCGCAGGACGTGCCGCGACGCATCCTCGTGCCGACACTGCCCGACGACGCCGCCGAACTCGAGGAGTGGCTCCGCGAGCGACGGGGGAGGAAGGTCGAGATCGCCGTCGCCCAGCGCGGACAGCGAGCCGACCTTATGCGCACCGCGACGATCAATGCGCAGCAGGCACTCATCAGGCACAAGACCCGTCGTACGAGCGACTACGTCGCCCGCACCCAGGCGCTGACCGATCTGCAAGAGGCCCTCGGGATGTCCGAGGCACCGCTGCGCATCGAGTGCTTCGACATCTCGCACCTCGGCGGCACCAACGTCGTCGCCTCGATGGTGGTGTTCGAAGACGGTCTGCCGCGGAAAGACCAGTACCGGTCGTTCAATATCGCGGAGACGACCGACGACACCGACTCCATGTACCAGGTGCTCACCCGCCGCCTCGCCTACCTCGACAAGCCCGACGAGACCGAGGTCATCGATCCGACGACCGACGAGATCGTGGGGGAGGACGTCGGCGAGGCCACGGTCAAGCGACGGCCGCGATTCGCCTACCCGCCGCAGCTCCTGCTCGTCGACGGCGGCCAGCCGCAGGTCGAGGCCGCGGCGCGCGCCCTGCGCGACTCGGGTCACACCGAGATCGCCGTCTGCGGCATCGCCAAGCGGCTCGAGGAGATCTGGCTGCCCGGCGACGACTTCCCCGTGATCCTCCCTCGCACCAGCGAGGCCCTGTACCTGCTGCAAAGGCTGCGCGACGAGGCGCACCGCTTCGCGATCACGCATCAGCGCAAGCGTCGCAAGAACGACATCACGACCGTCCTCGCCGAGGTGCCGGGGCTCGGGGCCTCGCGCATCAAGGTCCTGCTCAAGCATTTCGGTTCGGTCACCGCGCTCCGCGCCGCGGCGCCGGGCGAGATCGAGCAGGTGCAGGGCATCGGTCCCGTCCTGGCCCAGAACATCCACACGCATCTCGCCACCCGGTAGTCCCGTTCTCGCTAGGCTGGAAGCGGTGGGGAGAAGGGGTAGAGATGACTGACGGGGACAAGGGCGAGTTCCTCATCGTCACGGGCATGTCTGGCGCCGGTCGGACGACCGTCGCCAACGCTCTGGAGGACCTGGGCTGGTACGTGGTCGACAACCTGCCGCCGCAGATCCTGCGGCCGCTGCTCGACCTCACCGACATGGGCGGCAACGCGCTTCCGAAGGTCGCGGCCGTGGTCGACGTGCGTGGTCGCAACCTCTTCGACGACTTCCCCGGCGTCGCCAGGGCGCTGCGTTCGCGCGGCTCCGTGCGCGTCCTGTTCCTCGACGCCTCCGACGACGTTCTCGTGCGGCGATTCGAGTCGGTGCGGCGTCCGCACCCGCTCCAGGAGGACGGGACGCTGCTCGACGGCATCCGCGTCGAACGGTCGCGCCTCGCCCCGATCCGCGAAGCCGCCGACATCGTGATCGACACGTCGGCGCTCAACATCCACCAGCTCGCCACGCAGGTGTCCGAGCTGTTCGCCGAGGAGGGAGCGCCGCGACACCGCGTGACGCTCATGAGCTTCGGCTTCAAGTACGGTCTCCCGACCGACGTCGACCTCGTCGCCGACATGCGCTTCCTCCCGAACCCGTTCTGGAACGAGGAGCTGCGCGGACTGACGGGGAAGGACGAGGAGGTCAGGGACTTCGTGCTGTCGCGCGAGGGAGCCGCCGAGTTCCTCGACGCGTACACGGCCGCGCTGACCCCGGTGCTCGAGGGCTACCAGCGCGAGAACAAGAGCCACTCGACCGTGGCGATCGGCTGCACGGGCGGCAAGCACCGCTCGGTCGCGATGGTCGAGGAGCTGGCCCGCCGGCTCGCCGCGGTGCCGGGCGTGGCCGTCAACGTGCGTCATCGCGACCTCGGCAGGGAATAGCAGAGGCCTCCGCCGGAGTAGGCTGGAGGTTTGCGTCGCGATCCGGCGCGTGAGCGTAGAGGAGTGTCGTGGCACTAACCACCGACGTCAAGGCTGAGCTGGTCAGCATCCGCAATGCACCCCCGACGGTGCGTGTCGCGGAGGTCACATCGATCCTGCGGTTCGCGGGCGGGCTGCATTCGATCGCCGGACGGGTCGCCGTCGAGGCGGAGGTGGATGCCGAGGTGCTGGCGCAGCGCGTCGCGCGCGACCTCGCGGAGATCTACGGGGTCCGTCCCGAGATCGCCCAGGTCCAGTCGAGCACCGCGAACGACGGTGCCCGCTGGGCTGTGCGTGTGATCGCCGCGGGGGAGACCCTCGCTCGTCAGACCGGGCTGCTCGACCAGCGCCGGCGTCCGGTCCGTGGACTGCCCAACCGCCTTACCACCGGGTCGCGTGCCGAGGTCGCCGGTCTGTGGCGCGGCGCCTTCCTCGCCGCGGGAACCCTCAGCGAGCCCGGCCGCTCGGCCATGCTCGAGATCGCCTGCCCGTCGTCCGAGGCAGCGATGGCCCTCGTCGGCGCTGCGCACCGCCTCGGCGTCGCCGCCAAGGCGCGCGAGGTCCGCGGCATGCCCCGCGTCGTCGTCCGTGAGGGCGAGGCCATCCGCACGATCCTGGCCGAGATGGGCGCGCAGAAGACCGCCGTCGCGTGGGAGGAGATGCGTCAGCGTCGCGAGGTCCGCGCCGGCGTCAACCGTCTCGTGAACTTCGACGACGCGAACCTGCGCCGCTCCGCGCAGGCCGCCGTCGCGGCGTGCGCCCGTGTCGAGCGAGCTCTCGAGATCCTCGCCGACGAGGTGCCCGACCACCTGCGGGTGGCCGGCGAGCTGCGCCTCGCGCACCGCGACGCGAGCCTCGACGAGCTCGGTCACCATGCCGACCCGCCCATGACGAAGGACGCCGTCGCCGGCCGCATCCGTCGCCTCCTCGCGATGGCGGACAAGCGCGCCCAGCAGGAGGGAATCCCCGGGACCGAGGCCGCGGTGCCCGCCGGACTCGACGTCTGACCCGAGCGGAAGAGAAGAGAGGCGATCCCTGTCAAGGGGTCGCCTCTCTTCGTCATACGGCGGAAGGATCAGGGGTGACGATGTGTTGTCCTCACTAGGATGAGTTACGTCTGCTCCGCACCGCATTCGGCAGCGCGGAGGATCGGCAAGCGCCGCGGCGCGGCGCGGATTGGATGAAAGCGACATGGCGACCTACACGCTCCCCGACCTTCCCTACGACTTCGCAGCCCTCGAGCCGCACATCAGCGGCAAGATCATGGAGCTGCACCACGACAAGCACCACGCCACCTACGTCGCCGGCGCGAACACCGCGCTCGAGCAGCTCGCCGAGGCGCGTGAGAGCGGCAACCTCGCAAACGTGAACAAGCTCGAGAAGGACCTCGCGTTCAACCTCGGTGGTCACGTCAACCACTCCATCTTCTGGACGAACCTGTCGCCGAACGGCGGCGGCCAGCCCGAGGGTGAGCTGAAGGCCGCCATCGACGAGTACTTCGGCTCGTTCGAGAAGTTCCAGGCCCACTTCACCGCTGCTGCCACCGGCATCCAGGGCTCCGGCTGGGCCGTGCTGAGCTGGGACTCCATCGGCCAGCGTCTCATCATCCAGCAGCTGTTCGACCAGCAGGCGAACACCGCGCAGGGCACGATCCCGCTGTTCCAGCTCGACATGTGGGAGCACGCCTTCTACCTCGACTACCTCAACGTGAAGGCGGACTACGTCAAGGCCGCGTGGAACATCGCCAACTGGGAGAACGTCGCCCAGCGCCTCGAGGTCGCCCGCGAGAAGACGAACGGCCTGCTGGTACTGTCGTAATCGGGTCGCGTCCCGACGGGCCTGGTCTCGTCGGGACGCCATCTCAGCCAAAAACCCCCGCGCATCGCGCATGCACGATTGCTGCGCACAGCGCACGAGAAACAGGGAGACCTGAGTGTCTGTCAAGATCGGTATCAACGGCTTCGGCCGCATCGGACGCAACTACTTCCGCGCGGCTCTCGCGCAGGGCGCTGACCTCGAGATCGTCGCGGTCAACGACCTCACCGACAACAAGACCCTGGCGCACCTGCTGAAGTACGACTCGGTCGGCGGCGTCCTCGACGCCGAGATCAGCTACGACGACGACAGCATCACCGTCAACGGCAAGGCCATCAAGGCGTTCGCCGAGCGCGACCCCGCCAACCTCCCGTGGGGCGAGCTGGGCGTCGACATCGTCATCGAGTCGACCGGCTTCTTCACCAAGGCCGAGGCCGCCAAGAAGCACATCGACGCCGGCGCCAAGAAGGTGCTCATCTCCGCTCCCGGGTCGGGCGTCGACGCGACGTTCGTCATGGGCGTGAACGAGGACACCTACGACCCCGCCGCGCACCACATCATCTCGAACGCGTCGTGCACCACGAACTGCCTCGCCCCGCTCGCGAAGGTGTTCAACGACGAGTTCGGCATCGACCGCGGCTTCATGATGACGGCCCACGCCTACACGGCCGACCAGAACCTGCAGGACGGTCCGCACAGCGACCTCCGTCGCGCCCGCGCCGCCGCCATCAACATCACCCCGGCGTCGACCGGTGCGGCCAAGGCGATCGGCGAGGTCCTTCCGGAGCTCAACGGCAAGCTCAGCGGCTCGTCGTACCGCGTGCCGGTCCCCACCGGATCGATCGTCGACCTCACCCTCATCACGGACCGCGAGAACCTCACGGTCGAAGAGGTCAACGAGGCCTACAAGCAGGCTGCGGCCGACGGCCGCCTGGCCGGCTACCTGCAGTACAACGCCGACCAGATCGTCTCGAGCGACATCGTGCACAACCCGCACTCGTCGATCTTCGACTCGACGCTGACCAACGTCAGCGGCAACCTCGTGAAGGTCTCCAGCTGGTACGACAACGAGTGGGGCTACTCCAACCGTCTCGTCGACCTCACCGAGTACGTGGCCGAGCGTCTCTGAGACACCTCCCATGACTCTGCGCACCCTGGATTCACTGGGTTCGCTCGAGGGCAAGCGCGTCATCGTCCGTTGTGATCTCAACGTCCCCCTGCGGGACGGGGTCATAACGGACGATGGCCGTGTACGCGCCTCGCTGCCGACCCTCAACGCCCTCATCAACGCGGGCGCCCGCGTCGTCGTGTGCTCGCACCTCGGTCGTCCCGATGGCGCACCCGACCCGCAGTACAGCCTCGAGCCGGTTGCGCAGCGACTGTCCGAGCTGCTCGGCAAGCCGGTCGCGTTCGCCCGTGACACGGTGGGGGAGTCGGCACACGAGGCCGTCTCCTCGCTGGAGGACGGCGGCGTCGTCGTCATCGAGAACCTGCGGTTCAACCCGGGGGAGACCTCGAAGGACGACGAGGAACGAGGCGCGTTCGCCGCGCAGCTCGCCGAACTCGGTGACGTGCTCGTCTCGGACGGCTTCGGCGTCGTGCACCGCAAGCAGGCGAGCGTCTACGACCTCGCCGAGCGGATCCCCTCCGCGGCCGGTCTGCTCATCGCCGCCGAGCTCGACGTGCTCGACCGCCTCACCGAGAACCCCGAGCGCCCGTACGCGGTCGTGCTTGGTGGCTCGAAGGTCAGCGACAAGCTCGGTGTGATCTCGCACCTCCTCCCGCGCGTCGACCGCATCCTCGTCGGCGGCGGGATGCTGTTCACCTTCCTGAAGGCGCAGGGCCACGCCGTGGCATCCAGCCTCCTGGAAGAGGACCAGCTCGAGACCGTCCGCGGCTACATCGCCGAGGCGGAGAAGCGGGGCGTCGAGCTCGTCCTCCCGACGGACGTCGTCGTGGCGTCCGCGTTCTCGGCCGACGCCGACCACGAGGTCGCCGCGGCCGACGCGATCGAGGACACCGCGTTCGGTGCCTCGGGCATCGGCCTCGACATCGGACCGGAGACGGCGGCGCGCTTCGCCGAGGTCATCCGCAGCTCGAAGACCGTGTTCTGGAACGGCCCGATGGGCGTGTTCGAGTTCCCGGCGTTCGCCGCGGGCACCAAGGCCGTCGCGCAGGCGCTCACCGAGGTCGACGGCCTCAGCGTCGTCGGCGGTGGCGACTCGGCTGCCGCCGTGCGTCAGCTCGGCTTCGCCGACGACCGTTTCGGTCACATCTCAACGGGCGGCGGCGCCAGCCTCGAGTTCCTCGAGGGCAAGAAACTACCCGGCCTGGAGGTGCTCGGATGGCAGTGAACAGCCGTACCCCGCTGATCGCGGGCAACTGGAAGATGAACCTCGACCACCTGCAGGCGGTCGCGTTCGTGCAGAAGCTGCACTGGACGCTGAAGGACGCGAAGCACGAGGACGGCTCGGTCGAGGTCGCGGTGTTCCCGCCCTTCACCGACATCCGCAGCGTGCAGACGCTCATCGACGCGGACAAGATCCCGTTCGCGCTCGGAGCCCAGGACCTGTCCGCGCACGACTCCGGTGCCTACACCGGCGAGGTGTCGGGCGCGTTCCTGTCGAAGCTCGACGCGAAGTACGTCATCATCGGCCACTCGGAGCGCCGTGAGTACCACGCCGAGTCCGACGAGGTCGTGGCGGCGAAGACCAAGGCGGCGCTGAAGCACGGCCTCGTACCGGTCATCTGCGTGGGCGAGACCTCGGAGGACCTCGAGAAGTTCGGCGCGAGCGCGGTTCCGGCCGGCCAGCTGGAGAAGGCCCTGCAGGGGCTCTCGAAGGACGCCGACATCGTCGTGGCCTACGAGCCCGTGTGGGCCATCGGCTCCGGTCAGGCAGCCACGCCGCAGCAGGCGCAGGACGTCTGCGCGGCCCTGCGCGGTGTCATCGCGAGCGTGCTCGGCGATGACGCGGCGGCGCGCACGCGCATCCTCTACGGCGGATCCGTGAAGGCGGCGAACATCGCGAGCTTCATGCGTGAGCCCGATGTCGACGGCGCCCTCGTCGGAGGCGCGAGCCTCGTGGTCGACGAGTTCGCAGCCATCATCCGCTTCGAGAAGCACGTCGGAGTATGAGCGAGTGCGGCGGGGCTCCGGTCCCGCCGCACCGTATACTTGACCGTTACGGGGGCAGTCGTGCCCCAGCGAAAGGCTCTTCCTCGTGGAAATTCTCGAGTTCGTCCTGCAGGTCGTGCTGGGTATCACCAGCGTCCTGCTGACCCTCCTCATCCTGCTCCACAAGGGGCGCGGCGGCGGCCTGTCCGACATGTTCGGCGGCGGCATGTCGACGGCGGTCGGATCCTCCGGCCTCGCCGAGCGCAACCTCAACCGCTTCACCGTGATCCTCGCTCTGGCGTGGTTCGTGGCGATCGTCGCGCTCGGACTCATCACGAAGTTCGAGGTGATCTGATGGCTACCGGCGGCAACGCGATCCGCGGCACCCGCGTGGGTTCCGGACCGATGGGCGAGCAGGACCACGGCTACCACGCCGACCGTATCGCCGTGTCGTACTGGGATGGTCTCGGCAATGAGACGGTCCGCTACTTCGCGGCAGGTCTCCCCGAAGAGGAGATCCCCGAGATCATCGACCACCCGCAGTCGGGACTCCCGGCCGGTCGAGACAAGGCGAACCCTCCTGCTCTCGCGAAGACCGAGCCCTACAAGACGCACCTCGCCTACGTGAAGGAGCGTCGCACCGACGAGGAGGCCGTCCAGCTCCTCGAGGACGCCCTCGCGCAGTTGCGTGAGCGTCGGGGGCAGTGACCTCCCTCTGACCGGCACTGAGGCCGCCGCGATCCGATCGCGGCGGCCTCAGTCGTACCGCGGGAGCGTCTCGCTCAGCGGCAGGCGTAGGAAGCGTCGATGTACGACTGCGGCGGGTAGCCGTAGGCCCAGACGCCGTTCGCATCGTCGGTGAACCCCATGCCGATGGCCCAGGCGGTCGCCCACTTCTCGATGCTGTCCTGGGTCGACGAGTCGTACATGTCCTCGCACTTGACGCTGATGGCGTGGCCTACCTCGTGCGCGACGAGCGCCTTGCTCCGATCCGCCGGCCACTGCTCGGCGACCGAGTTCGACAGCTCGATCACGGCACGATCCGGCTCGTCCCACCACCACGTGGTGAGACCGCCCATGCTGCCGTTCTCGCCGGCGTTGTTGACGATGGGGTTCCAGTCGAACTCCAGCAGGACGCCGGGTGCGAGCGACCGTGCGAAGGCCTCGATCTCGAGACGGGCACCCAGCAGCGGACCTGCCTTCTCGGCGAGCTCGGTCTGCTCCGAGGCGACGACCTGCGCGGCGGCATCCTGCAGGGCCACGAACGAGGGCACCGTGAGGTCGTCGAGAGTCGCCGCGCCGGAGACGTCGGACGCCGCATCCCTCAGCGCGATGATGTCGAGGTTCTTCGCCGAGACGTGAGCGGCCTCGAACGCGGTCGCCGCGGTCGCCGCTGATGCGAGGAATCCGAGTCCGGCCTCTTCCACCGACGTGCCGGCGTCGGCGAGCCCGGGGACCTCGGCATCGAGCTCGGCGACGAGCTGATCGAGGTCGTCGGCGTCCTGGTCGAGCTCGTCGGTCTCGCCGAAGAGCTCCCAGAAGAAGGTCGGCTTCGGGTCGGCATCCGGGAGCGAGACTGCGGCGTGGTCCGACGCGGCGGAGGCGAGATCGCCCGCCTCGGTGACGGCCGCACCGAGCGCCTCCTTCGCCGCGGGGTCGGTCAGGACGCCGGTGTCGCTCTGGAGCAGCTGGTTCGCGATCTCGGAGGTGGCCGTCAGCGCATCGCTGGACTGCTGCAGGTTCGTGACAGAGACCTGAGCGCTGTCGCGAGCGGACTCGAAGTTCGCCTCCGCGTCGTCGTAGCCGAGGTTCGCGGTCGTCTGCAGGGCCGCGACCGCACCGATCGCGACGACTCCGACCGCCAGGCCGATCCAGAGTCCAGGACGACGCTTCCGCGGTGCCCGCGTCGGCGAGGCCCCGACGATGTGCGCGGGGAGCTCGTGACCGCCCCACGGGGAGACAGGGGTGCCGAGAGGGGCTGTCATGCGGTGGAACCTCCGGAGAAGGATGCGGCGTACATCGACTCTGCCAGAGAAACACCGATCGACATGAAGAAAATGCAGAAGGCCTCCGCATCTCTGCGAAGGCCTTCGAAGCGAGGGGGTGACGGGAATCGAACCCGCGCAATCAGTTTGGAAGACTGAGACTCTACCATTGAGCTACACCCCCGGACCCGTCGCACTGCTCGGGGACCGATCGGCGACGTGCACCGACTGTTCGATCATAGCGGACGGTCGAGGGTGCTCCCGTCCGTTAGACTCGGTGGGGCTGAATCTGCGTGCGGATTCCCCGGGGCGTAGCTCAGTTTGGTAGAGCGCCCGCTTTGGGAGCGGGAGGTCGCAGGTTCAACTCCTGTCGCCCCGACACGGCTCGACAAAGCCTGGCAGCCGCGATTCAGCGCGGAAATCACAAGGAGAACACACCAGCATGGCGAACAGCACCGTCGAGAAGCTGACCCCGACCCGGGTCAAGCTCAGCATCACGGTCACCCCCGAAGACCTCAAGCCCAGCATCTCGCACGCCTACGAGCACATCGCGCAGGACGTCCAGATCCCCGGCTTCCGCAAGGGCAAGGTTCCCGCCCCGATCATCGATCAGCGCATCGGACGCGGCGCCGTCATCGAGCACGCCGTGAACGAGGGCCTCGACCGCTTCTTCCGCGACGCGACCACCGAGCACAAGCTCCGCGTCGTCGGCCGTCCGTCGGCCGAGATCATCGAGTGGCCGAGCGAGAAGGACTTCTCGGGCGATCTGCTCGTCGACATCGAGGTGGACGTCCGCCCCGACATCGAGCTCCCCGACTACGCGGGCATCACGCTGACCGTTGACGCCGTCGAGGCGGACGACGCGGCGCTCGACGCCGAGCTCGAGAACATGCGCGCACGCTTCGGCACGCTCGTCCCCGTCGACCGCCCGGCCGCGAAGGGCGACTTCGTCGAGCTCGACCTGGTCGCCACGATCGACGGCGCCGAGATCGACCGCGCCGAGGGCGTCTCGTACGAGGTCGGCTCCGGCGAGCTGCTCGAGGGCATCGACGACGCGATCGAGTCGCTGACTGCCGGTGAGGACACCACGTTCCGCTCGACCCTCGTCGGCGGCGACCACGCCGGCTCCGAGGCCGAGGTCGCCGTATCGGTCAAGGCCGTCAAGGAGCGCGAGCTCCCCGAGGCCGACGACGACTTCGCGCAGATCGCGAGCGAGTTCGACACGATCGCGGAACTCCGTGAGAGCCTCGCCGAGCGCGTCTCGCAGCAGGGCGTCTTCACGCAGGGCTCCGCCGCCCGCGACAAGCTCGTCGAGACCCTGCTCGAGCAGATCGAGATCCCGGTCCCGCCGCAGCTCATCGAGGACGAGGTGCACAACCACCTCGAGGGCGAGGGTCGTCTCGAGGACGATGTGCACCGCGCCGAGGTCACCGAGGCGAGCGAGAAGCAGTTCCGCACGCAGGTGCTGCTCGACACGATCGCCGAGCAGGCCGACGTGCAGGTCTCGCAGGAGGAGCTCTCGCAGTACCTCATCCAGTCCGCCGCGCAGTACGGCATGGCTCCGCAGGAGTTCGTCGAGGCGCTGCAGTCGTCGAACCAGCTCCCCGCCCTCGTCGGCGAGGTCGCACGCAACAAGGCCCTCGCGATCGCGCTCGGCAAGGTGAAGGTCGTCGACACCAACGGCAAGGCCGTCGATCTGTCCGACTTCATCGTGACCGACGACGAGGCCGCTGACGAGGCCGAGACCGAGGCCCCGGCCGAGGAGAAGCCGGCCAAGAAGGCTCCGGCCAAGAAGGCTCCCGCGAAGAAGGCCGCCGCCAAGAAGGACGACGCCGACGCCGAGGAGAAGCCGGCCAAGAAGCCCGCCGCCAAGAAGGCTCCGGCCAAGAAGGCTGCTGACAAGGGCGAGTGATCGATCACGATCTCGAAAGGGGCGGATGCTGCGGCATCCGCCCCTTTCTCGTAGCAGACGAGCCTCCGAGGAGAAGAGAAGACATGACGAGCTGGGATGAGCGGATCGACGAGGTGTGGGCCGAGGCGTCCGGCGAGGAGGTCGGCGACGACACCATCGCCCGGATCGACGCCCTCGCCGCGGAGCGGGGGAGCGATGACGCCAGGGCGGAGTTCGAACGCGCCGGCGCGCGCGACTCCGCCGGACGCCCCGCGGAGGCGGTCGTGCTGTACCGGCGGGCCCTGGAGCTCGGGCTGGACGAGGAGCACCGTCCGCAGTGCGTGATCCAGCTCGCGAGTTCGCTGCGCAACCTCGGCCAGTACGACGAGGCGCTCGAGCTCATCACGGCCGAGGAGGAGCTGTCGGCAGACGGCCCCTACCGGGACGCGGTCGCGACGGTGCATGCGCTCATCCTGGCCAGTGCCGGGAAGCCCGCGACAGGGTTGTCCGTGGCACTGCTCGCGCTGGTGCCGCACCTGCCGCGCTACCACCGGTCGATGACGGCCTACGCCCACGAGATCGCCGATCTCGACACCTGATATGCCGACGGCGAACACGGCCTGGGCGCCGTGTTGTCGCCGGTAGATTCGAATCACTGAAACACGGAATCAGGAGCTGACATGGCTGCAGAACCCCTCCTCGCGACGAGCGTCTTCGACAGGCTGTTGAAGGACCGCATCATCTGGCTGGGATCAGAGGTGCGTGACGAGAACGCCAACGAGATCTGCGCGAAGATCCTTCTTCTCGCTGCAGAGGACTCGGAAAAGGACATCTACCTCTACATCAACTCGCCCGGCGGCTCCATCACCGCGGGAATGGCGATCTACGACACGATGCAGTTCGTGCCGAACGACATCGTCACGGTCGGCATCGGGATGGCGGCGTCGATGGGTCAGCTCCTGCTGACCGCCGGCACCAAGGGCAAGCGCTACATCACCCCGAACGCCCGCGTGCTGCTGCACCAGCCGCACGGTGGCTTCGGCGGTACGTCGAGCGACATCCAGACCCAGGCCCAGCTCATCGTCTCGATGAAGAATCGCCTGGCCGAGATCACCGCCGCGCAGACCGGCAAGTCGGTCGAGCAGATCAACGAAGACGGAGACCGCGACCGCTGGTTCACCGCAGACGAGGCCCTCGAGTACGGCTTCGTCGACCACATCCGCGAGTCCGCCACCGACGTCGTCGGCGGCGGCGGCACGGACGCCAACTGAGAGAGCGAGAGGAATCTTCATGTACACACCCACCTTCCGCTCCGCCGGTGACCTGCCCTCCAGCCGCTACGTGCTCCCGCAGTTCGAGGAGCGCACCGCCTACGGCTTCAAGCGTCAGGACCCGTACAACAAGCTGTTCGAAGACCGCGTGATCTTCCTCGGCGTGCAGGTCGACGACGCGTCGGCCGATGACGTCATGGCGCAGCTGCTCGTGCTCGAGAGCCAGGACGCCGAGCGCGACATCACCATGTACATCAACTCGCCCGGTGGCTCGTTCACGGCCATGACCGCGATCTACGACACGATGCAGTACGTCGCGCCGCAGATCCAGACGGTCGTGCTCGGCCAGGCCGCGTCCGCGGCATCCGTGCTCCTCGCAGCCGGAGCCCCCGGCAAGCGGCTCGCTCTGCCCAACGCCCGCGTGCTCATGCACCAGCCGGCCATGGGCGAGGCCGGGCACGGACAGGCCTCCGACATCGAGATCCAGGCGGCGGAGATCCTCCGCATGCGCACCTGGCTCGAGGAGACCATGGCCCGCCACACCGGCAAGCCGGTCGAGCAGGTCAACCGTGACATCGACCGCGACAAGATCCTGTCGGCGGCCGAGGCTCACGAGTACGGCATCGTCGACCAGGTCCTCAGCTCGCGCAAGCGCGCCTGACCTCGGTCGTCCACGAGAGGACGTCGGCCTTCGGGTCGGCGTCCTCTCGTCGTTCCGGCGGATGCGCGGAGCGATGCGGCACTTCCGCTCATATGAGCAAGCGGATGCGCGAACGGTGATTCCGACGTACCCTGGACAGGGAAGGAGGATGCCGTGGAAGACGAACTCACCATGGTCCGCGTCGCCGAGCTGTACTACGACGAGGACAAGACGCAGGACGAGATCGGCGCCCTCCTCAAGCTCTCCCGGTGGAAGGTCGGACGCCTGCTCACGCAGGCGCGCGAGCGCGGCATCGTCCGTATCGAGATCATCCACCCGCGCGCCCGACGCCTCGGTCTCGAGCGCGACCTCGTCGAGCGGTACGGCCTCGCCGCGGCCGTGGTCGTTCCTTCCCCCGAGGGAGACGACGGCACACTCGAACGCGTCGCCCAGGCCGCCGCCGACTACCTCAGCGCCATGCGCCCTGTGCCCCGCACGCTCGGCGTCAGCTGGGGTCGCACTCTCCGCGCCGTCGCCGAGGCGCTGCCGGACGGCTGGGCGACAGGAGTCACGGTCGTGCAGCTCAACGGGGGAGTGAGCCTCAATCGTCGCTCCGGCGGCGCCGCCGGACTCGCGGTCACGATCGCGCAGCGCGCCTCGGGGCACGTGTCGCTGCTGCCCAGCCCCGCCATCCTCGAGCGCGTCGAGACCAAACAGGCCATCGAGTCCGACCGCACGGTCGCGGCCGTGCTCGAAGAAGCCGCGCAGGCGCAGGCATTCCTCTTCACCGCCGGTCCGTGCGACGCCAGCTCCGCGCACGTCGAGAACGGTTACCTGACGGCATCCGACGTCGAGGAGCTCGCACGCCGCGGCGCCGTCGGCGACCTGCTCGGACGGTACATCGACGCCGACGGCAACATCGTCGACCCGCAGCTCGACTCGCGCACGGTCGGCGTCGACCTCGCACGGCTGCGCGAGGCGGAGCGAGCCATCTTCGTCACCGCTGGCGAGGCCAAGCACGACATCGCGCGCACGGTCGTGGCCAACGGCCTGTGCAGCGTCCTGGTGACAGACGAGACCACAGCACGAGCATTGTTGGAGGAACGATGACGACCCAAGAACTCAGCCGCAGATCGGCGGTGGACGTGCTCGGCGGAGAACCCGACGACGCGACGCTCCGCCGCTTCCTGCACGGACTCCCCGGCGTCGACGCCGTCGGGCTCGAACAGCGCGCAGCGGGACTCGGAACACGGTCGATCAAGACGACCTCGAAGGCGTGGGCGCTCGACACGATCATCAGGCTGATAGACCTCACCACGCTCGAGGGCGCTGACACGCCCGGCAAGGTGCGGTCGCTGGTGGCGAAGGCCAAGAACCCGGATGCCGCGGACCAGAGCACCCCGAAGGTCGCCGCCGTGTGCGTGTACGGAGACATGGTGCCGGACGCCGTCGACGCGCTCGGAGCGATGCACGGCGACCCCGACGACGGACTGATCTCCGTCGCCGCCGTCGCCACGGCCTTCCCGAGCGGGCGTTCGTCGCTCGCCATCAAGCTGGCCGACACCGCCGAGGCCGTGGCCGCCGGCGCCGACGAGATCGACATGGTCATCGACCGCGGCGCATTCCTGGCAGGCCGTTACGGTCTCGTCTTCGACCAGATCGCGCAGGTCAAGGAAGCCTGCCGCCGCGCGGACGGCTCCTACGCATCGCTCAAGGTCATCCTGGAGACGGGTGAGCTGAACACGTACGACAACATCAAGCGGGCCTCGTGGCTCGGCATCCTGGCCGGAGGCGACTTCATCAAGACGTCGACCGGCAAGGTCCAGCCCGCCGCCACTCTGCCGACGACGCTGCTCATGCTCGAGACCGTGCGCGACTGGTATCGCGGCACAGGGCAGCGCATCGGCGTCAAGCCGGCCGGCGGCATCCGCGCCTCGAAGGACGCGGTGAAGTACCTGGTCACCGTCGCCGAGACCGTCGGGGAGGAGTGGCTGCAGCCGCACCTGTTCCGTTTCGGTGCGTCGAGCCTGCTCAACGACGTGCTGCTGCAGAGGCAGAAGCTCACCACCGGCCACTACTCCGGCCCCGACTACGTCACGATCGACTGAGGACGAGATATGTCATTCCTGGAATACGCTCCGGCACCGGAGTCGAAGGCCGTGCTGAACCTCAAGGACAGCTACGGCCTGTTCATCGACGGCGAGTTCGTCGACGGCTCCGGCGCGAGCTTCACCACGATCTCTCCCGCGGATGAGACCCGCATCGCGGAGATCGCCTCGGCCACGGACGAGGACATCGATCGTGCGGTCGCCGCCGCACGCCGCGCCTACGACAAGACGTGGTCGCGCATGAGCGGACGCGACCGCGGCAAGTACCTCTTCCGCATCGCGCGCCTCGTGCAGGAGCGCGCTCGCGAGCTCGCCGTCGCGGAGAGTCTCGACAACGGCAAGCCCATCAAGGAGAGCCGCGACGTCGACGTGCCGTTGGTCGCCTCCTGGTTCTTCTACTACGCGGGTTGGGCCGACAAGCTCGACTACGCCGGTCTCGGTGCGAATCCTCGCGCGCTCGGCGTGGCCGGTCAGGTCATCCCCTGGAACTTCCCGCTGCTCATGCTCGCGTGGAAGCTCGCGCCCGCCCTCGCTGCCGGCAACACCGTCGTGCTGAAGCCGGCCGAGACGACGCCGCTCACGGCGCTGATCTTCGCCGAGATCCTCCAGCAGGCCGACCTCCCCGCCGGTGTCGTGAACATCGTGACCGGCGCCGGGGCCACCGGCGCCGCGCTCGTCCGCCACCCCGACGTCGACAAGGTCGCGTTCACGGGGTCGACGGGGGTGGGGCGCGACATCGCGCGCGCCGTCGCCGGCACGAACAAGAAGCTGACGCTGGAGCTCGGCGGCAAGGCCGCGAACATCGTGTTCGACGACGCCCCCATCGACCAGGCCGTCGAGGGGATCGTCAACGGCATCTTCTTCAACCAGGGGCACGTGTGCTGCGCGGGCAGCCGGCTGCTCGTGCAGGAGTCGATCCATGACGAGGTGATCGACCGGCTCAAGAACCGCCTGTCGACGCTGCGTCTCGGCGACCCGCTCGACAAGAACACCGACATCGGGGCCATCAACTCGGCCGCCCAGCTCGCCCGCATCCGCGAACTCAGCGACATCGGCGAGGCGGAGGGCGCGGAGCGCTGGACCGCGGACTGCGCCATCCCGGAGAAGGGGTTCTGGTTCGCTCCGACGATCTTCACGGGCGTCGAGGCGTCGCACCGCATCGCCCGCGACGAGGTCTTCGGCCCTGTGCTGTCGGTGCTCACGTTCCGCACTCCGGCAGAGGCGATCGCGAAGGCGAACAACACCCCGTACGGCCTGTCGGCGGGGATCTGGTCGGACAAGGGCTCCCGCATCCTCGCGGTCGCCGACCGTCTGCGCGCAGGCGTCGTCTGGGCCAACACGTTCAACCGATTCGACCCGTCGAGCCCGTTCGGCGGCTACAAGGAGTCCGGCTACGGCCGCGAAGGCGGACGCCAGGGTCTCACCGCGTACCTGAAGGGGGCCGCAGCATGAGCAAGCGACTCAGTGTTCCGAAGACGTACAAGCTCGCCATCGGCGGTGCGTTCCCTCGCAGCGAGTCCGGCCGCACCTACGAGGTGCTCTCGGCCAAGGGGGCCTTCCTCGCGAACGCGGCGAAGGGTTCGCGGAAGGACGCGAGGGATGCCGTCGTCGCAGCCCGTGCGGCGGTGAAGGGCTGGTCCGGTGCCACGGCGTACAACCGCGGTCAGGTGCTCTACCGCGTCGCCGAGGTGCTGGAAGGACGCCGCGCGCAGTTCGTCGACGAGATCTCGGCGCAGGAGGGCGTGTCGTCGTCGGCGGCATCCGCGCAGGTCGATGAGGCGATCGACCTGTGGGTCTGGTACGCGGGCTGGTGCGACAAGTACGCGCAGGTCGCCGGCAACGCGAACCCGGTGTCCGGTCCGTACTTCAACATCTCGGTGCCCGAGCCCACGGGCGTCGTCGCGGTCGTCGCACCGCAGGACTCCGCGCTGCTCGGGCTCGTGTCGGTCGTCGCCCCGGCGCTGGTCGCCGGGAACACGGTCGTCGTGGTGGCGAGCGAACGGCATCCGCTGTCTGCGATCAGCCTCGCCGAGGTGCTGGCCACGAGCGACGTGCCGGGCGGAGTCGTCAACGTGCTGACCGGATCCCCCGCGGAGATCGCCCCGTGGCTGGCCTCGCACCAGGACGTCAACGCGCTCGACCTCGCCGGAGCGGGTGACCTGGACTGGGTCGACATGCAGATCGCCGCCGCCGAGACGCTGAAGCGAGTGCTCGCCCCCGGCGAGGTGACGGCCTCGCCCGAGCGGATCGCCGCCTTCACCGAGGTGAAGACGGTCTGGCACACCAAGAGCATGGTCTGAACCGGTCCGGTCGAATCCCGTCCGGTCGACGCCCCGTCCGGTCGACGCCCCGTCCGATCGCCCACCCGCCTCGCGGGGGCGCTCGGGCGGGGCGTCGATCTTCGTGTCCGCTGCGCTGCGGAGACGCGGACGCCTCGCGCAGGCGGCCAATGCGCCCCTGTGTCCGACGCACCGGTTAGGCTCAGTAGACGATCTCTGGATCCCCCGAGGAGGACGCGCATGGCCCGTATCGGTGAAAGCGCTGACCTGTTCAAGTGCTCGTTCTGCGGAAAGAGCCAGAAGCAGGTGCAGCAGCTCATCGCTGGCCCCGGTGTGTACATCTGCGACGAGTGCGTCGAGCTGTGCAACGAGATCATCGAGGAGCGCATGGCGGAATCGTCCGCCGAAGGCACCGCGGACTTCGAGCTGCCCAAGCCGCGCGAGATCTTCTCCTTCCTCGAGGAGTACGTCGTCGGACAGGAGCCCGCCAAGAAGGCCCTGGCCGTCGCGGTCTACAACCACTACAAGCGCATCCGTGCGCACGGCACGCTGCAGCCGGCCGAGCAGAAGGCCGAGAGCGTCGAGATCGCCAAGAGCAACATCCTGCTCATCGGGCCGACGGGCTGCGGCAAGACGTATCTGGCGCAGACGCTGGCGAAGCGGCTGAACGTGCCGTTCGCTGTCGCCGACGCCACCGCGCTCACCGAGGCCGGCTATGTCGGCGAAGACGTCGAGAACATCCTCCTCAAGCTCATCCAGGCCGCCGACTACGACGTCAAGCGCGCCGAGCAGGGCATCATCTACATCGACGAGGTCGACAAGATCGCCCGCAAGGCCGAGAACCCGTCGATCACGCGCGACGTCTCGGGCGAGGGCGTGCAGCAGGCGCTCCTCAAGATCATCGAGGGAACGGTCGCATCGGTCCCGCCGCAGGGCGGTCGCAAGCACCCGCACCAGGAGTTCCTGCAGATCGACACCTCGAACGTGCTGTTCATCGTCGCAGGAGCGTTCGCCGGACTCGAAGACATCGTCTCGGCGCGCGTCGGCAAGCACGGTATCGGCTTCGGCGCTCCGCTGCACGACAAGGGCAAGGATCTCGACCTGTTCAGCGAGGTGCTCCCGGAGGACCTGCACAAGTTCGGCCTGATCCCCGAGTTCATCGGTCGTCTCCCCGTCGTGACGAACGTGTCGCCGCTCGATCAGGATGCGCTGATCGACATCCTCACCGGGCCGCGCAACGCCCTCGTCAAGCAGTATCAGCGCATGTTCGAACTGGACGGCGTCGAGCTGGAGTTCGAGGACGAGGCGCTCCGGTCGATCGCCGACCTGGCGGTCGAGCGGAAGACCGGTGCTCGCGGTCTGCGAGCAATCCTCGAAGACGTGCTCGGGCCCATCATGTTCGAGATCCCGTCGGCGGAAGACGTCGCGAAGGTCATCGTCACCCGGGCCGCCGTCGACGAGGGCGCGCCGCCCACCATCGTGATGGAGCGCAAGCGCAAGAGCGCCTGATCGTGAGGCCGGAGCCGTGGGAGGCCCTCTCCCGGCGCGTGCTTGTCGAGGACGAATGGATCCTCCGGGCCGATGACTGCCGTGCGAGTGGCGGTCGGTCGATCGCGCCGTACTACGTGCTCGAGTATCCCGACTGGGTGTCCGTCCTGGCGCTCGACCGCGACGGCCGTGCGATCGTCGTCGACGAGTACCGTCACGGCGGCGGGGTGATCGCACTGGGCACGATCGGCGGCGGGGTCGCGGTCGGAGAGACCCCGGCTGCAGCAGCCGCGCGGGAGCTGCGCGAGGAGACCGGCTACGCCTCCTCCGAGATCGTCGACCTCGGAGCGACCTGGGCGAACTTCGGAAACCAGACGAACCGAGTCCACCACTTCCTCGCCCTCGGATGCCGTGTCGCCGGCGACCCGGAGCTCGACGCGAACGAGACGATCACGGTGCAGATCCTCCCGATGGAAACGCTGGGGGAGCAGCTGCGCCAGAGCTACCACCAGCTGACCTGGTTCAAGGCCAGAGACTGGATCGCCCGGGAGACGCCGGCGGCCGGACGATGACGACCCGGGGATCCTCAGTGCTCGGAACCATCGTGGCGCTCGGGGGTGGCGGATTCTCGATGTCGGATGACGGACGCTCCGCTCTCGACGACCACCTCCTGGATCTGACCGGGGTGGACCGGCCACGGGTGTGCTTCGTGCCGACAGCCAGCGGGGACTCGTCCGACTACAGCCGCCGCTTCGCCGACGCGTTCGCCGGTCGTGCTGAGACCTCGGTGCTCTCGTTGTTCGCCACCCCGCCGCACGGGTATCGCGATCCGCGGGTCCTGCTGGATAAGGACGTCGTGTACGTCGGCGGTGGGTCGACCGCGAACCGGGTCGGCGGGATCAGTACCTCGACTGGGTGCGCCGCGGGCACCTCGCGGACGGATACGCCGCCGACGACTTCACCGCGCTCGTGTTCCGCGATGGAGTGCTGACCGATGCCGTGGCCGAGCGGGCGGGGCGCACGGCGTTCCGTGTTCACCGCGGGGGCGACGGCGTGATCGAGGACCCCATCGAGGTGCGAACGCTGGGCTGACCCAGGCGTCTCAGGGCGTCAACCCTCGGCGCTTCAGCAGGGGTGCGATCTCGGCATCCCTCCCGCGGAAGTCGCGGTAGGCCGCCAGGGGATCCTTCGACCCGCCGACGCCGAGCAGGCGCGCGCGGAAACGGTCGCCGTTCGCGCGGGTCAGGCCCCCGTT
The DNA here is from genome assembly GCF_038397715.1 of Microbacterium sp. LWO14-1.2. Taxonomy (NCBI): domain Bacteria; kingdom Bacillati; phylum Actinomycetota; class Actinomycetes; order Micrococcales; family Microbacteriaceae; genus Microbacterium; species Microbacterium sp. LWO14-1.2. The sequence continues at coordinate 3,392,797 of NZ_CP151633.1, forward strand.
CTCGCGGAACCACTCGACCGTGTCGGCGTCGAGCACCTCGCTCCAGATGTACGAGTAGTACCCGGCGCTGTATCCGCCGGAGAACACGTGCGCGAAGTAGGCGGACGAGTACCGAGTGGGGACGGCGGGGTCGGCGAGGCCGATGTCGAACAGGGCGGATGCTTCGAACGCCGCCGCGTCGGTCACGCTCTCGTCGGGACCGATGCGATGCCAGGCCTGGTCGAGCCACGCGGCCGCGAGGTACTCGCTCGTGGCGTGCCCCTGATCGAACGCCTCAGCGGAGCGCAGACGCTCGACGACCGCGGCATCCAGGGGTTCTCCCGTGAGGTGATGACGGGCGTAGTTGTCGAGCACCTCCGGCCACAGGATCCACATCTCGTTCACTTGGCTGGGGAACTCCACGAAGTCGCGGAACACGTTGGTCCCGGCGAAATGCGGGTAGGTGACGACGGCGAACAGGCCGTGCAGCGCGTGACCGAACTCGTGGAAGAGCGTGGTGACCTCGTCGAGTGTGAGCAGCGTCGGTTCGCCGTCCGCGGGCTGGGGGACGTTGAGATTGTTGACGACGACCGGACGCGTGCCGCGGAGTCGAGACTGGCTCACGATCGGGTTCATCCATGCGCCGCCCCGCTTCGAGTCCCGCGTGTACAGGTCGAGGACGTACAGCCCGAGCTCGGAGCCGTCCTCGTTGCGCACCTCGAACACGCGGGCGCCCGGGTGGTACGCCGCCAGATCGGCGCGTTCCGCGAACGTCACGCCGTACAACTGCGTCGCGGCGAAGAACACGCCGTCGTGCAGCACTCGCTCGGCCTCGAACCACGGCCGAAGAGCCGCCGTGTCGATGTCGTAGCGCGCTGCGCGCACCTTCTCCGTGTAGAACGCCCAGTCATGGGCCTCGACGGGGAAGGGCTCCGGTTCGAGTTCGTCGACGATCTCCTGCAGCGCGGCGCGTTCGGTGGACGCGTTGCGGGCCGACGGTGCGGCGAGCTCGCGCAGCATCCGCTCGACGGCCCCCGGTGTGCCGGCGGTCTCGTCTGCCGTGACGTAGGCCGCGTGCGATGCGTAGCCGAGCAGCGCCGCCCTCTCCGCGCGCAGGCGGGCGATCTCGACGAGCACCGGACGATTGTCGTTCGCGTTGCCGCGCGACCCCCTGCTGCGGGACGCCTCCATGATGCGCCGGCGCGACTCGCGGTTCCGCAGCTGCGCCAGATACGGGTGCCCCGTGAAGAGGGGGAGCGAGACCAGGTAGCCGTCGACACCGCGCTCCGCGGCGGAACGCGCGGCCGCGGAGAGCTCGCCCGCTCCGAGTCCCGCGAGCTCGTCCGCGGTCTCGAACACGACGGCCAGGTCGTTGGTGTCGTTGAGCAGATTCCGCTCGAAGGTGTTGCTGAGCGTCGAGAGCTGCTGGTTGAGGAGGGTGAGTCGTGCCTTCGCCTCGTCGTCGAGCGCCGCACCGGCGTGCGTCATCTCGCGGTGGTGGCGTTCCACGAGGTACCGCTGCTCCGCGTCGAGGTCGAGGTCGTCGAGCTGCGAGTGGACCTGCTGCACACGCCAATACAGAGCACCGTCGAGCGTCACGGCGTCGTGATGCGCGGCCATCAGCGGAGCCAGCTGCTCGTCGACGGCCTGGATCTCGGGTGTCGCGTCGGCCGAGCTCACGGTGTAGAACGCATGCGAGACCCGGTCGAGCAGCTCGCCTGAGCGTTCGAGCGCCTCGATGGTGTTCTCGAAGGTCGGCATCGAGCGCACCATCGTGATGCGGGAGATCTCGCGGCGGTGCTCCTCGAAGGCCGCACGGAAGGCAGGAAGGTAGTGCTCGGGGCGGATGCGGGTGTAGTCGGGGAGTCCGTAGGGGAGCGTCGGCGGCTGCAGCAGCGGGTTCGTGGCCTCGGTCATGCTCTGAGCCTAGCCATCGCGCGCCCGAGGGCCTCGACGACCAGACGCACGGAGCGGCGGCGCAGGTTCTCCGGTCGGGCGAGCACGTCGATGAGGCGATGCGTCGACACTCCGCGCAGCGGCAGCCTCACGATGTCGTGGTCGTCGACCGTGCGGGAGGTGTAGCGCGGCAGCATCCCGATGACCCCTCCCGCGGCGATGACCGCTGCCACCGCGCCGTAGTCGTTGATACGGTGTCGGATCTCGACGGGGCGCCCGGCCACCGCCGCCACTGCCGCGAGCACGTCGTCGGGGGAGTATCCGGCCCGACTGGTCACCCACGGGCCGTCGACCACGTCGAGGGGTGTCACGCGCGTGCGGTGGGCGAGCGGGTGCGCTGCCGCGACCGCGACGTCGAGGGGCTCCTTCACGAGCGTCATGCTGCGCATACCCTGAGTCGGCCACGGAGCGGAGTGCTCCATGCGGTGGGCCAGCACGAGATCGTAGCGAGCCGTGAGACCGGGGAACTCGCTCTGGGCGACGTCCTCATCGGTGAGCTCGACCGTGGGGGCGTCGTCGCCGAGTTCTCGGAGCAGCTCGCCGAACAGGGCCTGACCGACGCTGTGGAATCCGCTCAGCGAGACGACGCCCGTGTGATCGCTCTCGAAGTCGTCGATCGCGGTGCGCGCCGACGCGATCGCGTCGATCGCCTCAGCGCCCGCGGCAGCGAGCACCTGCCCGGCGGCCGTGAGCGTGAGACGCCGACCGTCCCTGCGGGTGAGGGGAGTGCGGAAGCCGCGCTGCAGGGCGGCGAGATGCTGCGACACGGCGGAGGGTGTCACAGACAGGGCGTCGGCGACCGCGGCGACGCTGCCGAGGGCGCCGAGTTCGCGCAGGATCTGCAGCTGGTGGATCTCCATGTCGAAAGTTTAGTGAGGGCTACATGGACCATGCAGAAGTATCGTCTTGTTCTAAATGATCGCCTGCGGTGTGATCGAGACATGAGAGCTCTGTTCAAAGGAGAACGCGGCGCCGGTCTGGAACTCGTCGAGAGGCCCGACCCCGTCGCCGCACCCGACGAGGTGATCATCCGCGTCCTCCGGACAGGGATCTGCGGCACCGACCTGCACATCCGCCGCTGGGACGACTGGGCGGCATCGGCGATCGACGCCCCGCTGATCCCCGGTCACGAGTTCTACGGGGAGGTCGTCGACGTCGGACCGCTCGTGCACGACATCGCGGTGGGCGATCGCGTCTCGGGCGAGGGGCACATCGTGTGCGGTACGTGTCGCAACTGCCGCGCGGGTCGACGGCAGATGTGCATCCGAACGATCGGCCTCGGTCTGCAGCGCGACGGAGCATTCGCCGAGTACCTCGCCCTGCCTGCGACGAACGTGTGGGTGCACCACGCAGAGGTGAGCCCCGAGCTCGGCGCGATCTTCGATCCGCTCGGCAACGCCGTGCACACGGCTCTGACCTATCCGCTGGTGGGGGAGGACGTGCTGGTGACGGGATGCGGCCCGATCGGGCTCATGGCGATCGCGGTCGCCCGGCACGCCGGTGCACGGTTCGTCACCGCCACCGACGTCAGCGCACCACGACTCGAGATGGCGACCCTCATGGGGGCGAACGAGGTGGTCGACGTCTCGCAGCGCGACATCCGCGACGCCCAGCACGCACTCGGCATGCGCGAGGGCTTCGACATCGGCTTCGAGATGAGCGGGGCTCCCTCCGCGCTCCCGGCCATGATCGACAACATGAACCACGGCGGCCGCATCGCCATGCTGGGCCTTCCCAGCGACGGGTTCGGCATCGACTGGGGCAAGCTCGTCACCCATATGCTCACGATCAAGGGCATCTACGGTCGCGAGATGTTCGAGACGTGGAACGCCATGGGCGCGATGCTGCAGACGAGCGCCACGCTGCGCGAATCGATCGGCCGCGTCATCGCCGATGTGCTGCCTGCGCGGGAGTGGGAACGCGGATTCGCGGCGGCGGAGTCCGCCGGCACGGGCAAGATCATCCTCGACTGGACGGAGCTGTGATGTACGGGACCTTCGGGAAGCATGTGGCGACGGAGCTCGCAGGGATCGAGGAGGCCGGCCTCACCAAGCGCGAGCGCGGCATCCGCGGTCCGCAGCGGGCCGAGATCACCGCGGACGGTGAGGACGTGCTGAACTTCTGCGCCAACAACTACCTCGGCCTCGCCGACGACCAGCGGATCCTGGATGCTGCGAAGTCGGCGCTCGACGAGTGGGGATACGGCCTCGCCAGCGTGCGCTTCATCTGCGGGACCCAGGAGCAGCACCTCGAGCTCGAGCGTCGGCTGGCGGGCTTCCTCGGCACGGACGACGCGATCCTCTACTCGTCCTGCTTCGACGCCAACGGCGGGGTCTTCGAGACCCTGTTCTCCGCCGAGGACGCGATCATCTCGGACGAGTTGAACCACGCGTCGATCATCGACGGCATCCGGCTGTCGAAGGCGCACCGTCTGCGCTATCGCAACCGCGACATGGCCGACCTCGAGGAACAGCTGCGGGCGGCATCCGATGCTCGCTTCCGTGTCGTCGTCACGGACGGTGTGTTCTCGATGGACGGATACATCGCACCGCTCGCCGAGATCTGCGACCTCGCGGAACGGTACGACGCGCTCGTCTTCGTCGACGACTCGCACGCCGTCGGCTTCGTGGGGGAGAACGGGCGGGGCACCCCGGAGCTGTGCGGGGTCGCGGACCGCGTCGACATCTACACCGGCACGTTCGGCAAGGCTCTCGGCGGAGCGTCGGGCGGCTACGTCGCCTCGCACGCCGACATCGTGGCGCTGCTGCGGCAGCGCTCGCGCCCGTACCTCTTCTCGAACACGCTCGCGTCGTCGATCGTGGCCGGCACGCTCACGGCGCTCGACCTCGTGGAAGGCTCGGCGGATCTCCGGGCGCGGCTGCGGGAGAACGCGGCGCTCTTCCGCGAGCGGATCACGGAGGAGGGTTTCGATCTCCTCCCCGGAGAGCACCCGATCGTGCCGGTGATGTTCGGCGACGCCGCACTCACCGCGCGCATCGCCGCCGAGATGCAGCGACAGGGCGTGTACGTGACGGCGTTCAGTTTCCCGGTGGTGCCGCGGGGCCTCGCGCGGATTCGCGTGCAGCTCTCGGCTGCGCACACCGCGGCGCAGATCGAGCGGTGCGTCTCGGCGTTCGTCGCAGCCCGCGCCGCCGTGAGCTGAGCCGAACGACAGACTTTTGCAAAGGAATCCTTGCAAAGAAATGTTTGCAAGGGTATCTTTGCATACATGACGAATCAGCGAGAGTCCCGCAGCCTCGATGCCGGTGCACTCAAGGCACTCGCGCATCCTCTGCGAGTGCGCATCTTCGACCTGCTGAGCGAGCGCGGTCCGCAGACCGCCAGCACGCTCGCCGCCCTGGTCGGCGAGACCTCGGGCTCCATGAGCTATCACCTGCGAGCCCTCGCGGCGCACGACCTGATCCGTGAAGTCGAGGGGCGGGGGACCGCGCGGGAACGATGGTGGGAACGCCCGAAGGGCCGGATCGACCTCCCCGGACCCGACGACACCATGACCCCGTCGAACCGCGCCTCGGCCCAGATCGTCACCGCGGAGTTCTTCCGACTGCGCCACGAGACGCTCCTGGCCTATCTCAACCGCTCCGAAGCCGACATCCCCGAGGAGTGGCGCGACGCCGGCATCATCATGACGACCTACCTCGACCTCACGGCCGAACAGATGAGCGAGCTCAAAGCCGAGCTGACAGCGGTCGTCGACCGGGTCGTCGATCGCTACCAGGGCCAGACCGGGCCGGACGTTCGCCGGGTGACGCTCCGCACAGAGCTCTTCGACCTGCCCGCCGACGCGCGAACGGAGGAATCATGACCAGCGCGACCCTGCACCTCGCGGCACCGACTGTCGTCGAACGCCGCATCCTCACCCTCGCCCGGCACCTCGAGGCGTTCGTCGAGCACCGCATCGCGGCGCGTGCCGAGCGCCGGGAGATCGCACTCGACCTCCTGCGCGAGCAGCAGGCGCGTCGCCAGGACCCCCGGGCCGTCGAGCACCTGCTCGCGCAGATGGGCGTGCCCGGGAGGTGAGGCGAGCGGTGAGGCGCGTTTCGTCTCGCTTCGCTCGCTAAACGACCCGTGGGGGTGAGGGGCGTTTCGTCTCGCTTCGCTCGCTCGACGACCCGTGGGGGTGAGGCGCCCCTGAGGTGCGGCGTCCCGGGCTCGAATCAGTCCTCGAACGGGCGGGCGACGACCTCGCCGGATGCCGTCTGCACGACCTCCCAGCCGGCATCGAGCTCGGCGATCGCCCGGCCCTCGAGCCACGTGAGCGTCCAGTGACCGGTGAGTCCCTTGGACTCCACCTCGGCGATCGCGGGGTGGAGCGCGGACGGCACGGACGCCGGCGGCTCCGCCCCGGTCGACCAGCGGGTGCCCAGCTGCATCATGCCTCCTCGGCCGGCGCGAGCTCGATCGTGACGGCGAACTCCGCCGCTTCGGTGAACTCGAGTTCGGCGATGCGTCCGACCGCGCGCAGATCGTCGGCGGCAGCGCGCAGCGCGTCCAGCTTCGCGGCGGGCGCCGCGATCTCGGCCCGCGAGACGGGGGTCTTCTGCGAGGCCTTCGCCTCGGTCTTGGCCCGGCGGATGCCGATCAGGGCCTCGCTGGCCGCGGAGAGCACCGCGATGTCGCCGTCGATGCGCAGCGGCTCCGGCCACGCGGCCGTGTGCACGGATCCCTCCTCGAACCACGACCACACCTCTTCGGTCGCGAAGGAGATGACCGGCGCCAGCAGGCGCAGCAGTGTCGACAGGGCGAGGCGCAGCGCGAGCGCGGCCGAAGCCTGTCCCACATCGGCCTGGTTGTAGGCGCGCTCCTTGACGAGCTCGAGGTAGTCGTCGCAGAAGGTCCAGAAGAAGGCCTCGGTGACCTCGAGGGCCTTGGCCTGGTCGTAGTTCTCGAACGCCTTCGTCGCCTCGACCACGACGGCGTCGAGCGCCGTCAGCATCGACGCGTCCAGGGCGTGCGTCACCTGCGCCCCCTCCGGCACCGGGAACGACAGTACGAACTTCGCGGCGTTGAGCACCTTAATCGCCAGACGGCGTCCGATCTTCACCTGCGTCGGGTTCTGCGGGTCGAACGCCGCGTCCATGCCGAGGCGGCTCGATGCGGCCCAGTAGCGCACGGCATCCGAACCGTGGGCATCGAGGATGTCGGCCGGGGTCACCACGTTGCCCTTGGACTTCGACATCTTCTTGCGGTCGGGGTCGACGATGAAGCCTGAGATCGCCGCGTTGCGCCACGGCGAGCGCCCGTCTTCGAGGGTCGAGCGCAGCATGGTCGAGAACAGCCAGGTGCGGATGATGTCCTGCCCCTGCGGGCGCAGGTCGAACGGCGAGGTGAGCTGCCACAGCTCCTCGTCGCGCTGCCATCCTCCGGCGAGCTGGGGCGTCAGGGACGACGTCGCCCACGTGTCGAGGATGTCGGCCTCGGCGTCGAATCCGCCCGGCACTCCGCGCTGGTCCTCCGAGTAGCCGGCGGGCACATCGGTGGTGGGGTCGATCGGCAGCGCGGCGTGATCGGGTGTGAGCACACGGTCGTAGTCGCGCTCGCCGTTCTCGTCGAGGCCGTACCAGAGCGGGATCGGCACACCGAAGAAGCGCTGGCGCGACACGAGCCAGTCGCCCGTGAGGCCGCCGACCCAGTTCTCGTAGCGCACACGCATGAAGTCGGGGTGCCACGACAGCTCCGTGCCGTGCGCGAGCAGCTCGTCGCGGAGTTCGCCGTCGCGGGCTCCGTTGCGGATGTACCACTGGCGCGTGGACACGATCTCGAGCGGGCGGTCGCCCTTCTCGAAGAACTTCACGGCGTGGTTGAAAGGCTTGCCGACGGCGGTCATGTCGCCCGTCTCCTGCAGCTTCTCGACGATCGCCTTGCGAGCGGAGAACACGGTCTTGCCGGCGAGCTCGGCGGCGTACCAGTCGGCGGCCTCCGCGTTCGCCACGATCGACGGGGCGGTCGGGAGGAAGCGTCCGTCGAGACCGATCGTCGTCATGTTGGGCAGGTCGTGACCGTCGGCGGTGCGCAGTTCGCGCCACCAGATGATGTCGGTCACGTCGCCGAAGGTGCAGACCATCGCGGCGCCGGTGCCCTTGTCGGGCTGGGCGAGGTGGTGGCCGTGGATCTCGATCTCGGCACCGAAGAACGGCGTCCGCACCTTGGTGCCGATCAGGTGCTTGTGCGGGCCCTCCGGGTGCGTCACGATCGCGATGCACGCGGGGAGCAGCTCCGGACGGGTGGTCTCGATCGTGATCGAGCCCGAGTCGTCGGCGAAGGGGAAATCGATCGTGTGGTAGGCGGCCTGCTGGTCGCGGTCCTCGAGCTCCGCCTGCGCGATCGCCGAGCGGAAGTCGATGTCCCACAGCGTGGGCGCGAGGGACTGATAGGCCTCGCCGCGCTCCAGGTTGCGGAGGAAGGCGAGCTGGCTCTGACGGATCGTGTCGTCGGAGATGGTGCGGTACGTCTGGGTCCAGTCGACGCTGAGACCGAGCTGACGGAACAGCGCCTCGAACTGCTTCTCGTCCTCGACGGTCAGGCGCTCGCACAGCTCGATGAAGTTACGGCGGCTGATCGGCACCTGGTCGGCGGCGCGGCTCGACTTGTTGTCGCCGCCCTCGAACGGGGGAGTGAAGTCCGGGTCGTACGGGAGCGACGGGTCGCAGCGCACGCCGTAGTAGTTCTGCACGCGGCGCTCGGTGGGGAGGCCGTTGTCGTCCCAGCCCATCGGGTAGAACACCGTCTTGCCGCGCATGCGCTCGTAGCGGGCCTTCACGTCGGTGTGCGTGTACGAGAACACGTGGCCGATGTGGAGGCTGCCGGACGCCGTCGGCGGCGGAGTGTCGATCGAGTAGACGCCGTCGCGGCCCGCCTGCGCGGCGCGGATGCGGTCGAACAGGTACGTGCCCCGCTCGGACCACGCTTCGCCCCACTTCGCTTCGAGGCCTTCGAGTACGGGCTTGTCAGGGATCTGAGAGAGTGCGGACTCGGACATGGAGGTCTCCTCGAGCGATGTATGCGGCACTGTGTGAGCGTGCCTGAGTGTGGGTTGTGGCTCCAGTGTACCGATCGCCGTCGTGCGGGGCCCCTGCGTGCACATCGACCGAGTCCAAGAATCGGCAATACACTGGATTCATCCCGACCCGTTCTTCCGAGGAATAGCCATGCCCGCACACCCCGCACGTCGCGTTCTTCCCCTCGTCGCCCTCAGCGCGGTCACCGCGCTGGCGCTGAGCGCCTGCTCCACCGGCGCATCCGACTCAGAAGGCGCAGAGCTCGTGTGGTCGATCGAGGGCGCCAACCTCGCCGCGGGGCACATGGATCCCCAGGTGAGCCAGCTCGACGTGTCGGGGATGGTGCAGCGCGCCGTGCTCGACTCCCTCGTCTTCCAGGAGGCGGACGGATCGTTCACGCCCTGGCTCGCCACGGAGTGGGAGGTGTCGGACGACAGCACCGAGTACACCTTCGTCCTCCGCGACGATGTGACGTTCACCGACGGCGAGCCCTTCGACGCCGCAGCGGTCAAGGCGAACTTCGACCGCATCGTCGACCCCGAGACGGAGTCCGCCCAGGCGGCGAGCATGCTCGGAGCGGACTTCTACGAAGGCACCGAGGTCATCGACGAGCACACCGTGAAAGTGTCGTTCACGCAGCCGTACGCCCCGTTCCTCCAGGCGGCGAGCACGCCGCAGCTCGGGTTCTACTCGCCGGCCGTGCTCGAGGAGTCCGCCGGCCAGCTCAAGGCGGGTGGCCCCGGCATCACGGTCGGCACCGGCCCCTACGAGCTCACCGAGTACACGCCCGACCAGGAGATCGTCTACACACGCAACGACGACTACGCCTGGGGGCCGCACGGCGAGAAGGCCCCCGAAGTCGAGACGCTGCGCGTCGAGATCCAGCCGGAGGCCTCGGTGCGAACCGGCGTGGTGCAGAGTGGCGAGGCCGACATCGCGAGCAACATCCCGCCGAACCTCGCCGGTGACCTCGGCGACGGGATCACGGTCGACTCCGTCGAGTACCCCGGGCTGCCCTACTCGCTGTACCTCAACGAGAAGTACGGTGTCTTCGCCGACGAGAAGGTGCGGCAGGCGTTCGCCCGGGGCATCGACGTCGACGCCGCGGTCGAGGAGATCTTCTTCGGTCAGTTCCCGCGGGCGTGGAGCATCCTCGGCCCGACCACTCCCGGCTACGACGCGGCGCTCGAGGACAGCTGGCCCTATGACCCCGAGGCGGCGAATGCGCTGCTCGACGAGGCCGGATGGACGGAGCGCGACGCCGACGGCATCCGCATGAAGGACGGTCAGCCGCTCTCGGTGCGCTGGATCGCCTACACGCCCGTCCCCGACGACCGTGCGGCTCTCGCCAACGCGATCCAGTCCGACCTGAAGGCGATCGGCATCGACGTCGTCCGCGAGGTCCTGGAGCCCGGCGCGTACAACGAGCAGTACGGACCCAAGACCTTCGACCTGACCGACTGGGGCTTCTCGGGCGTCGACCCCGACCTGCTGCGCAACCACCTGCACACCGACGGGTTCCAGAACGCCTCGCAGGTCTCCGACCCCGAGGTCGACGGTCTGCTCGAGCAGGCCGTCGCCACGAGCGACCAGGGCCAGCGCGACGCGCTGTACGTGCAGCTGCAGGAGTGGAACGCCACCCACCAGGCGATCGTGCCGCTGTACGTGCCGTCGGCGATCACGGCCGTCGGCGAGCGCGTCAGCGGTCTGCAGTACGACCTGTACGGGCGGCCGCTGTTCTACGATGTGAGCGTCGACTGACCGGGATCGGTCGCTGAGCGATCGGAGCGGGACGAACGTGAAGGCTGCGCTGTTCCGGATCGCGGGACTCGCGGCATCCGTCGTGGTGGTTCTCTGGGGAGCGGCCACTCTCGCCTTCTTGGCGTTCCGGGTGATCCCCGGGGATCCGGTGTCGGTCATGCTCGGACCGCAGGCCCAGGTGAGCGAGGCCGTGAAGGACGGCATCCGGGCGGAACTCGGACTCGACCGTCCGCCGTTCGAGCAGTACCTCTCCTTCATCGGACAGCTCGCCCGGGGCGACCTCGGGGAGTCGTACCAGCTGCGGATGCCGGTGACCGAGGTGATCGGCCGGCAGCTCGGCGCCACGCTGCAGCTGTCAGCGCTGGCGCTGCTCATCGCGGTGGTGCTCGCGCTCGCCGTCACGCTGCTCGTGCGCGGCCGGGTGGGGCGTTCGGTCGCCGCCGGTGTCGAGCTCGTCATCCTGTCGTCCCCCGTGTTCTGGATCGGCCTCGTGCTGCTGAGCGTGTTCGCCTTCGGGCTCGGATGGTTCCCCGTCTCCGGTGCGCGCAACCCCGCGACGATCGTGCTGCCGGCGGTCACGCTGGCTCTCCCGGTCGCGGCGCTGCTCAGCCAGGTCCTGCGCGACGGGCTCACCCAGGCGGAGCGGATGCCGTTCGCCGAGACCGTCCGCGCGCGGGGCGCCAGTGCCGGCTGGTTCACGCTGCGGCACGGACTTCGCCACGGAGCGGCAGGCGCGATCACGCTCGCCGCCTATCTCACGGGTTCCGTGCTCGGCGGTGCGGTGCTCGTCGAGACCGTGTTCGCGCGGTCGGGGCTGGGCCGCGTCACTCTCGCGGCGATCAGCAACCGCGACCTTCCCGTGATCACCGGCATCATCCTGCTCAGCGCTGTCGTGTTCGTCGTCGTGAACCTCGTCGTCGAGCTGCTGCATCCGCTCATCGACCCGCGGCTGCGCACACACCGGGCGCGTGCAGCGGGGCGCCCCTCGACGGCGGTGCTCCGGTGAGGCGTGCTCAGGCCGTGCTGCTGTGGTGCGCGGTCGCCGTCCTCGCCGTGCTGGCGTTCGCCGCGCTGTTCCCCTCGCTCCTGTCGACGCACGACCCGCTGCAGACCGACGTGCGCGCGGCGCTGCAGCCGCCGAGCGCCGATCACCTCTTCGGCACGGACCAGAGCGGCCGCGACGTGTTCTCGCGCGTGGTCCACGGGGCGGGCCGCTCCATCGGCATCGGACTGCTGGCGACCGCGATCGCCCTCGTCGCCGGACTCATCGTCGGCGCCCTGGCCGGGGTCGCGCCGCGCGCCGTGGACACCGGTCTGATGCGCGTGAACGACGTGCTCATGGCGTTCCCGGAGTTCCTCGTCGCGCTCGTCGTCATCGCCGTGCTCGGCCCCGGTGCGGTCAACATCGCCGTCGCGGTGACCCTCGCCGCCGTGCCGGTGTACGTCCGTCTCGCCCGCGTCCAGACCCGCGTCCTGCGCGGGATGGAGCACGTCGAGGCCGCTCGCATCCTGGGGGTCGCCCCGGTCACGGCGTTCGTGCGTCATGTCGCGCCCGGCGTGCTGGGCTCGCTGAGCGTGCTCGCGACCATCGGCATCGGATCCAGCATCCTCGCCGCGGCGGGGCTGAGCTTCCTCGGGCTCGGCCCGTCCGAACCGACGCCCGAATGGGGCCTGATGCTCGCCGGTGGTCGCAACGTGCTCGGGCAGGCGTGGTGGATCGCGGTGTTCCCGGGGATCGCCATCACCGTGACGGTGGTCGCCGCGACGATCGTCGGGCGCACCCTCCGCGCGCGGGCCGAAGGGCGGACGACGTGACCGCCGCGCTGGAGGTGACGGGGCTCCGCATCGATCTCGGAGCGCAGCCCGTCGTCGACGAGGTCTCGCTGCGCGTCGAGCCGGGGGAGTGCGTCGCCGTCGTCGGCGAATCCGGAGCGGGCAAATCGCTCACCGCGCGCGCCCTGCTCGGTCTCGCCCCCGCGGACGCCCGAGTGCGCATGGACGCGCTGACGATCGACGGCACCGACGCCCGGGCACTGAGTGAACGTCGCTGGCGGGATCTGCGCGGCCGACGCATCGCCCTCGTGTCGCAGGACGCCCTGGTGTCACTCGATCCGCTGCAGCGGATCGGCGATGCCGTCGCGGAGCCGCTGCACCTGCACCGTCTGGTGAGCGGTCGGACCGGGGCACAGGACCGCGTGCGCGACCTCCTGCAGCGGGTGTGGATGCCGGACGTCGAGCGCCGCGCACGTCAGCACCCTCACGAGCTGTCCGGCGGGCTCAGGCAGCGCGCGCTGATCGCCTCCGCGCTCGCCGCCGACCCCGCGGTGCTCATCGCCGACGAACCCACCACGGCGCTCGACGCCACCGTGCAGGCGAGGATCCTCGGTCTCCTGCGCGACATCGCGGACGCCGGGACGGCCGTCGTGTTCATCAGCCACGACTTCGCCGCCGTGCGCCGGGTGGCCGACCGGGTGCTGGTCATGCGCGGGGGACGGGTCGTGGAGACCGGCCCGGTGACGGAGGTGCTGGAGAACCCGCAGCACGAGTACACGCGGCAGCTGATCGCCGCGACGATCCACGAACCGCGGGAGAGCGCCGCGGGCCCCGAGCGCTCCGTCCTCGTCGCGAACGGGGTCACGAAGTCCTTCGGCGGCGTGACCGCGGTCGACGATGCCTCGTTCGCGGTGGCGGAGGGGCGCACGCTCGGCGTGGTCGGCGAGTCGGGATCGGGCAAGACGACCCTCGCCCGCATGATCGTCGGCGTCGAGCGCCCCGACGCGGGGACCCTGCAGTGGTCGGCGCCCCGACGGGTGCAGCTCGTGCACCAGAACCCCCTCGGCGCGTTCGACCCCCGGTGGACCATCGGCCGTTCGCTGCGGGAGGCGCTCGCCGCCGGCGGGGTTCCCCGCTCCGCGCGTGCCCGCCGCGTGGATGAGCTGCTGCGCGAGGTCGATCTCGACGCGAGCCTCGCGCGTCGCCGACCCCACGCCCTCTCCGGCGGGCAGCGTCAGCGCGCTGCCATCGCCCGAGCGCTCGCCGCCGACCCGCAGGTGCTCGTCCTCGACGAACCCGTCTCCGCGCTCGACCCGTCCGTGCGCGAGCGCGTCCTGCGCCTGCTGCTCCGACTGCAGCGCGAGCGCGACCTCACCATGATCCTCGTGTCGCACGACCTCGATGTGGTCGGCGCCGTCGCGGACGACGTGATCGTCATGCAACACGGGGCGATCGTCGAGCAGGGCGCGGTGAGGGCGGTGTTCGCTGCGCCGCAGCATCCGTTCACGAAGGAGCTGCTCGCGGCGGGCGGTCCGGTCAGTCGATGACGCGGATGCCGATGCTCGCCGCGAGGACCGGCGCGAGCTGCTGCACCTGGAACGACGACAGCGTCGTACCACGCAGGCTGTGGGCGTCGAGGAAGGCGCCCGCGTCGAGCCCGCGCAGGTCGACGTGCGTGGCACGAAGGCCTCGAGGGTCGACCTCGTCGCTGCGCGTCTCGGAGAACCGGACGCGCGTGAGCTCGGCCTGGGGCATGTCGAGGGTGCGGATGTCGCACTCGGCGATCTCGACGTCGGTGCCCTTCGCCCCGCCGAGGTTCAGGTAGTCGATCCGCACGCCGCGCAGTTCGAGTTCGTCGATGCGCGCTCCGCTGAGGTCGAGGGTGCCGACACGACCGCCGTCGATCCGGACGCGGCGCACGTTCGCATCCCGCATCCGCAGTGAGGCGATGCGGGCACCGGCCACAGCCACGTCGATGAGGGTCGCTCCCGTGAGGTCGACGCTGTCGGCGTCCGCGCTGATCGTGCACTGCTCGAGCGAAGAATGCGCGAGGTCGACGTCGCCGACGAGATCGAGGGCGACCCCAAGGAGGTCGGCGCCCCGCGCGGGATCAGCCGCGTCGAGCCGCGGCGGGAGGTCGGGAGGGGAGACGCGAGGGGCCACGAGGGCGTCGGATGCGCGAGCCATGCGTCGAGCGTAGGCCGGGGTGCCGACCTTGTCGTGTCGCAGATGTGCACCCGCGTCGCAGGGCCGGGCCTCATTCCTGCGACGGGAGTGCGAAAGTGCGACGGGAACGCGGATGCAGGAGGCGCCGGGCCCCGCGTACAATGGAGTCACGAGCATCGATCCGGCCATCACCGGGGAGCTCTCGGAAGAACACTCCGACAGGCTCAGCGCAGGCCGGAGCAAGTAGAACCGAGCGGGGCAGGCCCGTCACAGCCGCAGTGAGAGTGGTCCCGCCGTGAGGCGCGGCACGCGAGGTGGTACCGCGGTCCATCCGGGGAGTGAATCCGGAGGGTCGTCCTCGCAGCAGCATCCGCCACGACTCCTGCGAGACGACATGACCTACCCGCGTTCCTCCTTCGGCCCCGCCGCCGACCAGGCTGCCTCCGTCGCCCCGAGCCCGCGCTTCCCCGAGATCGAGCAGGACGTGCTCGAGTTCTGGAAGCAGGACGACACGTTCCGCGCCTCGATCGAGCAGCGCGAAGGCGCGGACGAGTGGGTGTTCTACGACGGGCCGCCGTTCGCCAACGGCCTCCCGCACTACGGGCACCTGCTGACGGGCTACGCCAAGGACCTGTTCCCGCGGTTCCAGACCATGCTGGGCAAGAAAGTCGACCGCGTCTTCGGCTGGGACACCCACGGACTGCCCGCCGAGCTCGAGGCGATGAAGCAGCTCGGCATCACCGAGAAGAGCGAGATCGAGGCCATGGGCATCGACGTCTTCAACGAGAAGGCGCGCTCCTCGGTGCTGAAGTACACGCACGAGTGGCAGGACTACGTCACGCGCCAGGCGCGCTGGGTCGACTTCGAGCGCGGCTACAAGACGCTCGACCTCGGCTACATGGAGAGCGTGCTCTGGGCGTTCAAGACCCTCTACGACAAGGGTCTCGCCTACGAGGGGTACCGCGTGCTGCCGTACTGCTGGCGCGACGAGACGCCCCTGTCGGCGCACGAGCTGCGCATGGACGACGACGTCTACCAGAACCGTCAGGACCCGTCGGTGACGGTCACGTTCCCGCTCACGGGCGCCAAGGCCGAGGCTCTGGGCCTGACCGCCGTGCGCGCCCTCGCCTGGACGACCACGCCCTGGACGCTCCCGACCAACCTCGCGCTCGCCGTGGGACCCGACATCGAGTACGTCGTGCTCCCTGCGGGTCCCGGTGGTGCCGCCGACGTGCACGCCGCCGCAGGGACCGAGGATGCCGCGGTCGAGGCTTCGGCCCACCGCTACCTGCTCGCTCGCGAGCTGCTCGCCGGCTACGCGAAGGACCTCGGCTACGAGAGCGCGGACGACGCGCTCGCCGCGGTCGACCAGACGGTGCGGGGAGCCGAGCTGCAGGACGTGACCTACGACCGCCTCTTCGACTACTACGCGGATGCCGAGACCTACGGCACCGAGAGCGCGTGGCGCATCCTCGTCGACGACTACGTCACGGTCAGCGACGGCACCGGCATCGTGCACCAGGCCCCTGCCTACGGTGAGGACGACCAGCGGGTCGCCGGTGCCGCCGGCATCCCGACGATCCTGTCGCTCGACGACGGCGGCCGGTTCCTGCCGAACGTCACCGATGTCGCGGGGCAGCTGTGGATGGACGCGAACACGCCGCTCATCCGCCTCCTGCGCGGCGAGGGCCGGCTGCTGCGCGAGCAGAGCTACGTGCACTCCTACCCGCACTGCTGGCGCTGCCGGAACCCCCTGATCTACAAGGCCGTGTCGAGCTGGTTCATCCGCGTGACCGACATCAAGGACGATCTGCTCGCGAACAACGAGCCGATCACCTGGGTGCCGGAGAACGTGAAGCACGGCCAGTTCGGCAAGTGGCTAGAGGGGGCGCGCGACTGGTCGATCAGCCGCAACCGATACTGGGGTTCGCCCATCCCGGTGTGGAAGAGCGACGACCCCGAGTACCCGCGCGTCGACACCTACGGCTCCCTCGAAGAGCTGGAGCGCGACTTCGGCACGCTGCCGCGCAACCCGGAGGGCGAGGTCGACCTGCACAGGCCGTACATCGACGATCTCACCCGGCCGAACCCCGACGACCCCACCGGCAAGAGCACGATGCGCCGCATCGAGGACGTCTTCGACGTGTGGTTCGACTCGGGCTCGATGCCGTACGCCCAGGTGCACTATCCGTTCGAGAACCAGGAGTGGTTCGACTCGCACGCACCGGCCGATTTCATCGTCGAGTACATCGGTCAGACCCGCGGCTGGTTCTACGTCATGCACGTGCTGTCGACCGCGCTGTTCGACCGTCCGGCGTTCACGGGCGTCAGCTGCCACGGCATCGTTCTCGGCAGCGACGGGTACAAGATGTCGAAGTCGTTGCGCAACTACCCGGACGTGTCGGAGGTGCTCGACCGCGACGGCTCGGACGCGATGCGCTGGTTCCTCATGTCGAGCTCGGTCCTGCGCGGCGGCAACCTCGCCGTGACGGAGGAGGGCATCCGCGCCGGAGTGCGCGAGTTCCTCTTGCCGCTGTGGAACTCGTGGTACTTCTTCGCCACCTACGCCAACGCGGCGAAGGACGGCGGGTACGAGGCGTCGTGGCGCACCGACTCCACCGACGTGCTCGACCGGTACATCCTCGCCCGCCTGGGTGACCTCGTGCGCGATGTACGGGCCGACCTCGAGGGTCTCGACTCCACCACGGCGTCCGCCCGCCTGCGCGACTTCGCCGAGGTGCTCACCAACTGGTACATCCGTCGTTCGCGCGACCGGTTCTGGGAGGGGACGGCGACCGCGGCGTTCGACACGCTCTACACGGTTCTCGAGACGCTGTGCCGTGTGGCCGCACCGCTCGTGCCTCTCGTGAGCGAACGCGTCTGGCAGGGGCTCACCGGCGGTCGCAGCGTGCACCTGCAGGACTGGCCGGATGCCGACGCCTTCCCCGCCGCGGACGACATCCGCGATGCGATGGATGCCGTGCGCGAGCTGTCGAGCGTCGGCAACGCGCTGCGCAAGAAGGAGAAGCTGCGCGTCCGTCTGCCGCTCGCGCGCCTCACGGTCGTGTCGCCCCTGGCCGACACGCTCGGTCAGTTCGAGGACATCCTGCGCGAGGAACTCAACGTCAAGTCGGTCGAGCTCGTGCCGCAGTCCGAGACGACGGCTGCGGACTACGGCATCAGCCACCGACTCAGCGTCAACGCACGCGCGGCCGGTCCGCGTCTGGGCAAGAACGTGCAGACGGTGATCAAGGCCGCGAAGGCCGGCGACTGGTCGGAGGCCGATGGCGTCGTGACCGCGGGCGGCATCGCGCTGGAGCCGTCGGAGTACGAGCTCGTGCTGGAGACCTCTGGTCGCCCGGAGGGCGAGGCTCTCGCACTCGTACCGGGCGGCGGCTTCGTGCTGCTCGACACGCAGACCACCCCCGAGCTCGAGGCCGAGGGTCTCGCCCGCGATGCGATCCGTGTCGTGCAGGAGGCCAGGAAGAACGCGGGTCTCGACGTCAGCGACCGTATCGTGCTCGCCCTCAACGCGACGCCCGAGGACGCGGCGGCTCTCACCGCGCACGCCGACCTCATCTCGCGCGAGACGCTCGCGATCGCGTTCGCGGCGCAGGCGACCGACGGCCTCGACGCTGTGGTCGACGGGGTCGAGAGTCCGGGCGACGGCGTCTTCCGGTCGGGGGCGCGAGCTCTCGGCGCTGCGAAGGGTCCGATCATCGTCACGATCGACGCCACGTCCGCGGTGCGCGAGGGAGCAGACGCATGAGTGCTCGCGACAGGGCGGATGCCGTCTACGAGACCCTGCTGAGCCGGGCCGGCGAACGCTGGGTGCAGCCGCGCAAGGAGCGCACGGCTCGCGTGCTCGAGCTGCTCGACGACCCGCAGCGCACGTACCGCGTGGTGCACATCACCGGGACCAACGGCAAGACGTCGACGGCCCGCATGATCGAGAGCCTGCTGCGTGCCCACGGGTTGCGCACGGGGCTCTTCACGAGCCCGCACCTGGAGCGGTTCACCGAGCGGATCATGATCGACGGCGAGCCCATCGCCGACGAGGCGGTGGCTGATGCCTGGGACGAGATCGAGCCGTTCGTCGGCATCGTCGACGCCGAGCTCGACGCCGCGGGCGAGGAGCCGCTCACCTTCTTCGAGCTGCTCACGGTGCTCGCCTTCGTCGCGGTGGCCGACGCGCCTGTCGACGTGCTGGTGCTCGAGGTCGGCATGGGAGGGGAGTGGGACTCGACGAACACGGCCGACGGCGACGTGGCGGTCTTCGCGCCCATCGACATCGACCACGCCGACCGGCTCGGCGCCACGATCCCCGAGATCGCGCAGGTCAAGGCGGGCATCATCAAGGAGGGCGCAGCCGTGGTCTCGGCGCAGCAGTCCGAGGCGGCGACCGAGGTGCTGCGCCGGGTGGCGGGGGAGCGCAACGCCACGATCGCCTTCGAGGGCGATGACTTCGGCCTCGTGGAGCAGAAGCTGGCCGTGGGCGGTCAGCTCATCACGATCCGCGGCCTCGCCGGGAACTACGTCGAGGAGTATCTGCCCCAGTACGGCGCGCACCAGGGGCACAACGCGGCTCTCGCGCTGGCCGCCGTCGAGTCGCTGATCGGGGGAGCGCAGCAGCGGATCGCCGACGACATCGTCTCGGAGGGACTCCAGGGCGCCACCTCGCCCGGACGCCTCCAGCTGCTGGGCATCGCCCCTACGGTGATCGTCGACGCAGCTCACAACCCGCACGGTGCGGCCGCCCTCGCTCAGGCGATGGACGACAGCTTCGACTTCGACGAGTGGGGTGTCGTGCTCGGCATCCTGGCCGACAAGGACGCCGCGGGCATCGTGGCGCGTCTCGCCCCGGTCGCCGCGCACGTCTTCGCCACCGCGCCGGAGTCCGACCGGGCGAGCGACGCCGACAGCATCGCCGACCTCGTCGAGGCGACCGGCAACCGCGCGACCGTGCACCGGACGCTGGCGGATGCCGCAGACGCCGCTCGCGAGTGGGCCGCGTCGTCCGACCGGCGTGCCGTCGTGATCGCCGGATCCGTCGTGCTCGCCGGCGAGGCGATCGCCCTCGCCGAGGAGGAGGACTGGAAGTCGGGGTGGCGCGCGTGAGCGCGGACTCCGCCCCGGCGCGCAGGCAGCGTGCGCCGCGACCGCCTCGCACTCTCGTGCAGAAGCTCGCTCCGATCGTGCTCGGCTTCGAGTCGATCGTGGTGTTCCTCGCGGGGCTCACGATCTTCGGCCTCAAGACGCTGCCCCCCGGCATCCCGCAGTGGTGGGGGATCGTCGGTGGCGGCATCGTCGGCCTCGCCTGCATCGCCCTCGCCGGCCTCATCACGAAGCCGTGGGCGATCACCGCAGGGTGGGTCATCCAGGTCGTGATCGCCCTGTCGGCGATCCTCGTGCCGGCGATCCTGCTCGTCGTGCTGATTTTCGGCGGCATGTGGGCGTATGCGACGATCATGGGGGCCCGCCTGGACGCACGACGCCCCGACGGATCCGCCACCGAGACTCAGACAGAGAGTGAATGACATGGCCACCGAAGAAACCCTCGTCCTCGTCAAGCCCGACGGTGTCGCCCGCGGCCTCACCGGCGCGATCCTGGCGCGCATCGAAGCGAAGGGCTACGCGCTCGTCGACATCCGTCTCGTCGAGCCCGACCGCGACCTCCTCGCCGCCCACTATGCCGAGCACGAGGGCAAGCCGTTCTATGAGCCGCTGCTCGAGTTCATGCTGTCCGGCCCGTCGGTCGCGATCCGCCTCGCCGGCAACCGCGTGATCGAGGGCTTCCGCTCGCTCGCCGGCACGACCGACCCGACCACCGCCGCCCCCGGGACGATCCGCGGCGACTTCGGGCGCGACTGGGGTCTCAAAGTGCAGCAGAACCTCGTGCACGGCTCCGACAGCCCGGAGTCCGCGGCCCGGGAGCTCGGCATCTGGTTCGACTGAGTCAGTGCACGACGAAGCCCGCCGCACCTCGGGTGCGGCGGGCTTCGTCGTGTCGGCGGTGGATCAGAGGATCATGCCGATGACCTCGCCGAGGAGGTCGAGACCGCGCAGCTGCGCGAGAAGGATGATGACAGCGAACGCGAGGACGGTCGCGAGAGGCACCCAGGCCATGAGGCTGTTGGCGCGCGCCTTGACCTTCTCATTGCTCGTGAAGGTGCCGTTCCGGGTGAGATGCACCATGGTCGCGAAGAACGTCGGGATCGTGACCGACCAGGTCAGCATGCACCAGGGGCACAGCACGCCGAGGTTGGGGGCGTAGAGGCTCTGCCAGATCAGCCAGCAGACGAGGCCGAACGCGAATGTGACGCCGACGCCGAACGCGGCCCAGAACCACCGGGGGAATCGGGCACCGGCGAGGATCGCGACACCGACGACCAGGGGAGCGATCCAGAGGCTCAGGCCGATCAGGGGGTTGGGAAATCCGAAGATCTCTCCCTGCCAGGATCCGAGGTTCTTGCCGCACTGGATCATCACGCTGACGTTGCAGCTGAGCTCGGCGTCGGGATTCTCGAGCTGGATGAACTTGTCGATGGTGAGCTGGAAGGCGGCGAACCAGCCGATGACGCTCGCGATGATCAGCCAGACGGCGTAGACGACGGGGCGGGTGCGCTGCTCGCTCATATGTGGATTATCACAGCGATCGCTATGGATCGGGCGTGAGGCGACCGGAGAATATCGAACTCCGGCGCGGGAGGGGCCGTCGATGCCGCGTTCGCGGCCACTTGGTGCGATAATGGCCTGTGATGCACCGCTCGACCCCGTCGTAGCACGCATCGACGCAGACTTCGGGGCCGTATGCCCCTCGCGACCAGAGCCCAGAGCCGGTCGCACACCGAATGAGTTCGCGACACCCCGGTGCCGCATGAGAATTCGCGGAGCACCCGGTGCACCGCGCGAGGAGTACGCCAGAGATGGCCGACGAGAACAATGAACATGACGCCCCTACCCTCGACTTCCCTGCGGATGCTGACGCATCAGCCGCAGTGATCGCGGAGACTCCCGAGGAGTCGCCCGCGGAGGAGACGCCCGCCGAGGACACGGTGGTCGAGATGGACGCCGCGCCCGCCGCTGCTGACGAAGCTGCTGCGCAGGATGCCCCGGATGCCGAGGGATCCCCGGCTGCCGAAGAGGCTCCTGCCGCGGAGGAGAGCCCCGCTGCGGAAGAGGCTCCGGCCGCCGCCGAGGCTCCTGCTGCCGACGAGGCTCCCGTTGTCGAGCAGGCTCCGGACGCCGCCGAGCCGGAGGCGTCCGAGCCCGAGGAGCCGGCGAACCCCGCCCCGGTCACGGCGGTCTCGCTGGGACTGCTCCCCGAGGTCTTCGTGTCGCAGGTCTCGACGCGTCTGCACTTCTATGCTCCCGAGATCGTGCCGCTGCCCGCCCGTCCCGGTCGTGACCGCGGCTTCGAGCGAGACCTGGACCGCGACGGCGACGAGTCGTCGTCGGGTCGACGCGGCCGCCGCCGCCGCGGTGGCTCGGACGAGGGCGACCAGCGCGACGAGCCCCGCCAGCCGCGCCAGCGCGTCGTCGAGTACATCACCGAGCCGAAGGCGATCAAGGGATCGACGCGTCTCGAGGCCAAGAAGCAGCGCCGCCGTGACGGCCGCGATGCGGGCCGTCGTCGTCCGGTGGTCACCGAGGCCGAGTTCCTCGCGCGCCGCGAGTCGGTCGACCGGAAGATGGTCGTGCGGGCCAAGAACGGTCGCACCCAGATCGGCGTCCTCGAAGATGGCGTGCTCGTCGAGCACTACGTCGCCCGCAATCAGGACGCGTCGCTGATCGGCAACGTCTACCTCGGTCGCGTGCAGAACGTGCTGCCGAGCATGGAGGCGGCGTTCGTCGACATCGGTCGCGGTCGCAACGCCGTGCTCTACTCCGGCGAGGTCGACTGGGACGGCGTCGAGACGGGCAACCAGCCTCGTCGCATCGAGCTCGCCCTCAAGGCCGGCGACCGCGTTCTCGTGCAGGTCACGAAGGACCCCGTCGGGCACAAGGGCGCTCGCCTGACGAGTCAGATCTCGCTCCCCGGTCGCTACCTCGTGTACGTGCCGGGCGGATCGATGAACGGCATCAGCCGCAAGCTCCCCGACAACGAGCGCGCGCGTCTCAAGCGCATCCTCAAGGAGGTGCTGCCCGAGTCGTCCGGCGTCATCGTGCGCACGGCGGCCGAGGGGGCCACCGAGGAGCAGCTGACCCGCGACGTGCAGCGCCTCACCACGCAGTGGGAGCACATCCGCAAGCAGGTCGAGAGCCAGCAGGCCCCCGCGCTGCTGCACGCCGAGCCCGACCTCCTGGTCAAGATCGTCCGCGACGTCTTCAACGAGGACTTCACGAAGATGCTCATCCAGGGCGAGGACGCACAGCGCACGATCCGCGCCTACCTCGAGAGCGTCGCGCCTGACCTCCTCGAGCGTGTCGAGACCTACGAGGACGAGGTCGACCCGTTCGACGCGTTCCGCATCACCGAGCAGATCGAGAAGGCGCTCGACCGCAAGGTGTGGCTGCCGTCCGGCGGCTCGCTCGTGATCGACCGGACCGAGGCCATGACCGTGGTCGACGTCAACACCGGCAAGTTCGTCGGCTCCGGCGGGAACCTCGAGGAGACCGTCACGAAGAACAACCTCGAGGCCGCCGAGGAGATCGTCCGCCAGCTGCGTCTGCGCGACATCGGCGGCATCATCGTCGTCGACTTCATCGACATGGTCCTCGAGTCGAACCGCGACCTCGTGCTGCGCCGCCTCATCGAGTGCCTCAGCCGCGACCGGACGAAGCACCAGGTCGCCGAGGTCACCTCGCTCGGACTCGTGCAGATGACCCGCAAGAAGCTCGGTCTCGGCCTGCTCGAGACGTTCAGTGAGGCGTGCGAGGTGTGCGCCGGCCGAGGTGTGATCGTGCACCACGACCCGGTCGTCAAGCACCGCTCGAACGGGAACGGCAACGGGAACGGCAACGGCAGCGCGTCGTCGAACAACCGTCGTCAGCGCGGCGGCAACGGCCAGGGCCAGAGCCCCGCGCCCGCGACCGGGACGACCCACAGCATCCCGGAGGGTGCCAAGTCGGCGCTGGCGCAGATCGCCGCATCGACCCGCACCCCTGCCGTCGACGTCGTCGCGGATGCTCCGGCCGAGGTCGGCACGGATGCCGCTGCCGCGCCGCAGGAGCGCCCCAAGAAGCCCCGCAAGAAGCGCGGCTCGGAGCGCAAGGGGCCGAAGTCGCCCGCCGAGCAGTTGCTCGACTCGGTGCTCGACGCCCTTCCGGAGCCGAAGGCACCTGGTCAGGGTCGTGGACGCCGACGTGTGACGACCGCTGCTCTCACCGGCACCCCCGTGTCGGTGAACTCCGACTCAGCGGGTCCGGTCGCGTCCTCGGACGCGGAGTCCTGACGCGATCAGCCGTGTGACGAGCTCCTTGCCGCCGACGTGCTGAGCGCCGGCGGCGATGAGTCGCGGCAGCGCGTCCTCCGGCACGTCGTAGTGGTCGAGGTCGAAGGCCCGGCTGGGGAGTTCCTGGGCGCGCGCGAAGGCGTGCAGCTCGTCGAGGCTCTCGTCGCTGACCAGGTGCGCCCACAGTCGTCCGTGGGCGGGCCAGACGGGGTCGTCGACGAGGATGGTCATCCCGCCAGCCTAGAGCCGGACACGCACCCCGCGACGTTTTGCCTCCGTGTCCGGCATCCGGTAAAGTAGTCCCTTGGTGCGCATGCCGCGTCGTCCTCGACGGTCGGAGCGGAGAGTCTTGCAGTCGCACCCGTCGCCCCGCGACGCATGCAAGCAACAGTCTTCCCGTGAGATTCTCGGAGCCCCGAGCTCCCCAACGAAACAGGTATGAAGTGGTTTACGCAGTAGTGCGCGCCGGTGGGCGGCAGGAGAAGGTCGAGGTCGGCACGATCGTTCAGCTCGACCGTGTTCAGGCTGCTCAGGGCGAGAAGATCGAGCTGGCCGCCGTGCTGCTCGTCGACGGCGCCACGGTGACCACCGACGCTGACCAGCTCGCGAAGGTCAAGGTCACGGCTGAGGTGCTCGGCAACCTCCGCGGTCCGAAGATCGTCATCCAGAAGTACAAGAACAAGACCGGCTACAAGAAGCGTCAGGGCCACCGCCAGGAGCTCACGCGCGTCAAGATCACCGGCATCAAGTAAGACCGAGGAGACCAGGACATGGCACACAAAAAGGGCGCAAGCTCCACCCGCAACGGTCGTGACTCCAACGCACAGCGACTGGGCGTCAAGCGCTTCGGCGGTCAGCAGGTCCTCGCCGGCGAGATCATCGTCCGTCAGCGCGGCACCCACTTCCACCCCGGCGTGAACGTCGGCCGTGGTGGCGACGACACGCTGTTCGCTCTGGCCGCCGGCGCGGTCGAGTTCGGCGCGAAGGGCGGCCGCAAGGTCGTCAACATCGTCGCCGCTGCTGAGTGATCACAGCACGACAGTAGACATCCGAATCGGGGCGGGCTTCGGCCCGCCCCGATTCTCTTTTGCAGGGAGAGAGACATGGTCACCTTCGTCGACACCGTGACGCTGCATCTGCGCGCGGGCAAGGGCGGCAACGGCTGTGTCTCCGTCCACCGCGAGAAGTTCAAGCCGCTCGGCGGACCCGACGGCGGCAACGGCGGCGACGGCGGCGACATCGTGCTCGTCGCCGACCCGCAGACGGGCACGCTGCTCTCGTACCACCACTCTCCCCACCGCAGCTCCGGCAACGGCGGCCCCGGCATGGGCGACCACCGCGCGGGCTTCATGGGCGAGGATCTCGTCCTCCCCGTGCCCGTCGGCACCGTCGTGAAGAATTCCGCGGGCGACGTGCTGATCGACATGATCGAGCCGGGGGAGCGCTTCGTCGTCGCGCAGGGCGGTCAGGGCGGTCTCGGCAACGCGGCTCTCGCGACCCCGAAGCGCAAGGCCCCGGGCTTCGCTCTCCTCGGCACACCCGGGCACGAGGGCGATGTCATCCTCGAGCTCAAGACGGTCGCCGACGTCGCGCTGGTGGGATACCCGTCGGCCGGCAAGTCGAGCCTGATCGGCGCGATCTCCGCCGCCCGCCCGAAGATCGCCGACTACCCCTTCACCACGCTGCACCCCAACCTCGGTGTCGTGCAGCAGGGCGACTTCCGCTACACCGTCGCCGATGTCCCCGGTCTCATCGAGGGTGCGAGCGAGGGGCGCGGTCTGGGGCTGGAGTTCCTCCGCCACGTCGAGCGGTGCTCCGCACTCCTGCACGTCCTCGACTGCGCCACGCTCGAGCCGGGACGCGACCCGATCTCCGACCTCGACGTCATCCTCGCCGAGCTCGCGGCCTACGAGGTGCCCGAGGGGCAGACGCCGCTGCTCGAGCGCCCGCAGCTCGTCGCGCTGAACAAGGTCGACGTGCCCGAGGCGCGTGATCTCGCCGACCTCGTACGCCCCGACCTGGAGGCCCGCGGTTTCCGCGTGTTCGACATCTCCACCGTCTCGCACGAAGGGCTCCGTCCCCTGACCTTCGCGCTCGGTGAGATCGTCGAGCAGCACCGTGCAGAGCAGGCCGCGGCCGCGCCGGTCCGCGAGCGCGTCGTGATCAAGCCCAAGGGATCGCAGAAGGACTTCACGATCCGGGTCGAGGGCGGCACCTACGGCAACGTGTACCGCATCATCGGCGAGAAGCCCGTGCGCTGGGTGCAGCAGACCGACTTCCAGAACGAGGAGGCCGTCGGGTACCTCGCCGACCGCCTCGAGAAGCTGGGCGTCGAGGACGAGCTCTTCCGGCTGGGCGCCGTGCAGGGCTCGACCGTGGTCATCGGCGAGGGCGACAGCATCGTGTTCGACTGGGAGCCGACCATGTCGTCGGCCGCGGAGCTCATGACGGCACCGCGCGGCACCGACCCGCGTCTCGCTCCCAATGGTCGCCGCACCACCTCGGAGCGGCGCGAGCAGTACTACGAGCGGATGGATGCCAGGGCCGTGGCCCGGGCGGAGGCGGAGGAACGCCGTCTCGCGACGCGCGAGGACGACGCGTGACAGCTCGCACGAGGGCGGACCTCGCGACCGCTTCGCGGATCGTCGTGAAGGTCGGCTCGTCGTCGATCAGCGGGGAGGCGTCGTGGCGCATCCCCGTGCTCGTCGAGGCACTGGCTGCCGCGCACGGGCGCGGCGCCGAGGTCATCCTCGTCTCCTCGGGGGCGATCGCCACCGGCATCCCGTTTCTGCGCCTCGACGCCCGGCCGACCGACCTGGCGACTCAGCAGGCCGCCGCGGCCGTCGGCCAGAACATCCTCGTGTACCGGTATCAGGAGGCACTGCGCCCGTTCGACATCGTCGCCGGTCAGGTGCTGCTCACCACCGGCGACCTGGAGAACCCGACGTCGCGCAGCAATGCCCGTCGCGCGATGGAGCGCCTGCTCGGGCTCCGCATCCTGCCCATCGTGAACGAGAACGACACCGTCGCGACGCAGGAGATCAGGTTCGGCGACAACGACAGGCTCGGCGCTCTCGTGGCTCAACTCACGCAGGCCGATGCGCTGGTGCTGCTGAGCGACATCGAGTCCCTGTACACGCGTCCGCCGTCCGACCCCCGGGCCGAGCCGATCGATGTCGTCGCTCCGGACGCCGACCTCTCAGGACTCGAGTTCGGATCGACCGTCGTCAACAGCGTCGGCACCGGGGGAGCGGCGACCAAGGTCTCGGCTGCGCGGCTCGCCGCGGCATCCGGCATCGGAGTGCTCGTGACGAGCGCCGACCTCGTCGGACAGGCCCTGGCAGGCGAGGAAATAGGCACCTGGTTCGAGCCGGCGCTCTCTTAGACTGGGCGGATGACCGACCAGACCCCGCAGGTGCGCCTCGAGCGCGCCAAGGAGGCGTCCCGCGCCACCGCCGCGCTGACCAGCGATGACAAGGCCCGCGCGCTCGAAGCGATCGCGGCGGCCCTCGAGGCGAACTCCGCGACGATCATCGCGGCGAACACCCGCGACATCGAGCGCGGTCAGGCCGATGGAATCGGTGACTCGCTGATCGACCGCCTGCGCCTCGACGACAAGCGGGTCGCCGCCCTCGCAGCCGCCGTGCGCGAGGTCGCCGCCCTCCCCGACCCGGTGGGCCGGGTCGTCGGCGGGCATCGGATGCCGAACGGCGTCGCGCTCGAGCAGGTGCGCGTGCCCTTCGGGGTCGTCGGCGCCATCTACGAGGCCCGGCCGAACGTGACGGTCGACATCGCTGCACTCGCTCTCCGGTCGGGCAACGCCGCGGTGCTCCGTGGGGGCAGCGCCGCGCGCGACTCGAACACCGTGCTCGTCGAGGTCATGCGTGATGCCCTGGCAGAGGTCGGCATCACCCCTGAGGCGATCCAGACGGTCGACGACTTCGGCCGCGATGGCGCGAAGGCGCTCATGCACGGCCGCGGCTTCATCGACGTGCTCGTGCCGCGTGGCAGCGCAGGGCTCATCGAGACCGTGGTCACGGAGTCGACGGTGCCGGTGATCGAGACCGGGGCGGGCAACGTGCACATCGTGCTCGACGAGAGCGCTCCGGATGACTGGGCGCGCGACATCGTCGTGAACGCCAAGGTGCAGCGTCCGAGCGTCTGCAACGCGGTGGAGACCGTGCTCGTGCACCGTCAGGCCGCGCCTCGGCTCGTGCCCCTCGTCGCCAGCGCTCTGCAGAGCGAGGGCGTCGCGATCCACGGTGACGACATCGTCGCCGGCCTCGTCTCGAACGTGATCCCCGCGACCGAGGAGGACTGGGCCACCGAGTACCTGAGCCTCGACATCGCCATCAAGGTCGTCGACACGCTCGACGACGCACTCGACCACATCCGTCGTTACAGCACAGGGCACACCGAGTCGATCGTGACGACCGACTCCCGCAACGCCGAGCGGTTCCTGGCCGAGGTCGATTCCGCTGTCGTGATGGCGAACACATCGACGCGCTTCACCGACGGCGGCGAGTTCGGGTTCGGCGCCGAGGTCGGCATCTCGACGCAGAAGCTGCACACCCGCGGTCCCATGGGACTCGCCGAGCTGACCAGCACGAAGTGGCTGGCGCGTGGGGCCGGGCAGACTCGCGGCTGAGGGCTAGACTAGGTGGCGCTGCGGCGCTACGAGCGCCCACCCGCCAGCCACGAAACGGAGCAAGGATGAACCTCGTCGCACAGATCGCGATGGCCGCCGCCCAGACCGAGCACCACGGAAACGTCGCTCTCGAGACCATCATCTTCGGCGTGATCGCCGCGATCGTGTTCGCGTTCCTCGCGCTCGTCACGCTGTCGTACAAGAACGTCGCCAACCGCCACTCGGCCAAGGCCGAGGCCTGGGCCGCCAGGCATGGCAAGGACGGACACGAGGCAGGGCACGGCCACTAGTCCCGTATGACTGACACGACCTCGCGCCCCGCGCGCATCGGTGTGATGGGTGGAACGTTCGACCCCATCCACCACGGACACCTCGTCGCCGCGAGCGAGGTCGCGCACTCCTTCGGGCTCGACGAGGTCGTCTTCGTCCCCACCGGTCACCCCTGGCAGAAGTCGGACGTCACCCCCAGCGAGCATCGCTACCTGATGACGGTGATCGCGACGGCCTCGAACCCGCAGTTCACGGTGAGCCGCGTCGACATCGATCGCGAGGGGCCCACCTACACGATCGACACGCTGCGGGATCTCAAGAAGGCGCGGCCGGATGCCGAGCTCTTCTTCATCACCGGGGCCGACGCCGTGGCGCAAATTCTCAGTTGGAGGGACCATGATGAACTGTGGGAACTGGCCCATTTCGTCGCGGTCTCCCGCCCAGGTCACATCCTGAGCACCGACGGCCTCCCGAGCGACGACGTCAGCCAGCTGGAGGTGCCTGCGCTGTCGATCTCCTCGACCGCCTGCCGCGCGCGGGTACGCGAGGGGGAGCCGGTCTGGTATCTCGTTCCCGACGGAGTCGTTCAGTACATCGCGAAGCATCATCTGTATCGGAGCAAGGCATGAGTACATCGGATCAGCCCGAGCAGGGCCCGCTGACACGAAAGCAGCTGCGGGAGCTCCGACTGACGGGTTCCACGCCGGTCATCACGCCCGACGAGGCCGCAGCCGCTGCTGCGGCGACCCCGGCCGCCCCCGCCGAGCCCGCTCCGGCACCGGAGCAGGCGGCCGCACCGGAGCAGACGGCGGCACCGGAGCAGACGGAGTCCGAAGGCGAGGACACCGGCGAGACGCGTCTTACCCGCCGCCAGGTGCGCGAGCGCATCCGCACGGCATCCGCGCCGGTCGTCGACGGCGAGCAGCCCGACGCAGAGCAGGCCGACGGCGAGCAGGCCGACGCAGAGCAGACCGCGTCCGCCGATGAGGATGCCGCCGGCTCCGCCGCTCCCGACCAGGCCCCCCATGAGGACGAGTCCGTCGTGACGGCTGTCCCGGTCTTCGCGCCGCCCGCACCGTCCGAGGAACAGGATTCGTCGTCGGACGACGACGACGAGGTCGACGAGGAGCTCACGGTGCTCCCGGTCAGCGCTGCCGCGAGTGTCGACTCGGTCGGCGTCGTGCCGCTCGTGCCGGCATCCGTGGAGCCTGAGGAGGCGCCCGCCGACACCGGCTCGAACGAGCCCCAGGACGACGAGGACCCCGTCGCGGCCGTCGCAGCCCTGGGAATCGAGGTCGAGACGGAGCCCGAGAACGACGACGATGACGACGCGGAGGACGACGTGCTCGCGGACGTCGACGACGCGGACGACGTCGTGGTCCCCGAGGGGGAGCGCCCGACCGTCAACTCGGCCTTCGGCAGCGGTGTGCTCGGCAGTGAGCCGGAGCCGCAGAAGCCGTTCGCCCCGTCGTTCGACGAGCTTCTCACGGTCGGCGACTCGACCGGGTCGCACCGCGCTCCGAACACCCTGATCTTCACACCGAGCCCCGGCGAGGGCTCCCTGTCCGGTCCCGTGGCCTCGACCGGCGAGATCCTCGTCACCGGGTCCTACGAGCTGCCGAAGGGGCTCGGATCACAGGGCCACGCCCACGGCACCACCGACGGCAAAGACGTCGACGCCGTCCTCATCGACGGGGAGCTGCCCCCGGCATCCTCTCCCACCCCGATCGCGGCGAGCTCCGCGATCAGCACCATCAAGCCCGCCGGAGAGGTCATCCGTCCCCCGGCGCCCGAGAAGGGCAACCGGCTCATGATCATCCTCGCGATCGTGGCGGGTGGTCTCGCCCTCGCGGTCGGGGTCGCCGTCGTGATCGCCATCACCACGAATGTCTTCTGATGCAATCACCTGAAACCGCCGAAGAGATGCTGCAGATCGCAGCAGAGGCCGCTGTCTCGAAGGGTGGCGAGGATCTCGTCGCCCTGAACGTGTCGGAGCCGCTGCCGCTCGTCGACATCTTCCTGCTCGTCACAGGCAACAGCGAGCGCAACGTCGCCGCGATCGCCGACGAGGTCGAGGATCGCCTGATCGAAGCCGGACACAAGCGCGTGCGCCGGGAGGGTCGCGCGGAAGCGCGCTGGGTCCTGCTCGACTTCGGCGACCTGATCGTGCACGTCTTCCACCAGGAGGAGCGGGTCTACTACGGACTCGAGCGCCTGTGGAAGGACTGCCCGGTCATCCCGATCGAGCTGGCCGAGCCCGCCGACCGCAGCTGACATGCCCACCCACCTGGTGACGGGTGCCGGTTCGGGCATCGGTGCGGTCGTCGCACAGCGCCTGCTGGCGCGCGGAGACGACGTGATCGTGCTCGCACGGGATGCGGGCCGCGCCCGGGAGATGACGGCAGCGCTTCCCGAGGCGACCGCGCTCGTCGGAGATCTCGCCCAGCCCGGTCGCCTCTCGTGGGCGTTCTCGAAGCAGCCACTGCCCGAGCGCATCGACTCGCTGATCCACGTCGCGGGGGTCGTCGACCTCGGGTCCGTGGCCGACCTGCCGCCCTCGCTGTGGGAGCAGCAGCTCGCCGTGAACCTCGTCGGTCCGGCGGAGCTGACCAGGCTGCTGCTGCCCGTGCTGCGGGTCTCGCGCGGACGGGTGATCTTCGTCAACTCGGGAGCGGGGCTGCACGCTCATGCCGGCTGGGGCGCGTACGCGGCATCCAAGCACGGGCTGCGCGCGCTGGCCGACGCACTCCGGGCGGAGGAGGCGGAGCACGGCGTGCTCGTGAGCTCGATCTACCCCGGGCGCACGGCGACGCCGATGCAGGAGCGCGTGCACCAGCAGGAGGGGCGGGAGTACGACGCCGAGCGCTTCATCACGCCGGAGAGCGTCGCGACGACCATCCTCACCGCGCTCGACCTGCCGTCCGACGCGGCTCTGACAGACCTCACCGTCCGGCCTGCTCGCTGACCCGTCTGCCGTCGATCGGTGCGGTTGTCAAGGGGCTCGGTTCTCTTCGTCGTGCCAGAGATGATCTCCGCGGGGAGAGAGTCTTGGAGGACTGTCACATGAATGGAGATCCGGAGCCGAGATACGTGCTCAACCGCATCACCCCGTCGGAATGGGTGATCAACGACCGCCGGTACGCCGAGAACGACCCTCGCTACGTCGTGGCGTGCGTGTACGAGTACGCGGAGACGGAGGTGGAGGTCGTGTGGTTGCGTGATCTCCCTCTGGCGATCCGCTACTCCACCGCGTACGACGTGCTGGAAGACGTCTCGCGGGTGCAGGACTCGAGCAGGGCGACGCGTCCGATCGCCATCCCGCACCTGCCGCCGCTGCTGGCGACCTGAGCGCCCCTCTTCGCGCAGGGGGCCGACCACTGCCGGTCGGCCCCGCTCAGGCGCTGAGGCGAGTCCGCCGCGCCAGCATCCCGCGATCGGCCCTGGTCTGCGGGGGGATCGCCGACAGCAGGGACCGCGTGTACGGGTGGGTGGGGCTGCGGTAGACCGTCTCGGTGTCGCCGACCTCGACCATGTCGCCGAGGTACATCACGGCCACGCGGTCGGCGATGTGGCGCACGAGCGACAGGTCGTGCGCGATGAACACGATCGACATGCCGAGGCGCTCGCGTAGATCGCACAGCAGGTCGATGATCTGCGCGCGGATCGAGACGTCCAGCGCCGAGACCGGCTCGTCGCAGACCAGCACATCGGGATCGAGGGCCAGGGCCCGCGCGATGCCGATGCGCTGTCGCTGGCCGCCGGAGAACTGGTGGGGGAAGCGCGAACCCATGTCCGGTGACAGTCCCACGAGCTCGAGCAGCTCCGCGACGCGCTCTCGGCGGCTCGCCGCCGTGCCGGTGCCCGTGGCCGCGAGCGGCTCGGCGATGAGCTGCTGCACCGTCATCCGGGGATTCAGGGACTGATAGGGATCCTGGAAGACCATCTGCACGCCCTTGCGCAGCGTCTTGCGGTCCTGAAGGCGACCACGGGTGACGTCGCTGTCGCGATACACGAGGGTCCCGGCGTCGGGGGAGTCCAGGCCCACCAGCATCCTGGCGAGAGTGGACTTGCCGCTGCCCGACTCGCCCACGATCGCGAGGATCTCGCCGCTGCGCAGCTCCAGGTCCACGCCGGCCACGGCGGCGACGCGGTGCGCGCGACGGCCGCTGCCCGAACGGAACGTCCGCTCGACGGCGGTCGCCCGCAGGATCGGCGCCGAGGCGTCGTCCTGGACGGCAGCGCTCACGTCCTTCGGCATCGAGTCGAGCAGCTGCGTGGTGTACGGATGCTGCGGTGCGGTGAGCACGTCGTCGGCGCTGCCCGACTCCACGATGCGGCCGTGGCGCATGACGGCGACGCTGTCCGCCACCTCCATGACGACGCCGAGGTCGTGCGTGATGAGCAGGATGCCCATGCCCAGCCGGTCGCGCAGGGAGAGCAGCAGATCGAGGATCTGCGCCTGCACCGTGACGTCGAGCGCCGTGGTGGGCTCGTCGGCGATGACGAGATCGGGATCGAGGGCGATCGCCATGGCGATGAGGATGCGCTGCCGCTGTCCTCCGGAGAACTGGTGCGGGTAGTCGTGCACGCGCTTCTCGGGCGTGGGGATGCCGACGAGGGTGAGGAGCTCGACCGCCCGAGCGCGGGCGTCACGGCGCGACATGCGGCGGTGGGCGCGGAGGAGGTCGCCGATCTGATCGCCGATGCTCAGCACAGGGTTGAGGGCCGACAGGGCGTCCTGCATCACGAGGCTGACCTTGACGCCGCGCAGGCGTCGATGCTGCTCGGGGGAGAGGGTCAGCAGGTCGGTGCCGCCGAGCGCGAGCCTGTCGGCGTGCACCTCTCCCTCGTCGATGAGCCCCATGATCGCGCGGGCGGTCATCGACTTGCCCGAGCCGGATTCGCCGAGCAGCGCGAAGACCTCGCCGCGGCGCACCGAGAGGTCGATGCCGTCGACGACGCGGTTGGTCCTGCCGTCTCCGGTGAGAGTGACGGTGAGTCCGGCGACCTCGAGCACGGTGCCGTCTCCGGGTGCAGACGTGTTCTCCATGGACACATCATGCCACCAGATCCGACCCGAAATGTTTCGAACAGGAAACATTTCAGCCGAATTTTCTCAAAGTAGTTGACACCAGCGCCGAAATCATCGAGATTCGAGGAAATCTCTCTTCGTCGGACGGGAGAGGCATCCCGCATCACCGAAACGAAGGAGCATTCGTGCTCGAACAAGCTGACCGCTATGACGGCTACACCGCCTACGAGTACCTCGAAGCGGGCAAGGACTACCGCGAGTTCCGCTACGCCAAGCAGATCGGCCGCGTCCCCGCCTACGAGGGCCTCGAGCTCACCGACGCGCAGAAGGAGCGCACCGAGCGCCTGCTGCGCGAGGAGACCGTGATCTCGCTGCACGAGCACGTGCAGGTCTTCCCCGAGGACATGGGTGAGCTGCGCGACCACATCCGCCAGGGCCGCGAACCCACCGGCTACCAGGGCCTCGCGCGCTCCGGCCTCACCGCTGTCTTCGACAACGGCATGGACGGCACCTGCTGCATCTCGAGCGACGCCGGCTGGAAGTACCAGGACGTGCTGTTCGACCTGGGCGTGCGCATGGCCGACCTCGCCCATCAGGACTTTGTCATCAAGGCCGAGTCGATCAAGGACATCCGCTACGCGGCCGAGACCGGACGCGTCGCGCACATCTTCGCGCTCGAGGCGTCGACGATGATCGAGAACGAGGTCGACCGGCTCGACGTGCTCTACGGCTTCGGCGTGCGCCAGATGGGCATCGCGTACTCCGAGGCGAACATGCTCGGCGGCGGGCTCAAGGAGCGCGGCGACGGGGGCCTCACCTACTTCGGCGAGCGCGCTGTGGAGCGCATGAACAAGCTCGGCATCGCGATCGACATCTCCCACTCGGGCGACCAGACGTGCCTCGACGTGATCGCGCACTCCACGAAGCCCGTCTTCATCACGCACGCCGGCGCGCGGGGTCTGTGGCCCACGAACCGCATGAAGACCGACGAGACGATCATCGAGTGCGCGAAGCGCGGTGGCGTCATCGGCATCGAGGCCGCGCCGCACACGACGATCTCGCCGCAGCATCCGAAGCACTCGCTGGAGTCGGTCATGGACCACTTCCAGTACTGCGTCGACCTCGTCGGCCTGGAGCACGTGAGCTTCGGGCCCGACACACTGTTCGGCGACCACGTCGGACTGCACGACGCGTTCTCGTCGAACCTCTCCCTCGGCCAGGCCCACGCCAACGTCGAGTACGAGAAGCAGCCGTACGTCGACGGGATCGAGAACCCCGCAGAGGCGTTCTACAACATCATCGGCTGGCTCGTGAAGCACGACTACTCCGACGACGAGATCCGCGCGGTCGTCGGCGGGAACACCATGCGCGTACTCGAGGAGGTCTGGGTCTGATGAAGCACAAGAGATACCTCGCCCTCGGTGCGGCCGCGGCACTCGCCGTGAGCCTCACCGCGTGCGCCCCATCCGCTCCGGAGCCGGGGGAGTCGTCCTCCAGCACCGGGCCGAGCGACGAGACGCTCAGCATCGGGACGACGACGGACGTCGTCAACTTCAACCCGGTGCTCGGCAACAGCCGCACGGACTCGTGGATCACCAATCTGATGTACCCGCACCTGCTGAGCATCAGCGAGGACGGGACGAAGGAGGAGCACGTCGCCACCGACTGGGGCTACGTGGACGACACCACCGGGTTCTACGAGATCCGCGACGACCTGACGTGGAGCGACGGCGAGCCGTTGACCGCCGAGGATGTGGCGTGGACGCTGAACGCGGTCAAGCGCGACCAGGCGCCCGGGACGTTCTACGGTCAGCTCGGCAACCTCGACACGGCCACGGCGGTGTCGGACACGCGTGTCGAGCTCACGCTCACCCAGCCAGACTCGTCGATCATCGACGAGATCGGCTTCTGGGGCGTGGTCGTCCCGCAGCATGTGTTCGAGCCGCAGGGATCGATCGCCGAGTTCGCGAACGACGGAAGCGACGGAGGGTGGGTCGGCATGGGGCCGTTCATCCTCGACGACTTCCAGGTCGGGCAGCACTACACGCTGAAGCGCGTCGAGGACTACCCGCTCGTCGACGGCGGGGTGCCGGGACCGGCCGAGGTGGTCTACCGCGTGTACCCCGACGTGAACACCGAGATCCTCGCTCTGCAGAGCGGTGAGATCGACGTGATCGCGAACGCGCTGCCGCCGGCGCAGGTCGAGCAGCTCAGCAACTCGAGCGGGCTGCAGGTCATCGAAGCCCCGGGCCTCGGATACGCCCACCTCGTCTACAACATGGAGAAGCCCGACCTCGCGAAGACCGAGGTGCGGCAGGCGCTCGCCCATGCGGTCGACTACGAGGCGATCCGCACGGTCGTGCTGCAGGGCCAGGCGGTGTCGACGGGCTCCAGCGCCCTCATGCCCGTGCTCGCCAAGTACTACGACGACTCCGTGGAGGAGTACGAGTTCGATCCGGAGAAGGCGCGCTCGCTCATGGAGGAGGCCGGGTACACGGCTGACGCCGACGGCGTCTTCCCGATCTCCTTTCGGCTGATCTACTCGCTGCAGGACAGTGTGACGAGCCAATGGGCGCAGCTGGTGAAGGACACGGCGGCGGAGGCCGGCATCACGATCGAGCTGCAAGGCACCGAGCGGAACACGTACCTCGCGATGACCAACGCGGGCGACTACGACATCTACGCCGGCAACTTCGCGATCATGGACGACCCCGTCACGAACTTCGCGCTGTCGTACCTCCCCGGAGGAGCGATCAACTACACCCACGTCGACGACCCCGAGCTCAACGCCCTGATCGAGGAGGGCATGGTCACGTTCGACGAGGACGAGAAGATCTCGATCATGCGCGAGGCGAACAAGATCGTGCACGAGCAGGTCTACGACAACATCATGTACACGCAGAACCTCTTCTTCGCAGCCAGCGACGAATGGGCCGGCTTCATCTCGAAGCCGAGCGAACTGCTCTCGATCGTGAACCCGCTCTCGCTCGCGAGCGCGCACCCGGTCGAGTAACAACCCCCACTCTCGAGGAAGGTCGCCCGGGTGTCCCGAGCATCGTTCATTCTCAGCCGCTCAGGGCGAGGCCTGCTCACGATCTGGTTCGCCGTGACCGTGACGTTCCTGCTGCTCCGCCTGCTCCCCGGCGACCCGGCGCTCGCGCTGGCGAGCCCGAACATGACGGACGAGATCCGGGCGACCATCCTCGAGCAGTACGGCCTGGATCAGCCGCTGCTCATCCAATACGGCCTCTGCATGTGGCAGCTCGTGCAGGGCAACCTGGGGATCTCGTTCACCCAGTCGATCCCCGTGCTCGACGTGCTGCTCCAGCGGCTCCCGTGGACGCTGCTGCTCACCGTGACGGCGCTCGTCCTCACGATCGTCATCGGCATCCCCCTCGGCGTGGCAGCCGCCTCCTTCAAGGGCCGCTTCATCGACCGGGCCGTGCAGGTCCTCGGCGTCACGGGCCAGTCGCTGTTCGTGCCCAGCGTCGCGATCCTCCTGCTGTTCGTCTTCGGGCTGAACCTCGGCTGGTTCCCGATCGGCGGGGCGTACACGAACAACACGTACGGGATGGACTGGTACCTCAGCGTCGCGCAGCACCTCGTGCTGCCGGCCGTGTCGCTCATGCTGATCCAGGTGGGGTCGTACGTGCTGACGATGCGGTCGACGCTCATCGAGACCCTCAGCGAGGACTACATCCTCCTCGCCAAGGCCAACGGCCTGCGCGGTCGACGCATCCTCTGGAAGCACGCACTGCGCAACGCCCTGCTCCCCACCACGACGCTCATCGGCCTGCAGCTCGGCTTCCTCGTCGGAGGAGCCGTGCTCACCGAGACGGTGTTCGCCTACCCGGGCATCGGCCGCGGGATCTACGAGGCCGTCACCCAGCTCGACTTCCCGGTGCTGCAGGGCGCCTTCCTCATGCTCGCCGTGACCGTCGTGGTCGCGAACACCATCACCGACATCGTCTACGGCTACCTCGACCCGAGAGTGAAGACGTCATGACCGCTCCTCTTCTCCCCACCGCCGAGGGCGCGCCCCTCACCGAACCGGCCGCCGTCGGCAGCGAACGGGCGAGCGCGCACACGTGGCGCGCATTCCGCCGGGACCCGCTCGGGATGATCTCTCTCGGGCTGCTCCTGCTCCTGGTCGTCGTCGCGCTCGCCGCACCGCTGATCGCCCCGTACCCGGCGAGCTACGGCCCCGACGTCCTGCGTCCGCCGGGCGCCGGACACTGGTTCGGAACCGACGCGCTCGGTCGCGACGTGTTCTCCGAGGTCATCTGGGGAACGCAGCAGAGCGTGCTCGTCGCCGTCGCGGCATCCGTCATCGCGATCATCTTCGGCACGATCATCGCGGTCATCGGGGCGTACTTCCGGCGCCTCGACGGCATCATCAGCGTCATCGTCGACATGACCCTGTCGCTGCCCGTGCTGCCGCTCATGATCCTCATCGCGGCGCTCGTCGGCCCGAGCACGACGACGATCATCCTCGTGGTCGCCGCGTTCTCCTGGCCCGAGGTGACGCGTCTCGTGCGGTCGCAGGCGCTCACGGTCGTCGGACTGCCGTACGTCGACGCAGCGCGCCTCATGACCACCTCGCCCGTGTGGATCATCACCCGTCACCTCCTCCCCGCCGTCACGCCGGTCGTCGTGGTGTCGGTCGTCGTCACCGCTTCACGGGCCGTGCTGTCGGCAGCGGGCCTGGCCTTCCTCGGCCTGGGCGATCCGACGACGTGGTCGTGGGGTCGCATCCTCTACGAGGCGCAGCAGGCGGGAGCCATGGTCAGCGCGTGGTGGCTCACGCTGTTCCCCTCGATCGCGATCCTCATCCTCGTGCTGTCGGCGACGCTGCTCTCGATCGCCTACAACGACGCCCGCAATCCCCGTCACCTCAAGCGATGACCGGAACGGATGACATGAACGACTTCGATCAGAGACTCGCCCCCGCGTTCTTCGACCGCACACAGGAGCGCGTCCGCACCATGATGGCGGAGGAGGGCTTCGACGCGTTCCTCACCGATCATCCCGAGGACATCGCCTACCTCACCGGGTTCTTCCACCACCCGTCCGAGCGTCCGGTCGCGGTGTGGGTGGAGGCGTCGGGGCGCACGGTGATGCTGCTCCCGGAGCTCGAGCGGGAGTACGCGGAGTCGCAGTCCGCCCGTGCGGAGCTCGTCGCCTTCTTCGAGTACCCGGGCGTCGTGGCGCCTTTCCAGGTGCTCGCCGACGCGGTCGCACCGCCTCGACGGGTGGGCTTCGCGTCGACCATGCCCTACGCCCGGCTCGCCGCGGCCCGCTCTGCGTTCGGCGGCGCCGACCTCGTGGATTCGGACCTCACGATCCGTGCACGCTACGTGAAGTTCCCGGAGGAGGTCGTACTGCACCGCGAGGCGGCCAGGATCACCGACCGGATGCTGGACGCCGGCGTGCAGCTGGTGGTCGATGCCGTCGCCGCCGGGGGAGACCTTCCGACGGAGACCGAGCTGGAGCGGCACGTCACCGCCGCGGGCACCCGCCTCATGTACGCCGAGCACCGCAACGTCGTCGTGGCCTCGCTGCTCGCCGGCGGGTTGGTGTACTCCGGGCCCAACTCCGCGTTCCCGCACGGGCTGCCCTCGGTCAACAGGCTGCGTGAGGGCGATACGTTCATGCTGTCGCTCGGGTGCGCGGTGGGCGGGCGCTTCATCGAGGGGGAGCGCACCTTCGTGCTCGGCGAGCCGACGGCGGAGCAGCGCCGGTACCACGACACGATCCACGCCGCGCAGCAGCTCGGACGCGAGACGATCCGCGCCGGCATCGAGGGCCGGGAGGCGAACCGGCTCTGCCTCGACGTGATCCGCGATGCGGGCCTCGGCGAGTACATCCGTCACCGCCAGGGCCACGGTATCGGGCTGGGCATGCACGAGGCGCCCTGGCTCGAGGACGGCGACGCGACGGTGCTGCAGGCCGGCATGGTCGTCTCCAACGAACCCGGCATCTACGTGCCGGGGCACGCGGGCTACCGCATCAGCGACAGCATGCTCATCACCGACGACGGCGCGGAACCCCTCACCACGTTCCCGCGCGGGCTCGACGACTGCACGATCCCGCTCTGAGCGCCGCCCCTCGCATCACACGACCACTCGAAGGAAGAGGAACACCATGACCAGCACGCCCGAGGTCTCCCCGGAGTTCGCCGCAGCCACCACCGATCACCAGTGGGTCGAGATCAACGGCAACCACCTGGCCGTCGAGGTGCTCGGTCCGAAGGACGCCCCCGTGATCATCACGCATCACGGCGCCCCCGGCCTCGGGTCGCGCGCGGAGCCGCGCGCGAGCTTCGGACGCCTCGCCGACGAGTACCGGGTCGTCGTCTTCGACGCCCGGGGCAGCGGTCAGAGCGAGGGCAAAGGCACGTTCAGTCACGAGCAGTGGGCCGCCGACATCGACGGGCTGCGCGAGTGGATCGGCGCGGAGCGCATCGTCATGGCGGGCGGTTCGTACGGCGGATTCATGGCGATGGAGTACGCCCTGCGCTACCCCGACCGCGTGGCGGCCGTCGTGCTGCGCGACACCTCGCCCGACAACTCCAACGCGCACCTCGCACGCGAGAACGCGCTGGCGTCGGACCGCGTGAGCATCGACATGGAGAAGTTCGACCGCATCGACGTCGGTGAGGTCCGCGACAACGAGGACCTCAAGGACTGCTGGCGCGAGATCCTGCCGCTGTACGACTTCGTCTACGACCCGGATGCCGTCGAGCGGAAGGTGCAGGCGACGCCGTACCGCTACGAGGCTCACAACTACGCGTTCTCGGTGAACCTGCCGAACTACGACCTCAAGCCCCGCCTCCACGAGATATCGGTTCCGACACTCATCACCGTGGGGCGGACCGACTGGATCACGCCAGTATCGTGTAGCCAGACGATCGCCGATCTCATCCCGGACTCCGAGATGGTGGTGTTCGAGAAGTCGGGGCACTCCCCGCAGATCGAGGAGGCAGAGGCGTGGACGGACACGGTGCGCACCTTCCTGCACCGGGTGCACCCGCCGACGGCATGAGCAGCGCCGCACTCGTGAGGGACGTCAGCGACCTCGACCGGCGCATCGTCGTCGCCCTGCAGCAGGACGGACGGGCCAGCTGGACCTCGATCGCCGAGTTCGCCGGAGCTTCGGTGTCGACCGTCACGCGCCGCGGGCAGCAGCTGCTCGCGGAGGGGATCGTTCGGGTCGGGATCGTGCCGACCCTCGGCAGCGAGGGGCACGTCGAGACCTTCTTCGTGCGGATCAACTGCACGCCGGGCTCGCAGCTCGGCGTCGCGGAGGCGCTGATCGGATCTCCGTACGTGCGTTTCGTCACCCTCGTCACGGGCAAGTTCGACGTCTTCGCCGAGGTCGTCATCCCGGGCGGCGCGGCGCACTACGCCCACGTGCTCTCCGACCTGCAGGCGATCCCCGGCGTCGAGCGGTGGCGCAGCGATCTCGTGGTGCACACCTACAAGGTGAGCTTCGACTGGGGCCGCCAGCTGTACGACTCCCATGCGGAGGCCGCGACGGATCCGCAGTCGTACATGCCTGCGCCGAACACCTGCGACCCGACGCACTTCGACGACGCGGACCGCGCCATCGTCCGCGAGCTGAGCGAGAACGGCCGGGCGTCGTTCCTGTCGATCGCCGCGAAGCTCGACATGAACGAGAGCAGCGTGCGTCGGCGGTACGAGCGGATGCGGGCGGCGGGGTGCCTCACGACCGTGACGATGGTCCCGGCATCGGCCCTGGGCATGAGCGCGGAGACGCTGCTGATGTTGCGGGTGGAGCCGTCACGGCTCGCGTCGGTCGCCAAGACGCTTTCGCAGCACGTGTCGGTGCGGTTCCTCGCGGCGGCGCTCGAGGAGAACTCGCTCTACTGCGAGATCATCCTCCCCAGCACCGAGACGCTGCACGACTTCCTCACCGGCACGATCGCGCACCTGAAGGGCGTCCGCGGCTGGAACGCCGCCATGGAGCTGGTGTTCATGAAGCGCGGGTTCATCGAGACGCCGTGGTGGCGCGCGCAGGTGGCGTCGGCCGGGGCGGGCTGAGCCGGCCCGAGAGCACCGGCTCAGCCCGGTGCTCAGTCGCCCTCGGCCGCGATGCGGTCGGCGTCGGCGCTGTCGATGAGCTCGGGGTTCGCGTCCGGATCGAGCTCACGCTCACCGTCGACCTCGCGGATCGGCTCCTCCGCGGACTCGTCGCCGTCGCCGAGCGGCGGGACCGGAGGGATCGGGGGCGGGGGATTGCTGGACATGAGCTGCTCCTCTCGTCGTGGTGACTGTCACGGTACGGCGAGAAGTGGACGCCCGGGAGTCGGTTGACTCCCGGGCGTCGCAGGGCTAGGACGCGGTGGTCAGACGGTCTCGGGGCGCTTCTTGCGGAACGGGCGGGCGGGGGTGTGCGGGCCGTCCCACACGGTGATGATCCCCCAGGCGACCGCGGCGATCGGCACCGACAGGACAGCGCCGACGATCCCGCCGAGGATCGTGCCCGTCGTCAGAGCGAGCAGGATGACGAGCGCGTGCAGCTTGAGCGAGCGCGCCATCACGACCGGCTGCAGGAAGTTGCCCTCGAGCTGGTTCACGAGCACGACGATGCCGATCACGATGAGGGCCGCGACGGGTCCGTGCGTCACGAGGGCGACGAGAGCGGCCAGGATGCCGGCTGTGGTCGCCCCGACGAGGGGGATGAACGCGGTGAGGAAGACGATGACCGCCAGGGGGATGGCGAGCGGGATCTGCAGGATCGCCAGACCGATGCCGATTCCCAGCGCGTCTGCGGCCGCGACGATCGAGGTGCCGCGGACGTAGCCGCCGAAGACGTCCACCGTCTTGTCGCCGATGCGGCGGGCTCGCTCGTAGCTCTCGCCCATGAAGGGACGCAGCAGGAACTCCCAGATGCGCGGGCCGTCTTTCAGGAAGAAGAACAGCACGACGATCATGAGCGCGAGCCCGGTGAAGAAGCTCGCGGTCGCCGAGACCCCGGCGAGGGCGCCCTGACCGAAGGACGCGCTCGTGAGGAAGTCGCCGGCGCTGGCCCAGACCTCGTCGAGGTCGATCGACGCGAAGTCGAAGGGGAGGGTGTCGAGCCACGCCGTGACCTGCGAGATCCCGTCGGAGGCCGAGTCGACGAGATCGTCCCACTGCGACCGGACCGTCAGCACGATCACCCAGACCACCCCGCCGAGGACCACGATGATGCCGATCAGGGCGATCCACGTCGCGAGGATCGACGGCATCCCTCGTCGCCTCATGAGGGCGACCAGGGGGTGGATGGCGCTCGCGAGGATGAGCGCGATGGTGACCGGGATGAACACGAGCGACAGCTGCGTGATGACGAGCACTCCGACGGCGACGAGTGCGAGCACGGCGAGGGTCTGCAGGCTGCGCGTCGCCGCGAGGCCCCATCCTCGGGCCCAGAGGCTGCCCGCGTCCGGTGTCGTCGAGTCCGCTGTCGTCGGCTCCGGTCGTCGGAACAGTCCCATCACGTGCGCCTCCCGCTGTCCGCGCCGACGCCGGAATGACGAACGATCGCCCCGTCTTTCTATCCAGGCCCGCCGCCGATAGCAAGCCCCTGGCGCGCGGGTCGCGGAAGCCGCACGATTCTTCTATGCCGCCAGCGAGGCGGCGGGAGAGGACGACACACATATGACCGACCAGACCCCCACCCAGCGCGTCGCAGAGCTCATCAAGGACTTCCGCTTCGCCATGCTCACGACACGCAACGCGGAAGACCGGCTCGTCGCCCACCCGCTGACGGTGCAGGAGGCCGAGTTCGACGGGGATCTGTGGTTCCTCGTCGCGAAGGGCGCCACGTTCGTCACCGACCTGCGCGCGGACGACCGCGTCGGTGTCTCCCTGAGCTCCAACGACTCCTGGGTCTCCCTGTCGGGGCGTGCGGAACTCGTCGACGACCGGGCGAAGATCAAGGAGCTGTGGAGCCCCACGGTCGAGGCGTGGTTCACCGACGGACCCGACGACCCCGAGGTCGGTCTGCTGAAGTTCACCGCCGAGACCGCCGAGTACTGGGACAGCCCCGGCGGCAAGCTGGCCTCGCTGTTCAGCTTCGTGAAGTCGAAGGTCACCGGCGAGCAGTACGACGCCGAGAACGAGACGGTCCGTCTGCCCGAGCGTTGAGCGTCGGGCGCCGCATCCTGTCGGGTGCGGCGCCGCTCAGCGCGACAGCGGCAGGGTCTCAGCGACCCTCGGTGAGCGCCGCCCCACCGGGACGAGCGCGAGGAGGACGCCCGCTGCGACACCGCCGAGCCCGCCCATGACCATGTCGCCGATCGTATCCTGATAGGTGACGAAGATGTCGTCGCTGAGATACCTCCAGCCGAGCCACTCCATCATCTCCCACACCGCGCTGATCGCGAGCGCCACCAGCGGCACGAGAACGACCGGGGTGCGTCGGCGCAGCGGGGGCCCGCTCCCGTCGACCGCCGCCACCAGGGGGACGACGCCCGTCCGCGTGAGGATGACCGCGGCGATGACCGCCAGCACGGCCGTGCAGAGGAAGTGCAGCACGAGATCCCAGCCGGTGACGGTGCGGTAGAGATCGAAGACGTTGCTCCATGCCGCGACGAGCACCGTCGCGCAGGCGGTGACGTCGAACCAGGCGGCGAGGCCCAGCATCCGGGGGAGCATGAGCGCGGGCAGC
This sequence comes from Microbacterium sp. LWO14-1.2, assembly GCF_038397715.1. Taxonomy (NCBI): domain Bacteria; kingdom Bacillati; phylum Actinomycetota; class Actinomycetes; order Micrococcales; family Microbacteriaceae; genus Microbacterium; species Microbacterium sp. LWO14-1.2. Next base: position 3,437,470 of record NZ_CP151633.1, read on the forward strand.
GCGAGCGCGGCGATCCCGGCATCCGTGGGTTTCAGCCAGATCGCGGCGGCGATCACCCCGAGCACGCCGATCACGCGCAGTACGTCGGCGAGCCAGTCGCCGAGCGTCGCCGGCGGTCGCAGGAAGTCGTGCTTCATGCTGTTCCTCCGATGCGCAGGATGGCGTGCACGGCCAGGTGATCGGACGGGGAGACTCCCGCGAAGCGCCGAGAGTCGACGGCCGTCGATCGCACGTCGATGTCAGATGTGGTGAGGATCCCGTCGATCCGTCTCGCTCCGGTCCGTGGCCGCCGGTAGTTCGCGTGGGTGCCCCATTCCGGTGTGCGCCGGGTGTGCGCGGCCGTCCAGGCGTCGACGAGCAGCCCGTCGTCGAGCATCCGCCGCAGGGTCTTCGAGCGGGGGCCGGCGTTGAAGTCCCCGAGCACGATCGTCGGCAGCGCCCGGTCTCGGACCAGGGTATGGATGCGGTCGACGGACCGGTCCCGAGAGCGGGCGGACAGCGGATCGAGGTGCGCGTTGATCGCCAGGAGCACCGACCCCGTGCGGCGGTCCTCGAACTCGGCCCACACGAGGATCCGCGGGAACGGGGTTCCCCGGTCCCGGGATCCCGCACGGTCCGGCTCGTCGGACACCGCCTCCTGCTTCCAGGTCCGCACGGTCAGTCGGGTGCTGTCGTACAGCAGGGGAGTGCCCTCGCCGCGCCCCTCGGGCCCGCGCCCGCGACCGAGGCTGCGATAGGCGTCGCCCAGGGCGCCGCGGACGGTCGGCATGGCTCGCGGCAGCGCCTCTTGGAGGGCGAGCACGGCGGGACGGCTCGTGCGCAGCAGCGCTGAGACCGCCGGAGCTCTCGTGCTCCACCGATCCGCCCGCCGCTGCAGGACGCCGTCCGTCGGCCGGCGGAGATTGAAGGTCATCACGTGCAGATCGTCGGGATCGATCAGTTCCACCGGCGTCTCGGCCGTCTTCGAGGGGGTCGCTGGACCGGATGCCGTCATGCGGCGATCCCCGCCGATGCGCGGACGGGCGTCGTGCGGCGACGCCGTGCGACGAGACGACGGCGTGCGACGAGACGGCGCCAGCGACGCGGAGGGAAGTCCTCGGGCCAGTGCAGCAGCACGCTCCGGAACCCTCGATGCACGCGACGCCCGAAGGCACCCTGGGTCAGGGGTCGCATCGACATGCCCATCGACGACCCGGGCAGTCGGGCGATCGTGAACGCGTCGCCCAGGTGGAAGGCGAGGTCGAGGTCGTCATGCACCTCGGCGTCTTCGCGGTGCACGTCGTCCTTGACCTGCTCCCAGGCCGAACGGCGGAAGGCGAGGTTCGATCCGAAGAGCGGCAGATGCCCCAGCGCCATTCCCGTCATCGCCGCGTACGCGCCGAGATAGAGCAGCGCGAGCGGTGCGCGGAGAGCGCGCGGACCGTCGGTGAAGTGCGCGCGTCCCGTGAACGCCGCGACCTGCTCGGCGTGCGAGAAGGCGTCGCGCACTTCCGCGACCCACGTCGGCGCCGGCACGCAATCGGCGTCCAGGCGCAGCACGAGGTCTCCCCGTGCGGCGTCGTAGCCGGTCGACGCGGCGGCGGGGATGCCGGGTACGGGGCACGGGATGACGCGGGCGCCCGCAGCGCGCGCGACGGCCGCCGAGTCGTCGGTCGAGCCGTTGTCGACGACGATCACCTCGTCGGGCGGAACGGTCTGCCCGGCGAGCGCGTCGAGGCAGCGGGCGAGCAGCCGGGCATCGTCCTTGACCGGGATGACCACCGAGGTTCGGAGGTGCCCCGCATCGACCGACAGCTCCGGCATCCGTGCGCCTCCCATGACGTCACCGCACGGACGTCCGTCCGTGCTCTTCTTCCACCCTACGGAGGGCAGGGAAGGGACGTGGCCGGGTTGACGACGGTGCGGCGCCCCGCTAGCTGTTCTTCCCCGGGACGTTGTGATCGTTTGATGTAGCGAAGACCTCCGGGACGATGTGGGTACCACCCTCACTTCGTTCACCGGAGGTCTTCGTGACTCACGCTAATGCTCCCTTGACGCCTGAAGGGCGTCGTCGTCTCGCGTCGTCGATTGTTGATCATGGTTGGTCGGTCCGCGTCGCCGCGCAACGGTTCCAATGCTCGCCCGCGACGGCGTCGCGGTGGTCGCGCCGTTATCGGGCCGGGTTGCCATTGACGGATCGCAGCTCACGGCCGGCTTCGTCACCGAACCGGGTGGCGCTGCGATTGGAGCGTCGCATCATCGCGCTGCGATTCACGAGACGATGGGGTCCGCACCGGATCGCTTGGCATCTGGGGGTTCCGCGCTCGACGGTCGGCCGGGTACTGACCCGCTATCGGATGCCGTTGCTGCAGCACCTGGATCAAGCCACCGGCCTGCCCGTTCGCAGACCGAAGGCGCTTCGTTACGAGATGAGCGTCCCGGGCGAGCTGGTTCACGTCGATATCAAGAAGCTCAGCAGGATCCCTGACGGTGGCGGCTGGCGTGCTTATGGCCGAGGGTCCCAGCAAGACCGCCGAGCCGGCGTCGTCCGTGATCGCGCTGCCCGTCGAGGCGCGTCACCGTCGCGCGGATACGTGTTCCTGCATCACGCGGTCGACGACCACAGCCGACTGGCCTACTCCGAACGGCTGGGCGACGAACGCGGCGACACAGCCGCCGCGTTCTGGAGTCGAGCCCGCAGCTTCTTCGCTGAACACGACATCACGGTCGCTGCGGTGATGACGGACAACGGCGCCTGCTATCGCTCACGAGCCTTCGCCACAGCACTCGGAGACGGCGTCAAGCATCGACGCACTCGACCGTTCCGCCCCCAATCGAACGGCAAGGTCGAACGCTTCAACCGCACCCTCGCCGCCGAATGGGCCTACGCCCGCCCCTACACATCCGAGACCGAACGCGAAGCCGCCTATCCCGAGTGGCTTCATCACTACAATCACCACCGACCCCACAGCGGAATCGGCGGACTCACACCCTCAGCCCGCGTTCACAACCTGCCGGAGAAGAACAGCCAGCGCTCGTGAGCGTCGCGGCTGCACGCCGCCGCGCCGGGTCAGAACTCGGCGAGCACGACGCGGGCGACCTCCTCGACGACCTCGTCGTCGTACGCGGCATCCGGGTCCGTCTTCGCCGTCAGGATCGCGATGTAGATGCGCTCACCCGATCCCGTCGTCACGACGGCCACGTCGTTGCGCACGCCCCCGGCCCCTCCGGACTTGTCTGCGACGGCCCATCCGGCAGGCGCTGCCGCACGGATGAGGGCATCGCCCGTCGCATTGCCGCTCATCCAGTCCAGGAGCGTCTCGCGGGAGCCGGTGTCGAGGGAGTCGCCGTCGACGAGGCTCTTCAGGCTCGTCGCGAGAGCCGACGGCGTGCTCGTGTTGTCGTCGCTCCCGGGGACGACGACGTTGAGTTCGGGCTCGTACGCGGTGACGACGGTCGTCGCATCCCCTCGTGCGCGGAGGAAGTCCTGGACGGCCGCCGGGCCGCCCAGCGACTCCATCACGAGGTTGGCTGCTGTGTTGTCGCTGTCGCGGACGGCAGCCTCGGCGAGAGCATCCAGGCTGAGTCCGTCGTCGAGGTGCTCGGAGGTCACGGGGGAGTATCCGGCGGCATCGATCTGCGACGCGGTCCAGCGGACGTTCGTCCCGCGCTCCTCCGGCGATGCGGTGGCCAGCAGGGCGGCGGCGATGAAGACCTTCATGGTCGAGGCGTACGGCAAGCGGACGTCGGCGTCGTGATCGACGATCCGGCCGTCGTCTCGGATGGCGGCGACGCCGACGGTGACCGCGAACTCCGCCTCGATCGCTCGGATCTGCGGACCGATGTCCGCCGCTGCGGGCGGAGTGGGCGCAGCGGTCTGATCGGTGTTCACCGGAGAGGGCGGGGCAGGGTCGGCGCTGCAGCCCGACGCTGCCAGCACGACGGCCAGCGCCGACACGGCCAAGGCCCGCGTCCAGGTCGTCGTCGTGCGCTTCGCGTCTGTCAGGGACATTCCTTTCAACCGAACGAGTAGAGGATGAGGAACGCCGAGTTGTAGACGATGTGCACGACGACTCCTGGCCACACCGACTTCGTGCGGACCATGAGCCACCCGTTCACGAGACCGACGAGGAGGGCGGAGGGGAGGACGAGATTGATGCCGTGGAAGACGGCGAAGATCAGCGCGCTCAGGACGATCGCCGCCCAACTGCCCCACCTCTCGAAGAAGCGAGTCAGGATCCCGCGGAACACGAGTTCCTCGCCCAGCGGCGTGAGGACCGCTCCGAAGAAGATCGTACCGATGAGCGCGAGCACTCCTCCGGATGCCGCGGCGCGGAGGGTGTCCTGAGAGTCGTCCACGCCGGGGAACAGATGCTGCACGACCGTGTCGAAGGTCAGGATCACGGCGAAGCACGCGGCCGCCAGGAGCACGGCGATGAGCAGCCATCGCGGCTCGACCCGCCGAACCCCGAACGCGGAGAGGTCGCGCATGCGGACGAGGACGACGATCGTGAACACGAGGATCGGCGCCGCGCCCGAGAAGAAGAGCCCGGCGACTCCCTCCAGGGCCGGGGTCGGCGCGGGGAAGATCCCCAGCAGGACGATGCCCGCTCCGTAGATCAGCACCGCGGAGACCAGCGCGACGATCAGCTCCAGCCACTGCGGTCGACGCTCTGCGGTCGTCGAGGCGTTCGTTCTCGGGGCGTTCGTTTTCGAGGTGTCGTTCGTCATGGATGTCAGTGGACACCGTGCCCTCGGGGCAGGGTCAACGTCTCGGTGGCCGGACGGAGATCGATCACGCCGGTGGATCGTCCTCCGCCTCCCCGCGTCGGAGGATCTCGTCGGCACGCGCGAGAGCACGGAGCTGACCGTGATTGAAGGTGTCGAGGAGTGCCGACGAGAGAGCCTCTTGCGCGAGACTTCCCTTCGTGCGTGTCGCGGATCGCAGGTCGGCCGCCCAGGGGAATCGCTCGCGGTGCGCCGCCATCGAGACGGCGAGGAGCTGGGCGACGTGCTCGACGACTGCGCCGTCCGACTCGTCGGTGAGAGCCTCGAACGGTTCGCTCGCGTCGTCGGGTTCGGTGAGCAGGACGCTCGTGTCGTGGAGCACCGTCTCGTTCAGGACGCGGGAGTACACGGTGAGCAGCCCGCGGTACTTCTCTGGGAGTCCGTCCGCGGAATTCGCGAACGGCGCGGGCGTGTCGAGCGGTGCTCGGTATCGCAGGAGGAGAGCGAGTTCGGCGCGTACGCGCTGCAGTCGTTCGATGGTCGCCTCGAGTTCTGCATCCAGGATGGCGATGGAGGCGTCCGCGTCGGCCGAGTTCGTGGCCAGCGCGCGGATCTGCGCGAGAGAGATGCCGAGGTCGCTCATCCGCTTGACCTGCAGCAGACGGACCAGATGAGCGGTCCGGTACTGCTTGTACCCGTTGCCCGCGCGCTCCGGCTCGTCGAGCACCCCGACCCGATGGTAGTGCCGGACCGTCTTCACCGTCGTGCCGGCCAGGTCGGCCAGCTGCTTCGTGCTCCACGCCATGCGTTCCTCTTTCGTCGCCGATATCCATATCAGCAGGTGCCCCAGGGGCACGGTCAAGGAGATTCCCGGTTGACCCGGCCCCCAGGGCACGGTGTGTCCTCGACCCATGAAGAAATTGAGTGCTGTCCTCGCCGTTCTCGCCGGTCTCGGAATCCTCGTCGCTGTGTCGTTCACCGTGCACGGCAACAACCCGAACGTGCTGCAGTTCCTGCCCGATCCGATCACGGACTTCACGACCGACCACGGGTGGGTGTCGTGGATCGGCACCGCAGTGGGCGCTGTCGCGATCCTCGTGCGGCTCTTCGTCGAGAGTCGCATCGAGAGGAGCGCCTCGCTCCGCTCGCGGAGGTGACGGGCGCCCACCGGGAGGCCGCCGGAAAACGAAAGAACCCGCGATCTCTCGCGGGTTCTTGATGGTGGACCTGAGGGGACTCGAACCCCTGACCCCCTGCATGCCATGCAGGTGCGCTACCAGCTGCGCCACAGGCCCAGAACTGCTTCCTTCTGCTCGAAGCAACTTTGAAAGAGTACTACACGGATCACGCACAGCACCAATCGGGGCGTGCACTCCGGGCGCGTCGGCGGTGCGCGGAACAACACCGCGCGGTCGGGTGTTGATCAGAGCGTGGACATCCTCGACAGCGTGGTGATCGGGGCCGGTCAGGCCGGACTCTCGGCGTCGTACCACCTGACGCGCCTCGGCATCCGTCATGTGGTGCTGGACGCCGATGACAGGCCAGGCGGAGCCTGGCAGCACCGCTGGGATGCGCTCACGATGCGCGACGTGCACGGTGTGGCCGAGCTCCCCGACGACGCAGCACCGCCGCGCGACGACGAGAGGGCCAATGTCGCGGTGCCGGCGACCTTCGCGGCCTACGAGAAGGCCCACGGACTCCCGGTGGTGCGACCGGTGCGCGTCGATCGCGTCACGGACGACGACGGCATCCTCATCGTCCACGCCGGCGACCGCGAGTGGCGCACCCGCACGATCGTCAACGCCACCGGCACCTGGACTCATCCGTTCCTGCCGCACTACCCGGCGATGGAGACGTTCCTGGGCGACCAGTTCCACACGGTCGACTACCCGGGGCCGGAGTTCTTCCGCGGCAAGCGCGTGCTCGTCGTGGGTGGCGGAGCATCGGCCGTGCAGTTCCTCGGTGCGATCGCGCCGATCGCCGAGACCGTCTGGGCGACCCGTCGCGAGCCGGTCTGGCGCACCGACGACTTCACCCCGGAGGCCGGGGCGGCGGCCGTCGCTCTCGTCGAGCAGCGAGTGGCGCAGGGGCTGCCGCCGGAGAGCGTCGTGAGCGTGACGGGGCTGATGCTGCGCGAGCAGGAGCGGGAGGCCGAACGGCTCGGCGCCTACGCAGACAGGCGGCCGATGTTCGAGCGCATCGAACCCGACGGTGTGCGCTGGGCCGACGGCACGTTCGAGCGCGTCGACGTCATCCTCTGGGCGACGGGATTCCGCCCGGCGATCGCCCACCTGGCGCCCCTGCACCTGCGGAGCGCGGCAGGCGGCATACAGCTCGACCGCAACGGTCGCGGCACGACGGCGGTGGCCGATCCGAGGATCCAGCTCGTCGGATACGGGCCGTCGGCGAGCACGATCGGCGCCAATCGAGCAGGACGCGCAGCCGCCAAGGGCGTGCAGCTGGCACTCGCCACGCGGACGGTTCCCGCCCCCTGAGTCGCTGATTCCATCCCGGCGGTGCGCCGTCGATACGCTGAGGACATGATCCGCATCGCGCTCATGGTCGTCTGGCTGCTGCTCTCGGCATGGCTCGTGATCTGGACCGGGGAAGGACTGTTCGGCGTCGACCAACGCGAGTCGATCCTGCCTTTCGCGGGGGAGGACACGCTCGGCGCTCCGATCATCATCGGTGTCGCCTGGGGGCTCATGCTCACGTTCGGCGGCACCATGTCGGGCTTCGGTCGACGCCGGAAGCTCCGCGGCGAATCGCACATCGGAGTGGGCCGCATCGTCGAGGTCTCCCGCACGGGTCTCACGGTCAACGACGTGCCGCAGTACGACCTCTTCATCCGGGTCACCCCTGGCTCCGGCGACGACTTCATCGCCCAGCTGCGTACCCTCGTGCAGCCGACCGACCTGTCGTCGTTGCAGGTGGGAAACCCGCTCCCGGTGCGATACAGCCTCGCCGACCAGGACGCCGTGGAGCTCGCCGACATCAGCGACCCGTCCGTGCGCGAGGCGGTGCTGCAGTGGCGCATCGACCGCGGGCTCATCGATCCCAGTCAGGTGCGGGCACGGACGACGGGGACGCAGGTGCCGGCTTCCGTGATCGCGGTGCGACCGACCGGACGACGTCTGGAGGGGCAGAGCGAGCTCGCCCTGACGGTGCTCCTGGCACCGGAGGGACAATCCACCTGGGAGGCCGAGACCACCGTCTTCGTGTATCCGGAGGCGATCTCGCGCTTCCAGGTCGGCGCACCGATCTGGGCGTTCTACCGACGGGAGGATCCGCAGACCGTGGCGGTCACGATCGAGAAGGAGCCCGGCCGATGAACATCCCCGACACCCTGATCTGGCTGCTGAACTTCCCGGCGGCGCACGGCTACGCCATGGTCTTCATCGCGGGCTTCTCGCTCTTCGGACTCTTCGCGCTGTCGGCGTCGGGCGCGACGCCGGGCGATGCGCTGCGACGAGTGCGCGAGCGCGAGGGGCTGCTCCGTCCAGAGCACGCGAAACGCGGTCGATGGGGAGGACGCCTCGTGCGGATCGTCTTCCGCGTGCTCACGGTCGTCATGCTCGCGAGCCTCGTCATCGGCATCCTGAGCCTGACCGGCGTTCCCGTGACCCGCGCGTACATCTACGAGCACGGGCAGCCGACGACGGGCACCCGCGACGGCGATTGGATCACGTTCTCGACGGCCTCCGGTGTCGAGTACACGGTGGAGAGCAACTTCTTCACCCCCGCGGTCTACCCCGACCGCGACGCGTACCTGTCGGGCGATCAGGTGGTCGTGCGCTACCTGCCCTCGCACCCGCAGGCATATGTGATCGACAGTTCGCAAGGCCCCCGCTGACCCGAGCCGATGTCGGATCCGGCGCGTAGGGTGAAGGTATGTCGCGCATCATCGTCTTCGGCGGCCACGGCCGCATCGCCCTGCTGCTCGCTCCTCTCCTCGTCGCCCGCGGCGACGAGGTCACGGCGGTCATCCGCAATCCCGACCACGTCGACGACGTCGAGAAGACGGGTGCGACGGCGTTGGTCTCCGACATCGAGCAGCTTGACACGCGCGGCCTCGCCGAGATCATCGCCGGACACGACGCGATCGTCTGGTCGGCCGGCGCGGGCGGGGGATCGCCCGAGCGCACGTATGCGGTCGATCGCGACGCGGCGATCCGCACGATGGATGCCGCGGCGGATGCCGGTGTCGGTCGCTACGTCATGGTCTCGTGGATCGGCTCGAAAGCCGACCACGGCATCCCCGAGGACGACTCGTTCTTCCCGTACGCCGACGCGAAATGGGCCGCCGACGAGCACCTGCGCGGCACCGACCTCGACGGCACGATCCTCGGCCCCGGAACGCTGACCTTCGACGAGCCCACCGGCCGCATCGTGATCGATCCGGAGGGGCGCGGCGAGGTCTCGCGCGCCGATGTCGCTCAGGTCATCGCCGAGTCGATCGGCAACCCCTCGACGTTCGGCCGCACGATCCGCTTCGGCAACGGCGACGCCGACACCGCCGTCCCGATCGGCGACGCCCTCAGCGCCTGAGTCGATGAGGCGGCGTCCGGCGGCGGCGATCAGCGCGGCGGTCATCGTCGCGCTGGGGATGCTGTCGGCACCCGCGGTCGCGGTCGACGCGCCCGCTACCCGCGCATCAGTCCCGCGTGCACCCTCCGCCGCAGACGGCGGAGGGATCGATGCGCGTGCGGCGCAGCTCGTCGAGCGCATGAGCACCGCCGAGCAGGCGGCCAGCGTGGTCATGGGGCACATCCCGACGACCGACCCGACAGCGCTCGCGAGCTACATGCAGCAGGGTTTCGGCGGCTTCATCCTCATGGGTGCGAACGTGCCGGAGAGCGGCGACGTCACGGTCGTCACCGATGCACTCGTCGCCGACGCCGACGCCGACGCCGACGCCGACCCGCCGCCGCTGCTCGCGATCGATCAAGAGGGCGGGATCGTCTCGCGTCTCGGCGCGGACACCTACCCGGCGTCGACGTCGCTGAAGACGCAGCCGGTCGCTGCGACGTCTGCCGCATTCGCAGCACGCGCCGCGCTCGTCGCGCGCTCGGGGATCCACGTCAACTTCGGCACGGTCGCCGACGTGCCGGCCGACTCCGCGTCGTTCATCTTCGGTCGCGCGCTGGGCGCGGACCCGCAGAGCGCGGCAGAGCGCGTCGTCGCGGCGACAGCGGCCCAGGAGCCGGTCGTCGCATCCACGCTCAAGCACTTCCCCGGGCACGGTGCCGCGCCGGGCGACTCCCACCACGCGATCCCGTCGACCACCGAGACGCTCGACGAGTGGCGCGCGACCGACGCCGTGCCGTTCGCGGCGGGTGTCGACGCCGGAGCGTCCCTCCTCATGTTCGGTCATCTCGCGTACACCGCTATCGATGCGGCGCCCGCATCTCTGTCGCCCGCCTGGCATGAGATCGCGCGAGACGAGCTCGGCTTCGACGGGGTCATCGTCACCGACGACCTCGGGATGCTGTCGTCTTCGGGTATCGCCGCCTACGCCGACCCCGTGGCCAACGCCGTCACGGCCCTCGCGGCCGGGAGCGACCTGCTGCTGATGATCGCGGGCTCGACGCCCGACACAGCCGGTCAGATCGCCGCCGGGATCACCGCGGCGGTCGAGGCGGGCACGGTGCCGGAGGAGCGGCTCGTCGATGCCGCCACGCGGGTCATGGCTCTCCGCCTGCAGCAGGCGACGGCATCGACCGAGTGGACCCTCTGCGCCGAGTGCACGCCCGTCGACTGACGGTCGGTGCGCGGCAGGTCGCAGCGACGGCCGGTCAGACCGCCATCAGGGCATCTGCTCCGAGCCACGATTCGAGCAACCGCGCACGCAGTGCCGCCCCGCGCTCCGCGAACCCCCGCTGACGGCGCACGTACTCGGCCTTCCCCTCGGGCGTCTCGATCGGCACCGGCACGACGCCCCAGGCGCTGAGGTCGTACGGGGCTGCCTCCATGTCGAGCAGGCGGATGTCACGGGCCAGCTCGAACGCATCGAGCAGCAGCTCACCGGGAACGAGGGGGCCGAGCTTGAGCGCCCACTTGTAGAGGTCCATCCCGGCGTGCAGGCATCCCGGTTGCTCGAACAGCGGTTGGTCGTCGCGCGTCAGGGGCGTGCGATTGCGCGGCACCGCATCGGGGGTGAAGAACCGGAAAGCGTCGAAGTGCGTGCACCGCAGCTCGTGGCTCTCCACGACGAGGTCGGTACCGGCCTGTCCGAGCCGCAGCGGCACCGCATGACGGTGTTCGTCGGCGCGGTAGACCATCGCCCACTCGTGCAGGCCGAAGCACCCGAACTGGCCGGGTCTCGAGGCGGTGCGGCGCAGCATCCGCTCGACGAGTCCGGCGAGCTCGGGTTTCTCCGCTGCGAACCCGGCAGCGTCGGGGACGGCGCCGTCGGGAGTCGTGCCGGGGGAGTACCAGCGCCAGGTGCGCCTCTCGCCGGCATCCTCCAGCTCCACTCCCGCGCCGGGATGCCACCGTCGCAGTTGCGCGGGCTTGTACGAGTAGTAGGTGAAGAGGAAGTCCCAGACCGGGTGGGTCTCGCGGCGCGAGGCCCGCGCACGGTGCTCGGCGGTGAGAGCGTCCGCCCGCTCGTGGTGCGCCCGCTCTCGCTCCAGCCAGGTGGTCGGGGACAGACGCATATCAGTCCAGGATGCCGGCTTCGCCGAGGAGGTCGCGCAGCCCCGCACCGTCCTCTGCGCTGACCCAGGGGGCGACGTCCTCGGAGTGCGGTTCGCGTCCGGCACGGCCGCCGGCCAGCACGGCCTCGGCGGGCAGCAGTCGCCGGATGGCGACACCGCTCACGGAGTCGGGGTGCTCTTCCATGAACTCGGAGTAGATGGCTTCGTCATGCTGGCCGTCGTCGCCGATGAGCAGCCACTTGACGTGCGGGAACTCGGTGGCGAGGCGACGGAGGTTCGTGAGCTTGTGATCGCGTCCGCTGCGGAACCACCGGTCGTGCGTGGGTCCCCAGTCGGTGAGCAGCATCGACCCGGCGGGGAACAGATGCCTCCCGAGGAACCGGCGGAGCGTCGGAGCGACGTTCCAGGCGCCGGTGGAGAGGTAGATCATGGGAGCGCCCGGATGCTGTCGCAGCAGTTGGTCGAGGAGCACGGCCATGCCGGGGACGGGGATGCGCGCGTGCTCGTCGACGACGAACGAGTTCCAGGCCGCGATGAAGGGACGCGGGAGCGCGGTGACCATGACGGTGTCGTCGACGTCGGAGAGCACGCCGAAACGCGTCGACTCGGCCACGATGAAGGCCGTGGCCTCGATGGGGTCTTTGCCCTCGACCGAGAACGTGAAGGTCTGCCAGCCCGGCTCGAGCTCGGCGTGGATCACGGAGTCGATCACACCGCCCCGGTCGGCGACCACGTGGTGCACGGAGTCGCCGATCGTCACGGTGACCTTCGCGAAGCTCACGGGGATCCCGACGAAGCTCCGCCAGCCACGGATGCTCGCCGGCTCGCCGTCGTCTCCCTTGCGCAGCGGGGGGACGATCAGCACGCGGCCCAGGACACGCACCCAGCCCGGACCGCCGTACCCGGGGAACGGGAGGACGGTGGCGCTGCGACCGCGACGGCGCGCTCGCCCCTCACGCCACACGTGGAAGCGGTGTTCGAGGCGCGCGAACCAGTGGATCCGGGGCGCCAGGGGTGCGGAAGCCATTGCTTCAGTCTTTCACGTCCGCACTGTTCTGCGCGTCGGCATCCGGCGTCTCGATGTGACGGGACTCGAGACGGCCCAGCAGCCGCTTACCCAGGAAGATCAGCAGCAGGAACACCGCGATGATGCCGACGAAGATGTAGCCGGCGAAATGCACCCGGTCCACCAGCTCGCGGAAGCTGCCCGCGGCGAGGGAGGTGATGCTGACGTAGGCGGCAGCCCAGAGCAGGCAGGCGGGCGCCGTCCACGCGAGGAAGCGGCGGTACGAGTAGTGGCTCATGCCGACCGTCAGGGGAACGAGCGAGTGGAGAACCGGCAGGAAGCGCGACAGGAAGATGGCGATGCCGCCGCGACGGACCAGGTAGTTCTCGGCGCGCACCCAGTTCTTCTCACCCACGCGCTGGCCGATCCAGGACTGACGGATGCGCGGTCCCAGCCAGCGACCCAGCCAGAAGCCGATGCTCTCGCCGATGAGCGCCCCGATCACGACGGCGATCACCATCGCGATCGCCTCCCAGACGCTCGTCACCCCCATGGACGCGATGATGACGATCGTGTCCCCGGGGACGATGAGACCGACGAGGATGCTCGTCTCCAGCATGACGGCGACCCCGGCGATGAGCGTGCGAGTGACCGGATCGATCGACTGGATCACATCGAACAGCCAGAGGAGGAGGTCGTCCACCCTCCGAGACTACGGGAGCGGTCGCGGCCTAGGCTGTGAACGTGCCCGAGCGACTGACCAGCCGCCTCCTCGGTCGTGCGGTGGATCCCGAAGCGGTGTTCCTCGCTCTCGAGGAGCGTCATGCGGACGTCTTCTGGCTGGATGCCGGATCGACGGCGACCGAGGGATGGAGCTACGTCGGCACGGGGGAGCGCGCCTCGTTCCCCGGCGCGGTGCGGCTCGACGTGGCCGCGACGCGAGACGCCCACGAGCCGCCGTTCCGCAGCGGCTGGGTCGGCTGGTACGACTACGAGAGCGGGGCAGGCGCCGCCGGGGCTCCCGTCGCCGCGCACGGCTCAGACGAAGGGGATGCCTGGCTGCGAGTGACCCGCCTGCTCGCCGTGCGCCATGACGACGGGGCGGCCTGGGTCCTCGCGCAGGATGACCTGGACGAGTGGGAGGCGTTCGTCGCCGCCGCATCGAGCTCGGAGGTTCGTCCCGTCGCCGCGCCGAGACAGCGCTCCGCTTTCGCCCGCCACAGCCCCCGCGAGTACGTCGGACTCATCGAAAGCTGCCGCGACCTCATCCGGGCGGGCATCGCCTATCAGCTCTGCCTCACCACGCGCTTCACCGTGGCCGGAGTGGACGACGCGGTCGACGCCTACCGCAGACTGCGCGCCGCGACCCCCGCGCACCACGGCGGGTTCCTGCGCATCGGGGAGAAGTCGTTGCTGAGCGCCAGCCCTGAGCAGTTCCTCCAGGCGCACGGCGGGGTCATCCGCACCCGACCGATCAAGGGCACGCGTCCCCGCAGTGCTGATCCGGAGACGGATGCCGCGCTCGCCGCAGAGCTCGCCGTCGACGAGAAGGAGCGCGCGGAGAACGTCATGATCGTCGACCTCATGCGCAACGACCTGTCGCAGGTGTGCGTGCCGGGCACCATCCGCGTGGACGCGCTGTGGGCGGTCGAGACCTACCCCGCCGTGCACCAGCTCGTGAGCACGGTCAGCGGCACGGCGGCATCCGGCGCCGACGTCTCGGCGCTCTTCGCCGCAGCGGCGCCCGCCGGCAGCATGACCGGTGCTCCGAAGCTCTCGGCGATGACAAGACTGTACGAGCTCGAGGGCGGTCCGCGCGGCGTCTACGCCGGATGCTTCGGGTTCGTCGGCGACGACGGCGCCCTGGATCTCGCGATGGTGATCCGCAGCATCGTCGTCGACGGAGGCGAGGCGGTCGTCGGGGCAGGGGGAGGGATCACGTGGCGGTCGGTCGCGGCATCCGAGGTCGCGGAGGTCGCGACGAAGGCCAGCGCACCGCTCGCAGCCCTGGGGGCGGATACGCCCGTGGCCTGGGCTTCCGATATCCTGAACTGATCCCTTCTTCCCTTCAGATTGGTCGTGCGTTCGTTGTCTGAGAACCTGTCCACCTCTCCCGTCGCCGAGGAGTCCGTCTCGGCGCACGACATCCAGGCCAAGTGGCAGAAGTACTGGGCGGAGAACGGCACGTTCCTCACGGGTGGCGACGACGACACGCGGCCCCGCCGCTACGTGCTGGCGATGTTCCCGTACCCGTCCGGCGACCTGCACATGGGGCACGCCGAGAACTACCTGTACTCCGACATCGTCGCGCGCTTCTGGCGGCACCGTGGCCACAACGTCATGAACCCGATCGGATGGGACTCGTTCGGCCTCCCCGCCGAGAACGCCGCCATCCGCCAGGGCGCCGACCCGCGCGAGTGGACCTACCAGAACATCGCGCAGCAGAAGGTCGGCTTCGAGCAGTACGGCGTCTCCTTCGACTGGAGCCGGGTGCTGCACACCTCCGACCCGGAGTACTACCGCTGGAACCAGTGGCTGTTCCTGAAGCTGTACGAGCGCGGTCTGGCCTATCGCAAGAAGAGCCCGGTGAACTGGTGCCCGAACGACCAGACGGTGCTCGCGAACGAGCAGGTCATCGACGGGCGCTGCGATCGTTGCGGGGCCGAGGTCGTCAAGAAGAAGCTGACGCAGTGGTACTTCCGCATCACGGACTACGCCGACCGTCTGCTCGACGACCTGAACCAGCTCGAGGGTCGCTGGCCGCACAAGGTGCTGCAGATGCAGCGCAACTGGATCGGACGATCGGTCGGCGCAGACGTCGACTTCCGCATCGAGGGACGCGACGAGCCGGTCACCGTGTTCTCGACCCGCCCTGACACGCTGCACGGCGCGACGTTCTTCGTCGTGGCCCCCGACGGCGACCTGGCCGCCGAGCTGGCTGCCGAGGCTCCGGATGACGTGCGCGAGCGCTTCCAGAACTACCTCGCCGACGTGCAGAAGACCACCGACATCGACCGCCAGTCGACGGACCGCCCGAAGACCGGCGTCTTCCTGGAGCGCTACGCGGTCAACCCGGTGAACGGGGAGAAGCTGCCCATCTGGGCCGCCGACTACGTCCTGGCCGACTACGGTCACGGTGCGGTCATGGCCGTGCCGGCGCATGACCAGCGCGACCTCGACTTCGCGCGCGCCTTCGACCTGCCGGTCAAGGTCGTCGTCGACACGACGGCGCCCATCACGGGCGCCATGCAGGTGATCGAGGTCGACGACGAGGGCGTGCCGATCGACGCGGAAGCGGCGCTCGACGAGCAGAACCCGGCCTCCACCGGGGTCGCGCTCACCGGCGAGGGGCGCATGATCAACTCCGGGCCCCTCAACGGGCTCTCGAAGCGCAATGCGATCGCGCGGGCCATCGAGCAGCTCGAGGCGTCGGGCACCGGTCGTGCCGCGAAGAACTACCGCCTACGCGACTGGCTGATCTCGCGACAGCGCTTCTGGGGCACCCCGATCCCCATGCTGCATGCCGAGGACGGCAGCATCGTGCCGGTGCAGGAGGACAAGCTGCCGGTGAAGCTGCCGAGCGTCGAGGGCCTCGACCTGAAGCCCAAGGGCACGTCGCCGCTGGGTGGAGCCGAGAGCTGGGTGCGCACGATCGACCCCGTCTCGGGTGACCCGATGCTGCGCGACCCCGACACCATGGACACGTTCGTCGACAGCTCGTGGTACTTCCTGCGCTTCCTCTCGCCGAACAGCGACACCGAGGCGTTCGATCCCGCCCTGGCGTCGCGCTGGGCGCCCGTCGACTCGTACATCGGCGGTGTCGAGCACGCGATCCTGCACCTGCTGTACGCGCGCTTCATCACGAAGGTGCTGTTCGACATGGGGCTCATCGACTTCACCGAGCCGTTCTCGAACCTCATCAACCAGGGCATGGTGCTCCTCGACGGTCAGAAGATGTCGAAGAGCAAGGGCAACCTGGTGCTGTTCCAGGAGGAGCTCGACGCGCACGGAGCGGATGCCCTGCGGGTGGGTCTCGCTTTCGCGGGTCCGGTGGAGGACGACAAGGACTGGGCGGACGTCTCGACGACCGGTGCTCAGAAGTTCCTCTCGCGTGCTCTGCGCATCGCGCATGAGGTCTCGAGCGATGTCGACGTCGTGTTCGACGGCGGCACCGCCGCGCTGCGTCGCGCGACGCACAAGCTTCTGTCGGAGGCTCCCGGCCTCGTCGAGCAGACGAAGTTCAACGTGCTGGTCGCGCGTCTCATGGAGCTCGTCAACGTCACTCGCAAGACGATCGACACGAGCGCGTCCGGCGCTGCGGACCCGGCGGTGCGCGAGGCGGCGGAAACGGTCGCGGTGATGCTCGACCTCATCGCTCCGCACACCGCGGAGGAGATGTGGGAGGCACTCGGTCACGAGCCGTCGGTGGGTCTGGTGACCTGGCGATCCGCTGACCCGGTGCTCCTCGTCGAGGATTCGGTGACCGCGGTCGTGCAGGTCGGCGGCAAGGTGCGCGCGCAGCTCGAGGTTCCCGCCCGCATCGGGGAGGCCGAGCTCGAGGCACTCGCGCGCGCCGACGAGCGGGTGATCCGGTCGATCGGTGATCGCGAGATCGTGAAGGTCGTCGTGCGCGCCCCGAAGATCGTGAGCATCGTCGTCAAGTGACGTCGAGGGGCGGTCCGAGACCGCTCCTGCACATCTCGCAGGCGCCGTGCGTTCTGCACGGCGGGGGTCTTCGCGTTGTTCGGACGTCGGCGCACGCGCTTAGGTTGGCGGGGTGACAGAGTCCCCACCTCCACCGCGGCAGCGCCGTCTGCGTCTGAGCATCGGCGCGGCCGTCGTGGTCGCCCTCGTCGTGCTGTCGGGTGCTGTCGGTCTGGGGCTGCTCCGCGGGCAGGCGGCGCCGACCGAGTCGGTTCCGATGTCGACCGACGAACCGGCGGTGTCCGCGTCGGGAGAGCTCTACGTGCACGTGCTCGGCGCGGTCGAGCAGCCCGGTCTGTACGTGCTCGATCTCGATGCACGGCTCGTGGATGCTGTCGCCGCCGCCGGCGGGACGACGGACCAGGCCGACCTCGCCGGCGTGAACCTCGCCCGTGCGGTCACCGACGGCGAGCAGATCATCGTCCCGGTGATCGGCGCCGGTGCAGGCGCGCCGGGAACGGCAGCGCCGGGCGACGATCGGATCGACCTGAACACCGCCGATCAGGCGGCACTCGAGACACTGCCCCGCATCGGGCCTGCGCTCGCGGAGCGGATCTTGGCGTGGCGGGAGGAGAACGGACGGTTCCAATCCGTCGACGATCTCCTGGCCGTGCCGGGAATTGGAGAGAAGCTCCTTGCCGGCATCCGCGACGGAGTCAGGGTGTGACGGGCGCGAGTACGAAGTCTCCGGTCTCGCCGGGGTTGACCGCGACCTCCCAGCGGAACCCGTCCGGGTCGGAGAAGTACCCCGAGTAGCCGCCCCACTCGCGCTCGCGAGCCGCGCTCACGGGCGCTCCGAGTGCGCGCACCTCTTCGAGGACTGCGTCGACCTCGGCGGGCGTGGCGAGATTGTGGGCGAGGGTGATCGGGGCGATGCCGGATGCCGGTGCCTCGCCGATCTCCGCAGTGAACCCCTCGACCGACCAGAGCGACAGGATCAGCCGATCGGCGACCGGCAGCATCAGCACATCGTCGCCGGCGAAGATCGGTTCCCAGCCCAATCCGTCCACGTAGAAGGCCCGGCTGCGGCCCAGATCGGCGACGGCGAGGGTGATGAAGCTGACGCGCTGTTCCATGGGGCGAGTCTCGCACACGCCGCGGCGGGCGCGGGTGCGGCCCTGGATCCGGTCGCCGAGCAATACGGTCTCGCGCGGGCGGGGTGCGTGCGCTTCGGGCGCTCTCAGTGCGGGAGCACCAGTCCCATGACCTGACGGCCGTCACCGTAGGTGCCCAAGCTCAGCCAGCCCCGCGACGAATACAACCGGACCGCCGGGTCTTGCGGATCCGACGTGGTCGCGAGCAGGGCGCGGCTGTGATCGAGGTCGGAGAGCAAAGCATCGTGAAGGCGCCGCCCCACACCTTCGCCGCGAGCCCCAGGACGGACGGCCAACTCGACGAACTCGAAGTGTCCGCCCACCCAGCCGTCGGCCGCCGCGCTGAGCTCGCGGCTGATGAGTTCGGGCCAGTACTGGCCGCGCGCGCCCGTGTACCCCCAGGCGAACCCTACGAGTCGATCGTCGGCATGAGCGAGCGCGAGCCGGTATCCCGGCCTGGCCCGATGACGGTCCCAGGGTGAGATGGCCCACTCGTCAGGCGCGTCGACGCGGCCGAAGACCTCTGACCATACGTCGAGGACGGCGTCGCGGAAATGCGACGCCATCGCACCTGAGAAGACCTGAACCGTTACCACCCTCACATCGTGTCAAGCGGGGGGTCGCGTCGCCACTAGGTGCTGCCCAGGCAATCGCACGAGAGGCGCTCACGGGCGCGAAGGGCTGGACTGCGAGTCAGACGGAGGCGGCTCGGACCGTCCGCTCGACGTGCCGGCGCACCCAGCCGTCGTCGAACGGTCGTGTACGGAGGAGCCAGCGGTGCAGGATCGGTCCGAAGAACAGTTCGGCGATCTCGTCGGGCTCATCGACGCCTGCCGCAGCGAGGCGTCGGGCGACGGCATCCCGCTGGATATCGAAGAGCGACTCACGGTACTGCGCGGCGAGCGCCTCGTCGTCCTGCAGTTGAGCGGTCACGGCGCGCAGCAGCGTCTCCTGGGGGCGGTCGGTGAGTTCCGCGACCATGGCCGACGCGATCGTGTGCAGGTCGGCCGTGAGGTCTCCGGTGTCGGGGAGCGTGACGACACCGTTCTCGTCCAGGCTTCGAGCCAGCAGGGCATCGAACAGGATCGCGCCCGTCGATGACCACGAGCGGTACAGCGTCTGCTTGCTGACTTCGGCGCGCGCGGCGATCGCCTCCATCGTGATGGATCGGATGCGGCCCTCGTGAGCGAGTGCGAGCACCGCTTCATGGACCTTCGTGCGCGTGCGGGGGCGAGCCATGGTCTAAGCCTATCGGCAGAACGAGACGCTGCGTCCAGTTCCAGCTAAGCTGACGCCATGACGACGAACCAGCGATGGATGATCACCGGAGGCAGCCGAGGCCTCGGACGAGCACTGACCCTGGGGGCCCTGGATGCGGGGCATGCGGTCGTGGCCACGGCGAGAGCGGGCCACTCGCTGCCCGACCACGAGCTGCTGAGCGTGCTCGAGCTCGACGTGCGGGATCGACGGAGCGTGCAGGATGCGGTGGATGCCGCCGCCTCCCGCCTCGGAGGTCTCGACGTGGTCATCAACAATGCGGGAGTCGGGCTGATCGGCGCGACCGAGGAGGTGTCCGAGGAGGCCACGCGCTTGCTCATCGACACCAACCTGCTCGGGCCGCTGTGGCTGAGCCAGGCCGCGATCCCGATCATGCGCGCCCAGGGCGCCGGGCACATCGTGCAGATCTCGTCGGTCGGCGCGGTGGGCACGATGCCGACGCTCGGCCTGTACAACGCGACGAAATGGGGACTGGAGGCGTTCAGCGAAGCGATGGCAGCCGAGGTCCGGAGGTTCGGCATCCGAGTCTCCCTCATCGAGCCGGGCGCGCTCGACACGGATTGGGCGGGTTCGAGCATGCGATTCGCCGCGCCGATGCCCGAGAACGACGACCTGCGGACCGAGCTCTTCGGCACGGCGGAGGTGCCGTGGCCCGCGGCAGGGCCGACCGGTGGGACCTCGCCGGAGGACGCGGCTGCCGCCATCCTCGCGTGGGTGCAGGATCCCCGCGACGATCGACTCCGTGTGCTCGTCGGAGACGACGCGCCGTCGCAGGTGCGGGCAGCGCTGGATCTTCGATACGAGGACTACTCTCACGATCCGCGCTTCGCGGGTGGCTGAGGCGTCGCTCACGCAGGCGTAGTAGAGCAACGACGGCGGGTCAGCGGGTGCGGGATAGCTCCTGCGCGAGCATCACGATTATGCCGCTGGGACCCCGCAGGTACGTGAGCTTGTAGATGTCGTTGTAGTTCGCGACGCCGCGAAGTGGGTGACAACCGTGCCGGGCGGCGATCGCGAGGGCGGCATCGATATCGTCGACCGAGAACGCGACGCGGTGCATTCCGATTTCGTTGGGGAGGACCGGGTCGGTCTCGATAGCGGTGGGGTGGATGTACTCGAACAGCTCCAGCTGGCCGTGACCGTCCGGAGTCTGGAGTACGGCGATCTTGGCGTGATTTCCGTCGAGTCCGACTGCGGTGTCGGCCCATGAGCCGCTTATCGTCTCGCGACTGACGACCGAAAGTCCCAGATCCGTGAAGAATGCGATCGCCGCGTCGATGTTTCGGACTGCGATACCGATGTTCTCGAGCTTTATCGTCATGCGCCGTACCTTACTCGTCTCAGCGCGAAGCCCGGCTCTGGTCGTTCGGCGCCGGATTCGGAACCACTGCGGTCAGGTGACGGCAGATCCGAACGTCTCCTGCACAGGTGCGAGGGCTCGGCGGCTTTCCCCTGTTCGTGTGTTCGTGGTCAGCCGGGGCGTCGGCTGGCTTCTAGGTTGTTCGGATGGTTGTTCAGACGGAGGTCGCACGTAGGCATCTGGGGCGAGGCCCGGGTGCGAGGCGTGACCTTCGTCTGCTCCCGGTCGCGGGTGGGGCGTGGGGTGTGGCGCTCGTGTGCGTGTTCGCGCCGGAGGCGTCGGGGTGGTGGGTGGGAGGCTGTTCGGCGGCCGCGTTCCTGACCGGTGCTGTGATCGTTGTCGGTCGCCGTCGGGCCGCCACGCTGGGAGGGCTGATGATCGTCGTCCTGGCAGTCGGCGCATCCGTCGCGTTCACGGTGATGACGGAGTCGGTGCATCGTGACGTGGCACGGGAGTGGGACGGCCGGGTCGTCGAGGCGGTGGGGGAGGTCGCGTCGTCTGCATCGGTCGGGCGGGACGGACGGTTGTGGGTGGACGTGCAGTTGCGGGGGATCGGGCCGCCGGGACAGGTGCGTGCTGTGTCCGCTCCGGTGCGAGTCGGGATCGACCCGGTCGACGGGTTCGACCTCGGGGCGGTCGTGCGGGTCACCGCCGAGAGCGCGGTGACGGATGCGGGGGAGCGCGCGGCGCTCGTGCTGTTCGCGAGCGCGGCGTCTGTGGAACGGGAGGCATCGGGCGTGTTCGCCGCGGCGGCGGGCTTGCGTCACGCGTTCATCGAGCGTTCGACGCGTCTTCCTGAACCGGGCGCCGGTCTGCTGCCCGGTCTCGCCGTCGGAGACACGCGCGCTGTCGCAGCGGAACTCGACGACGCGATGCGCACGAGCGGGCTGAGCCACCTCACCGCCGTGAGCGGAGCGAACTGCGCCATCGTCGTCGGGGCGGTGTTCTGGTTGGCGTCGCTGTGCGGAGCAGGGCGGGGGCTTCGCATCGTGCTCGCGGCACTCGGGCTGGCGGGGTTCGTGGTCCTGGTCACCCCGGAACCGAGCGTGATCCGTGCGGGTGTCATGGCGGGGGTAGCCATGACGTCGATCCTGATCGGTCGCCCCAGCGCCGGAGCGGGGATGCTGGCGCTCAGCGCTGCCGGCATCCTCATCGCCGATCCCTGGCTGGCGTCCACGCCCGGCTTCGCGCTCTCGGTGGTCGCGTCCGGTGCGCTCATCCTGCTCGCACCGGTCCTGTCTCGAGGGCTCGCGCGATGGATGCCGCAGCCGTTGGCGCTCGCGATCGGTGTGCCGCTTGCGGCTCAGCTTGCCTGCGGGCCGATCATCGCCCTGTTCGCCGAGCAGCAGTCCCTCGTCGGTCTCGCGGCGAATCTGCTCGCCGCGCCGGCCGCGCCCGTCGCCACGGTGATCGGCCTGCTCGCGTGCCTCTGCGCCCCGGTGCCGCTGCTCGCCGACCTGCTCGCTGCATCGGCCTGGCTCCCGGCGTCGTGGATCGCTGCGACCGCGGACGCGACGTCGCGACTGCCGTTCGCCGTGGTGGCGGTGCCTCCGGGCGTCTTCAGCGCCGCTGCGGTCGCGGCACTCAGCGCCTGCGTCGGCGTCGTCATCGCGGGGGAGAGCGTGCGGGTGCGTGGGGTCCGCACCGCAGCATCCCTCGTGCTGGCCGCCGGAGCGGCACTGGCGTGCGCCCATGCGTTGCTCTCCGGTCCGCTCGCCCGCATGACCACCCCGACAGCATGGTCCATCGCCGCGTGCGATGTCGGACAGGGTGACGCGGTGCTCGTCCGCTCCCAGGAGCAGGTCGCGCTGATCGACACAGGACCGGACCCCGACTCCCTCGCGGCGTGCGTGCGCGCCCTCGGCATCGATCGGGTGGACCTGCTCGTGCTCACGCACTTCGACATCGACCACGTCGGGGGAGTCGAGGCCGTGCAGGGGATGGTGGGCACGGTCGTGCACGGGCCCCTCGGAGAACCCGCGGACCGGCGGACGCTCGACAGGCTGCGCAGCGGCGGTGCGGCGGTCGTGCAGGGTGTCGCGGGGATGCGGGGCGACCTCGGGGCAGCGGACTGGCAGGTGCTGTGGCCCGAGCGCGAGTCGCGCGCCTACCCTCCTGGCAATGACATGAGCGTCGTCGTCGAGATCGGCGGTGCGGAGGTGCCGCGTTCGCTGTTCCTCGGCGATCTGTCCGCCCAGCCGCAGGGCATGCTGCTGCACTCGGGTCGCCTGCGCGGCGAATACGACCTCGTCAAGGTCGCCCACCACGGCAGCGCCGATCAGGATCCTGCGCTCTACGAGCAGGCGGATGCCGCAGCTCTGATCTTCAGTGCCGGGCTGGGGAACGACTACGGCCATCCCCGCGCCGAGGCGCTCGCCCTGGCGTCCGCGAACGGCGCGCGAGCCCTGCGCACCGACCTCGAAGGACGCGTCCTCGTGGGCCTCGACGACGGCGCCCTGGAGGTGTGGACGGAAAGGCCACCGCCATGATCGATGGCGCGGGGTCGGTGAGCGGCCGCATGTCGGTGGGCCCCGGGTAGGCTGAAGCCATGGCTGCTGCGCGTACTCCTTCTCGAGGCGCGGCGGCGTCGGCCAAGATCCCGCAGGTGTCATGGCGTGATCCACGACCGGCTCCCATCGTGCTCGTCTCCGGACCCGAAGAGGTCTGCGCGGAGCGCGCGATCGCGGGCGTGCGCGACTACCTGCGCGCCGAGGATCCCGCGCTCGAAGTCACAGACGTCCGCGCAGACGACTACGCGCCGGGAACCCTCCTGTCACTCACATCACCGTCGCTGTTCGGCGAGCCCCGTCTGGTGCGCGTCGCCGGCGTGGAGAAGTGCACCGACGCCTTCATCCAGGAGGCCGTGTCGTACCTCGACCACCCGCAGGAGGGGGCGACGGTCATCCTGCGCCACACCGGCGCGAGCGTGCGCGGCAAGAAGCTGCTCGATGCCATCAGGGCAGGCACCGGGGAGGGCATCGAGATCGCCTGCCCCGCCGTCAAACGTGACGGCGACCGGGTCGATTTCGCGGCGGGTGAGTTCAAGGCGGCGAAGAAGCGCATCGCCCCGCCGGCACTGCGCGCCCTCGTCTCGGCGTTCGCCGATGACCTCACCGAGCTCGCTGCGGCCTGCCAGCAGCTGATCGGCGACGTCGAGGGCGATATCACCGAAGAGGTCGTCACCAAGTACTACGGCGGACGCGTCGAGGTCTCGGCCTTCGTCGTCGCCGACACCGCGATCGCCGGACGGTACGGCGAGGCACTCGTCGCCCTGCGCCACGCCCTGGCCTCGGGCGCAGACCCGGTGCCCATGGTCGCGGCGTTCGCCATGAAGCTGCGCACCATGGCGCGCGTCGCAGGAAACCGCGAGCCCAGCCGTCAACTCGCCCAGCGACTGGGCATGAAGGACTGGCAGGTCGACCGCGCCCGCCGCGACCTCGCGGGATGGAACGAGTATTCGCTCGGGATCGCCATCCAGGCGACCGCACGGGCGGATGCCGAGGTCAAGGGTGCGGCACGCGACCCGATCTTCGCCCTGGAACGCATGCTGACCGTCATCGCCACGCGACGCCCCTTCGGAGAGGAATCATGAGACTGCTGCTCATCCGCCACGGACAGACGCCGAGCAACGTGATCGGCGCGCTCGACACCGGGCGTCCGGGGCCGGGTCTCACCCCGCTCGGCCATGCTCAGGCATCGGCGATCCCGGCGGCTCTGACCGGTGAGCGCGTCGACGCGATCTACGCCTCGCCGCTGGTCCGCACGCAGCTCACCGCCACCCCGCTCGCCGAGGATCGCGGGCTGGAGATCGAGATCGTCGAGGGCCTGGAGGAGATCTCGGCCGGCCGGTGGGAGATGCACAGCGACCGCGAGGCGATCGAAGGCTACGTGAACGCCGCCCGACGGTGGCTCACCGGTGAGCTCGACGTCGCGATCGAGGGCGGAGAGAGCGGCACGGATTTCCTTGCACGCTACGACTCGGCGATCGCCCACGTCGCATCGCGGAACGTCGGCGGAGCAGCCGTCGTCGTCAGCCACGGCGCCGCGATCCGTGTCTGGGCGGCTGCGAGGCTCGACGGCATCGATCTCGACGACGCGGTGCACTGGCGTCTCTACAACACGGGCATGTGCGTGCTCGACGGAGATCCGGAATCGGGATGGCGTCTCGTCTCCTGGCGGCAGGAGCCGCTCGGCGGTCTCGACCTCGAAGACCCGTCTGCCCTCGATGTCCCGGCCGAGCCGGTGGGGGAGCCGGGCGAACCGGTGGAGACGCCGGCCGGCTGACGGCCGTCACGACCCAGCTGACCCCGCGCGCACGACGCGCGGACGAGAAAGGGCCCGTCTCGACGAGACGGGCCCTTTCTCAGTGGTCGATGCTCAGAGAGCCGAGACCTGCTTGGCGATGGCCGACTTGCGGTTCGCAGCCTGGTTCTGGTGGATGACACCCTTGCTGACGGCCTTGTCGAGCTTGCGGGTCGCCGTCTTGACAGCGGCCTCGGCGGCAGCCTTGTCGCCCGAGGCGATGGCGGTGCGGGCGGCGCGGATGTGCGTCTTCAGCTCGCTCTTGACGGCCTTGTTGCGCTCGTGCGCCTTCTCGTTGGTCTTGTTGCGCTTGATCTGCGACTTGATGTTTGCCACGTGTGGACGCTTTCTGTACGGAGGTTGTTCGGAATGCCGGCAGAAGAAGAGGGCTTCCGCACGGCGGTCGTGAGGGAAAAACCCACACGCAAGCCAAGAGTCGAGTCTACCAGCAGTCGAGCCGTTCCCCCTAAACGGGTGAACGCGGGTGCACAATCGAGCTTATCCGCCGTCGACCGGCATCACGCCGGACCCCCGTGCTCGACGACGCCGTCAGGAGCGATATGAACATGGCACCGACCTCCGGCATCCGCGCGATCGGCGAGCGAGGCGACGCATGAACGACGGCGCGCGGGTCGGAGCCCGCTGGATCAGTCTGTTCACCGTCGCCTGGCTGGCGATCTGGATGGTGCAGCTCACTCCGGTGCAGCTCCTGCTGCCGCTGCAGCTCGATACGCCCGAGGACGACTGGATACGCGGGGTCGTCTCGTCGGGATTCGTCCTGGGGCTCGGCGGTCTGGCGGGCATCGTCGCGGGTCCGGTCGCCGGGGCGCTCTCCGACCGCGCCGGTGCCGGACGTCGCAGGCGTCGACCGTGGGCCCTCGGGGGAGCGCTGCTGACCGCAGCGGCCCTCGTGGTCACCGGCTTCGCCGAGGGGCCCTGGGCCGTCGGTCTGTCATGGGTGGGCGTCTCTGTCGGCATCGCGGTCGCCTCGGCCGCCTTCACCGCGCTGATCGCCGACCAGCTTCCCGAGACGCAGCGGGGCACGGCATCCGCCGCCGTCGGGTCCAGTCAGGCGGTGGGTATCGTCCTGGGCGTCGGGGTGGTCGTGCTCCTGGGGCTCGGCGTCCGCGACGGATATCTGCTGTTGGCGGCGATCATCGCCGTCGCGGGTTCGGCTGCTGCGGTGCTGCTCCCTGACCCGCCGGCAGCGGCTCGGGTGGTGGCGGTGCAACGGCGGGGGCCGTTGCTCTCCTCGCTCCGCGACCGTGATTTCGCCTGGATGCTGTCTGGCCGGCTCGTCACCAACGTCGGGAACGCGCTCGGCACCGCCCTCTTCCTCTTCTTCCTCCTCCACGGTCTGCACCAGGACACGGCGACCGCCCAGGACAACCTGCTTCTGCTCATCGTCGTCTACACGGTGTTCGTCGTGGTCGCGGCGGTGGTCACCGGCATCCTGTCCGACCGCACCGGGAACCGCCGCACGCTCACCGTCGCCGCGACGCTCGTGCAGGCCACGTCCGGCGTCGTGATCGCCATCGTCCCCACGTTCGAGGCGACGATGGTGGCGGCGGCACTCATGGGCGTCGGATACGGGGCGTTCTCGACCGTCGGCCTCGCGTTCGCCGCCGACCTGCTGCCCGACGAGAAGGACCACGCCCGCGATCTCGGCATCGTCACGGTCACCGCCGCGCTCGGACAGCTGATCGGACCGGTGCTCGGGGCGGGGCTCGTCGCTCTGGTCGGCGGATTCTGGCTCGTCTTCGCCGCCGCAGCGGTGTTCTCCCTGGCGGGAGGTGTGCTCACGGCGCGGGCGCGTCGTCCGCAGTCGGGTCGGACTGCTCGGCGTCGACCGTCGCGATCGCCAGACGCAGCACCGCGTTGAACACCCGTGGACGCATCGCTGTCACGAGGTGGGTCGTGCGGGGGACCACGATGAGCTCGGCGTGCGGAGCCAACCGCTGGAAGAGGGCTTCGTTGACGCGCAGCTGGTCGTACTGGCCGTTGACGAACCACAGCGGAACGCGGATCCGCTCGACCGCGGTGGCCAGGTCGAGGGCTGCGAGATTGCTCAGCGCGATGTCCTGCGTGTCGAGGGCGTACCCACCGGCGGCGAAGTCGGCGCGCGTGTCGACGGGAATCGTGGCGTCGAGGATGCGCTGGGTGATCCACATGCCGCGGTCGGGCAGGCGGTCTACGGCGCGAGCGATCATCCGGTACGCGCGCAGTCCCGCACCCCGGGGGAGCGCTGTGCAGGATGCCGCGACCAGCGCGGCCACCGACGGCTTCTCCGCACCGACGTAGGCGAGGCAGAGCAGACCGCCCATCGAATGGCCGACGAGCAGCACCGGTCCGCGTGAGGCGGCGTCGCGCACAGCCGCGTCGATCGTGTGCAGCGCTTCGTGCAGAGTGAAGTCCTCCGCCATCCGCGTGCCGTGGCCGGGCAGATCCACCGCGACCGCGGGGATGCCGGCTTCGTCGAGATACGCGAGCTGCGAGCGCCACATGGTCGCGGACGTGCGGATGCCGTGCACGAGGACGATCTGCACGGTCACCGTCTCAGCATAGAGAAAGCGGGGCCGGTGGATACCCACCGGCCCCGCTCATGGCGAGCTAATGCATCATCGCTTGACGCAGTACTTGATGCACTTGATCGGCCAGCCACCCACGCTGCCGTTGTAGCCTCCGCCCCCGTTCTCCGGTGGCGCGATACCCACCACGGCACTCGCGGATACGGCCGGCCCGAACGCGAGCGCGACCGCCAGAGCCAATCCGCAGATCGCTTTCCGTGCTACGGAGTTGCGTCGTTGATTCACCGTCATCACCCTCCAGTGACTCGTCCTTCAGATGTCCCGTAAACGTAACGGTGGACCACGACGAGGGCAAGGATGTGCGCGGAAAGAATATCGCCAGTCGCTGACATGAAAGCGGGGCCGGTGGATATCCACCGGCCCCGCCCACACGCACCGACTGCGTCAGTGCTTGTAGGAATTACTTCTCGTAGCCCACGTTCTCTACCGGCGTGATGCCGAAGAGGTCGAGACCCACGTAGGGCTCGGGGGTGAGGTTCGCAAGGCCTTCCTTGACGGTCCAGATCTCCGGGCCGTTGAGCACGGGGATGATGCCCCAGGTCTTCGCGAAGATCTCGGACTCCATCTCCATGGCCTTCTTGGTCTGCTCCTCGGGATCGGAGATCGTCTCCAGCTCCTCGTGGATCATCTTGTCGATCTCCTCGGTGCCGGTGCCGGAGAGGTTCAGACCGCTGTCGGAGCAGTAGAGCTGGCAGAACCAGGCAGCACCGAACGGGTCGGACGAGGTGAAGTTGAGGAAGAAGATGTCACCGTTCTGGGTGTTGTAGTCCTCCGCGAACTCCGAAGAGGGGCGCACGTCGATGTTGACCGCGACGCCGACCTCCTTGAGCTGAGCCTGCACGGCGAGCGAACGCGCGCGAGCGGTCTCGGTGTCCGAGTGGACGGGGAACGTCAGCTCGAGGCGGACGCCGTCCTTCTCGCGGATTCCGTCGGAACCGACCTCCCAGCCGGCCTCGTCGAGCAGCTTGTTCGCACCCTCAGCATCGCCGTCCTTGCGTCCGGCCTCTTCCAGTGCGTTGATGTAGTTCGGCTGGAACGAGAAGAGCGTGAGCGAACCCGCCGGCTCCTCGGTGTAGTTGAGACCGTTGAAGATGATCTCCTTGATCTGCTCGATGTTGATCGCCTCGAACACGGCCTTGCGCACCTCGAGGTCGGCAAGAGCCGGGTTCGCGGAGTTCAGGGTGAAGATCGCGTTCGCAGTGGCCTGACCCTTGTAGGTCTTGACGCCGTCGAGATCCTCGACCTGGGCGAGCAGCTCGGCGCTTCCGGTCTCGGCCATGTCGACCTCGCCGTTGCGCAGGGCGTTGACCGCAGCAGTCGGCTCCATCTGGATGAACTGCACCTTGTCGAGGAGCGGGGCGTTGCCCCACCACTTCTCGTTGGGGACGAGCGTGACGACACCGCCGGTCTTGTCGAAGTCCTCGACCGTGTAGGGGCCGGCGCCCCATTCGGGGTGCCAGTCGCCGAGGAACGCCGTGTTGAAGAGTTCCGGCGTGTTGACGGCGGGGTGCAGGAGCTGCGAGTACACCATCTCGGGCCAGGCGAACTCGCCCTTGAAGGTCACGATGACGTCGCGGTCGTTCTCGCCGGCCTCGACGGACTCGATCTCCTTCCAACCGTCTGTGGCGTTCGGGACATACTCCTCGTTCTCGCCGTTCTGAGCCATCCAGGTCGCCTTGAAGGCGGACACGTCGATCGGAGTTCCGTCGTTCCAGACTGCCTTCTCGTTCACCTTGAAGTGCAGGACGGTCTTGCCATCCTCGACACCGAACGAGTAGTCGTCCAGGTAGGCGTCGTTCTTCTTGACCGTGCCGTCAGGGTCCATGAGCAGGATCTGCGGACGGAACCACGTGCCGATCTGGGTGACGCGGGCGTCACCGTCGCCGTGGAAGTAGTTCAGCTGCTCCGCGATGTTCGAGACCGGGATGCGCAGCTCTCCGCCTTCGGCGAGGTTCTCGCGAGGCTGCGGGTTGTAGTCCGCTCCCTCGACGGTCTGGGGGCCATCGCCCTCTCCACCGTTACCGCCTCCGTTGCCTGCCGGCGCACAACCGCTCATGACGAGTGCGAAGGCGGCGCCGAGAGCAGCAATGCCCATCAGCTTCTGATGCCGTTTCATGGTACTCCTTAGTGCCTGTCGGCCTATCTTGGGGATGAGGGCAGAATAACTCTGCGTCTCACGGACGAAACCATCAGCGCACCGTTCGTTATCGGACTGTGCACATCGGTATTTGGGTTAGCTCGCGGCAGCTGCTTCGGCGTCGAAGCCCTCGACGGGCAGGATGATCCGCTCGCGGGTGCGCTCGATGTCGGGGTCGGGGATGGGGATAGCCGACAGCAGCGCCTTCGTGTACGGATGCTGCGGAGCGTCGAACACCTGATCCACGTCTCCGTGCTCGACGAACTCGCCCTTGTACATCACGGCCACACGGTCGGCGATGTGTCGGACGACGGCGAGGTCGTGGGCGACGAACAGGTACGACAGCCCCATCTTCGCCTTGAGTTCGTCGAGGAGGTTGATCACGCCGGCCTGGATAGACACGTCGAGCGCGGAGACCGGCTCGTCGAGCACGACGACCTTGGGATTGGTCGACAGCGCGCGGGCGATCCCGATGCGCTGACGCTGTCCACCCGAGAACGCCTGCGGGAAACGATCGCTGTGCGCAGGGTCGAGCCCGACGAGGCCCATCAGCTCCTCGACGCGGTCGAACACCTCGTCTCGGCTCATCCCGATCGCGAACATGGGCTCGGCGATGATGTCCCAGACCGTCATGCGCGGGTCGAGCGCACCCATCGGATCCTGGAAGACGATCTGCAGATCCCGTCGGAGCTTCCGCTCCTCTGACCGATTCTTGATGTCGGCGACGCTCGTTCCGCCGATGCGGATGTCCCCGTCCTCCTGCTTCACGAGGTCCATGATCTGCAACAGCGTTGTCGTCTTCCCGCTGCCGGACTCGCCCACGATCGCGAGCGTCTCGCCCTGGCGCACGTCGAAGCTGATGCCCTTGACAGCGTGCACCTCGCCGACCTTGCGCTTGAACAGAGCACCCTTCATGAGAGGGAAGGTCTTGGTGAGGTTCACGGCCTGCAACGTGATCGGTCGCTCCTCCCGAGGCACGCGATTGAGACTGCTCTCCGGGATCTCGGGAATGGGGTAGACGGGGAGGCCGCCGATGCGTCCGTCGTCGTCGATATCCTCGGCGCGGATGCACGCGACGGTGTGGCTGACATGGCCATCAGTCGACACGGGCAGGAGATCAGGCTCTCGCTCACGGCAGGCATCGACCGCGATCGGGCAACGCGCGGCGAACGGGCAGGCGTCCGGGAGACCGATCAGAAGCGGAGGATTCCCCTTGATCGGGATCAGGGGGACCTTTTCGGTCTTGTCCACGCGGGGGATCGCCCCGAGGAGGCCGATCGAGTAAGGCATGCGGGTGCGGTAGAACAGTTCCCGCACAGGGGCGTGCTCCACGGGCTTCCCCGCGTACATGACGAGCACATCGTCGGCCGTCTTGGCGACGACGCCCATGTCGTGCGTGATCATGATCATCGCCGCGCCGGTCTCCTGCTGCGCCTTCGCCATGAGCTCGAGGATCTGCGCTTGGATGGTCACGTCGAGCGCCGTCGTGGGCTCGTCGGCGATGATGAGCTTCGGCTGATTGGCCATCGCGATGGCGATCACGACGCGCTGCCGCATACCACCGGAGAATTCGTGTGGGAACGACTTCATCCGCCGCTCGGGCTCGGGGATGCCGACGAGCGTCAACAGCTCGACGGAGCGATCCCACGCATCCTTCTTCGACAGATTCCGGTGGACGGTGAGCGCCTCGATGAGCTGGTCGCCGATCGTGAACACGGGGGTGAGCGAGGTCAGCGGGTCCTGGAAGACCATGGCCATGCCGTTGCCGCGGATGACGGAGAGCTGCTTGTCGGTCTTGCCGATCAGTTCCTGTCCGTCGTAGACGATCGATCCGGTGACCTTCGCATTTTCATCGAGGAGTCCCATGATGGCGAGCGACGTCACGGACTTGCCGGAACCGGATTCCCCGACGATGCCGAGGGTTTTGCCGGCTTCGAGGTCGAACGAGACGCCGCGGACGGCGTCCACTCGTCCCGCCTCGGACGGGAAACTGACCTTGAGGTCGCGGACGGAGAGAACAGTACTCATGCGCGACCTCCAGCCGCGGAGGTCGGGTCGAGGGCGTCGCGCAGTCCGTCTGCGATGAGAGCCATCGAGACGGTGAGGAGCGTGAGCGCCGCAGCGGGGAAGTAGAACAGCCAGGGAGCGCTCACGAGCGTGCTCGACCCGTAGCCGATGAGAGCGCCGAGCGACACGTCCGGCAGTTTCACACCGAATCCGAGGAACGACAGGGCCGTTTCCGTGAGGACCGCAGACACGACGCCGAGCGTGAAGTTGATCACGAGCAGCGAGCCGATGTTGGGAAGCATGTGCCGCAGCACGATGCGCATGCCCGATAGTCCTGCGTAACGAGCCGCGTGCACGTACTCGCGTTCGCGGATCGAGAGCGACAGCGTCCAGATTATGCGCGCGGGGAAGAACCAGCCGACGATGAACACCATCACCAGAGAGATGACCAGCCAGTTTCCGCCCGCGTCGTTGGAGATCATGGCGAGGATCAGGAAGTTCGGCACGACCATCATGAAGTGGATGATCGCGAGCATGATGCGCTCGTAGCGACCGCCGAAGTACGCGGCGGTCGCGCCCACGATCGCAGAGACGACCGTGGTCCCGATGGCCACCACTGCGGCGATCATCATGGAGCGCTGGAGTCCGACGGCGACTTGCGCGAAGTTGTCGTTGCCGGAGCCGTTCGTGCCGAACCAGTGATCCGCGTTCGGGGCCTTCCGCAGGTTGAGGAAGTCCAGATCGGTGTGACTATACGGTGCGATGAGCGGACCGACGATCGCGAAGACCACCAGCAGGCCGAGGATGATGACGCCCAGGAGGGCGCCCCGGTTGCGGAAGAACCGGCGCGTGTAGAGCGTCATCATAGATGTACGCTTGCGGCTCCGCGGCGCCTGCGGCTGCTCGGTGATCTCGGGGGAGACCCCGATCGATTCCAGGGACATCAGCTCACCCGCACTCTCGGATCGAGGACGACGACGGTGATGTCAGCGAGGATCGCACCGATTGCCGTCATGAGGGCGCCGAACGCCGCGACTGCGACGACGCCGTGAATGTCGTTGTTGTTGAGGGTCTGGATGAAGTAGCGACCCATGCCGTTCCAGTTGAAGATCGTCTCGGTCAGCACCGCGCCGGTGAACACCGCGGGGATCGTGAAAGCGACCTGCGTCGTCACCGGGATCAGCGAGGTGCGCAGAGCGTGTTTCCGGATCGCCTGCTGCTTCGTCAGGCCCTTCGCTCGCGCGGTGCGCACGTAATCGGCCTTGATGTTGTCGAGGAGCAATGAACGCTGCAGGAAATGGATCTGCGCGTACCCCGTGATGACCAGGCCGAGAGTGGGGAGCGTCAAGTGTTGGACGACGTCCAGAAGGACCGGGAAGAACCCTTGGACCCCCGGACTGGCGGACCCGGTGACGTAGAAGACCGTGGTGCCGATCCAGTTGTTGAAGTTGATCGCGAGGAGGACGAGCGCGAACCCCGCGACGACGGTCGGGATGTTCATCGTGATGATGCTCGTACCCTGGCCGATGCGATCGGCGAGCTTGTATTGACGCGAAGCCGTGTACACACCGAGCGCGATTCCGATGACGGTGGTGATGATGGTCGCCCCGAGGACCAGCTCGGCGCTCACCCAGACGCGATAGGCGACCTGTTCGTTCACTGATTCGCCCGTGGGGCCCATGCCCCAGTCCCAACGGAGGACGATGCCGGAGAGCCATGTCCACCAGCGCTCGATCAGCGGTACGGATTCGCTGAGGTTGCGTGGGCGGAGGAGGTGATCGATCTGCTCCGGCGAGAGCGGAGGGCGCCGACCGACGTAATTGTTCTCCGGGTCGAGGTAGAGCCACGCGAGGAAGTAGGTGATGTTCGTCGCGATGACGATCATCAGCACCCACCCCAGCAGGCGGCGCACGAGATACTTGATCAAGGTGTTGATTCTTTCTCTTTTACAGACGCGCGCGGGATCTGCCGACGCAACGCTGAGCCGGAGGACAGTCAATCACCATCTGCCGATCTGCGCGACACGACACCTGCACTCGAGTGTGACGGAGTCTCGTCACTCACGGAATCCGGTTTCAGGGTCGGCTCCCGGGCAACCTGGGCAGAATATCACCGGATCCGGCGAATCGAGCATCGACAGCGCGTCACCGTAGAATCGTCAGGACATGTCACCACGCGCCCTCACTCCGCTTCAGCCTGCCGCGACGCCTGCGACGCAGATCCGCAACTTCTGCATCATCGCGCACATCGACCACGGCAAGTCGACCCTCGCCGACCGCATGCTACAGATCACCGGAGTGGTCTCCGACCGCGACATGCGGGCACAGTACCTCGACCGGATGGACATCGAGCGCGAGCGCGGCATCACCATCAAGAGCCAGGCCGTGCGGATGCCGTGGGAGCTCGACGGTCAGACCTTCGCGCTCAACATGATCGACACGCCAGGGCACGTCGATTTCACCTACGAGGTCTCCCGCTCGCTGGCGGCCTGCGAGGGCGCGATCCTGCTCGTCGACGCGGCTCAGGGCATCGAGGCCCAGACGCTCGCGAACCTCTACCTGGCTCTCGAGAACGACCTGCACATCATCCCCGTCCTGAACAAGATCGACCTTCCGGCGGCTGATCCCGACAAATACGCCAAGGAGCTCGCGTCGCTCATCGGAGGCAAGCCCGAGGACGTGCTTCGCGTGTCGGGCAAGACCGGCGTGGGAGTCGAGGACCTGCTCGACCGTCTGGTCCAGGAGATCCCGGCGCCCGTCGGCGACGCCGAGGCGCCGGCACGCGCGATGATCTTCGACTCCGTCTACGACGCCTACCGCGGCGTCGTCACCTACGTGCGCATGGTCGACGGCAGCCTCTCGCCGCGCGAGCGCATCCAGATGATGTCGACGGGCGCGAACCACGAGGCGCTCGAGGTCGGTGTGTCGAGCCCCGAGCCGACCCCCGCCAAGGGACTGGGCGTCGGAGAGGTGGGCTACCTCATCACCGGTGTGAAGGACGTGCGCCAGTCCAAGGTCGGCGACACGATCACGAACGCCCGCAGGCCGGCATCCGAGGCCCTCGCCGGGTACACCGATCCCAAGCCGATGGTGTTCTCGGGCATCTACCCGATCGACGGCAGCGACTATGCGGAGCTCCGCGAGGCGCTCGACAAGCTGAAGCTCTCCGACGCCTCTCTGCAGTACGAGCCCGAGACGTCGGTCGCGCTCGGCTTCGGCTTCCGCTGCGGCTTCCTCGGCCTGCTGCACCTCGAGATCATCACCGAGCGGCTCGCCCGGGAGTTCGGGCTCGACCTCATCACGACCGCGCCGAGCGTGATCTACGAGGTGCTGACGTCGGACACGGGGGAGACCGTCACGGTCACGAACCCTAGCGAATACCCCGACGGGCGCATCGGTTCGGTGTCCGAGCCCATGGTCAACACGGCCATCCTGCTCCCGAAGGACTACGTCGGCACCGTCATGGAGCTGTGCCAGTCACGCCGAGGCACGCTCCTCGGGATGGAGTACTTCTCGGAGGAGCGCGTCGAGCTGCGGTACACCATGCCGCTCGGTGAGATCGTCTTCGACTTCTTCGACCAGTTGAAGTCGAAGACCCAGGGCTACGCGTCGCTCGACTACGAGCCGGCGGGGCAGCAGGAGGCCGACCTCGTGAAGGTCGACATCCTCCTGCAGGGCGACAAGGTCGACGCGTTCAGCTCGATCGTGCACCGCGACAAGGCCTACGCCTACGGCACGCTCATGACCGAGCGCCTGCGGAAGCTCATCCCTCGGCAGAACTTCGAGGTGCCGATCCAGGCGGCGATCGGTGCGCGGATCATCGCCCGCGAGACCATCCGCGCGCTCCGGAAGGACGTGCTCGCGAAGTGCTACGGCGGTGACATCAGCCGGAAGCGCAAGCTCCTCGAGAAGCAGAAAGAGGGCAAGAAGCGCATGAAGATGGTGGGCCGCGTCGAGGTTCCGCAGGAGGCGTTCATCGCCGCGCTCTCCGGCGACGTCGAGGGCAAGGACAAGAAGTAGGTGGCGCTGCCGCGGTACGAGCGCGGTCTCACCCGGCATCCGCTCGGCGAGGTTCCTCGCGGACTCCGCGGTGCTGAGCGGTCGGTCCCCGTTCCCGAGTACGCGAGGGATGCCGTCGCCGCACTGATCACGTCCTGGGAGTTCAAGCGGCGAGCGGGGTTCGACACGCCCGTCGAGGAGCCGCGGGCCGGGAGTGAGGGAACCCTCGCGAAGCGCGTGTTCGGGGTCCGCTTCGCCGAGCCGATCCGGGTCGTCTGGGCCGACGCGCACGGGTTCGGGTACGAGACGAGGCCCGGCCACCCGATCTACGGCGAGGAGTCCTTCGTCCTCGACGGCGGGGTCTTCACCGCCCGGTCGGTCTCGCGTCCGTCCACCCCGTTGTGGTGGATGCTGACGCCGGCGCTGCGAGTCATGCAGCGCTCCGTGTTCGACCGCTACATCCGCACCGTCGAGACCGCGATCCACGAAGCCCGGAGGCACCGTCCAGGCGACCCCGGGTAGGCTGGTCGGCATGCGGCGCGGGACTTTCCGAGACGACACGGTTGACTATGCGGCTGTGGGTGCGACCCATGCGCCCGATCTGATGCAGTATCCGCCGGAGCGCAGCATCCCCGCCGAGAACTCCTGGCGCATCGGCAGCGGAGAGGAACGGTTCCAGACAGCCGGCGAAGCGCTCCTGTCGTGGACGGCGCAGCGCGCATCCGGACTCAGCATCGAAGACGTGCGACCTGCCCCGGGGCCGGCATACGCGGGTGTCAGCTTCGACGCCGAGGGCACTCCGATCGCTCCGAGCAAGAACGAGGTCGAGCAGCGGTTCGACGCGGAGGGCATGCCCTTCGTCGGTCCTGGCATGACCCTGCGCCTGCGCGGACGCGTGGCGAACATGCACGCCGACGCCGAACTGCGCGTCATCTCGGTCACCGAGGAGAAGCGCCGTATCGGCTTCGTGCTCGGCACGGTCGGCGGCTCGGTCGTGCGCGGCGAGGAGTCGTTCGACATCGAATGGCGTGACGACGACGAGGTGTGGTTCACCGTCCGCGCGTTCGATGCGCCGAATTCGCTGCTCTACCGCCTGGTCCCGGCGCTCGTGAAGCGGCGCCGTCGCGAGCTGTTCGCCCGCTACCTGCGGGCCATCTCGCCGCTGTACGCGACCCCCGTCTGATGGCCGGCCCCCTTCCCCTCGGAGATCCCGCCCCCGCTGACGGACGCCTTCCGGCCGACCTGCCTGTCGACACGGCCGTGCCCTTCTCGGCGTACCTCCACATCCCGTTCTGCAGTGTGCGTTGCGGCTACTGCGACTTCAACACCTACACCTCGAGCGAGCTGCGCGGTGCCAGGCAGGAGGACTACGCCTCGACGCTGATCGGCGAGATCGGGCTCGCGCACCGCGTGCTGTCGGACGCCGACGCGCTGCGGCCGATGGACACGGTCTTCTTCGGCGGCGGCACGCCCACCCTGCTCCCCGCCGGAGACCTGGCGCGGATGCTCGGAGCAGCGACCTCCGCCTTCGGACTCGCCGACGGTGCCGAGGTGACCGTCGAGGCGAATCCCGACACCGTCACCCCCGAGGTCGCCCGCACGCTCGCGGAGGCCGGGGTGACGAGGCTCTCGGTCGGGATGCAGTCGGCCGTGCCGCACGTGCTCGCCGCTCTCGACCGCACCCACCGACCCGAGAACGTGCGCACCGCGGTGGCGGCGGCCAAGGACGCCGGGCTCGCTGTGAGCGTCGATCTGATCTACGGCGCCCCGGGGGAGTCGCTCGGCGACTGGGAGGCCTCTCTCGATGCCGCGCTCGAACTCGAGTCCGACCACATCTCGGCCTACGCACTGATCATCGAGGACGGCACGAAGCTCGCGCGGCAGATCCGTCGCGGCGAGGTCCCGATGCCCGACGACGACCTGCAGGCCGACATGTACGAGCTCGCCGATCGGCGCCTCGCCGAGGCCGGCTTCGACTGGTACGAGGTGAGCAACTGGGCGCGGACCCCCGAGCAGCGCTCCCGGCACAACCTCGCCTACTGGCGGGGGAGTGACTGGTGGGGCTTCGGTCCGGGAGCCCACAGCCACGTCGCCGGCCTTCGGTGGTGGAACGTGAAGCACCCCGCTGCCTACGCACAGCGACTCGCGGCATCCGAGTCCCCCGCGGCGGGGACCGAGCGCCCCGATGAGAAGTCGCGCATGCTGGAGCGGGTCCTGCTGCTCAGCCGCATCCGCGAGGGCATCGCCGTGGACGAGCTGCATGCCGACAAACGTGCGCGC
Source organism: Microbacterium sp. LWO14-1.2 (assembly GCF_038397715.1). Lineage (NCBI taxonomy): Bacteria > Bacillati > Actinomycetota > Actinomycetes > Micrococcales > Microbacteriaceae > Microbacterium > Microbacterium sp. LWO14-1.2. Next base: position 3,475,590 of record NZ_CP151633.1, read on the forward strand.
GTCGCCGGCCTCATCGCGGACGGACTCGTCGATCCCGTCGCCGCCGTGCGCGGCCGTGTGCAGCTCACGCTCCGAGGACGACTGCTCGCCGACGCCGTCGTGCGTGAGCTCACCGACTGATCCGGGTCGTCGACGACCACCGCGATCCGTTCATCGCGGCTCGGTTCAGCGCGCAGAGGCGCGCGGCGAGTAGAATTGGCACTCGTAACCGGTGAGTGCCAGACGAGGGGAGTCGCGATGGTCAGTGAAAGAGGCCTCCAGGTGCTCCGTGCGATCGTGCAGGACTACGTCGAGACGCATGAGCCGGTCGGCAGCCGATCCATCGTCGACCGCTACTCGTTCGGCGTCTCGGCCGCCACGATCCGCAACGACATGGCTCTGCTCGAAGACGAGGAGCTCATCGCAGCGCCGCACACCTCCTCCGGTCGCGTCCCGACCGATAAGGGCTACCGCGTCTTCGTCGACCACCTCGCGCAGCTGCGTCCTCTCTCGGGTGCGCAGCGCACCGCGATCGAGTCCTTCCTGACCGACCCCGCCGACCTCGACGACCTGATGGCCCGCACCGTGCGGGTGCTCACGCAGCTCACGGGTCAGGTCGCCCTGGCGCAGTACCCCTCGTTCGCGCGGGCCCAGCTCACGCACATCGAGCTCGTCGGCCTGGCGCCGAACCGACTCCTCGTGGTGCTCGTCACGGATGCGGGCGGCGTCTCGCAGCGCATCGCCCTGCTGCCGGCCGACGTCGACGAATCCGACATGGCCCTTCTGCGGGCGCGGCTGTCGGCGCTCCTGACGGGGCGCGCGGTCAGCGATGCCGCAGAGCGACTGCAAGGGCTGCTCGCCGGTGAGGAGCACGCAAAGGATGCCGTGCTCCGCGCCCTCGCGACGGTGATCGTCGAGGAGCTGGGCACGTTCCGGCAGGAGCGGCTCGTGATGGCCGGCGCCGCGACGCTCGCGAGGCGGGAGCAGGACTTCCGCGGCAGCATCCATCCTCTCCTGGAGGCGATCGAGGAGCAGGTGACGCTCATCCGTCTGATGAGCGAGATGGAAGCGGATGCGCAGGGACTCTCCGCGAGCATCGGCACCGAGAACGCGTCGTTCGGCCTCGACGAGGCCTCGATCGTCGCGAGCAACTACGCGGCGCGCAGCGGCACCGCGCGCGTCGGCGTGATGGGGCCGACCCGCATGGACTATCCGAGCAATCTCGCGGCAGCGCGGGCGGTCGCCCGCTACCTGTCGCGACTGCTCGACGAAGACGAGGCCGCCCGCTGACGCGGACGACCAGGACAACACGCAGAAGGGCCATTGTGGCGGACCACTACGAGGTACTCGGCGTCTCGCGCGACGCATCGACCGACGAGATCAAGAAGGCGTACCGGCGCCTCGCGCGCCAGCTGCACCCGGACGTGAACCCGGGTGAGGAGGCAGCGGAGAAGTTCAAGCTCGTCACGCACGCCTACGACGTGCTCAGCGATGACGAGTCACGTCGTCGGTACGACATGGGCGGAGGCGACGGCGCCGCGGGCAACTTCGGGGGCTTCGGCGGTTTCGGCGACATCTTCGAGACGTTCTTCGGCGCAGCGCAGGGCGGTGGACGAGGCGCTCGCCCTCGCTCCCGTCGCGAACGGGGCCAGGACGCGCTCGTGCGGGTCACACTCGATCTCGGCGACGTCGTGTTCGGCGCCCACCGCGACATCGAGGTCGACACGGCCGTGCTCTGCGAGACCTGCAAGGGATCGTGCTGCCAGGAAGGCACCTCGCCCGTCACGTGCGACATCTGCGGCGGCACCGGCCACGTGCAGCGCCAGGTGCGAAGCCTGCTCGGCAACGTCGTCACCTCGCAGCCGTGCGGAACCTGCGAGGGATACGGCACGACCATCCCGTACCCGTGCGGCACCTGCGGCGGCCAGGGACGCGTGCGCTCCCGCCGCACCGTGTCTCTCGACATCCCGGCGGGTGTCGAGACGGGTCTGCGCCTGCAGCTCCCCGGTTCGGGCGAGGTCGGCAAGGCCGGCGGCCCGCACGGCGATCTGTACGTCGAGGTGACGGTGAACCCGCACCCGGCCTTCAGCCGCGACGGCGACGACCTGCTCGCCACGCTCGAGGTGGCGATGACCGACGCCATCCTCGGTGCCGAGACGACGATCCAGGGTCTGGACGGCGAGGTCGACCTCGAGATCCGTCCCGGCGTGCAGTCGGGCGATGTCCTGACGATCAAGGGGCGGGGCATCACGCCGCTGCGCGGCAGCCAGCGCGGAGACCTCCGCGTCGGCGTGCAGGTGCTGACTCCGACGAAGATCGACTCGGCGCAGCGCGCGCTCATCGAGGACTTCGCCAAGAAGACCAAGGCGCCGGCTCCGCAGCTCGCCCAGTTCCAGCAGGGACTCTTCTCGAAGCTGCGCGACCGCTTCCGCTCGCACTGACCGGGAGAACGCGATGGCACTGCACTTCCTCGTCGAATCCTCGTCGGATGCCACGGTCGGCGACCTCGTGGCGCTCACCGGCGCGGAGGCCAAGCACGCGGCCGTGGTCCGGAGACTGCGGGTCGGCGAGCAGGTGACGGTCGGCGACGGTCGCGGGGTGTGGCTCACCGGGGAGGCCGAGCAGGTGTCGCCGTCCCTGGTCGAGGTGCGCGTGAGCGCGCGTCGGGTGAGCGAAGCCCCGAGCCCGAAGCTCGTGCTCGTGCAGGCCCTCGCGAAGGGCGACCGCGACGAGCTCGCCGTGCAGGCGGCGTGCGAGCTGGGGGTCGACGAGATCGTGCCGTGGCAGGCCGGGCGCAGCGTGTCGCGCTGGGAAGGACCGAAGGCGGTGAAGGGTCGGGAGCGCTGGGCGACGATCGTGCGCGAGGCCGCGAAGCAGGCGCATCGTGCGTGGGTGCCCGAGGTCGTGCCGCCCGAGACCACCAGGGACCTCGCCCGCCGCGCGGCGACCCAGCGGGTGGTGCTGCTCGACCCGACCGCCCCGACGCCTCTGTCGGCGCTGGAGCCGGACGGCCGCGACCTCGTGCTCGTCGTGGGACCGGAGGGCGGCATCTCCGGTGACGAGATCGCCACGCTCGAGGCGGCCGGCGCGGAGCGCGCGCTGCTCGGCGACACGGTGCTGCGCACGTCGACCGCGGGCCCCGCGGCGATCGCCGTGCTGTCGGTTGCCCTCGGTCGGTGGTGATCGTCCTCCGGCCGCACGTCGGCCCCGGTCAGTAGACTGGCAGTATGTCCGAGCCCTCGATCTTCACGCGTATCCTCAACGGCGACATCCCGGGTGAGATCCTGCTCGACACCGGGCGGGTCTTCGCGATCCGCGACATCGACCCGCAGGCGCCGCTGCACGTCCTCGTCATCCCCAAGACCGAGGAGTATCGCGACGTCACCGAACTGGCCGCCGGCGACCCAGCGCTCCTCGCCGAGATGGTCGCCGCTGCGAAGCAGCTCGCCGACGAGCACGCGAACGGCGAGTACCGCCTGATCTTCAACAACGGCGCGAGCGCCGCCCAATCCGTCTTCCACGTGCACGCCCATGTGCTCGGCAACATCGAGGAGAACAAGCTCGTTGGCTTCTGACGACGACAACACCACCGACCGCACCGTCACCGAGCGGATCTACGCCGACGGCGTCGCTATGGTGCAGCTGCTCGGTCCGCAGGACCGTCTGCTCCGCATGCTCGAGAAGGAGCACCGCGACGTGCAGGTCCTCGTGCGCGGCAACGAGATCACCCTGACCGGTGCTCCGGATGCCGTGGCCGGCGCGAAGAACCTCGTCGAGGAGTTGATGACCATGACCAAGGCGGGGCACGATCTCGCTCCCGGCGACGTGGCGAGCTCCGCGCGCATGCTGCGGGTCGACGGGGGCCCGCGACCGAGCGAGGTCCTCGGCGAGGCGATCCTGTCGACGCGCGGCAAGGTCATCCGCCCCAAGACGCTCGGCCAGAAGGAGTACGTCGACGCGATCGACGAGAACACCATCGTGTTCGGCATCGGCCCGGCCGGAACAGGAAAGACCTACCTCGCGATGGCGAAGGCCGTGCAGGCGCTGCAGCGCAAAGAGGTCACGCGCATCATCCTGACGCGTCCCGCCGTCGAGGCGGGGGAGCGGCTCGGGTTCCTCCCCGGCACGCTGACCGACAAGATCGACCCGTACCTGCGTCCGCTGTACGACGCGCTCAACGAGATGATGGATCCCGAGATCGTCCCTCGTCTCATGGCGACGGGCACGATCGAGGTCGCGCCGCTCGCCTACATGCGCGGACGCACCCTCAACGATTCGTTCGTGGTGCTCGACGAGGCCCAGAACACGACGCCGGAGCAGATGAAGATGTTCCTCACCCGGCTCGGCTTCGGCACGCGCATGGTCGTGACGGGCGACATCACCCAGGTCGACCTGCCCCAAGGGGCTTCGGGTCTCCGGCTGGTCACGCGTGTTCTCGACGGCATCGACGACATCCACTTCGCGCGGCTCACGAGCGACGACGTCGTGCGCCACTCGCTCGTCGGCCGCATCGTCGACGCATACAGCGAGTACGACGAGCGCCGCACGGCGCAGCGGCACGAGCGCGAGCAGGCGGCGGAGTTCGCCAACCGCGCGGAGCGCCGCGGGGCCCAGCGCCCCGGACCCCGTGATCGGATGCCGAAACGAGGCCTCTCCTGATGAAACGAGCACAGGCATGATCGAGATCAACAACGAGTCGGCGATCGACGTCGACGAGACGGTGCTGCAGCGCCTCACCGACCACAACCTCGCGCAGCTGCACGTCAGCCCGGACGCGGAGGTCGCGATCGTCCTCGTCGACGAGGGCGCCATGGAGGCGCTGCACGTGCAGTGGATGGACGAGCCCGGTCCGACCGATGTGCTCAGCTTCCCGATGGACGAGCTGCGACCCGGCACCGAGGATCGACCGACGGCCCCCGGTCTGCTCGGCGACATCGTGCTGTGCCCTCAGGTCGCCGAGACCCAGGCGCAGGCCGCCGGTCACTCACTGATGGACGAGCTCATCCTGCTCACCACGCACGGCCTGCTGCACCTGCTCGGCTTCGATCACGCCGAGCCCGACGAGGAGCGTGAGATGTTCGGCCTGCAGAAGGAGCTCATCCAGAGCTTCGCCGCCGCCGAACGCCGACGATGACCGCAGCTCTCCTGCTCGCCGGCGCGGTCCTGCTCGTCGCCTTCGGCGGTCTGATGGCCGCGATCGACGCCGCCTTCGGCGTCACGTCGCGCACAGATCTCGAGGAGATGGCCGCCGAGGGGCGCAACACGAAGCAGCTCGCGCGCATCGCCGCCGACCCCGACGCGCACGTCAACTCCGTCGCGTTCATCCGTGTGCTCGCCGAGGTGACGGCCGCGGTGCTCGTCACCGTCGCGTTCACGATCCTCATCGAGAACAACTGGCTCGCGATGCTCGCGGCCGCCGTGCTGATGACCGGGATCACGTTCGTGCTCGTCGGCGCCAGCCCCCGCTCGTTCGGGCGCCAGCACGCGGAGGGCATGCTGCGCGCCAACGCCCCGGTCGTGCGCGGTCTGCGCATCATCCTCGGACCGCTCGCGCACGGACTCGTGGTTCTCGGCAACCGCGTCACACCGGGCCGTGGGCGGAGCTCGTTCACCTCGGAGGAGCAGCTGCTCAGCATGGTCGACGAGGCCGCCTCGAACGACCTCATCGAGGCGGACGATCGCGACCTCATCCACTCGGTCTTCGACTTCACCGACCAGTTCGTGCGCGCCGTCATGGTCCCGCGCACCGAGATGGTCACTGTCGACGCCACGGCCACCACCGACGAGGCGATGACGCTCTTCCTGCAGCGCGGGGTATCGCGGATGCCGGTGGTCGACGATGAGGCCGACGACGTCGTCGGAGTGCTGTACCTCAAGGACCTCGTCCAGTTCGCCTATCGCGACGAGAACGCCTGGCGCGCGGCATCCATCCGTCCGATCTCGCGCCCGGCGACCTTCGTCCCCGAGTCGATGCGCGCCGAGACCCTGCTGCAGCAGATGAAACGGGATGCCGTGCACGTCTGCCTGGTGATCGACGAGCACGGCGGGATCTCGGGGCTCATCACCCTCGAGGACCTGATCGAGGAACTCGTCGGTGAGATCTCCGACGAGTACGATCAGGTGTCGGCGGAGGTCGTCGAACTCGGCGAAGGCCGGTACCGTGTGAGCTCCCGGCTCTCACTGGAGGACGTGGGCGATCTGTTCGGCCTCGAGCTCGAGGACGAGGACGTGGATTCCATCGGCGGTCTGCTCGGCAAGACGCTCGGGCAGGTTCCGCAGCCCGGCGCGACCGCCACGGTCGACGGACTCGTGCTGACGGGAGGCGCCTCGCGAGGACGCGGGCGGGGCATCGCGACGGTCTTCGTCGAGAGGGCCGCGCCGACCGCGGAGACATCAGATCCTGAGGGGGAGCGAATCGATGAGTGATGAGACGCGGAGCGGGTTCGTCACGTTCGTCGGGCGTCCGAACGTGGGCAAGTCGACGCTCACCAACGCCCTCGTCGGCGAGAAGATCGCCATCACGAGCGAGAAGCCGCAGACCACGCGGCGGGCGATCCGCGGCATCGTCAACCGGCCGGACGGGCAGCTGGTGATCGTCGACACCCCCGGCATCCACAAGCCGCGCACCCTGCTGGGCGAGCGGCTCAACGACCTGGTCGAGCAGGTGCTGGGCGACGTCGACGTGATCGGGTTCTGCGTCCCCGCCACCGAGAAGGTCGGCCCCGGCGATCGCCGCATCGCCGCGTCGCTCGACGGCTATCCGCGGGCGAAGAAGATCGCGATCGTCACGAAGACCGATGCGGCCTCCCGCGACGAGATCACCGAGCGGCTCATGGAGGCAGACGCCCTCCGCGAGGACTGGCACGCCGTCATCCCGCTCTCAGCGCTCACGCGCGATCAGCTCGACGTGCTCTCCGACGAGATCCTGTCGCTCATGCCGAAGGGGCCGGCGCTCTACCCGGACGACATCACGACCGACGAGTCCGACGAGGACCGCATCGCGGAGATCATCCGCGAGGCTGCGCTGGAGGGCGTGCGAGACGAGCTGCCCCACTCCATCGCGGTCGTGATCGACGACGTGGCGCCCCGCGAGGACAGCGACCTCACCGACGTCCACGCGTCGATCGTGGTCGAGCGCGACAGTCAGAAGGCCATCATCATCGGTCGTAAGGGGTCGCGTCTGCGCGACGTCGGCGCCCGGGCCCGCGCGGGTATCGAGGAGCTCCTCGGCACGCGGGTCTTCCTCGGCCTGCACGTCAAGGTCGCGAAGGAATGGCAGCGGGATCCGAAGCAGCTCGGACGCCTCGGATTCTGAGATGGGCCGCTTGCTGTCCGAGCGGCTCATCATGCCCTCAGGACACGGGGGATGAGTCGCGCCGCGGAGCGCGAGACCCGGAGGAACGACGCGTTCACTGCGGTGTTCGACGCGAACTGGGCTCGCGTCAGACACCATGTCGAGGGTGCTGTCGAGCACGATTCCGAGGTCACGGAAATCGTGTCCGAGGTGTTTCTCCTGGCGTGGACGCGCCTCAATCCCGCCAAGCCGATGGACGGGATCTGGCTGTTGCGGGCCGCCGATCGGGTGCTGCGGGGGCGGTCGGGTCGCACGATCGTGCGTCGCCGAGCGCTCGAGACCGTGCACCGGGGTTTCGCGGCGGACGATCGGGACCCCGACCTCACGCAACGGGCACGGGCGTTGTCTGCTCTGGCGGCCCTCTCCGGTCGTGAGCGGCGTATCATCATGCTGACATATTGGGATGGTCTCGGGGTGGGGGAGATCGCGCAGATGCTGCGGATGCCGCGGTCGCGTGTTCGCAGGATCCTGGGTCGTGCGCGCGACAGGATGCTCTCCGAGCTCGAACGAGAGAAGCGGGCGGGGGATGATGACTGATCACGACGTTCTCGATCGCCTGCTGATGGCCGCCGATCCCGCTCGAACGCCCCGCGACGCCGCGCCCGATGCCGCCGCGCTGCGGCTGCGCGACCGCATCATGCGCGACACCGCGGCTCCGCGCCGCGCACGTCGTCTCACCCTCACGGTGGCGTCCGGGATCGCCGTCGCGACCGCCGCGGTCGTCGTGGCCGTGAGCGTCCTCATGCCGCAGGGCGAGGCTGAGGCAGTCGGCCCTCAGCCTCTCGACTTCTCGGATGCCGAGTCCCTTGCCGCGACGATCGACGACGCTCAGGCCGCTCTCGCCGACGCCGCGCTCCCCGGGCCGACAGCGCCGGTGCGCACCGTGCGGACGGCGTCCTGGGGCCTGAACATCGACATGGGCACGGGCGAGACGGAGGTCGTGCCGCAGTTCGCGGTCATCCAGTGGAATCCCGATCAGTCAGGGCTCACCACGATCGTCAACGGCGTCCCGTACGACCCCGACGATGCGGCGGCCAATCTCTCGGCCGAGGTCAGCAGCACCGGTGAGGTCGCCTATGAGATCCCGATCGAGCCCGGCCAGTTCGCGACACCCGTCCCCGAGGTCTTCGGCGACAGCCGCGCCGAGGTGCTGCGTGTTCTGACCGCCCTCGGGATGCCTGCGGAGCCGTCGGGAACCGATGTCGTGACGGCGATGACCGACCTCCTGGGGCAATGGACGCTCACCGACGCCCAGGAATCCCAGGTCCTCGACATCCTCGGCTCGGCCGACGGCGTGACCGCGCTGGGAACGACGGAGGATCGCCTCGGGCGTCCCGTCGCCGGACTTCGCGTCGTCGCTCCCGACAAGTCCGTCAGCGAGATCGTGCTGCTCTCGCTCGACACCGGCCGCGTCGTCGGAGTGGAGCGCACCAACCTCGTCGAACAGGACGTCCTGCCGGCCGGTGTCATCATGTCGTACACGATGTGGGACGTCGACGAGAGCCTCGTGCGGTGAGGCACCCGGCCCACCACCCGACCTGAGAACCACGGAGGATCCGATGCCTGAAGACACCACGCTCCGCGCCCGCCACTGGATCGCTCCCGGCCCCGGCGAGCCGTCGGCGTGGGACTTCGTGGAGGAGGGTGTCCCGGACCCGCAGGAGGGCGAGATCACGGTCCGCGTGCGAGCGGCCGGAGTGAACCCCGCCGATGCGAAGCACGTCGCCGCCCCGCGAGGAGGTGTGGAGTTCCCGGTGCCGATCGGCTACGAGATCTCGGGCGAGATCATCGCCATCGGGCCCAACACGCGCATCGGCTCAGGCGAGGCGCGGGTCGGAGACGAGATCGTCGCCTTCCGCGTGCGCGGCGGTTACGCCGAGGCCGTCACCATCCCCGCCGAGAAGGCCTTCATCAAGCCCACGACGCTCAGCCACGCGGAGGCCGCGAATCTGCTGCTCGCGGGTACGACTGCGGCCGAGATGCTGTGGGTGACGGGTGTCGCACCGGGTGAAACCGTGCTGCTACACGGCGCATCCGGCGCCGTCGGCGTGAGCGTGCTGCAGCAGGCTGCGCTCCGCGGAGTCCGGGTGATCGGCACGGCGAGTGCGGCGCGGGCCGACGTGGTGCGGGAGTTCGGGGGAGTGCCGGTCGAATACGGCCAGGGGCTCACCGATCGCGTCCGTGATCTCGCGGGCGGCACGGTCGCCGCGGCCCTCGACGCGGTCGGCACGGACGAGGCCGTCGACGTCTCCCTCGAACTCGTCCGGGATCGCCGACGCATCGTGACCATCGCCGCGTTCGGACGCGCGGAGGACGAGGGGATCATCGCGATCGCCGGCTCGATGCCCGAAAGCGCCCGATTCCGCGACGAGGTGCGTCCGGATCTCATCGCCCTCGCCCAGAGCGGGGACCTCGTCGTGCCCGTCGCGAAGACCTTCCCCCTCGCTGAGGCGCCGGCAGCACTGGACTTCCTCGCGGGCGGGCACCCGGGAGGGAAGCTCGCGCTCATCCCCTGAGCGGGTACGGATACGGCATCCCCCTGCGGCACCCGGTCGAACCGGCGGCGGTGCCCTGCTAGCATGGCCGCATGCCTTTCGGCGGTCTGCTTCTTCTTAGCTGCCGCGACGAGTCCTGAGAGCTAGGGCCTTCCTCGTCGCGGCGCTCGTGTTGGCCCGAACACATTCCTGACGAGAGAAGAAGCCCCTCATGAAGAACACTCAGCGCCCGTCGTCGATGCCGATCCACAAGTACCGGCCGTTCCACGAGCAGATCGCGGTGAACCTGCCCGACCGCACCTGGCCCGATGCCCGCATCACCGAGGCCCCCCGTTGGTGCGCTGTCGACCTGCGCGACGGCAACCAGGCCCTCATCGATCCCATGTCGCCCGAGCGCAAGCGGGTGATGTTCGAGCTGCTCGTCAGCATGGGATACAAGGAGATCGAGGTCGGGTTCCCGTCGGCGAGCCAGACCGACTTCGACTTCGTCCGCCAGCTGATCGAAGAGAACCTGATCCCCGACGATGTCACCATCCAGGTGCTGACGCAGGCGCGCGAGCACCTGATCGAGCGCACCTACGAGGCCATCGCCGGTGCCAAGCAGGCGATCGTGCACCTGTACAACTCCACGAGCGTGCTGCAGCGCGAGGTCGTCTTCCGCACCGACAAGCAGGGCATCATCGACATCGCGCTCGAGGGCGCGCGCCTGTGCCGACGGTTCGAGAAGACGATCCCCGACACGCAGGTGTACTACGAGTACTCGCCGGAGAGCTACACGGGCACCGAGCTCGAGTTCGCTGTCGACGTCTGCAACCAGGTCATCGAGATCTTCGAGCCGACCCCCGACCGCAAGGTCATCATCAACCTGCCGGCCACTGTCGAGATGGCCACGCCGAACGTCTACGCCGACTCGATCGAGTGGATGAGCCGCCACCTGAACCACCGCGAGAACGTCATCCTCTCGCTGCACCCGCACAACGACCGCGGCACGGCGATCGCTGCCGCGGAGCTCGGCTACATGGCCGGCGCCGACCGCATCGAAGGGTGCCTGTTCGGCAACGGAGAGCGCACCGGCAACGTCGACCTCGTCGCCCTGGGCATCAACATGTTCACGCAGGGGATCGACCCGCAGATCGACTTCAGCGACATCGATCAGGTCAAGCGGACGGTCGAGTACTGCAATCAGCTGCCCGTGCCGGAGCGCAGCCCGTGGGCGGGCGACCTCGTGTTCACCGCATTCAGCGGATCGCACCAGGATGCGATCAAGAAGGGCTTCGAGGCCATGGCCGCCGAGGCGGAGGCGAAGGGCGTCTCGGTCGACGAGATCGAGTGGGCGGTGCCGTATCTGCCCGTCGACCCGAAGGATCTGGGCCGCTCGTACGAAGCGGTGATCCGCGTGAACTCGCAGTCGGGCAAGGGTGGCGTCGCGTACCTGCTGAAGGCCGACCACGCGATCGACCTGCCTCGCAAGCTGCAGATCGAGTTCTCGGGCGTCGTGCAGGCGAAGACGGATGCCGAGGGCGGCGAGGTCACGAGCGAGCAGATCTGGTCGGTCTTCAACGACGAGTACCTGCCGGCCGACGACGAGTCAGCCAAGTGGGGTCGTTTCGAGCTGCTGGCGACGCAGACCCGCAGCGACATGTCCGGCGAGGTCGTCCTCGATGTGGAGCTGCGGGACGACGACGAGCGGATCTCGGTCACCGGCTCGGGCAACGGTCCGGTCGCCGCGTTCGTCGAGGTGCTGCGCGCCCAGGGCTTCGACATCACCGTCTACGACTACGTGGAGCACGCACTCAGCGCCGGCGGTGACGCTCAGGCGGCCGCGTACGTCGAGCTGCAGGTCGGCGATCAGCGCCTGTGGGGCGTGGGCATCGACGGCGACATCTCGACAGCATCCCTCAAGGCGATCGTGTCGGGCGTGAACCGGTCGATCCGGAGCCGTCAGCACGAGCTCGCCGCGGTCTGACCCCGCACGTTTCGTCTCGCTTCGCTCGCTCAACGACCGGGTTGATATCCCTCCCGGTCGTTGAGCGAGGAGCGCAGCGGGGTCTCTCTCGGGTCGTTGAGCGAGGAGCGCAGCGACGAGACGAAAGGCGGTGCGGTCAGTCGCCGGGTCTGACGATCGGGATGACCCCGGTCTCGGCCGCCACCTTGCGGCGGTAGAGGCGGCGCTGCTCGGGCAGCGATACGTCGAAGCTGACGGCGAGCACCCGGATCACGGCGGTGACGGCGATGCCGATGACGGCGGCGAGGGGGATCGACATGCCGAGCGCGTGGGCGATCACGATGAACGCGGATCCTCCGCCGGCGGCGACGGCGTAGAGCGATCCCACGTGCATGATCGCGGTCGGCAGGCCCATGAGCATGTCGCGCAGCACGCTGCCGCCGACTGCGGCGCAGACGCCGATGAACACGGCGGGCACCTCGGGAATGCCGAGCGCGAGGGCCTTGCTCGTACCGAACGCCCCGAACATCCCGATCACGACGGCATCCAGGCCGACGATGACCTTGTTGAGGCGCGTGAAGAGGCCAGCGAGCAGCATCCCGAAGAGCGCGGCGCCCGTCGCCGTGACGAGATACCACTGGTTCTGCAGCGTCGCGGGGGTCTGGCCCAGCAGGATGTCGCGGATGAGACCGCCGCCCATGCCGATCATGATGCCGATGATCGCGACCCCGAGCCAGTCGAGCCGTCGCTGCCCCTGGAAACCGGAGGCGAAGAGCGCTCCCTGGACCCCGCCGAGCCCGACGCCGAGAAGATCCGCCCAGAACGGAATGATGAAGAGCGGTTCGGTCACCCGTCCATTGTCGCGCACGGAGGATAATCGAGGGGTGCCCACGTACCGAGACGAAGCAGTGATCCTGCGCACCCACAAGCTGGGTGAGGCGGACCGCATCGTCACCATGCTGTCGCGACGCCACGGCAAGGTGCGCGCCGTGGCGAAGGGCGTGCGGCGGACGTCGTCGAAGTTCGGCTCCCGGCTCGAGCCGTTCATGGTCGCCGACGTGCAGCTGTACGAGGGGCGCTCGCTCGACATCGTGCAGCAGGCGGAGTCGTTGGGCTCCTACGGTGCCGACATCGCCGCGCACTACGACCGGTTCACCTCGGCGAATGCGATGGTCGAGACGGCCGACCGGCTGAGCGAGTCCGAGGCGACTCCCGAGCAGTATCTGCTGCTCGTCGGCGGACTGCGGGCACTCTCTCGCGGGGAGCATTCGCCTCGCAGCATCCTGGATTCCTATCTGCTCCGCGTCATGGCGCTCTCCGGCTGGGCGCCGTCGCTGACCGATTGCGCGCGCTGCGGCATGCCCGGTCCGCACACGACGTTCGTCGCCCAGCTCGGTGGCGTGGTGTGCCGCAACGACGCGCCCGCCGGAAGCCCTCGCGTCGCGGAGACCACGCTGGCCCTGCTCCGGTCGCTCATGGCGGGCGAATGGGACGTCATCGACGCGGCATCCGTGCAGGAGACGTCAGCGGCTTCCGGACTCATCGCCGCCTACGCGCAGTGGCATCTCGAGCGCGGCATCCGCTCGCTCGCCCACGTGATCGACGATTCCCGAGAAGGAGCCCGGTGAGCCCCAAGCCCTACACGCACAAGGATGCCGTGGCGTACCGCCCGCTCGACTGGACGGGGCTCTACCCGCCGCAGTTCCCGGCGGTGCCGGAGCACGTGGCGATCGTCATGGACGGCAACGGCCGGTGGGCGAATCGTCGCGGTCTCAATCGCATCGAAGGACACAAGGCGGGTGAGGAGGTACTGCTCGACGTGGTCGCCGGCGCCATCCAGGCCGGGGTGAAGCACCTGTCGGTGTACGCGTTCTCGACCGAGAACTGGGCGCGCTCGCCCGAGGAGGTGCGCTTCCTCATGGGGTACAACCGCGACGTGCTGCATCGCCGGCGCGACCAGCTCAACGAGTGGAACGTGCGCATCCGCTGGGCCGGACGCAAGCCGCGCCTGTGGGGCAGCGTCATCACAGAACTGCAGCGCGCGGAGGAGCTCACGAAGACGAACACAGGGCTCACGCTCACGATGTGCGTGAACTACGGCGGACGGGTCGAGCTCGTCGACGCCATGCGGTCGATCGCCGCCGACGTCGCCGCCGGTCGGGTCAAGCCGAACGCGATCAGCGAGAAGATGATCCGTCGGCACCTCTATGTGCCGGACATGCCCGACGTCGACCTGTTCCTGCGCAGCTCGGGCGAGCAGCGCACCTCGAACTTCCTCCTGTGGGAGTCGGCCTACGCCGAGATGGTGTTCCTCGACACGCTCTGGCCGGACTTCTCCCGCGAGGAGCTGTGGCGAGCGATCGGCATCTACCTGTCGCGCGACCGACGCTTCGGTGGGGCCGTCGACACACCGGACGCGCCCGCCTGAGCCCGAAGCCAGCGCTCGGCCTCGCGCGGATGGCGCAGGCGCACGATGGTCAGGTGCGGGAACGCGACCTCGGCCTCCGGCATCCGCTCGGTCCATTTGTGCAGGGTCATGGTCTGCCAGGCGACGATGTTCTCTTCGGGATCCCCGCTGAACATGCGCCAGATCGGCTTCTCGACGTTGCCGTTCCACATCTTCGTACGCAGGATGCTGCGGCTCAGGGTGCGCCGCAGCAGTCGCGCACGAACGACGCGGAAGGGATAGTCCAGCCAGACGACCAGGTCGGCGCGCGGCGCGAGGATCTCGTCGGTGCCCTTGCTCGTGTACTGCCACTCGGTCACCCAGAGCTCTTCGGAGGCGAAGGCGCGGACGTCGTCGAGGAAGCTCGGACGCGGTGTCCAGTTCTCGCCGTGGAAGAGGCCGTCGATCTCGGTGTGCCGGAGGTTCCAGAGCGCGGCGATGCGCCGGGAGAGGGTCGTCTTCCCGGATCCGGTGACGCCGGCGACGAGCACGCGACGCGGCGTGCGGGGGAGCGGATCGTCGGCGGAGAGCATCCGAGAATCCTATCGATCGGAATAGCCCCGACGAGGATGCGGTTGGATGACAGTGTGACTGAACCCATCTCGATCGACATCTGGTCCGACATCGCGTGCCCGTGGTGCTACATCGGCAAGCGCAATCTCGAGAAGGGACTCGAGGCCACGGCGGGCGACGACGACGCCCCGCAGGTGAACATCACGTTCCACTCGTTCGAGCTCTCGCCCGACACCCCCGTCGACTTCGACGGCGATGAGATCGACTTCCTCTCCGGACACAAGGGCATGCCTCGTGAGCAGGTCGAGCAGATGCTCTCGCACGTCACCGGTGTCGCGGAGAACGCGGGTCTGCAGTATCGCTTCGACCTGCTGCAGCACACGAACACGGTCAAGGCCCACGAGCTCCTCCACTTCGCGAAGGCGAACGATCTGCAGCACGAGATGGAGGAGCGGCTCATGTCCGCGTACTTCACCGAGGGCAAGCACGTCGGCCGTGTCGACGATCTCGTCGAGCTGGCGGTCGAGGTCGGCCTCGACGCCGAGCAGGCGCGGGAGGCGCTGGAGAGTTCCCGCCACCTGCAGGACGTGCGTCAGGACCAGGCGCAGGCCCAGGCCTACGGCATCCAGGGCGTCCCGTTCTTCGTGATCGACGGACAGTACGGCATCAGCGGCGCGCAGCCGCCCGCGGCGTTCGAGAACGTCCTGCGCGACCTGTGGGCCAAGCGCGGTGCTCCCGAGGAAGAAGCGCCCGCAGTCCAGGCCTGAGCTACCGTCCGCGCGGTCGGGGCGACGGGAGCGCGAATCCCGCCGCCTCGACCGCTCTGCGAGCGTTACAGACGCTGCTGCTTCGCCGCGAGCGGAAGCGGCTCCATGGGCTGGTCGTCGGCGGTCAGGTCGATGCCGAGTTCTCGGGCGTACACGACGCGCGTCGCCATCGACACGTCGTCACCTGTCTCCGTGAGCTCGAACACGCGACCGCCGCGCATGCGGTTGCGCTCGGCGCCATCGAGGCCGTACGCGCCGAAGCCCGTGCCCGGCGCGTAGCCGAGCTGCACGCCGTAGTAGTCACCCGCATAGTCGTTGATGTGGTCGTGTCCGACGAAGACCCCCTTCACGTCACCCCGCTCGAGAATCGCGTTGAACATCCCTGAGTTGAACGGCCCAGGGCATTCGTCCTCGTTCCGCTCCCCGGTGATCCGGTGCCGCGCCCGGCCGCGCGCGGCGTCCGGCTCCGTGCGGGTGTCCACGCCGCCCCACCACATGAAACGGTGTTCCCACAGGGCGATGTGCAGGAACATCAGACCAGGCAGCTTGGCTCCCCGCCGCTTCTCCAACTCCTGCGACTGCTGCCGGTACCAGGCGACCTGGTCCATCCGTACCCAGTCCCACGTGGGATACCCGGAGAAGTCCTGGCCGTTGATCGATTCAGGCGCGTACCGACCGGAGTCGATGAGCCACAGAGCGAAAGCCTCTCGGTTCTTCTTCGCCGACGAGCCGATCGTCACGATCGTGTTGCTGGTGCCTGTCACGCCGCGAGTGTTCTCGGCGTTCACGTTGTAGTCGTAGGAGCGGTAGATCGCCAGCATCCCCGCCTCGTCGACACCGGACTCGGGCAGCGAGTCCTCGTCGTGGTTTCCGAAAGTGACGGCCCACGGAATCTGGCGCGATTCCATCGGCCAGACGACGTTGTTGATCGCCTGCTTCACAGCCAGCCGGGTCTCACAGCCTCCCGTGATCACGTCGCCGTTGATGACCACGAAGTCGGGTTTCTCCTGATCGAGCACCTTCTCGATCAGCTCCACCGTGCGACGATCGGTGAGCTCGTCGTCCTGTGTGTCGTTGAACTGCACGACTTTGAAGGTTCCGTCGGAGTGGAATCGCAGGCGGCCTGCCCTGCCGGGCGCAGTCGGGCGCGTCGTGGATCCCGCTTCCGTGGTGGGGGCGGCGTTCGCCGGTGCGGCGCCGAGCGGCAGAGCGGTGCTGAGCGCGCCGATCGCGCCTGCGGTGAGGACGGTTCGCCGGCTGATCGGGAAGCGGTCGGGCATGTTCGGTCTCCTTGTCTTCGAGCGGACTTCGCCGTGGTGAGACTAAGGAGAGGGCATGACCGCGAGCAGACCGGCGGGTGAACGGCTCGCATGCGAGCGCCGCCGGGACGCACCTGCGCGGGTAGCGCGCAGGTGAACCGTGCGGCCGTCGCTCGATCTAGCGCGTCAGTGCGGACTCGATCGCGCTGACGATCGCGGGGTCGTCCGGCTTCTGCTTCGGACGGAAGCGGATGACCTCGCCGTCGGGGAGCACGAGGAACTTCTCGAAGTTCCACTCCACGCGTCCGGCCTTGCCACCCGCGTCCTCGGTCTGCTTCAGCGCCTTGTAGAGGTCGGCCGCGTTCTTCCCGTTGACCTTGACCTTGTCGTTGATCGGGAAGGTCACGCCGTAGGTGGTCGAGCAGAAGTCGAGGATCTGCTCCATCGAGCCCGGCTCCTGACCGAAGAACTGGTTGCAGGGGAAGCCCACGACGCTGAATCCGCGGTCGCCGTAGAGGCGCTGCAGCTCTTCCAGCTGCTCGTACTGCGGAGTGAGTCCGCACTTCGACGCGACGTTGACGACGAGCACGACCTCGCCCAGATCGTCGAGGGTCTTCTCGTTGCCGTCGGCGTCGCGGAAGGGGATGGAACGGACTGCGGAATCGCTCATGCTCACAGCTTAGGTCGATGCGCCGCGACCGGCCCCGTGTCTGGGAGAATGGAGAGGTCATGACTGTCGCAACCGCCCCCGTTCCCACCCTCCGCATCGGCCCGATCGCACTCGACGTGCCCGTCGTGCTCGCGCCCATGGCGGGGATCACGAACACGGCGTTCCGTCGGCTGTGCCGCGAGTACGGTGCCGGTCTGTACGTGAGCGAGATGATCACGTCCCGCGCCCTCGTCGAGCGCAACGAGACCACGATGCGCCTCATCCGCCACCACGAGTCGGAGACGCCCCGCTCCATCCAGCTGTACGGCGTCGACCCGAAGACGATCGCGGATGCCGTGCGCATCATCGTCGCCGAGGACCACGCCGACCACATCGACCTCAACTTCGGCTGCCCGGTGCCCAAGGTCACCCGCAAGGGCGGCGGAGCCGCGCTGCCGTGGAAGTCGTCTCTCTTCGCCGACATCGTGACGCAGGCCGTCAAGGCCGCGGGCGACATCCCGCTCACGGTCAAGATGCGCAAGGGCATCGACCCCGACCACCTCACGTTCCTGGACGCGGGGCGCGCAGCGGAGGATGCCGGAGCGGCCGCCGTCGCACTGCACGCCCGCACGGCGAGCGAGTTCTACTCCGGCTTCGCCGATTGGAACGCCATCGGCGAGCTCAAGCAGGCCGTGACGAGCATCCCGGTTCTCGGCAACGGCGACATCTGGTCCGCCGACGATGCCGTGCGCATGATGGAGCAGACCGACTGCGACGGCGTCGTCGTCGGTCGAGGATGCCTCGGTCGTCCCTGGCTGTTCGGCGAGCTCGCCAACGCCTTCGGCGGCGAGGGCAAGACGGTCGACGCGAACCTCGGCTTCGTCGCCGACGCGTTCAAACGGCACGCGGAACTGCTCGTCGAGTTCTTCGAAGACGAGGACCGCGGTTGCCGCGACGTCCGCAAGCACGTCGCCTGGTACTTCAAGGGCTACCCGGTCGGCGGAGACATCCGCACCGGGCTCGCCACGGCATCCAGTCTCCAGGAGATCGACGACCTGCTCGGCCAGCTCGACCACTCGGCGCCGTACCCCGGCGCGGATGCCGAGGGTCAGCGCGGTCGTTCCGGTCGGCCCAAGCGGCCGGCTCTGCCGGACAAGTGGCTGGAGTCGCGTGAGCTCGCGGCGACGGCCTCGGAGATGATGCGAGGCGCGGAGATCGAGAACAGTGGCGGCTGAGGCGTCCGCGCCGTCGCGGACGGACGGATACGATCCCCGAGACGCCGAGCGGTTCTTCGCCGAGACCCATCGCTCCGAACGAGACGACTTCGCGCGCGACCGCGCTCGCGTGCTGCACTCGGCCGCGCTGCGTCGACTCGCCGCCAAGACCCAGGTGCTGAGCCCCGCGAGCACCGCCGACTTCGCGCGCAACCGGCTCACGCACTCGCTCGAGGTGGCTCAGGTGGGGCGAGAGCTCGCCTCGGCCCTCGGCGTCTCGGCCGACGTCGTCGACACCGCCTGCCTCAGCCACGACCTCGGGCACCCGCCCTTCGGGCACAACGGCGGGCGGGCGCTCAACGAATGGGCCGAGCCCATCGGCGGTTTCGAGGGCAACGCGCAGTCCCTGCGCATCCTCACCCGTCTCGAGGCGAAGGCGATCGACGACGACGGACAGTCGGTGGGCCTGAACCTCACCAGGGCGAGTCTCGACGCGACGTGCAAGTACCCGTGGACGGTCGACAGCCCCGTGCCCGACCCCGGCGGTCGCCTGAAGTTCGGCGTCTACCCCGAGGACGAAGCAGTGTTCCGCTGGATGCGCGAGGGCGCGACCGGTCGGCTGCGCTGCATCGAGGCCGAGATCATGGACCTGTCCGACGACATCGGCTACTCGGTGCACGACTTCGAGGACGCGATCGTCAACGGCTACGTCGACGTCGCCCAGCTCTCCGACCCCCTCGCGCACGACGCGCTGATCGACCGCATCCAGCAGTGGGTGGGGTACGACTTCACGCGCGACGAGCTGGCGGACGCGCTCTACCGGCTCTCGTCGCAGTCGATGTGGCTGTCGTCGTTCGACCGGTCACGGCGCGACCTCGCACGGCTCAAGAACCTCACCAGCGACCTCATCGGCCGCTTCGCGAGGGCAGCGGTCTCGGCGACGCGCGAGGCGTACGCCGGTCCCGTGCTCGTGCGCTACAACGCGCACGTCGTCGTGCCGCGAGTGGTCGAGGCGGAGATCGCCGTGCTCAAGGGGATTATGGGGCAGGCGATCGTCACGATCGAGGCGCGCAAGGGCGTCTACAAGGAGCAGCGGCGAGTGCTGAAGCGCCTGGCCGACGCCCTGTGGTCGACCGACGCGCTGTGGTCGGCGGGCGCCGACGTGCTGGAGCCCGCGTTCTCGGCCGACTTCGTCGCGGCCGGCTCCGACGCCGAGCGCGCGAGGGTCGTGGTCGACCAGATCGCGAGCCTCACCGACCAGAGCGCCATCGACTGGCACAACCGACTCGTGGGCGAGATCGATCCGGCCGAGGTCGGCATCTGGACGCCGCGTCACGCGCGGCCGGGCGGACGGATGCACACTCCGCCCGCGGCGGTGATCGAAGGGGTGCGCTGATGCCCCGTATCCGCCAGGCCGACGTCGACGAGGTCAAGGCCCGCACCAACATCGCCGACATCGTCGGCGAGCGTGTCGCGCTCAAGTCCGCGGGGGTGGGATCGCTCAAGGGGCTCTGCCCGTTCCACGACGAGAAGAGCCCGAGCTTCCACGTGCGCCCGCAGGTGGGCTACTACCACTGCTTCGGCTGCGGCGAGTCCGGCGACGTCTACTCGTTCCTTCGCGAGATGGACCACGTGAGCTTCACGGAAGCCGTCGAGCGCCTCGCCGGTCGCATCGGCTACACGCTGCACTACGAAGACGGGGGAGCAGCGCCGGAGACGAGCGGTCGCAGCCGCCTGTACGCGGCGAACACGGCAGCGGCGGAGTTCTTCCGCTCGCAGCTGCTGACGGCGGATGCCGAGGCGGGGCGACGCTTCCTCGGGGAGCGGGGCTTCGACGCGGGAGCGGCAGCGCACTTCGGTGTGGGTTTCGCGCCGCGCGGCTGGGACGGGATGCTGAAGGCGCTGAGCGCCCAGGGGTTCACACGGGAGGAACTCCTGACGGCAGGCCTCGTGTCACAGGGACAGCGCGGCGTGTACGACCGCTTCCGCGGTCGCCTAGTTTGGCCGATCCGCGACGTGTCGGGGCAGACGATCGGCTTCGGCGCCCGCAAGCTCTTCGACGACGATCAGGGCCCCAAATACCTCAACACCCCCGAGACGCCGATCTACAAGAAGGCCCAGGTGCTCTACGGGCTCGACCTCGCGAAGCGCGACATCTCGCGCGGCGACCCGCGTCGTGTGGTGGTCGTCGAGGGGTACACCGACGTGATGGCCTGCCACCTCGCAGGGCTCACCACGGCGATCGCGACCTGTGGCACGGCGTTCGGCACCGACCACATCAAGGTGCTGCGGCGGGTGATGGGCGACGACAACGCCTCCGGCGAGGTCGTGTTCACATTCGACGGCGACGAGGCGGGGCAGAAGGCGGCGCTGCGCGCCTTCACCGAGGACGACCGCTTCAACGCCCAGACGTTCGTCGCGGTGGCTCCGGACGGCCTCGACCCCTGCGACCTGCGGCTGCAGCGCGGCGACGCGGCCGTGCGCTCGCTCATGGACTCCAAGCAGCCGATGTTCGAGTTCGCCATCGACCGCAAGCTCGGCGGCTTCGACCTCTCCACGGTCGAGGGGCGCGTCGGAGCGCTCCGCGCCGCGGCGCCGATCGTCGCGGAGATCAGGGACCAGCTGCTGCGCCCCGGCTACGAGCGCGTCCTGGCGCGTCGGCTCGGCATGGATCCCACCGAGGTGCACAGCGAGGTCGAGCGCGTGGCGCGCCGCGGCGGCTCGACCTCCCGACCTGAGCCCCAGCGCCGAGATGACGCGCCCTCCGTCGACGGCGCAGGCGGCGGACAGAGCTTCGCACCGGTCACGCTCGCGAGCCTGCCCCGCACCGCCGACGTGGCGGTCGAGCGGGACGCGCTGATGGGCGTTCTGCAGTACGGTCACCAGCTCGACCAGGCTCTGCTCACGCGCGCCCTCGAAGGGCCGTTCCGCACGGCGGGGCTCGACGCGGTGCGCGAGGCCGTGGCATCCGCCCCCGATCGCACGCGGGCCGGATGGGTCACCGAGGCGGTCAACGCGGTGCGCGAGCCGTACCGATCGCTGGCGGGCGAGCTGCTCATGACCCCGTTCCCCGCCCGCGACGAGGAGGGGGCGGTGGCGTCGGCGACCGACCTCGCCCGCCGGCTCATCATGCGCGGTCTCGAGCACGAGAAGCAGGAACTGCTCGGCGCGGTCCAGCGGGTGCCCGCCGACTCCGACGGAGGTCGCGCGCTGCGGATGCGTCTTCGTGACATCGACGTGGAACGCCAGCGCTTCGCCGAGTCGTAGAGGGGCTCGCCCGTGTCGGCACGGCAGGATGGAGTCATGTTCTCTCGGCCCGAATCGACCAACGCGATCGATTGCTCTGATCTGGTGATCGATCGCATCGGGCACAGCGCTCCGACCCGCGCCGTCGACGGCGTGAGCTTCACGCTCCGGCCGGGGGAGCTCATCTGCGTCGCCGGGCCGACCGGCTCGGGCAAATCGACGCTCGTCGCGGCTCTCGCGGGGTCGACAGATCCCTCGGTGCGCGTCGTCGGCGGCAGCGCCCAGGTGTGCGGTGTCGACGTGCGACGTCCAGGCCGCAAGCACCGGCTGCTCACCTACCGCACCGGCTTCGTGCCGCAGGGGGCGGGCGCCGATCTGCCGCCGCGGCTCACGGTGAACGAGGTGATCGCCGAGCCCATCCTCATCCGCGAGAAGCGCGTCAACGCCAAAGCGCTGTCGATCCGGGTGGCCACGCTGCTCGACGAGCTGCACCTGCCGCTCGGCACGGCGGCGAAGTTCCCGTACGAGCTGAGCGCGGGCATGCGGCAGCGCGTGGCGATCGCGCGGTCGTTCGTTCTCGAACCCCGCGTGCTCATCGCCGACGAGATCCTCGCGAACCTGGACCTCGAGGTGCGTCCCGTCGTGTTCGACGCCATCACCCGCCGCCGCAAGGAGGAGGGGATGGGCGCTCTGCTCGTCACCAATGACGCGGCCTTCATCCGTGAACTGAACGCCGAGACGCTCATGCTCCGGAGCGGTCACGTGGTCGCCCGGGGCGTCGGCAAGGACCTGCTCTGGGTGCCCAACGCGGAGGCGGATTCGCAGCGCTGAGCCCGCGCTGCGTCGACACGCCCGATGTGCGGCCCGTGTCACGAGCACGCGTCGGAGTTTGCTAGGATTGACGAGTTGCCCGCACAGCGGAGCACATTCCTCGGTAGCTCAATTGGCAGAGCAGCCGGCTGTTAACCGGCAGGTTCTTGGTTCGAGTCCAAGCCGGGGAGCCAAGACCCCTGGCCTTCATCTGAAGGCCAGGGGTTCTCCTTTTCCAGGACGATGCGGTCGCGGTCCGGAGACGCGGAAAGGGCCCCGCCGGTCGGCGAGGCCCTTCCATGACTGCGGATCGACTCAGCGCGCAGCGCCCTTCAGCGAGCCCGTGGTCTGACCGGCGGGGTCGGAGATCACGCACTGCACGACGCGGTCGTTCAGCTGGTCCCACGTCTGCTGGGTCGGCGTGATCGGGTAGACCTCGAGGGTCGAGTCCTGGAAGCCGATGCCGACGAAGTTCGTGTACGCGTCGCCGATGCACTCCTGCGAGGCGGTGTCGATGGCCTCCTCCGAGAACTCGCCGTCGTCCATCGTGATCTCGTAGTAGACCTCTTCATCGTGCGGCTGGTCGCACGGGACGACGTCCGCGTCCTCGATGAGGCCCGTCGCACTCGCCATCTTGCAGTCGCCCAGCTTGAGGGAGAAGATGTCGATGTTCGAGCTCTCGGTGACCTGGCCGGTCTCCTCATCGCGGTCGGCGTCTCCCGAGCCTCCACCGAGGATCCCGTTCAGCGCGCTACAACCGGTCAGCGCGACGGACAGCGCGACCGCCGAACCGGCGAGTGCGAGTGCGCGTCGTGTGCGCAGTTTCATCATGACTACCCCTCCCAGAGCCTCTTGGTGCGCGGGAATATCGGTATCCCGCCCCGAAGAACGCTATAGGGATCGGAGTCTGTGATGCAACTCCACAGACCCTGTGAGCGGGCTGAAAGGTAAGGTCAGCCTTCCAAGTCGTCGACTCCCGGCATCCACGCGGCTCCCGGGCGACCCCAGCCACGCTTCTTCGCGATCTTCTGGACCGTCTTCCAGTCCCGATCGGAAAGCCGGTCGATGTAGAGGATGCCGTCGAGATGGTCGAACTCGTGCTGCATGATGCGCGCGCGCCAGCCGTCGACGGAGATCTCGACAGGCGCACCCTCGAGGTCCGTCCCGGTCACGCGCACACGCTCGGACCGGCGCAGCGCGAAGCGTTCTCCGGGGAACGACAGGCACCCCTCGGACTCGAGGTCTTCGTCGGGCTCGCCCGGCTCCAGCGGCACCATCCACAGCTCGGGGTTGATGATGACCCCGCGCCAGGGCTGATCGTCGTCGTCGACGTACGTGTACGTGTAGATGCGCAGCGGCACTCCGACCTGAGGCGCCGCGAGGCCGACGCCCGGAGCGGTGTCCATGGTCTCGAACATGTCGGCGACGAGGGTGCGGACCTCGTCGGTGATCTCCTCGACGGGCGAGGCGGGGGAGTGCAGGACGGGATCGCCCATGATGCGAATCGGAAGTACAGCCACGCCATAACCCTATCCGGCGGGGATCGGCGGGTAGGGTCTTGGTGTGAGCATTGCGGTGTGGATGACTGGGGCTGAAGACATCACCGACCAGCTGGTCGGTGTCTTCCAGAACCCCAAGCTGCTCCTCGGCATCCCGCTCGCCCTCGCGGGCGCCGTGTTCATGTCGCTGGGGGCGCAGTACCAGCACCGCGGCGTGGAGAAGGTCGAGCGCCTCAGCGGAGCTCAGGGCACCAGCGGCCTCAGCGGCGGTCAGCTCAGGGCCCTGCTCACACGACCGTCCTGGTTGGCGGGCACGCTCATGCTCGGACTCGCCATCGTGTGCCAGCTCGCCGCGCTCTCGCAGGCGCCGCTCATCGTGGTGCAACCCCTCGGCGCGATCGCCCTCGTCATCACGACCCTGCTCAACGCGCGGATCTCCGGACACTCGCCGACCCGCCAGTCGATCACCGCGATCGTGTGCTGCGTCGGCGGCATCTTCCTCTTCGTCTCGTTCGCGGCGCTCTTCGCGACCGAGAAGAAGATCGGCGACAGCGAGCTCTTCACGATCCTCGCGATCCTGCTGGTCGTCATCATCGTTCTCGGCGCCTGCTGGCTCGTGCTCCGCCGCCGTATGCGCGCGCTGTTCTACGTCATCGGCGCCGGCATCCTCTACGGCTTCGTCGCCACGCTCGCCAAGGCGGTCATCAACCGCATCGAGGCCGGCAACTTCGAATGGATCACGCTCATCTGCGTGATCGCTCTCGTGGCCGCTGGGGCCGTCGGGGCGTACTTCGTGCAGACCGCCTACAGCTCGGGCCCGCCCGACCTCGTGATCGCGGGACTCACGGTCGTCGATCCGCTCATCGCCGTGCTCATCGGCATGGTCGTGCTCGGCGAGGCCGCCGCTGCTCCGGGCTGGGTGCTCGTGATCTTCGGCGTCGCCGGAGCGATCGCCGTGTGGGGAGTCGTCGGTCTCGCGCGGTACCACCCGCAGGTGCTGAGCGAGAGCCAGGAGCTCGGCATCAAACGGGGGAGCGACGGCTCCGGCGCGCCCACGGTTCAGACGCCACAGGATCAGACAGGCCGGGAGCAGACGGCCCGGGATCAGACGCAGCAGGCGCCGGCACCGCAGGAGCAGCCTCCGGCGCCCCGGGGCGACCAGGACGCCTGAGGCAGCGAGCGTCAGTACGCGGGATCGATGAGGTCGGGAGAGACCTCGGATGCCGCGGCGTCATCGACGAAGAACACGGTGCGCTTGCGTCCCTTGGCGCCTGCGGCGGGAACGCTCGTGTAGCTCGCGCCCGCGAGGGCCAGCCCGAGCGCAGACGCCTTGTCGGCACCGGTCAGCACGAGCCACACGCGCTTCGACGCGTTGAGCACCGGGCGGGTGAGGGTGATCCGCTCGGGCGGCGGCTTGGGCGAGTTGCGCACCGGGAGCACTGCCGCATCGGTCACCGTGACCTCGGGGCGGTCGGGGAAAAGCGACGCGATGTGACCGTCGGGGCCCACACCGAGGAAGCACACGGCGAACGACGGCCACGGGTTCTCGTCGGTGCCGAACTGCGCGAGCTCGGCGGCGTACGCCTCGGCAGCCTCGTCGAGAGTCATGCCCTCGCCGGCGGCAGCCGTCTCGTGGATGTTCTCCGGAGGAACGGGGATGTGGTCGAGCAGGGCCGCGCGGGACTGCACCGCATTGCGGTCGGCGTCGTCACGGGCGACCCACCGCTCGTCACCCCACCAGAAGTGCACGAGCGACCAGTCGATGTTCGCCGCACGGGGGTGCTCCAGCGTCGCCCGCAGCACCGCGCCGCCCATCGATCCACCCGTGAGGGCGACGTGGGCGATGCGGCCGTTGCGGGTCCGCGCGCGGAGGCGGGTGAGGAATCGGTCGGCGACGCGCTCTGCGACGGCCCCCGGAGTGGTCTCGACCACGACCCGCTTCTCCGCGGGCGTTGTCTGCATCGACATCATGCTCCTGTCTCGGGCGGACCCAGCTTCTCCCAGCCCTCGGTGATCACTCGACCGTACAGGAGGTCGGGGTCGAGGCGACGCAGCTCCTCGGCGAGGCACTCGCGCAGCGTGCGACGGGGAAGGTGCAGGTCGTGGTCGGGCTGGCCGGGCTGCGTGAGCACGGCGTCGCCCGGCGCAGGGCGCTCGAGCAGGATGTCGCCGGACGCGCGGGTCAGGCGCACCGACTTGATGCCCTCCTGCCACGTGTCGGGGTTCTCGTACGACCACTTCACCGGCACGTCGAGTGCCATCTGCAGCCAGGCGGCCAGCAGGGCGGTCGAGGGAGAGGCCGAGGCCCCGCGGACCTCGACGCCCGTCACCTCTTCGAACGGCGGCTGGTCGAGCACGGCGGCGAGCTGCTCGCGCCAGTGCGTGAGACGCGTCCAGGCGAGGTCGGTGTCGCCGGGCTCATGCGTCTTGCTCAGCAGTGCAAGGCGGTCGCGCACGTCGGGGGAGGTCGCGGCATCCGTGATCCGGCGTGCAGCGATCTTGCCGAGGGGAGACGTCGCGGGCGACGTCGGTGCCTCCTCGGGCCACCAGGCCACCACGGGGGCGTCGGGCAGCAGCAGACCGGTGACCAGGCTCTCCTGGTTGCTGGCCGCGGCGCCGTAGGCCCGCAGCACCACGACCTCGCTGGCCCCGGCGTCTCCGCCGACGCGGATCTGCGCGTCGAGATGAGCTTCGCCTTCGCCGGTGGTGAGCACGATCACCCGCATGGGGTGCTCGCGCGACGCGTCGTTCGCCGCGTCGATCGCGGCTTCGGCGATCCCGTTGCGCGCGGAGATCACGAGGGTGAGCACGCGTCCCAGGGCGACGGCGCCGCCGTCCTCGCGCACCTTGACGAGCTGCTTGGCGACCTGGCTGACGGTCGTGTCGGGAAGGTCGATGATCACGGTCGTCTCCAGACTCGTCCGTCGCGGGCAAGAAGATCGTCGGCTGAGGCGGGGCCCCACGATCCGGGTGCGTACTGGTCCACAGGGCCGCCCGCGGACGCCCAGTACTTCTCCACCGGGTCGAGAATCTTCCAGGAGAGCTCGACCTCTTCGTGGCGGGGGAACAGGGGCGGGTCGCCGAGCAGCACGTCGAGGATGAGGCGCTCGTAGGCCTCGGGGCTCGCCTCGGTGAACGCGTGGCCGTAGCCGAAGTCCATCGTGACGTCGCGCACGTTGGTGCCGTTGCCGGGAACCTTCGAACCGAAGCGGATCGTGACCCCCTCGTCGGGCTGCACGCGGATCACGAGCGCGTTCTGACCGAGCTCCGAGGCGTTGGAGCGGCCGAACAGGTGCTCGGGCGCGCGCTTGAACACGACGGCGACCTCGGTCACGCGGCGACCGAGACGCTTGCCTGTGCGCAGGTAGAACGGCACTCCCGCCCACCGGCGCGTGTCGATCTCGAGCTTGATGGCCGCGTAGGTCTCGGTGGCGGACTTCGGGTCCATGCCCTCCTCGTCGAGGAAGCCGGTGACCTGCTCGCCGCCCTGCCATCCGCCCGCATACTGACCGCGGGCGGTCGCGAGCGAGAGGTCGTCCGGTACGTGCACGGCCGCGAGCACCTTCTCCTTCTCCGCCCGCAGGTGCTCGGCGGAGAGGCTGATCGGCTCCTCCATCGCGGTGAGTGCGAGCAGCTGGAGGAGGTGGTTCTGGATGACGTCTCGCGCAGCGCCGACGCCGTCGTAGTAGCCGGCGCGGCCGCCCACTCCGATGTCCTCGGCCATGGTGATCTGCACGTGGTCGACGTAGTTGCGGTTCCAGATCGGCTCGTACAGCTCGTTGGCGAAGCGCAGCGCCAGGATGTTCTGCACCGTCTCCTTGCCGAGGTAGTGGTCGATGCGGAAGATCGAGTCCGGAGCGAACGCGACCTCGAGAGCCTCGTTCAGCTCGCGAGCGGACTCCAGATCGTGCCCGAACGGCTTCTCGATCACCACTCGGCGCCAGTGCTCGGCGTCGTCGGCGTCCGCCCCGACCAGACCGGAGTCCTTGAGCTGCTTCGCGACGAGCGGGAAGTCCTTCGGCGGGATGGACAGGTAGTAGGCGTGGTTGCCCATCGTGCCGCGCTCGACGTCGAGCTTCTCGACGGTCTCGCGCAGCTTGCGGAACGACTCGGGGTTGTCGAACTCACCCGACACGAAGCGGATGCCCTGCAGCAGCTGGGTCCACGTCTCCTCGCGGAAAGGTGTGCGCGCGTGCTGCTTGACGGCGTCGTAGACGACCTGGGCGAAGTCCTGGTCCTCCCAGTCGCGTCGCGCGAAGCCGACGAGCGCGAAGCCGGGGGGCAGCAGGCCGCGGTTGGCCAGGTCGTACACGGCCGGCATGAGCTTCTTACGGGACAGGTCACCCGTGACGCCGAAGATCACGAGGGCGCTGGGCCCGGCGATCCGGTTGAGGCGGCGGTCGTCTGGGTCGCGCAGCGGATTGTGTGCGCGCGAGATGGGAACGGACATCAGTGGGAGATTCTCCAGGCTGTTACTTCTGAGCTGCTTCGAAGAGGGTGAGCACGTCGGCCGACGAATCGGCGATCGTCAGGGTGACGACCGGACGACCGTGCTCGGCGAGGACACCGGCATCGCCGGCGGCCTGCGCCTCGATGAGCTGACCGAACGTGAACGGACGACCGGGGATCTCGAGGTCGACGTCGGTGCGCTCCAGGATCTGCAGGTACACGCCCTGAGCGGGACCGCCCTTGTGGTACTGGCCGGTGGAGTGCAGGAAGCGCGGGCCCCAGCCGAACGTGGTCGGCCGACCGGAGTCGGCGGCCACGAGTTCACGGAGACCCTGCAGCTGCGGCAGGTCGAGGCGGTTCACGTAGGCCTGGATCGAGACGTAGCCGTCTTCGGGGAGCCGTGCCCAGAGTGCGTCGAGCACTCCTTCGACGTTCCCCGACACTGCGAGGGCAGGGTCCGATACGCGCACCTCGACGCCGTCCTGCACGAAGACCGGAGTCGTCGCTTCGGGGCGGGCGTCGAGCAGACCGCGTGCCGCGACCTTCGCGGATTCCACGTCGGGCTGGTCGAACGGGTTGATCCCCAGCAGGTGACCGGCGATCGCCGTCGCGTACTCCCACACGATGAACTGCGCACCCAGCGTGCCGCTCACGAGGATCTCGCCCTGATGCCGCTCGCGCAGGTGGAACTCGGCTGCATCGTCGACGAGTCGCACGATCTGCAGATCCGCGGGCTGCGTGTCGAGCTCGGGTGAGACCGGCAGCAGGACGACGGGAAGGATGCCGGTGGCGTCCTTCCCGGTCGATTCGGCGATCAGCTGCTCGATCCAGTCAGGCAGACCGTTGATGTGGGTGCCGTCGGTGACGAGGCCGAGCTTGTCGCGGCGCGGCGACGTCGCGGCGATCGCGGCACCGAGGCGCAGCGCGGGGTTCTCGGCGGAGTCCACCGCGACCTCGAGCAGCGACGCCTCGGCCTCGTTCAGCAGTTCGTCGATGTCGACGCCGGCGAGACCGGACGGCACGAGTCCGAACGCGGTGAGCGCCGAGTAGCGTCCGCCGACGTTCGGGTCGGCGTTGAACACGTGGTAGCCCGCCTCACGCGCCGAGGCGTCGAGCGGCGAGCCCGGATCGGTGACCACGACGATGCGCTCGGTCGGGTCGATCCCGAGGTCGCGGAACGCGGCCTCGAAGGTGCGACGCTGCGAGTCGGTCTCGACCGTCGACCCCGACTTCGACGAGACGACGAGCGCCGTCTGCTCGAGGCCGTCGTCGAGAGCGGCGAGCACCTGGCTGGGGGCCGTGGAGTCGAGGATCGTCAGCGGCACGCCGGCGGTCTGCGCGATGACCTCGGGGGCGAGCGACGATCCGCCCATCCCGGCGAGCACGATGCGGGTGACACCCCTCGCCTGCAGCTCATCCCGCAGCGCGACGATCTCGGCGACCAGCGGCCGCGAGACCGACACCGCCTCGACCCATCCGAGGCGGACGGAGGCCTCGGCCTCTGCAGCGGGGCCCCAGAGGGTCGCGTCGCCGCTCGTGATGCGCGAGGCGACGAGATCGCGGACGAGAGCCGGAACGGTCTCGTCGATCGCGACACGCGCCGATCCGGACGCGTGGATCGCGAATGTCATCGCTGGGCCTCCAGCGCCTCGGTCACCTGACCGAGGAGGTCGTGCCAAGAATCGATGAACTTGGCGACGCCTTCGTCCTCGAGCACCTGGGTGACGTCGGTGAGGTCGACGCCGACGGCGGCGAGCCGGTCGAACACCTCGTGCGCCTCGGCGTAGCCGCCGGTGATCGTGTCGCCGGTGACGACGCCGTGGTCGAAGGTGGCCTCGAGGGTCTTCTCGGGCATCGTGTTGACGACACCGTTCGCGACCAGCTCGGTCACGTACAGGGTGTCGGGCAGGCTCGGGTCCTTGACGCCGGTCGATGCCCACAGCGGCCGCTGCAGGTTGCCGCCGAGGTTCAGCAGGTCCTGGGCGCGCTTCTCGGCGAACTTCTGCTCGAAGAGCTCGTAGGCGAGGCGAGCATTGGCGAGGCCCGCCTTGCTCTTGAGGGCCTTCGCCTCGTCGGTGCCGATCGCGTCGAGACGCTTGTCGGTCTCGGTGTCGACGCGCGACACGAAGAACGAGGCCACCGAGTGGATGGTCGACAGGTCGAGGCCGGCCTCGTGAGCGCGCTCCAGACCGGTCAGGTACGCGTCGATGACCTCGGCGTAGCGCTCGAGGCTGAAGATCAGCGTGACGTTGACGCTGATGCCCGAGGCGATGGCCTCGGTGATCGCCGGGAGGCCGGCCTTGGTCGCCGGGATCTTGACGAGCAGGTTCGGGCGGTCGATCTTCGACCACAGCTGCTTCGCCGAAGCGACCGTGCCCTCGGTGTCGTGCGCGAGGTCGGGGGAGACCTCGATCGAGACGCGTCCATCGACGTGACCGGACTTCTCCCACACCGGGCGGAACACGTCGAGCGCGTCGGCGACGTCCTGCGTGGTGGCCGCGAACACGGCATCCTCGGCGCTCGTGCCCGACGCGGCCAGCTCGGTGAGCTGCGCGTCGTAGGACGTGTCGTTCTTGTTCGTGATCGCGTTGGCGAAGATCGTCGGGTTCGTGGTGACGCCGACGACGTTGCGGCTCTCGATCAGCTCGGCCAGGTTGCCCGACGAGATGCGGGTGCGCGACAGGTCGTCGAGCCAGATGCTGACGCCGGCGGCTGCGAGGTCTGCGGTGGGGGTGCTCATGAAATGCTCCTAGATCAGTTGGCGCTGTCGGCCAGGGTCTCGCGGGCGGCGGCGACGACCGCCTCGGTGGTGATCCCGAACTTCTCGAACAGGGTCTTGTAGTCGGCGGAAGCGCCGAAGTGGTCGATGCCGACCGAACGGCCGCGGTCGCCGACGATGCTGCGCCAGCTCAGCACGGAGCCGGCCTCGACCGACACGCGAGCGGTCACGCTCTTCGGGAAGACCGACTCACGGTATGCCTCGTCCTGCTCGTCGAACCACTCCAGCGAGGGGGCGGACACGACGCGTACGCCCACGCCCTCCTTCGCCAGCTCGGCACGGGCGTTGACGGCCAGCTGCACCTCGGAGCCCGTGGCGACGATGATGACGTCAGGAGTGCCGTTCGGCGCCTCGGCGAGCACGTACGCGCCCTTCGAGACGTTGTCGGCCGAGGCGAGGACATCGCCGGATGCCGCGCCCTCACCGCGCTCGAACACCGGGATGTTCTGACGGGTCAGGGCGATGCCGGCGGGGCCCTCGTGGCGGCGGAGGATCTCCAGCCACGCAGCGGCGGTCTCGTTCGCGTCGGCGGGACGCACGAGCGTGAAGTTCGGGATGGCGCGCAGCGTGGCGAGCTGCTCGACCGGCTGGTGGGTGGGGCCGTCCTCGCCGAGGGCGACGGAGTCGTGGGTCCAGACGAAGATGCTGGGGACGTTCATGAGGGCGGCGAGACGCACCGGCGGGCGCATGTAGTCGCTGAAGATGAGGAACGTGCCGCCGAACGCACGGGTCGGGCCGTGCAGCACGATGCCGTTGACGATCGCACCCATGGCGTGCTCGCGGATGCCGAAGTGCAGAACGCGTCCGTACGGGCTGCCCGACCACTCGTGCGTCGACCACTCGGCCGGGATGAAGGACTTCGCGTCTTTGATCGTGGTGAGGTTCGACTCGGCGAGGTCGGCCGATCCGCCCCAGAGCTCGGGGAGCTCGGCGGCGAGGGCGTTGATGACCTGACCGGATGCCGCGCGGGTCGAGACGTCCTTGCCGCTCTCGAACACGGGGAGGGCCGAGGCGATGTCGGAGGGGAGCTCCTTGGCCTCGAGGCGGTCGAGCAGCGCTTTGCGCTCGGGGTTCGCGGCGGCCCAGGCGTCGAACGACTCCTGCCAGGCCGCGCGGGCGTCGGCGGAGCGGGCGGCGAGTCCGCGCGTGTGCTCGATGACGTCGTCGGCGACGACGAAGTTCTGCTCGGGGTCGAACCCGAGGACCTTCTTCGTGGCGGCGAGCTCGTCGGCGCCGAGCGCCGAGCCGTGGATCTTGCCGCTGTTCTGCTTGCCGGGCGACGGCCAGCCAATGATGGTCTTGAGGATGATGAGCGACGGCTTCGAGGTCTCGCCCTTGGCTGCCTCGATCGCCGCGTAGAGCTCGGCGACGTCTTCGACGTACTCGCCGGACTTCTTCCAGTCGACGGTCTGCACCTGCCACCCGTAGGCCTCGTAGCGCTTCGCGACGTCTTCGGTGAAGGCGACGTTCGTGTCGTCCTCGATCGAGATCTGGTTGGAGTCGTAGATCGCGATGAGGTTGCCGAGCTGCTGATGTCCGGCGAGCGAGCCGGCCTCGCTGGTGACGCCCTCCTGCAGGTCGCCGTCACCGGCGATCACGTACACGAAGTGGTCGAAGGGGCTGGTGCCCTCTGCGGCCTTGGGGTCGAACAGGCCGCGCTCGTAGCGGGAGGCGTACGCGAAGCCGACCGCCGACGCGAGACCCTGACCGAGCGGACCCGTGGTGATCTCGACGCCCTTGGTGTGCCCGTACTCGGGGTGGCCGGGGGTGAGCGAGCCCCACGTGCGCAGCGCCTCGAGGTCGCTGAGCTCCAAGCCGAAGCCACCGAGGTACAGCTGCACGTACTGCGTGAGCGACGAGTGACCCGCGGAGAGGATGAAGCGGTCGCGGCCGAGCCAGTGGGTGTCGGTCGGGTCGTGACGGAGAACCCGCTGGTACAGCAGGTACGCGGCGGGAGCCAGGCTCATCGCGGTGCCGGGGTGGCCGTTGCCGACCTTCTCCACAGCATCCGCAGCCAGCACACGGGCGGTGTCCACCGCGCGCCGATCGATTTCATCCCACTGCAATTCCGACACGGTGAAGCCCTTCTGCAACAGTTCGATAGCGCCTGGATCGCAGCATCGCGGTCCGCTTCGTCACGGAGATGGTGGATGTGCGCCGGGCGCGCGAGTCCCCCCAGCATAGCGCCGCGGGTCGGCTCGCTTACCCCCTTTACAACGCTGCATGACGCGGGTAATTCCCGCGCGGGCGGGCGCCGCGTGTCGCTGCTGGGACTGCGGTTCAGAGGCCTCGGAACGTGGTCTCTCAGCAGCCGGGCGCGTCGCGTCGCTCGGTGCAGGTATGGGCCACGAGGGCGGTGCGGGCTTCGAGGACTCGGATGCGCTGCGGGGGTCCGTCGGTGACGACGTCGCCGGTCACGGGGGTCCATCCGGCACCCAGGTCGACTTCGGCGGCGTAGTGGATGTCTACGTCGGCGAAGAAGACACCGCGCCGTTCGTACACGTGGCTGGTGGGGGTCGGAGTGAACTGTGCTTGACCGAGCGTCGCCCAGGAGTATCCCGGCGTCGTGAGCGACGCGGTGGTCCCATCGCCGTAGGTGTAGTCATAAGAGGTCGGAGTGAAACGGACGCTCACCGGGGCGCCGAAGAGCACGCCCGTGACCGTCTGGGGATCGGCTGCGGCGACGAAGTTCGCCGGGAGTCCTGCGACAGCGATGTCGCCGGGCTCGGTGTGCGCGCGGATGGATGCCGGAGCGAACCGTGCGATGTCGGACACCGTCACCGCGGGGCGGCCAGGCTGCGGCGGGATCGGCGCCGGGCTCGGGGACGGGGACGGCAGCTTCTCGAAGCAGCGTGCGAATCCCCAGTCCACCAGGCAGGCGTCCATCTCGGCGAGCGGGTCACGCTCGTCGGGCTGCGGTGCGGGTTGTCCGCTAGAGGATCGACGCGCGGGCGGCGGGGAGGCGGGCTGCTGCCTCGTGCCGGAGACCGTCAAAGTCGAGCCGTCGGTCGATCCGCAGGCGGCCACGACGGCGGCGCTCGTTCCGCATCCTCCGACGCCCGCGCGTACCTGCGGTAGAGCCAGTGAACTGGCTATCAGGATGATGGACATTGCTCGGATCAACAAGGCTCCTCCGATAGCAGTACCAGGTCTGAGATGAGCAGACGTGGAGCTTCAACGACCAGCGATACGCGGATAGCCAATCTCTCCTGGCGTTCTGTAGGCGTGACGTCATTCCCCGACGCATCGCGGACGCTTGTACCGGTGATGTCCAGGCAGACATCGATCTCGATCTCTGCCGGTCTCTTTTGAAGGTCGACGCTGTGGCGCTGAACGCTCGCCACCTCTGCTTCGCCTTCGAGGCGCAATCCCTGCTCCTCGACGGAGCGAGCCATATGCAGGTCGTCCTCCAGCGCAATTCCGGTGAGGTAGCCGATGGCCGAATTCTTGGTGCGTCCTGATCGATCGTCGTTGCCGGCTTCGTTATAGGCGCGGTAGACCTTCTCTGCTTCCGCGAACGCCTCTTCCTCACTCGCGAAGGCGGCGGTGGGTGTCGGCGTGGGCGCGGGGGATGGATCGCATCCGGCCAGGACGGGCGCCAGCACGACCACTGCGGCGGCGGCCAGCGCGGTGATGTGCGACATCCGCCGACCGTTGTGCTCAGCAGCCCGGTGCATCGCGGCGCTCCGTGCAGGTGTGGGCCACGAGGGCGGTGCGTGCTTCGAGGACGCGGATGCGCTGCGGCGGTCCGTCGGTGCGGACCTCTCCTGTCACGGGCATCCACCCGCCGCCGAGGTCGACCTCGGCCGTGTAGCGCACGTCCACATCGGCGAAGTAGACGCCGCGCAGGCGATACACGTGGCTGGTGGGGGTCGGCGTGAACTGCGCTTGGCCGAGGTCGGCCCAACTTCGTCCGGGAGTCGTGAGCGATGCGGAGGTTCCGTCGCCGTAGGAGTACTCGTACGCGACGGGGGTGAAGCGCGCGAGCACCGGCAGTCCGAGCAGCGACCCGGCGACCGTGTGAGTCGAGGCAGCGACCGAGAAGTTCGCGGGAAGGCCAGCGACTCCGATACCGCCGGGCTCGACGGTGGCCGAGGTGACCGGGGGAGCGAACTGCTGCAGATCGGCGATGGTCACCGTCGGCGCCGCCGGAGCCGGGCCCGGAGTGGGGAGCTCGGCCGTCGGACGGAGGAGGTCGGCGCAGCGGGTCGTGCCGCCGTCGTCGAGGCACTTCGCCAGCGCGATCGAGCGGGGACTCGGCGTCCGGGGCGCTGAAGGCCCCTCATCACCGGGCGTCGAACGCGAGGGCGGACTGCCCTGCTTCTGCTGCGTACCGGTGATCGTCAGCCTGGCACCGTCCGTGCTGCTGCAGGCGCCATTGGTGAGGGCTTTCGTGTCACAGCCGGACGCCATCGAGACGTGTGATCCGGTGAAGGACCCAGCGAGCAAGAGCAGGGAGACCGCGATCGATGTCAGCATTCGAATTCCTCCGCAGCCTGCGTGTCGCTGATCAACAGCGTTCCTTTCGACTCGACGAAGGTCAGCTCAAGCAGGACCCTGGTAGGCCGGTCGATCGGAGTGACGTCGGTACCACTCGAATCGAGGAGCCTCGTCCCACTCACGTCGATGCATGCAGTGGCGTCGACTTCGATGGGGGATCGATCGAGCGCGGCCTCGAGTCCCGTGAACTGCGCGACGACACTGTCACCCACGAAAGTGACGTTCTGGCTGTCGATCTGGCGAGACGAGTCGATGTCGGTCTCGAGGGCACTGCCAGCGAGGTAGACAGTCGGATCGGCCGCTGCATCACCTGTCAGTTCGGCATTGACGGCGTCGTTATATGCCCGGTAGACCTTTTCGGCCGCCGCGAACGCCTCTTCCTCACTGGCGAATGCGGGGGTCGGAGACGGGTTCGGATCGGGTGTCGGCGCGCAGCCCGACAGCATTCCGATGAGCACAGTGACGGCGCCCACCGTGAGACAGGAGGTGCGGGAGAGGAGGAGCATCCGGTCACGGTAGACGGATCTCTCCCGCGCTCGCCGGCGTTATCCACAGGGGCTCGCAGGGTCCACAGGGCGCTCGGGACCGGCATCCGCGTGCCTTAGACTGGAAAAGCTGTCGTGACGCATGCGGAGGAGGCGATCGAGATCTCGACGATGTCTGATCAGACCGTTGTGAAGAAGTCCATCGGTCGCACGGTGAAGGCGTACGTCGCCCTCACCAAGCCGCGCGTCCTCGAACTCCTGCTCGTGTCGACCGTCCCCGTGATGTTCCTCGCCCAGGGCGGACTCCCCAACATGTGGCTGGTCGTCGCGACCGTGATCGGCGGCTCCATGAGCGCCGGCTCCGCCGCCGCGTTCAACATGTATCTCGACCGCGACATCGACGCGCACATGCACCGCACCGAGAACCGCCCGCTCGTGACGGGGGAGATCACCCCGCGCGGCGCGCTGATCTTCTCGTGGACGCTCGCCGTCCTCTCGACGGTCTGGCTGTGGTTCACGACGAACTGGCTCGCGGCGACGCTGTCGGCATCCGCCATCTTCTTCTACGTCGTGATCTACACGATGATCCTCAAGCGCCGCACCGAGCAGAACATCATCTGGGGTGGCATCGCCGGATGCTTCCCCGTGCTCATCGGCTGGGCGGCCGTCACCGGATCCCTCGACTGGCCGGCCTTCATCCTCTTCGCCCTCATCTTCCTCTGGACGCCGCCGCACTACTGGCCGCTGTCGATGAAGTACAAAGACGACTACGACGACGTCGACGTGCCCATGCTCGGCGTGACTCGCAACGCGTCGCAGGTCGGCCTCCAGGTCATCCTTTACGCCTGGGCGACCGTCGCCTGCTCGCTGCTGCTCATCCCGATCGCGAGCATGGGCCTCGTCTACACCGTCTCCGCCCTCGTGTTCGGCGGATGGTTCATCTACGAGTCGCACCGCCTGTACAACCAGGCCGTGCGCGGGAACGAGGCGCGGCCCATGCGGGTCTTCCACGCCTCGATCACCTACTTGACGCTGATCTTCGTCGCGGTCGCGGTCGACCCGCTGCTGCCGTTCTGACGCTCGTCGTCGGCGGCCGTCTCGACCACCGCGTCGCCCGGGGCGGCTGACGTCTCCGCGTCCGTCTCGTCGAGCCGGTCTGCCGCCGGCTCGGGCGATGCCGGCTCGCCCACCGTCGGCTCCTGCGCGGTCCAGTCGATGGCCTCGACGGCGACCGGCGCGGCCGCCGGGAGCAGCGACTGCACGGCCGACAGTGCCACGGCGATCAGGATGCCGATGATGCCGGCACCGAGGAGCACCGCTCCCACGACGACGAGCGACTGTCCCACGTACACGTCGACTCCCGTCGCGGTGTTGGCGAGCAGCGTCGTCGTCATCGAGCCGACCTGGCCGGCGACGAGCCACGCGCCCACTCCCGCCGAAGCGAGCGACAGGACGAGGAGGAGCCAGAAGCCGATGCTGCGTGTGAGTGACTTGTTCATGCCAGCCACGGTGCCGGACGACTCGATGAGGGCCTGATGTCTGGGCTATGCATCCACTGTGCGGCGGGGTCGTCGACCGCCCCGAGCTGACCGCACCGAGGGCGGTCAGTCCCTCGCGGCGACCGGCTTCTTGAGGTGCAGCACCACGACCGTGTACGTCGCAGCGGAGAGCGACGCCAGAACCATGTGGATGCCGACGAGCAGCGGCGGGAGCCCCTCGCGCGCCTGCCACACGCCGACGCCGACCTGCACCGCGATCGCGATCACGAGCACGAGAAGCCACTTCCGCGGTTCGAGCTTCAGCACCCAGGCCGACACCGTCAGCGCGAGCACGAGAACCGCGAGGACGTAGCCGGGCCAGGAGTGCACGTGCGCGAGCACGGTCGCGTCGAAGCCGTGACGCAGCACGTCGGCGTCACCAGAGTGCGGGCCGGAGCCCGTGGTGAGCACGCCGAAGACGATGGTCACCGCGAGCGCGAGTCCCGTCACGTGGCTGAGGATGGCGAACCAGGCCGGCACCGCACGCTCACGCGGACCGGGAACCGCGTAGAGGCGCACGAGGAAAGCGGCCGTCACGCACACGAGCAGCAGTGATGAGGTGTAGTGGAAGCCGACGATGAACGGGTTGAGCCCGGTCAGGACGGTGATGCCGCCGACCAGCGCCTGGGCCACCACGCCGATGAGCACGATCCAGGCGAGAGCGAGGAGGTCGCGTCGTTCCGGCGCGCGTCGAGTGAACCGCACGGCCGCGACGATCACGGCGAGGAGCAGCACGGCGGTGGCGACCGAGAACACCGGCGTGTCGGACCCGGGCGCGGCGAGGTGCGCCACGAGAGTCGCGATCCCGAAGGCGACGGCCGCGGCGACGATGCCGCCGGCTGCGAACCAGAGAGCGGAGACGACGCTGCGCCTGCCGCCCGTGCGCTGGAGGACCAGCAGCACCACGACCAGGGCGATGATGCCGACCACGCCGGTCATCAGTCGGTTGCCGAACTCGATGACTCCGTGGATTCCCTGATCGGCATAGATCGGCACGAGCGATTCGGGGGTGCAGAGCGGCCACTCCGAGCATCCGAGTCCCGACCCGGTGAGACGCACGGCGCCACCCGTGCCGATGATGATCGTCTCCGCGATGAACGACAGCCAGGCGAAGATCCGCAGCATCCGTCCCCACACGTCGGTGCGTGCCGCCACCGGAACGGCGGAGCGGGGGGAGGGGGCGGTGGTGGTGTCGGGCATTGGTCTCTCCGAACCGCGGGGCGGACACGGCGAGCGGCCCTGTCGTCAGGCGGAACCTGTAGAATCGGATTGTTGCGATGAGCGCTGACCGCGCTGAAGCATCGTCAACAGTTTAGGCGCGATGGAAGCGCCGGTGATGAGGGCCCACCAACGGCACCCGCTCCCGCAGACTCGACGGGGATCAGGTGTGTCGGGGCGGATTACACCGTTTTGGGACCTGTGAGGAGAGTGTGTGATGTCGGATGTGCTGATCGACCGCCCGGAGCTCGAAGGCCTGGGGGTGTACGAATTCGGATGGCACGATGAGGACGCCGCAGGTGCGGTCGCGCAACGTGGCATCTCCGAAGAGGTGGTCCGCGGGATCTCCAGCCTCAAGAGCGAACCCGAATGGATGCTGAAGACCCGTCTCAAGGGATATCAGCTGTTCGGGCGCAAGCCGATGCCGACGTGGGGCGCCGACCTCAGCGACATCGACTTCGACAACATCAAGTACTTCGTCCGCTCCACCGAGAAGCAGGCGCAGTCGTGGGAGGACCTCCCCGAGGAGATCCGCGAGACCTACGAGCGTCTCGGGATCCCGGAGGCCGAGCGCCAGCGCCTCGTCGCGGGTGTCGCCGCCCAGTACGAGTCCGAGGTCGTCTACCACCAGATCCGCGAGGACCTGGAGCAGCAGGGCGTCATCTTCATGGACACCGACACAGCCCTCCGTGAGCACCCCGAGTTCTTCGAGGAGTACTTCGGCACCGTGATCCCCGCCGGCGACAACAAGTTCGCCGCGCTGAACACGGCAGTCTGGTCGGGCGGATCGTTCGTCTACGTCCCGAAGGGCGTGCACGTCGAGATCCCGCTGCAGGCGTACTTCCGCATCAACACCGAGAACATGGGCCAGTTCGAGCGGACCCTGATCATCGCCGACGAGGACAGCTACGTCCACTACATCGAGGGCTGCACGGCCCCGATCTACAAGTCGGACTCGCTGCACTCGGCCGTCGTCGAGATCATCGTGAAGAAGAACGCCCGCGTGCGCTACACGACGATCCAGAACTGGTCGAACAACGTCTACAACCTCGTCACCAAGCGCGCGGTCGCTCACGAGGGCGCGACCATGGAGTGGGTCGACGGCAACATCGGCTCCAAGGTGACGATGAAGTACCCGTCGATCTACCTGATGGGCGAGCACGCCAAGGGCGAGACGCTCTCCGTCGCCTTCGCCGGTCCCGGCCAGCACCAGGACGCCGGCGCGAAGATGATCCACATGGCGCCGTACACGCAGTCGTCGATCGTCTCGAAGTCGATCGCCCGCGGCGGCGGTCGCGCCGGATACCGCGGCGAGGTGCGCGTCGACGCGAATGCCCACCACTCGGCGAACACGGTGCGCTGCGACGCGCTGCTCGTCGACACGAAGTCGCGCTCCGACACCTACCCGGCCATCGACATCCGCGTCGACGACGTGCAGCTCGGCCACGAGGCCACGGTCTCGAAGGTCAGCGAGGAGCAGCTCTTCTACCTGCAGTCCCGCGGCATGCCCGAGGACGAGGCGATGGCGATGATCGTGCGCGGCTTCATCGAGCCGATCGCGCGCGAGCTGCCGATGGAGTACGCGATGGAACTGAACAAGCTCATCGAGATGGGCATGGAAGGATCGGTCGGCTGAGATGACGACCCCTACGACGACGCCCACCGCGTCGCGCTCCTCCAGCGCGCACGTGGACCCCGCCGCCCAGGTGGCCGATGCCGGCTTCGTGCCGGTCCAGACGCGCTCCGAGCGACCGCACTCGTTCGAGCCGACCGACTTCGGCACCCCGTCGGGGCGCGAGGTCAACTGGAAGCACACGCCCGTCGCGAAGCTCGCGCCGCTGTTCGCGGTCGCCGGCTCGACCGACGGTGTGACCTACTCGTTCGGCGCGGGGGAGCAGTACCTCGCCGCCCCGCTCGCCGCCGGTGCGGCTCCGCGCGGTGAGGTCTTCCTCGCGGAGGACATCACGTCGGCCGTCGCCTGGCAGGGTGCGACCGAAGCGCTGCACGTCCGCATCCCGCGCGAAGAAGAGGTCGCCGAGCCGGTCTTCATCACGATCGAGGGACAGGGCGCCGATCAGCGCGCCGACGCCCACATCGTGATCGAGGCGCTGGAGCACAGCTCCGCGACGGTCGTGCTTCAGCACACCGGCTCCGCGCAGTACGCGCAGAACGTCGAGATCATCGTCCGCGACGGCGCGAAGCTCAGCGTGATCAGCCTGCAGCAGTGGCAGGACGACGCCGTGCACGCCTCGGCTCACCAGGCCCGCGTCGCCGCGGACGCCACGCTCAAGCACTTCGTCATCAGCTTCGGCGGCGGTGTCGTGCGCGTGAACCCGAGCGTCGAGCTCGCGGGCGCCGGCTCCGAAGGGTACCTCTACGGCCTCTCCTATGCGGATGCCGGACAGCACCTCGAGAGCCAGGTCTACCTTCACCACAAGGGCCCGCACACGAAGGGCGACGTCCTCTACAAGGGCGCGCTGCAGGGCGAGAGCGCGCACTCGGTCTGGATCGGCGACGTGCTGATCGGGCCGGATGCCACCGGCACCGACTCCTACGAGGCGAACCGCAACCTCGTGCTGACCGAGGGTGCTCGCGCCGACTCGATCCCGAACCTCGAGATCGAGACCGGCGACATCCTCGGCGCCGGTCACGCCAGCGCGACCGGTCGCTTCGACGACGAGCAGCTGTTCTACCTGCAGGCCCGCGGCATCACCGAGGAGGAGGCACGCCGCCTGGTGGTGCTGGGCTTCCTCAGCGACATCGTGCAGCGCCTCGGCATCCCCGCCCTCGAGGAGGAGCTGCTGGCCGCGATCGAGACCGAGCTCGCCGAGGTGAACGCATGACCGCACAGCGCGTCTGCGGTGTCGACGAGCTCGAGCTCGACACCCCCCTGCGCGTCGAGCCCGACGGCGTCCCGATCACGGTGATCAAGGACTCCGACGGCGTGATCCACGCGATCGGCGACACCTGCACGCACGGCGACATCTCGCTGTCCGAGGGCTTCGTCGAGGGTGACACGGTCGAGTGCTGGGCCCACGGGTCCGCCTTCTCGCTGATCACCGGCAAGCCCCAGAACCTCCCCGCTTATGAGCCCGTCCCGGTCTACGTCGTCGAGATCGACGGCGACGACGTGCTCATCGACCCGACTGTGACGAAGGAAGTCTGAATGTCTGTTCTCGAAATCCGCGACCTGCACGTGACGGTCGAGACCGAGGCCGGGACCACCCCGATCCTCAACGGAATCACCCTCACCATGAACACCGGTGAGACGCACGCGATCATGGGCCCCAACGGCTCGGGCAAGTCGACCCTCGCGTACACGATCGCCGGTCACCCGAAGTACACCGTGACCTCCGGCTCGATCACGTTCGACGGCCAGGACGTCCTCGAGATGAGCGTCGACGAGCGCGCGCGCGCCGGTCTGTTCCTCGCGATGCAGTACCCGGTCGAGATCCCCGGCGTCACCGTCACGAACTTCCTCCGCACCGCGAAGACGGCTCTCGACGGCGAAGCGCCCTCGATCCGTCAGTGGACGAAGGACGTCAAGGCGTCGATGGCGAACCTGCGCATGGACCCGAAGTTCGCGCAGCGCAACGTCAACGAGGGTTTCTCGGGCGGCGAGAAGAAGCGCCACGAGATCCTGCAGCTCGAGGTGCTGAAGCCGAAGTTCGCCGTTCTCGACGAGACCGACTCCGGCCTCGACGTCGACGCGCTGAAGATCGTCTCCGAAGGCGTCAACCGCGCCAAGGAGGCCACCGGCCTCGGCGTGCTGCTCATCACGCACTACACGCGCATCCTCCGGTACATCCGCCCCGACTACGTACACGTCGTCGTCGCGGGCAAGATCGTGGAGGAGGGCGGCCCCGAGCTCGCCGACCGTCTCGAGGAAGAGGGATACGACCGTTTCCTCGACCCCGCGGCTCCTCTCGAGGCGTAGGCTGATCGCATGACAGCCGCCACCCTCACCGACGAGAAGTACGACGAGGTCACCGAGGCTCTCAAAGACGTCATGGACCCGGAGCTCGGGATCAACGTCGTCGACCTCGGCCTCATCTACGACCTCGCGTGGGATGACGAGAACGACGCTCTCGTCATCCACATGACGCTCACCAGCGCCGGCTGCCCGCTCACGGACGTGCTCGAGG
The DNA here is from genome assembly GCF_038397715.1 of Microbacterium sp. LWO14-1.2. Lineage (NCBI taxonomy): Bacteria > Bacillati > Actinomycetota > Actinomycetes > Micrococcales > Microbacteriaceae > Microbacterium > Microbacterium sp. LWO14-1.2. Next base: position 3,518,880 of record NZ_CP151633.1, read on the forward strand.
ACCAGACCGCTCAGGCTCTGGACAACGTCGTCGAGCGCTTCCGCATCAACTGGGTGTGGATGCCGCCGTGGGGCCCGGAACGGATCACCGACGACGGCCGCGACATGATGCGCGCCCTCGGCTTCGCGATCTGAGGATGCTCGAGGTCAAGGCGCTGCCGCTGGCCGAGCTGCGGGAACGCAGCAGCGAGAAGTGGCGCGAGTACCCCGAGGACGTCCTGCCGCTGTTCGTCGCCGAGACCGACTTCCCGCTCGCTCCGGCGGTCTCGGCGGCGCTGCATCACGCCATCGAGATCGGCGACACCGGCTACATCGCATCGCGCACGCCGCTGCCGGCGACGTATGCGGCGTTCGCCGAGCGCCGGTTCGGCTGGTCTCCGGACCCGGCTCGCATGCGCACCACGGCGGACGTGAGCATGGGGATCGTGGAGATCCTCCGACGCGTGACCCAGCCGGGGGAGCGCGTCGTCGTGACGCCTCCGGTGTACCCGCCGTTCTACGACCTCGTCGAAGAGGCGGGCGCCGAGGTCGCGCGGGTGCCGCTGCACGACACCGGCACCGCGTGGGAGCTGGATCTCGACGGCATCCGCTCGGCCCTCGAAGACGGTGCAACGGCGATCCTGCTCTGCAACCCCCACAATCCGACCGGGACCGTGCACGACCGTGCGTCCCTTCGCGCCCTCGCCGAGTTGGCCGACGAGTTCGGGGTCGCCGTCGTCTCCGACGAGATCCACGCGCCGCTCGCGCAGCCGGGTACGGGGTTCACGCCGTTCCTCGACACGGGAGAGGCCGCCGAGCGTGTCGGGTACGCGGTGGTCAGCGCCAGCAAGGCGTTCAACCTCGCCGGACTCAAATGCGCGCTCATGGTCACGGCATCCGACACGACGAGCGCCGTCGTGCGCGGACTCCCGATCGAGGTGGAGTGGCGCACCGGACAGCTCGGTCTGCTCGCGGCGATCGCCGCCTTCTCCGACGAGAGCGACCCGTGGCTCGACGGTCTGTTGCGCACCCTCGACGAGAACCGAGTGCTGCTCGAAGACCTGCTGGCGGCTCGTCTCCCCGAGGCCCGGTACCGCATGCCGGACGCCGGCTACCTCGCGTGGATCGACCTCTCCGGACTCGGGTGGGGCGACAACCCGTCCCGGCGCATCCTGCGTGAAGCCAAGGTGGCGCTGCACTTCGGTCCCGCCTTCGGCGCGGAGGGTGCGGGCTACGTGCGGTTGAACTTCGGCACCAGCCCGGAGATCATCACCGAGGCCATCGAGCGCATCGCCGCGCTCGTCGGCCGATGAGCGACGCCGCCGCGGCCTCCGTCTCCATCTGGGACCGCGAGCGCGTCTGGGTGACGGCCGGTTCGGTGGCCCTGATCTTCCTGGCTGCCATCGAGGCACTGGCCGTCACCACTGTGATGCCGATCGTCAGCGACGCACTCGACGGGCAGGCGCTGTACGCGGTCGCGTTCGCGGGCACGCTCGCGACGAGCGTGATCGGGATGGTCGCCGCCGGCGCGTGGTCGGACGCGCGCGGCCCCCGGGGAGCTCTGTACGTCGCCGTCGCCCTGTTCATCATCGGCCTGCTGCTGTCGGGGTTCGCCACGACCATGCACCAGTTCCTCGTCGGACGCTTGGTGCAGGGGCTCGGGACCGGCGGACAGACCGTCGCCCTGTACGTGGTCGTGGCCCGGCTCTACCCGCCGCATCTGCACGGGCGGATCTTCGCCGCGTTCGCGGCAGCGTGGGTGGTGCCGTCGATGATCGGACCGTTCCTCGCCGGGGCTGTCGCGGAGTACCTCGACTGGCGGTGGGCGTTCCTCGGCGTCGCGGCTCTCACCGCTGTCGCGTTCGTGATGATCGCCGTGCGCCTCCGTGGACTCGACCTGGGGCAGGGGGAGCCGCAGGACCGTCGGGCCCTCGTCGTGCGCATGGCCCTGGCGGTCGTCGTCGCGGTGTTCGCCGTGGTGGTCGGGTTCAGTGCCGACATGGATGCCGCGATCGGCTGGCCCGTCGCCCTCGGGGCGATCGCCGTGATCGCCGTCGCCGTGGTGCCGCTGCTGCCTCGTCGGACCCTGCGCGCCGGACGCGGTCTGCCGAGCGTGGTGCTCATGCGGGGGATCGTCGCCGGCACGTTCTTCGCGGCAGAGGCCTACATCCCCTACCTGCTCATCGAGCGGTACGGCTTCACTGCGACATGGGCGGGGCTCGCGCTCATGTTCGCCGCCTTCGCCTGGGCCGGGGCCTCGCAGCTGCAGGGCCGGTACGGCGAACGGCTCGGGAACCTGCGCATCACGCTGCTCAGCCTCGCGCTGCTGTTCGTCGCCATGGTCCTGGTGATCCTCGCTGCTCTGGGGGCCGTGTCGCCGGTGCTCGTCGTGATCGGCTGGGGCTTCGCCGGGGGAGGGATGGGGCTGCTCTATCCGCGGCTCACCGTGCTCACCCTGGCCTATTCGGAGCCGGGCAACCAGGGGTTCAACTCGTCGGCGCTGTCGATCTCCGACTCCACGGGCGCTGCCATCGTGATCGCGGTGGCGGGTCTCCCGGTCGCCACCCTCGGCGGAGGCGTCGATGCCTTCCCCGTGGTCTTCGCGCTCTGCGTCGTGCTCATCGTCGTCGCGCTGATCCCGGGCCTGCGGCTCGGCCATGCCGCGGAGCCGGCCGCGACTCCCGGTCCGTGAGTCAGACGGCGGACCGCGACCGTGTTGATCCGGCGAGAGCCGTGATGCCCAGGTCGAAGATGCGATCGAGGCCCGCGGTCGCGTCGTCGCCGGCAGCGGGGGACGCTGCTCCGTAGCTGTCGGCGTGCATGCGCTGCTGCACGAGGGTCGCGTGACCGAGGATGAAGTGCATCAGTGCGACGGCCTTGTCCTGAGGGTCGTCGGCCCCGGCGCGGCGCAGTGCTTCTTCGAGAGCGGATTGGGCGTGTGACGACCCGAGTCCGAGGGCAGAGGTGCTGAGCACCAATTCGGCGCCGTCGCGATACGTGAAGAGCGCGTCGCGGACGCGGCGGGCGAGCGGCAGGACGTCGTCTGCGACGGCGCGGAGGGGCGCGGTTATCCGGTCGCTGAGGGCGGCGAGCAGTTCCTGCTTGCTCGAGAAGTGCCAGTACAGTGCGCTGGGCTGCACGTCGAGGCGGGCGGCGATCCGCCGCATCGAGAGATCGGCCAGGCCGACCTCGTCGAGCAGGGCGAGAGCGACGTCGGCGACGCTGTCGCGGTCGTGTCGTGCCGAGTTGTGCTCCGGAGTCATGACCTCACTATAGTGAACACCGTTCAGGTGAACACTGTTCAGGAGGAAGACCCATGACCCAGCCCCGCACCGAGATCGGCCGCGATCTCGCCCGCATCGCCGTCTTCGCCGCGCTCATCGTCGTGCTCGGCACCGTCACGATCCCGCTCCCCGGGGGCGTGCCGATCACCGCGCAGACCCTCGGAGTGATGCTCGCCGGTGCCGTTCTCGGTCCCCGTCGCGCGCCGCTCGCGGTCGCGCTCGTGCTCGTCCTCGCGGCGGTCGGGCTCCCCGTCCTCGCCGGCGGACGCGGCGGCCTCGGAGTGTTCGTCGGACCGACAGCGGGGTATCTCCTCGGATGGGTGGTGGGCGCCGTCGTGATCGGTCTCATCGTCCGCGCGAACCGGATCACCTGGTGGCGCACGGCGCTGGGTGTGGTGGTCGGCGGGATCGCGGTGGTCTATGCCTTCGGCATCCCGGTGCAGGCGTTCGTGCTCGGCATGGATCTCGCGCCCACCGCGCTGTCGAGCCTCGCCTTCCTGCCGGGGGACCTGCTCAAGGCCGCCGCCGCCACCGCTCTCGTCGTGGCTTTGCGCCGCGCGTACCCGCCGGCGTTCGGGCTGCGCTCGACGGCGCCCGCTCGCGCCCGTGCGGTCTGAGGCCCAGGGCCCCGGGTTCTCTGTCGACCGACGCTCGGTCGACAGAGCCGTGGTGGACGGAATCTCCGTCGACGGGGTGTCCGTCGAGCGCGAGGGTCGGACGATCCTGCGGGAAGTGACGCTCGACCTCTCCGCCCGGCGGACCGCTGTCATCGGCGCGAACGGGTCAGGCAAGTCGACGTTCGCGCGCCTGCTGAACGGCTTGGTCGCCCCGACGAGTGGAAGAGTCGTCGTGCGCGGACGGGACGTGCAGCGAGACCTCAGAGCGGTGCGTCGCGAGGTCGGATTCGTCTTCACGGACCCGCAGGCGCAGATCCTCATGCCGACCCCCGCCGAGGATCTCGCACTCTCTCTGCGCGATGTTCCCAGCCCCGAGGCGAGCCTGCGCGTCGCGGCGATCCTGCACGAGCACGGTCTCGCCGATCACGCCGATGCCCCGGTGTCGACTCTCTCGGGAGGCCAACGGCAGCTGCTCGCACTGGCCTCCGTGCTCGCGACGACGCCGTCGCTGATCGTGGCGGATGAACCGACCACGCTGCTCGATCTTCGGAACGCGCGTCGCGTCGGCGACCTCCTGCTGGCGCAGGACGCGCAGGTGGTCATCGTCACGCACGACCTCGACCTCGCGGCGCGGTGCGACCACGCGGTGCTGTTCGAGGACGGGAGGGTCGCGGCATCCGGGAGGCCCGCCGTCGTGATCGAGCAGTACCGCCGGAGCTGCGCATGATCCAGCTCTACCGCCCCGGCGACAGCATGCTGCACCGTCTGCCGGCCACCCCCAAGCTCGCGGGACTGGCCGTCGTCGCGATCGCCGTGTCGGCGTTCGCGCTGGACGCGTGGTCGTCGACGGGGGTGCTGGTCGGCGTGTGCGCTCTGTACGTGCTGGCCCGGATGCCGTGGCGAGTGCTCGCGGCGGAGGTCTGGCGTCTCCGGTGGTTGGTGCTGGTGCTCGGTGGGTTCCTGTGGGTCTTCGTGTCGCCGATCGCCGCCTGGGTGAGCTCGACCCGCGTGGTCGCGTTGATCCTGCTCGCCGGGCTGCTCACGCTCACCACCCGCATGGGGGATCTGCTCGCGACTCTGCGTCGCGCCCTCCGGCCGTTCCGCCGCTGGGGCGTCGACGTGGACGCCGTCGCGATGACGATCTCCCTCGCGATCACGATGATCCCCGTGGTCGCCGGTTTCGCGAGCGATCTGCGTGACGCGCAACGGGCGCGGAACGTGCGGGTCGGCATCCGCGGCATCGTCCCGTTGCTCGTGCGCACGCTACGCCACGCGGACGACGTCGGCGATGCCCTCGCGGCGCGCGGGCTCGTCTGAGCCGCGGGCGAGCCGCACGGCGAGCCAGAAGGCGAGCACCGCGATGACGGCGGTCAGGACCGAGGTACCGGTCGTCAACAGCGTCACGACGCCGCCGATCCCGAGGACCACGGCCCACCGCAGCCGTCGATGCGAGGTCGTCGCCACCGGGGCCGCGCGATTCTCGAATCGACCGAGCAGCACGGCGATCAGCGCGGTCGCCGCAAGAGCGGTCGCGAGCCAGAGCGGACGCTCCGTCCACCAGCCTGCGCTCCCGGGTTCGGACGGCATGACTCCCGTCGTCAGAGCCACGAGGGCCGTCAGACCGGCCATCGTCAGCAGGACCGGCATGTGCCAGAGGTAGACGGTCATCGTGCGACGGTTGACGAACGCAGAGAACGCGGCGGGGAACGGGCGCAGGCTGATGCGCGCGATGCGCTCCCTGAGCAGGACGACAGCGCTCAGGTGCACGACGCCCACGAGGAGCAGCGCACCGGTCGGCGGGTTGATGTTCGCGACGAGGTCGGGGGAGTAGACGCCCGTGAGGAAGGTCGAGATCAGGGCACCGAGAGCGGCACCCCCGGTGATCGCGACCGTGCGGCGGCGCAGACGACCTATCGTGCCGTCGGCGAGGAAGAACCCGAGCTGCTGCACTGCGAGCCACACGAACGCGAGGTTCAGGAAGCCGATGCCGTCGACCCCGGTGGTCGCACGCGTGACGTCGACGGCGATCGACGCGAGCACGAGCATCGAGAGCGTCGCCACGGGCGCCCGGCGGTGGGCCGCGGCGAGAGCGGGCAGCAGCGCCTGGCACAGGAGGAACACGCCGAGGAACCACAGCGGCTGTCCGAATCGATAGCCGGCGGTGGCGACGATGTCGGCGGGGACACCGGCCAGACCCAGCACGGCGAGGAATGCGCCCACGACGCCGACCGACAGCGCGGCAGGGCGGAGCAGCCGGTGCACGCGGCCGGCGACGAAGGACGCGGCGGTTCCGCCCCTTTCCGCAGCGCGACGATGGGCGAGGAACCCCGCGAACCCGCCGATGACGAAGAACAGCGGCATGACCTGCAGTGCCCAGCTGACCGGGACGATCCACCATGCACCGTCGCTCGCGTTCGCGAAGACGGGGCCGGAGTCGGTCACGGTGACGCCGACCATGATGCCGTGGAGCACGACGACACCGAGCACGCAGAGGGCGCGGAGCAGGTCTATCCCGGTGTCCCGTCCCCGGGGCTCCGACGCGGGCGGAGCGGTGAGACGGGGTGCCTCGACGATGGCCATGAGTCCTCCTCGGATCAGCTGTCCGAGGAGCGTATGAAGCCGGTGCGACCGCCCGCATCACACCGGAGGGTCGTTCCACCCCCTACCGGAGAGGGAGTCAGGAGGCGGGTTCGACGAGACCCGTGTCGTAGGCGAGGATCACGGCGTGCACGCGATCGCGCAGTCCCAGCTTCGACAGCACCTTGCCGACGTGGGTCTTCACCGTCTGCTCGGCGATGAACAGGTCGGAGGCGATCTCGGAGTTCGAGCGGCCCCTGCCGATCAGCACGAGAACCTCGCGCTCGCGATCCGTGAGGTCCGCGAGGGCGGTCGACGCCTTCGGAGCGCGGGGCCTGCGTCCGGCGAACTGCTCGATCATCCGCCGGGTCACGCTCGGAGCCAGCAGTGCATCGCCGGCCGCGACCACCCGGACGGCGTGCACGAGCTCCTCGGGCAGGGCGTCCTTGAGCAGGAACCCGCTCGCACCCGCCTCCAGCGCGTCGTACACGTAGTCGTCGATGTCGAAGGTCGTCAGCATGAGGATGCGGGGCACGTGCGCGGCCGGATAGGTCGGCCCGAGGATGCGGCGGGTCGCCTCGATGCCGTCGACCTCCGGCATCCGCACGTCCATGAGGATCACGTCCGGGTCCAGCCGGGCCGCCATCGTCACTGCCTCCGCACCGGTCGCGGCCTGCCCCGCGACACGGATCCCCTCATGCGCATCCAACAGGGCGGCGAAGCCCGCGCGGACCATCGCCTGGTCGTCGGCGATCAGGACGGATACGGTCACGAGGTCTCCTCGGGGTCAATGGCAGAAGGATGCCGGGGCGCGGCGGTCGAGAAGGGCAGGGACGCCGTGACCTCCCAGCCTCCATCTGCGGTCGGGGAGGCGATGAACGTGCCGCCGAGCAGCTCGACCCGCTCCCGCATGCCGCGCAGGCCGTGACCCGATCCCCGGGACTCCGCGACCTCCTCGGGCGGCGAGTTGCGGACCCGGATGCTGATGGCGGCTGCGTCCGCCTGGAGGCGCACCGTCACCGCCGCTCCGTGCGCGTGGCGGACGGCATTGCTCAGAGCCTCCTGGGTGATGCGATACGCCGCGATCTGCACCGCCTGCGGTGCGTCGGCGACGGAGCCCGTGATCTCCAGGCCGACGGTCACCCCGGCGCGGCGGATCGTGTCGACGAGAGCCGGTATGTCGTCGATGCGCTGCTGAGGTGCGAGCTCGACGGTCTGATCCTCGGTGCGCAGCACTCCCAGCATCCGCCGCATCTCCGTCAGCGACGAGCGGGCGGTGGCCGCGATCCTCTCGAACTCCGCGACCGCGGCCTCGTCGAGCTCGGGCAGCCGATAGCGCGCGGTCGACGACTGCACCTGGATCACCGACATGCTGTGGGCGATCACGTCGTGCAGCTCGCGCGCGATGCGCGTGCGTTCCTCGACGAGGGCTCGCCGCGACTCCTCGAGAGCCGAGTGCTCGCGCTCCCTGGTGAGCTCAGCCGCGACGCGCAGCCGGCCGGCGACGAGGGCGGAGATGAGGTAGGCGGCGGTGGCGACCGAGGCCGTGACGATGAGGTTCGCCGTGACGTTCGCCGCCACGGGAGCGCTCGAGACGACCTCCGAACGCAGCAAGGGCGCCGTCAGCGACGCCAGCGCACCGATCACGAGGGGGAAGGCTCCGAGTCGTGCGCCGTGCTGGAACGTCACCACGCTGACGGTGAGCACGAAGGCGAGGAGTGCCGGGACCGACCAGGGCCATGGCGCTTCGGTCGCCAGCTCGCCGGGCACCAGAAGGGGAAGTGCGAACGAGGCCGCTGTGGAGAGGGCGATCGCCCAGCGCGGCCGGGTGATGGCGAGCAGCGGTGCGCCGCAGGCCGCGGCGGCCAGGATGAACGAGAGGGGCAGGGGAGTGCCGTAGAGGACGGCCGCGAGCGGCACGAGGGTGGCGTAGAGCGTGACCGACGCGGCGCCGAGCAGTGACAGGACCACCACGCGGCGGGTGAGACGCGGGCGCTCCGTGCGCTGCCGATCCCGTGCCATGACTTTCATCCTGCCAGGTGCGCGACCGGCGCGCGGCGACGGCGGGCCGCCGTGATCCGATCGATCACGAGGCCGAGGACGAGAGCGATCAGGATGCCGATGCCCGCGCTCACCAGGGGCTGGTCGCTGACCCAGCTGCCCGCGACGAGCCCGATGACCAGGCTGAGTGCGCTCCAGCTCGCGCCGGCGACGAGGCTCAGCGGCAGGAAGCGGCGCCACGCGAACCCGAGAGCACCGGCCGACATGTTGACGGCGACGCGACCGACCGGGATGTAGCGTGCGCCCAGGATCAGCGAGGCGCTGCGACGGTCGAGGGCGTGCTCGGCGTGGGCGAACGCGGCGGCGACCCGGGGCCGTCGCATCCACGCCCAGCGCGTCGTCCCCATCGACCGTCCGATCGCGAACGCGACGTTGTCGCCGATCGCGGCGCCGATCGCCGCGATGAGACCGAGCGGCACCAGCATCCACCAGGCGCCCGTGGAGGCAGCGACCGCCGCCGCGGCGACCAGCACCGTCTCGCTCGGGACGGGTGGGAAGAACCCGTCGATCACGGTCACGGCGAACAGCACGAGGTACAGCCACGGAGAAGCGACGGTGTGCAGGATGAGCTCGTTGATGACGTCCACCTGTGCAGGTTAGGAACGCCGCACCGTCGAGGTCATCACTCCCGAGTATCGACCGTCTCACCCTGCAGAGTGAGATCCGCAGGCTGTCAGGACGCGGCGGGTGCTCCCAGCGCGGCGATCTATACTGGGAGGCTGGCCGCTCGGCCGACTTCCCCTCTGACGAACGGACATCCGCTGTGCTTGCCGTGCACGACCTCGAGATCCGCGTGGGCGCACGTCTCCTCATGGAGAACGTGTCGTTCCGCGTCAGCGACGGCGACAAGATCGGACTCGTCGGCCGCAACGGGGCCGGCAAGACGACGCTCACCAAGGTGCTGGCAGGAGACGTGCTGCCGTCGGGCGGGAACGTGACGCGCTCGGGTGAACTGGGCTACCTGCCGCAGGACCCGCGCTCGGGCGACCCGGAGATGCTCGCGCGCACCCGCATCCTCGACGCCCGCGGGCTCGGCAGTCTCGCCCTCGGCATGGCGGAGGCGACCGTGGCGATGGGATCGGACGACCCCGCCGTCGCCGACAAGGCCATGAAGCGCTATGCGCGTCTGACCGAGCAGTTCGAGGGCCAGGGCGGATACGCCGCGGAGGCCGAGGCCGCCTCGATCGCCAACAACCTCTCGCTGCCCGACCGCATCCTCGACCAGCCGCTGAAGACCCTGTCCGGTGGTCAGCGCCGTCGTATCGAGCTGGCCCGCATCCTCTTCTCGGATGCCGAGACCATGATCCTCGACGAGCCGACCAACCACCTCGACGCCGACAGCGTCGTCTGGCTGCGCGAGTTCCTGAAGAACTACAAGGGCGGACTGATCGTCATCAGCCACGACGTCGAGCTCGTCGGCGAGACCGTCAACCGGGTCTTCTACCTCGATGCGAACCGTCAGGTCATCGACGCGTACAACATGAACTGGAAGAACTACCTCCGTCAGCGCGCCGCCGACGAGGAGCGCCGCAAGAAGGAGCGCGCGAACGCGGAGAAGAAGGCGACGACCCTGCAGCAGCAGGCTGCGCGATTCGGTGCGAAGGCGTCGAAGGCCGCTGCCGCGCATCAGATGATCGCGCGTGCCGAGAAGCTCCTCGCGGGACTCGACGACGTGCGTCAGGAGGATCGCGTCGCGAAGCTGCGCTTCCCCAAGCCCGCGCCCTGCGGCAAGACTCCGCTCATGGCATCCGGGTTGTCGAAGTCCTACGGTTCGCTCGAGATCTTCACCGACGTCGACCTCGCGATCGACCGCGGCTCGAAGGTCGTCGTGCTCGGCCTCAACGGTGCCGGCAAGACCACGCTCCTGCGCATGCTCGCCGGCGTCGACCAGCCCGACACGGGTCAGCTCGAACCGGGACACGGCCTCAAGGTCGGCTACTACGCCCAGGAGCACGAGAACCTCGACGTCAACCGCTCGGTTCTCGAGAACATGGTGTCGGCTGCGCCGCACATCACCGAGACCGAGGCGCGCAAGGTGCTCGGCTCGTTCCTGTTCACGGGAGACGACGTGCTGAAGCCGGCCGGCGTTCTCTCGGGTGGCGAGAAGACTCGTCTGTCGCTCGCGACGCTCGTCGTGTCGTCCGCGAACCTGCTGCTGCTCGACGAGCCGACCAACAACCTCGATCCCGCGTCCCGCGAGGAGATCCTCGGGGCGCTGGCCCACTACGAGGGCGCCGTGGTGCTCGTCTCGCACGATCCGGGAGCCGTGCAGTCCCTCAACCCCGAGCGCGTGCTGATCCTGCCTGACGGCGTCGAGGACATCTGGAACCAGGAGTATCAGGAGCTCATCGAGCTGGCCTGACCGGCTCGGTCGTCGGGTCCACGCGTGTCCTAGGCTCGAACCGTGACCCACGACGACTCGACGCTCGACACCAGGCTCAACGACGGGCTTCGGGGCAGGCACGCCCTCACCGGTGACGCGCCTGAATGGGATCTCGACGCGCTGCCGGAGGATCCGGTCGTCCTCTTCGCCGAGTGGATGGAGGCGGCGGATGCCGCGGCGGTGCCCGAGCCGCACACCGCCACGCTCGCGACGGTGGATGCCGACGGGGTGCCGGACGCACGGACCCTCATCCTCAAGCGGGTCGACGAGCGCGGATGGGCGATCGCGAGCACCCGGTCCTCCCGGAAAGGTGCGCAGCTCGGCGCCGCCCCGGCCGCAGCGCTCAACTTCTGGTGGCAGCCGCAGGTGCGCGCCGTCCGGGTTCGCGGTCGAGTCGAGGAAGCGACGGCTCAGGAGAGCGCTGCCGATCTTGCGGCTCGGTCACAGGCTGCCCAGGCGCGCGTCGCCGACGGGGACTGGGTGCTCTGGCGCATCGTCCCCGATCGCATCGAGTTCTGGCAGGGATCACGAGACCGCCGCCACACCCGTGTCGTCTATGTGCCGGCCGAGTCCGGCTGGTCGCACACCGTCACTGTCGACTGAGCGGGCGGACGCGACCTCGCTCAGCGCGCGTCGAGCAGTTCGTCCTCGACGTCGGCGTCGGCGTCCCGCCTGCGGCGCTTCTTGTCGGTGGCGGGGGCTCCCTCGAGCTCCTCTCGGTGCTTCACGATCTCGGTGCGGATGATGTAGCCGATGAAGATGAAGCCCATGAGGGCGAACAGGATCCACTGGATCGCGTACGACAGGTGCGGCCCCGGGTCGTCGGTGGGCGACTCGAAGCCGCCGAGTGTTCCTCGGCCCGCGGGATCCTCGCTCACGATCTGGCCGTATGCGGTGGTGATCACGTCGCCGCCGACGATGTCCGCGATGGAGGGGACGTGGATCGTCGGCACCTGGCCCTCGGGAGCCCCGCGGCCGGATGCCGGCAACTGCTCGCTCGGACGCAGACGCACCACGACCTCGACCTGGCCATCGGGCGGCGCAGGGACGGCGTCGGGCGAGTCGCCTTCGCCGGGCGGCACCCACCCCCGGTCGACGATGAACACGCGGCCGTCGACGTCGCGGAACGGGACGAGCACCTCGTAGGCGCTCGTGCCGCCATGCGGCCGGTTGCGGGCGAGGAGCTGCTCGTCGGCGAGGTACTCTCCGCGGAGGATTACCGGATGCCACACGTCACCGCGGTCGAGTTCACCGTCGGTGCCGATGAGGTCGGCCAGCGGGACGGGTTCGGCGTCGTAGTTCTTCTCGACGAGTGCGATCTGCTCAGCCCGGGACTCGTTCCTGTCGAACTGCCAGTTCGACAGGAACGCGCAGGCGATCGCGAACCCGATAGCGATCAGCACGTACACGGTCCATCGCAGCATCCGCGCGCTCATGAGGGAACTCCGTCTCGCACGGTCACGGGGAAGTCGCGGGCGGCGAGATAGTCGCGCAGGAACTCCACGTGCTCGGCGCACGCCAGCCAGATCTTCTCACGATCGGCAGCGTGGATGCGCGGATTGCGCCACACCACCTGAGCGACCGCCGCGTCCCGGCAGCCGGCACGCGAGCACTGCAGTTCGCTCACGCGTCGCCCTTGCGGCTCTCGTGGATCGTGATCACGAACGGGTCCGAGCCGGTCTCCTCGACCACGGTCGGCGGGGGAGCCGGTGCCTCCAGCTCCTGCACGGGTGACTCCGCCGTCGTCTCGGTGCTGTCGCTGCCGGCGTTGGCGAACACGACGGCGATGTACGGGAGTACTGCTGCCGCGAGCGCGAAGACCCACGTGTACCAGCCGTACGGCTGCACGAACATCATCAGCGCGAAGCACACGATGCGGATGGTCATCGTGATCGCGTAGCGACGCACGCGGTGGTCCGCCTCGACCTGCGGCGCTTGCGGCAGGGAGGTGACAGCGGGGACCAGTCGCTTGTTCTTCACGATGAGTCCAGCCTACGCCGCTACGGGGCCGAGGGCTCACTTCACAGGCCGCCGTCCGGCCGCGCTCCGCGGTCGCTCAGGACGAGAAGATGAACGGGATCGTGAACGCCCCGAGGAACAGGAAGCTGATGACGGTCGTGACGATACCGATCGCGAGGACCGCGACCATGACGTACCCCATGATGAGGCCGGCGAACGCCATGCCACGACCGCCGACGGACGGGTCGGCTTTGGTCTGACGGAGCGCCATGTGACCGGTGATCACGGCGACGATCGAAGCGATCAGCGGGATGACCGCCCAGAAGAGGACGAGGCCGGCGATGCCGCAGATGAGGGACGTGATCGCCAGCCCGCTCGTCGGACGCGATGCCGGGTAGATCGACGCGGGGTAGGCGGCTCCGTACGGCTGTTGCTGCGGAGGAGCGCCGTAGGGCTGTACAGCGCCCACCGTCGGAACTGCGCCAGGGTACGCCTGCGCCGGAGGAGGAGTGGACGACGGATACGACGGGGCCGGGGAGTACGGGGGAGCCGGCGGATACACGGGCGCAGCACCGTGGGGCTGCGGCGGCTGAGACGGCTGCGCAGGCGGAGCCGCCGGAGGCGGCGGGGGAGTCGGCTGTACGCCGGAGGGGTGGTTGTCGTCGCTCACGGGCATGCCTTTCGTCGCGTTCAGCGTTCCAGTCACACCGGTGTTCTGTCAAACACGCGGCCACGCCCCGCGAGGGGCGACGGATAGGATCGTTGGCGACCCGGCCGTCGACCCTGCGCGGCCAGATCTGGAGTGGGAAATGAGTACTGATCGCGTCGTCCTCGTCACCGGCGGAAACCGCGGCATCGGCCGCGCCATCGCCGAGCGGTTCGTCCGTGACGGCTATCGCGTCGCCGTCACAGCCCGCAGCGGCGAGGGGCCGGAGGGCACGCTCACCGTGCGAGCGGACGTGACGGATGCCGCGGCCCTCGACGCCGCGTTCACCGAGGTCGAGCAGCAGCTCGGTCCGGTCGAGATCGTCGTGGCGAACGCCGGGATCACGAAGGACACCCTCCTGCTGCGCATGAGCGAGGACGACTTCGACAGCGTCGTCGCCACCAACCTCGGCGGTACCTTCCGCGTGGTCAAGCGTGCCTCGAAGGGCATGCTGCGCGCGCGGTTCGGTCGCGTCATCCTCATCTCCAGCGTGGTCGGACTGCTCGGCTCGGCCGGGCAGGTCAACTACTCGGCGTCGAAGAGCGCGCTGGTCGGGTTCGCGCGTTCCCTCACCCGCGAGCTCGGCGGGCGCGGGATCACGGCGAATGTCGTGGCCCCCGGTTTCATCGAGACCGACATGACCGCGGAACTGCCCGAGGACACGCAGAAGCAGTACAAGGCGAGTATCCCGGCCGGGCGCTTCGCGACGCCCGACGAGGTGGCCGGCGTCGTCACCTGGCTCGCCGGCGACGACGCGGGATACATCTCCGGCGCCGTCATCCCGGTCGACGGCGGACTCGGGATGGGTCACTGACGACGGACGAGCGTCACCGGTTACGCGTGACCGCCGCGTCGATGAGTTCCGCGAGGCGGCTCGGCACGGAGAACTGCGGCCAGTGGCCCGAGCCGATCCTCACGACCTCGGCGTCGGTGATCGCCCGGAACTCCGCGGCGTAGGGGCCCCAGTTCTCCAGCTGCGCCTCCAGCGAGGTCTGATCGAGACCGCCCATCAGCAGAGTCACGGGCACCCGGTGCCGACCGCCCTCGAGCACGATGTCGTTTGTCGGCACGCGCGCGGGGACGCTCCTGGTCAGGGGAGCCGTGCGTGCGCGAGTGTGCTCGTCGAGGTCTGCGACGTCATCGGCGTCGAAGGTGTCCCACCCGGGGAAGGGCACGACGCCGTCGACGACCTCGAACTCGCTGATGCCGAAGCCCGACGGAGGTGGGACGGTGTCGACGAAGATCACGCGGGACACGGCATCCGGCCGAGCGTCTGCGACACCCCACGCGACGTTTCCTCCGCCGCTGTGCCCGACCACCACGACGGGTCCGGCGAGGTCGTCGACGGCGGCGACGCCCGCGGCGACCCAGTCGGAGATGCCGATGTCGGCGGATTCGGATGCCGGGGCTCCGACCCCCGGCATGGTGAGCGCGTGCACACGGTGGCCGGCGCGTTCGAGCTCGGCGGTCACGTCGTTCCAGCTGGAGGCGTCGAGCCTCAGCCCGGGGATGAGGATGATGTCCATGGCCCGACGATAGACCGGGCCTCCGACATCCGCTACGGCAGCAGCGGGATGACCTCGGCGAGGTCCTGCGGCCCGATCACGAGGCTCGCCGCGGCCTGCACTGCGGGCTTCGCGTTGAAGGCGAGACCGAGCCCGGCGACGCCCATCATCAGCAGGTCGTTCGCGCCGTCGCCGATCGCGATGGTGGCGTGACGGGGGACCCCGAGCTCGTCGGCCCATTCCTGCAGCGACGAGGCCTTGGCCGCGGCATCCACGATCTCGCCGTCCACGACACCCGCAAGGGCGTCGTCGGCCACGGCGAGGCGGTTCGCCCGCCAGCGGTCGACGCCGAGCTGAGGGGCGACGTGGTCGAGGATCTCGTGGAATCCGCCCGACACGACGCCGACGACACCGCCGCGCTCATGCACGGCTGCGGTCAGCTCGTGCACACCCGGCGTCGGCTCGACTCGTGCACGCACCCTGTCCAGCCGCGCGAGGGGAACGCCCTCGAGCGCGGCGACCCGAGAGCGCAGACTGGTAGCGAAGTCGATCTCACCGCGCATCGCGGCCTCGGTCGCGGCCCGCACCTCGGCACGTCGCCCCGCCTCGTCGGCGATCAACTCGATCACCTCGTTGCGGATGAGGGTGGAATCGGCATCGAGGACGACGAGGAAGCGCGCGGCGGTCACCCGACGAGCCTACCGAGCGCGGCAGCGCGCTCCGCACCGGGCGTCGCCCGGCGTCACCGATCGATGAAGACGCCCTTCCCCACCACGGTGATGCCCGAGTCGGTGACGGTGAAGCCGCGGGCGAGGTCTCGTTCACGATCCACGCCCACCGTCGCGCCGTCCGCGAGGATGACGTTCTTGTCGAGGATCGCGCGATGCACCCGGGAGCCCGCGCCCACCTGCACATGGTCGAAGACCACGGAGTCCGTGATCGTCGACCCGCCGCCGGCGAGGGTCCACGGCCCGACGACGCTGCGCTCCAGGTGTGTGCCGGACAGCACCGACCCGAGCGAGACGATCGAATCGATCGCGTTGCCGATGCGCCCCACCGAGTCGCGCACGAACTTCGCGGGCGGGGAGTTGACCGCCTGCGAGTGGATCGGCCACTCCATGTTGTACAGGTTGAAGATCGGCAGCGTCGCGATGAGGTCGCGGTGCGCGTCGAAGAAGGAGTCGATGGTACCCACGTCGCGCCAGTACGAGCGATCGCGCGGCGACGAGCCCGGCACGTCGTTCTGCTTCATGTCGTAGTACCCGGCCTCGCCGCGGTCGACGAAGTAGGGGACGATGTCGCCGCCCATGTCGTGCCCTGACGTGGGGGACTCGCCGTCCGCTTCGACGGCGGCGATCAGTGCGTCCGCGTCGAAGATGTAGTTGCCCATCGACGCCAGCACCTCGTGCGGGGAGTCCGCGAGACCGGTTGCGTCGGTCGGCTTCTCGAGGAACTGCTTGATGCGTCCGGTCTCGGTGTCGGCGTCGATCACACCGAACTGCGACGCCATCGCGAGCGGCTGGCGGATGCCGGCCACGGTCGCCTTCGCTCCCGATTCGATGTGGGCGTCGAGCATCTGACGGAAGTCCATCCGGTAGACGTGGTCGGCGCCGATCACGACGACGATGTCGGGCTTCTCGTCGTTCAGCAGGTTCATGCTCTGGAGGATCGCGTCGGCCGACCCCGAGAACCAGCGCTTGCCGAGACGCTGCTGCGCCGGCACCGAGGCGACATAGGAGTCGAGGAGAGCCGACATGCGCCAGGTCTGCGAGATGTGCCGGTCGAGGCTGTGCGACTTGTACTGCGTGAGCACCACGATCTGCCGCAGACCCGAGTTGATGAGATTGGAGATCGCGAAGTCGATCAGGCGGTACTGTCCGCCGAAGGGGACGGCGGGTTTCGCGCGATCGGCCGTGAGCGGCATGAGTCGCTTGCCTTCGCCACCGGCGAGGATGATCCCGAAGACCTTCTTTGGTGCTGACATGCACCCACCATAGATGCCGCGCGCCTCGCGGAACTAGCATCTGGACAAGTGAGTCACTAGCGTCTAGGCATGCGCGTCGAAATGATCACGAAGGAATACCCGCCGGAGATCTACGGAGGTGCCGGCGTGCACGTCGCGGAGCTCGTGACGGCACTGCGGCGCGATGTCGACGTGCGCGTCCGCGCGTTCGGCGGGGAGCGCGACGAGCCGGGGACCTTCGCCTACCGGACCCCGTCCGGCCTCTCGGCGGCGAACCCGGCCCTGCAGACCCTCGGCACCGACCTCGAGATCGTCGCAGCCATCTCCGACGCCGACGTCGTGCACAGCCACACCTGGTACGCGAACTTCGCCGGGCACCTCGCGTCGCAGCTGCACGGCATCCCGCACGTGCTCACCGCGCACAGTCTCGAGCCGCTGCGCCCCTGGAAGGCGGAGCAGCTCGGGGGCGGCTACGCGGTGTCGAGCGGCATCGAGAAGCTTGCCTACGAGAACGCCGCCGCCGTCATCGCGGTCAGCGCGGGGATGCGCGCCGACATCCTGCGCAGCTACCCGGCTGTCGACCCCGCCCGAGTGCGGGTCATCCACAACGGCATCGACGTCGACAAGTGGCACCCCGTGCAGAACGACGCGTTCCTGCAGTCCATCGGGATGGATCCGAGCCGTCCTTCTGTGGTCTTCGTCGGACGCATCACCCGCCAGAAGGGTCTGCCGTACCTGCTGCGCGCAGCCGCGATGCTCCCGCCCGACGTCCAGCTGATCCTGTGCGCCGGCGCGCCGGACACCCCGGAGATCATGGCCGAGGTGCAGGAGGGTGTGCGCCTGCTCCAGCAGACCCGCGAGGGTGTGGTGTGGATCGAGCGGATGCTGCCGCGCGAAGAGCTCTCGGCCATCCTGACCGCCGCGACGACCTTCGTCTGCCCCTCCGTGTACGAGCCCCTCGGCATCGTCAACCTCGAGGCGATGGCCTGCGGTGCGGCCGTCGTCGGCACCGCGACCGGCGGCATCCCCGAGGTCGTCGCCGACGGGGTGACGGGACGACTCGTCCCGATCGACCAGGTGCAGGACGGCACGGGCACACCCGTCGACCCCGACCGTTTCGTCTCCGACCTGGCCGCGGTGCTCACCGAGGTGGCGACGGATCCGGCGCGTGCACGGGAGTACGGCGACGCCGGGCGGGAGCGCGCACGCAGCGACTTCAGCTGGGCCGCGATCGCCGACACCACGCGCGCGCTCTACGCGGAGCTGACCGCCTGAGCCGATAGGCTGGAGGGCATGTCGAGCGCTCTGGAATTCACCGACGTCGTCGTGCGCCGCGAGGGGCGCAACATCATCGATCACGTGACCTGGCAGGTCGCCGACGATCAGCGGTGGGTGATCCTCGGACCCAACGGCGCGGGCAAGACCACGCTGCTGCAGCTGGCCGACACGCTCATGCACCCGACCTCGGGGACCGTCACCGTGCTGGGGGAGACCCTCGGTCGCACAGACGTGTTCGAGGTGCGACCGCGCATCGGCTTCGCGTCGTCGGCGATGGCGAAGCGGGTCCCGCGCGACGAGACCGTGCTGAACACCGTCCTCACGGCCGCGTACTCGGTGCTCGGCCGCTGGAACGAGAGCTATGAGGACATCGACGAGCGCCGTGCCCTGCGCGTGCTCGGAGACTGGCGGCTCGATCACCTCGCCGACCGCACGTTCGGAACCCTCAGCGACGGAGAGCAGAAGCGCGTCCAGATCGCGCGCGCCGTCATGACCGACCCCGAGCTGCTGCTGCTCGACGAGCCCACCGCCTCGCTCGACCTCGGCTCCCGCGAGGAGCTGCTCGCGCTGCTCAGCGGGTACGCCTCGTCGCCCACCACGCCGGCGATGCTCATGGTCACCCACCACGTCGAGGAGATCCCCGTCGGGTTCACGCACGTGCTGCTGATCCGCGACGGCTCGGTCGTGGCAGCGGGGCCGATCGCCGAGACGCTCACCGCTGAGGCGCTCGGCGAGACCTTCGGCATGCCGATCACGCTGAGCAGTGAAGACGGGCGCTACGCGGCCCGCGCGGCATCCTGATCGCCGGGTTACTCACTGCGCTCAACTCCTGTTAGAATCGATCCTTGGTGCGTTCGGCACCGCAGACTTCCCTCGTCCCTGGCACAATCCAGGGCAGTAGCTAAGGAATCCCATGAAGACTGACATTCACCCCGAGTACAAGGCCGTCGTTTTCCGCGACCTCGGATCGGGCGAGACCTTCCTCACCCGTTCGACCGTGACCAGCGACAAGACCGTCGAGCTGGACGGCGTGGAGTACCCGGTGATCGACGTCGAGATCTCCTCGGCCTCGCACCCGTTCTACACGGGCAAGCAGCGCATCATGGACTCGGCCGGTCGCGTCGAGAAGTTCAACCAGCGCTTCAAGGGCTTCGGCGGCTCGTCCAAGTAACGACATCGCCACGACGAAGGCCCCGGTTCCTCGGAACCGGGGCCTTCGTCGTGTCCGGGGCGAGCGCCGAACCGGCGGTCTCCGTCAGAGATCGAGCGTGATGCGGTCGCCGCGGATGCCGTCGGGCGGATCGCCCGCCACGGGAGCCGGTGCCGTGCGCTTCGTCTGACGATCCCGCTCGACGCCGGCGTCGTGCGCGGACGGCATCCAGACGGCGTCGAAGGAACCGCCGAGCCCTCCGCCCGGGCCCTCGTACTTGCGCTCGAGAGGCATCCGCGAGTAGACGGCCACGATCACGACGACGATCGCGATCACGACCAGCAGCACGATCGCGATCGTCAGAAGCATCCCTACCGTCTCGGCCATGGAACCAGGCTAGGCGACCCCGCCGTCAGCAGCATCCGCCCACGGGATGATCCTCAGCGGATGCGCCGGCCGTGGGCGAGATCGATCAAGTGCGTGAGCACCGGACCCGAGCGCAGGCCGTTGTGCTCGTGCTCGCTCGTCACCCAGAGCTCGACGCCCGGAAGCAGCCGACCCGTCTCCAGCGAGAACTCCAGCGGCACGTACACGTCGTTCGCGTAGACGGCGGCGGCACCCGTGGCTCCGGACGTCTCGATCGCCACACGGTCGTACAGGCGCGGCCACTCGAACTCGGCGAGCTCGAGCGCCACCTCGCGCCACGGCTGGAACGCCGGGACGGTCTCCGTCCAGTCACGGCGGATGTGCTCGCCGGTGAAGAGGGTGACGTCGTCGCGGAAGTCGTCCGGCTCGGTGCGCTCCGCCGACCACCGCGTCGCGTGTCCGTCGGCGTAGCTCGACTCGTGGAAGACGAAGTAGAGCGGGTTGCGACCTCCGTACGGCATCGCGTTCATGAGGTCGTAGCGGAAGGCGTTGGACCGGTGATCGCGTTCGAGCAGCGACCAGAGCGTCTGCCACCCCTCGTTCATGCCGAGTGCCGACCCGACCGACCGCAGCCGCGAGCGCGACACGACCTCGCCGTCGGGAAGGACGATGTCCCCGGCGTCGGCATGATCGACCAGGCGACGCATGCGGTCGCGGTGCTCGGGGAACCGCCGGTAATAGCGCTCCGAGGCGTCGCGCATCTTGTCGTAGCAGAGCGCGTAGACGTCGTCGGGGTGGCGTCCGACCGCGCTGAGCCCGCCGGTGATGAACACGTCGGCGAGCGAGCTCGCATCGGTCGAGAGGTAGGCGAGCGTCGTGAATCCGCCGAACGACTGTCCGAGCACACTCCAGGTGATGGCGCCCAGGTGCTCGCGCATCGCCTCGCAGTCGCGGACGATCGAATCGGCGCGGAGGTGGGTGAGGTACTCCGCGACGGCGGAGGCGCCGCGGCTCAGATCGTCGTCGCCGACGGGCGTCGACAGTCCTGTTCCGCGCTGATCCAGCATCACGACGCGGTAGTGGGCGAGCGCCTCGTCGAGCCAGGCGGGCGCGGTCGACGAGTGGAACGGGCGCGGAGCCTCGTGCCCCGGTCCGCCCTGCAGGTACACGAGGTAGGGGCGAGAGTCCCCGCCGTCCCTGGTCACCACGCGCGCGAAGATGTCGATCGTGCGGGTGTCGGCCGGATCGTCCCACACGAGCGGGACGGTCAGGGTGTGCTCCTCGATCGCGAGGTCGAGCAGGCGGTGGATGGTGGTGGTGCCGGTCATGTCACATCACGTTCCCGATGTAGGAGTACTTCACGAAGACCTCCGAGGCGATGCCCGCCTCCTGGAGCACGCCCTGGACGGCGCTCATCATGTAATTCGAGTCCCAGCCCATGTAGAGGTGGTGGGTGTCGTCGAGCCGGTCCCACTGACCCTTCCATGCGGTCTGATCGTAGATCGGTCCGCCGTGAGCCGCGCAGTACGCGACCGCGGCATCGCGCGTGTCGGTCCAGGCCCGACGGAAGACCCGGTTGAAGAGGTGCTTGACGTCGTAGACCTCCCAGCGCTCACCCCGGTACTCGACGTACTCGAACTCTCGCTCCCACCCGGCGGGCCAGCCGCGTCGCCGCACAGCGTCGAGGATCGGGGTCAGGCCGTCGTCGTCGATCTCAGGCAGAGCAGGACGCGCCCAGATACGGAGCAGATCGGACGTCAGCCGGACCGTGCGCTGCGAGATGGCCGCCGTCCCCCAGGTCTCGGTCTCCTGCAGCGCGGCCGTCTCGGGCACAGCGCTCCTCGCGTACGCCGAGGCGCGCTTCACGGGGTAGGACTCGCCGAAGAAACGCTCGGACAGCGCTTGCTCGAGCAGCGTGAGGTTGCCGAGCGTCGGGGCGAGTGCCCGGTGCGCGTTCCGCTCATCGTCGGAGTAGTCGATCCACTCGCGGTGGCCGTCGCCCGACCAACCGTCGCTCGGGACGGTCGGGACGATGTGCTCGACATCGAAGTCGGCGGTGTCGTCCACGCCTTCGAGTCGCCCGAGCACGTACGCGGGGTGGGGGAGCTCGCTGTACTTCAGGACCGCGCTCACCCGCTCGTCCGATGGCGTGATGCGCGCGAAAGCACGCTCCAGCGCGTCCGGGCCCGAGAGGCGGGCACGGCAGAGTCGGGCGACCAGGCGCTCGTTCGGCAGGTTCACGAGGGTCCGCCGCAAATACATCGCCTGGATCCGCTCCAGGGTGAGGATGAGCTCGTCGCGGGGGATCAGACCTCGCGCGTGGTCGCTGTAGGCACTCAGCACGAGCGGGTACGCCGCGCGCCCGAACGTGTTGACGAAGCCCAGCTGCCGCGCGATCTCGGGGTCGCTCTCGAGCGAGGGATCGAGCAGGATGCCGTAGATCTCGGCGTAGTGGCGCCAGACCTCGGCATCCGCCTGCAGGTGCTCCACGTCGACGCGCGGGAAGGACTGCCGGAACGCGCTGTAGACCCCGTGCTCCCCGTTCGCCGCGACCTCCCGCCCGGTCGTCATGACCAGGTAGTGCCGCCAGAAGGCGCCGATCGTCTCGCCCGTGTGCCGCTCGATGGGCAGCCAGAAGCGCTCCTCGACGTCGAGCTGCTCCGAGTGGGTCAGCCCCATCAGGATGTAGTTGTGGATGAGTTCGTGATCGCGGAGCGGCTCACCCGTCGAGTTCAGGCTCTCGAAGATCTGCTGCGCGTTCGCGCCCGAGCCCAGCGTGATCGACACGTGCTCGAGCCGCCGCAGGCCGCGCCAGATCGCCGCCGCCTCGTCGGCGTGGACCTGGCTGCGGAAGAACGCGTAGTTGTCGTCGAACCTCGACTCGCGCTCCGTGCTGTCGCCGCGCTCCAGCACGACCGACTCGTACAGGTCGGCCCACGCGTCGTGCGGCCGCAGCTTCGTACGGTCGGGATCGTCGGGCCGCACGAGCACACGGGCGAGCTCCGCCGCGAGCGAGGGGTCGGTGTCGCGCACCGCGTGCTGCAGGGCGGCGACGAGCAGCATCAGGGTGGTGATGCGCTGCTGCCCGTCGATCAGGACCAGGTCGGTGTCGGCATCCGAGTCGTCCGCGGCCGAGAGGATCGAGCCGATGAAGTGCCGGTGCGAGTCGTCCTCGGCGGCGACCGCGCGGACGTCGGCGAGGAGTTGCTCGCAGCCGCCGATGTCCCACCGGTACTGCCTCTGGTACACCGGCACGACGATGGTGGTGGAGTCCGCTGCGAGCCATTCGATCGTGTTGACAGCTGTCGCCTCGACGTTGGTCGCAGTGCTCATGCTGATGTCTCGCCCTCCCATGACGCCGGTCGCCGTGGAGTCGCCAGGCGCCCGATTCAGTCTATTCGCTTATTCACGGCGGCCCTCGGCTGGCGCTCCGCGACCCGCTGTTAGGCTTGCCTTATCAGGGCCTGTTAAAACGTGCTGGCCCCCGATGAAAGGACATGACTCAGATCATGGGATACATCAAGTCCAAGGCGCTCGAAGACAAGGGCTTCGTCGTTCTCGACAGCTACAACCAGGAGCTCGACCCCAAGGAGTGGCTCGACATCGAGTACAACGATTGGAAGTCGTCCGGCGACACCCGCTTCGCACCGCTCGCGAGCGCCAAGGGTGAGATCGAGTGCAACGGCTTCTGGAACCACAAGCCGCCGCGCACCGACAAGGACGGCGTCTGGATCGACTCGCAGACCGCCAAGGCTCCGAACCTGACCCGTCGCGCTCAGGAGCCCGGCGCGAACGTCGGCCGCTGCCGCGTCATCGAGCTGCAGCCCACGCCGTACGGCGAGTGCCTCTACAACCTTCACCAGGACGACAACAACCGTCTGAACCCCGACGGCACCGGCTGGGTCGTTCGCGGGTTCTTCAACCTCACCGACGACAAGGACAGCTTCTTCGTCCTGCGCGAGAACCGCACCGACCCGAGCATCGAGTACCGCATCGCTCTGCCGGCCGGCGCTCAGCTGATCGTCGACACGCAGCGTCTGTGGCACGCGGCCACGCACGTCGGCACCGAGCCGCGCTACTGCCTCATCACGTCGTGGACCTCGGGCCCCGAGCTCGACGCGTACATCGAGAAGTACCACGGCACTCAGGACGTCCCGAACGTCGAGGTGCCGCAGGATGTGCTCGAGGCCGGCTACGCCGAGCAGGCACGCCGCGACGCCGCTCGCGCCGCCTACTACGCGGCCAAGGGCCAGCAGGTCAAGCAGACCATGAGCGAGGCGTGATCCTCGTCTGAACGGGCCCGAACGGGTCGGAAGGCCCCGGTCGTGTGACCGGGGCCTTCGTCGTACGAATGACACGCTTGTGATTTCCTCGTCTCTGGGCGAGAATGGGCGCATAACCGCATAGAACCGCCGCTCTCTCGGTGGTCAGGTCGTTGGGGAAGACGCACCTGATGAAACGGAGAGATCATGGCGACGACGTACGCACGCGGAGTGGTGTTCATCCACTCCGCACCTCGCGCGCTCTGCCCGCACCTCGAATGGGCGGTGGGACGCGCTATCGGTCGTGCAGTGAACTTCGACTGGTCGGACCAGCCTGTGCTCGACGGCGCACGCCGTGCCGAGTTCTACTGGGACGGACCGGTCGGTACCGGAGCTGCCCTCGCGACCGCGATCCGCGGCTGGGAGCACCTGCGCTTCGAGGTCACGGAGGATCCGACGCCCCGCAGCGACGGCGGACGGTGGCTGCACACCCCCGACCTCGGCATCCACTACGCCCAGACGGATGCGGCGGGCAACATCGTCATCGGCGAGGACCGCATCCGCTACGCGATGGAGATCGCCGCGGGGAGCGCCTCGGAACTGCAGCGCGAGCTCGACATCGCGCTCGGATCTGCCTGGGACGAGGAGCTCGAACCCTTCCGTCACGCCAGCGACGACGCGCGCGTCGTCTGGCTGCACAAGGTCGGCTAGGCGCACAGACGTGGAGCGGGGAGGCGCGAGTATCGGATGCCGGTGATCTCTCCCGGACGCTGAGAAGGCGTATCCCCCTCCGGATGACGAGGACCCCGCCCCTCCAGGGACGGGGTCCTCGTCTGCGTCAGATGACGGCGGCGTGCGACATCTCGGTCAGCCGCGGTGCACGACCGGCGGTCACGGCCTCCCACGCCGAGCGGAAACGCTGCATCGCGAGGGTCGTGCGGTCGGGCGGCAGGGTGATCGGCACGCGCACGTGCCGCTCCAGGACTCCACCGGTCGCGAAGCGGGGCCCGGGCGGGAGGATGAGTCCGCGCTCCCGGGCGGCGAGCGAGAGCTCGGTCGACACCGGCGCGCCGAGGTCGAGCCATACCGACAGGCCGCCGGGAGCAGACGGCATCGTCACACCGTCGATCTCGTCGAGGCCCGCGGCGACGGCTGCTCGACCGTCGCACAGCCGCGTGCGGACGTGTGCGGTCAACGCCGGCATGTCCTGGAGGAGTTCGACGGCGATGCACTGCTCGAGCAGCGCCGTGCCGAGCTCGAACGACGGGCGCGTCGCGAGCAGCCGCGAGATCAGCGACCTGTCGGCGCGGATCCAGCCGAGCCGCAGACCGCCCCAGGCGATCTTCGACATCGAGCCGAGGGTCACCACCTCCGGGCTCGAGGCGGCGAACGGCAGCGGGGCCCATCCGCGGTCGATGTCGAGCTCGGCTGTCGTCTCGTCGACGATCAGCATCGTGCCCGCGCTGCGAGCGGTCGCGGCGATGCGTTCGCGGGCGGAGTCGGGAAGGGTCGCGCCGGTCGGGTTGTGGAAGTCCGGGATCAGGTAGGCGACGTGCGGTCGTCCGCTCAGGATGGTCTCGGTGACGTGGCGCTCGTCCCAGCCCTCGACGTCGACGGGGGTCGGCAGCATCCGATAGCCGTGCCGGTGCAGTGCCTCGAGCGCATGGGGGAACGTCGGCTGCTCGACGAGCGCCCGTTCGCCGCGGCGCCCGATCGCGGCCAGCACGAGGTTCAGCCCGTTGAGGGCGCCCGAAGTGATGATGATCTGGTCGGCGTCGGTCGGGAGGCCGCGCTGGCTGAAGCGCTGGGCCACGGCATCCCGCAGCTCGGGCAGTCCGCGGAGGGAGTACCCGCTGGTACCGCGCAGCGCGGCCAGGCGGGGGAGCGAGCGCACCGTGGCGTCGTAGAGCCCGGGCGTGGAGTCCATGGATGCGATGGACAGGTCGATCGCATCGTGGTCGTCGGCATCGCGCGGCGTCCAGGTGTCGCGCGGCAGCGATATCCGGGTGCCGCCGCCGTGCACCCGCGACACGTAGCCCTCGTCCTCCAGCAGGCCGTAGACGCGGGTGGTGGTCGATCGCGACCGACGGATCTCGAGGGCCAGCGCCCGTTCGCTCGGCAGCTTCTCTCCGACGGTCAGCCGGCCGTCCAGGACGAGGGCCCTGATACGGTCGGCGAGCTCCCGCGCGGTGCTCCCGGCGACCTGGTCGGCACCGAGGAGGCTGACGAGTCGAGATGTCATGCTTCCAGCATGCCGCGAAGTGGACCGCTATCGCCAGGCCACTTTGCGCTGAGTGGACCCGTTCTGCGGTGAGGTGACGGGTCCACGATGGTCTCATGCACCTCCGTTCGCTGTTCCTCCCGATCGCCGCGACGAGCCGCCGCGACCTCGCCGAGCGTCTCGGCCAGCTGCTCGTCGGCCTGTTCCTCTACGGCGTCGCGCTCGGACTCATGGTGCGGGGCGGCATCGGTGTGGCGCCGTGGGACGTCCTGGCGCTCGGAGTGTCCGGCAGCACCGGGCTCGGGTACGGCCTGGTCACCGTGCTGGTCTCGATCCTCGTCCTCATCCTGTGGATCCCGCTGCGTCAGCGCGTCGGACTCGGCACCCTGCTCAACGCGCTCCTGATCGGTCCGAGCGCCGACCTCACGCTCGCGCTCGTCCCGGCGCCCCCGTCGGTCTGGATCGGCGCCCCGATGTTCGTGGCCGGCCTGGTGCTCCTCGCGTTCGCAACCGGGCTGTACATCGCCGCCGACTTCGGTCCGGGCCCCCGCGACGGTCTCATGACCGGACTCGTGCGCCGCACCGGCTGGCGCGTGTGGATCGTGCGCACCCTCATCGAGGGCAGCGTGCTCCTCGTCGGACTCCTCCTGGGCGGGCCCGTGGGGGTCGGCACCGTGCTCTTCGCCTTCGGCGTCGGACCGCTCGTCGGCCTGTTCCTGCCGTGGTGCACGCGACTGCGCGAAGTCCGCTCGCGGCAGCTCGCCGCGCTCTAGAGAAGACCACACGGAAAAAGCGCCGTGCTGCAGAGCAGCACGGCGCTTTCGCGTGGTCCGAGGTCAGTCGGTGCCGGCGAACACGGCGACGGCGTTGTGGCCGCCGAACCCGAAGGAGTTGCTGATCGCGATCTGCGGGCCGTCGCCGAGGGGCTGCGCCTCTCCCGAGAGCTTGAAGGGCACGGCGGGATCGGGCTCCGTCATGTTGATCGTCGGCGGTGCGACGCGATCACGCAGCGCGAGGATCGAGAAGATCGCCTCTAGCGCGCCGGTACCGCCCAGCAGGTGGCCCGTCGAGGCCTTGGTCGCGGAGACGGGGATCTCATCGATCCGGTCGCCGAAGACCTTCCTCAGTGCGACGTACTCGTTCGGGTCTCCGACCGGGGTCGACGTCGCGTGGGCGTTGATGTGGGTGACCTGGTCGGCGCTGACGCCGGCGCCCTCGAGAGCCTGCGTGACGGCGCGGGCCGCCCCGTTGCCCTCGGGGTCGTTGCCGGTGATGTGGTACGCGTCGGCGGTGACCGAGCCGCCGAGGACGTACCCGTAGATCTTCGCGCCGCGAGCCTTCGCGTGCTCCTCGGTCTCGAGGATGAGCGCCGCAGCGCCCTCGCCCATGACGAAGCCGTCGCGGTCGACAGCGCCGGGACGCGAGGCCGTCGACGGGTCGTCGTTGCGGCGGGAGAGCGCCTGCGCCGAGGCGAAGGCGGCCATGGTGATCGGGTGGATCGCCGACTCGGTGCCACCGGCGATCACGACGTCGGCGAGCCCCTCCTGAAGGTGGTCGTAGGCGTGGATGAGCGACTCGGTGCTGGAGGCGCATGCACTCACGACGGTCTGAGCATAGGCACGTGCCTCGAACTGCAGCGACAGGTTTCCGGCCGCGGCGTTCGGCATGAGCATCGGCACCGTCAGCGGCATCACGCGACGGGGGCCCTTCTCACGCAGCGTGTCCCAGGCGTCGAGGAGCGTCCAGAGGCCGCCGATCCCTGTGGCGAAGTCGACGCCGAGGCGCTCGGGCGCGACCTCGGGGGATCCGGCGTCGGCCCAGGCCTCGCGCGCCGCGATGAGGGCGAACTGCGACGAGGGGTCGAGGCGCTTGGCCTCGTGACGGGGCAGCACCTCCTCGGGGCGGACGGAGGCTTCGGCGGCGAAGGTCACGGGAAGGTCGTACTGCTCGACCCAGTCGTGCTCGAGCGTGCGGGCGCCCGAGACTCCGGCCAGCAGATTGGTCCAGTTCTCGGGGGCGGTGCCGCCGATGGCGGACGTGGCACCGATGCCGGTGACGACGATGCGCTTGGTCATGTGTGGTTCCTTGTCAGGCGGATCGAACAGAGGGTGGGCAAGGCAGAGGATGCCACGCCCCGCGAGGGCGGGGGTGGCATCCTGAGCGGATTACTCCTGGCCTGCGACGATGAAGTTGACGGCGTCGCCGACGGTCTTCAGGTTCTTGACCTCGTCGTCGGGGATGGTGACGCCGAACTTCTCCTCGGCGTTGACGACGATCGTCATCATCGAGATCGAGTCGATGTCGAGGTCGTCCGTGAACGACTTCTCGAGAGCGACCTCCGAGGCGTTGATGCCGGTCTCGTCGGTGATGAGCTCTGCGAGGCCCGCGAGGACCTCATCGTTGGTGAAAGCCATGGTGGTCTTCCTTTTCTTACGGGGTTGATTTCGGAACCGTGGAACAGTCTAGGGAAGGTCGGCGTGTTCTCAGGGAAGGACGACGACCTGGGCGGCGAAGACGAGACCGGCGCCGAAGCCGATCTGGAGCGCGAGTCCGCCCGACAGCTCGGGGTGCTCGGCCATGAGCCGGTGGCTCGCGAGGGGGATGGATGCCGCTGACGTGTTGCCCGTCGTCTCGATGTCGCGGGCGATCACCGTCGTCTCGGGCAGCTTCAGCTGCTTCGCGAACTCGTCGATGATGCGCATGTTCGCCTGGTGGGGGATGAACGCGGCGATGTCGTCGGGGCCGACGCCCGCCTTGTCGAGAGCCTCGCGGGCGACCTTCGCCATCTCCCACACAGCCCACCGGAAGACGGTCTGCCCCTCCTGGCGGAGGGTCGGCCACGGCACCTCGCCGTCGCGGAAGTCGGTGAGAGTGCCGTTCATGCCGACGGCCTCGGCCTTCGAGCCGTCGGAACCCCAGACGGCCGGCGCGATGCCCGGCGTGTCGCTCGGGCCGATGAGGGCGGCCCCGGCCCCATCGCCGAGCAGGAAGGAGATGCTGCGGTCGGTCGGGTCGACGATGTCGGAGAGCTTCTCGGTGCCGATCACGAGGGCGTAGCGCGCCGCTCCGGCCTTGATGAGGGCGTCCGCCTGGGTGACCGCGTAGGCGTAGCCGGCGCACGCGGCGTTGACGTCGTATGCCGCCGCGGGATTCGCTCCCACGCGGTCGGCGACGATGGCCGAGACGGAGGGCGTCTGCTTCGGGTTGCTGATGGTCGCGACGATCACGAGGTCGACCTGGTCGGCGGGGACGCCGGACTTCTCGATCGCCTCCGCGGCCGCCGTGGTCGCGAGGTCGATCGCGTCGGTGCCCTTGCCCGCGCGCGTCCTGGTCACGATGCCGGTGCGCTGACGGATCCACTCGTCGCTCGAGTCGATAGGACCGATGAGGTCGTCGTTGGGCACGGCGTTCTCGCCGCGGGCAGCGCCGTACGAGTAGATGCGCGTGTACGCGGGACCGGTGAGCTGGGTCAGCGTGGCGGTCATGCGGCTTCTCCGTTCAGCAGCGCGACGGCCGCGTCGAGGTCTTCGGGGGTCTTGACGGCGACGGTCGGAACGCCGCGGAGTCCGCGCTTGGCGAGCCCGGTGAGAGCACCGGCCGGGGCGAGCTCGATGAGTCCGGTGATGCCCTGCTCGGCGAAGGACGCCATGCACAGATCCCAGCGCACGGGCGACGAGACCTGGTCGACGAGGTAGTCGAGCGCCTGCTGGCCGTCGGCGACCACGGTACCGTCGCGGTTCGTCCACAGCGGGATCGACGGGTCGGCCGGGGTCACGGCGGACACGGCGTCGCGCAGCGCCTCGACGGCCGGCGCCATGAACGCCGTGTGGAACGCTCCGGCGACCTGCAGCGGGATGACGCGCGTGCCCTTGACGGGCTCCGCGGCGAGCGACGCCAGAGCGTCGAGTCCGCCGGCGACGACGAGCTGACCGCCGCCGTTGTAGTTCGCGGGGGAGAGGCCGAGTTCGCCGAGGCGGGAGAGCACGGCGTCCTCGTCGCCGCCGAGGACGGCGCTCATCCCGGTGGGGGTCTGCGCCGCGGCATCCGCCATCGCGCGACCCCGGATGCCGACCAGACGCATGCCCGTCTCGGCGTCGATCACGCCGCTGTCGACGAGAGCGGCGATCTCGCCGACCGAGTGGCCGGCGACGCCGTCGGCGCGGCGACCCGCGCGCGATTCCAACGCCGCCGCGGCGACCAGCGATGCCGCGACGATCAGCGGCTGCGCGATGCGCGTGTCGCGGATCGTGTCGGCATCCGACTCGGTGCCATGGAGGCGGAGGTCGACCTCTGCGGCGTCGGAGTACGCGGCGACGGTGTCAGCCACGCCGTCCAGCTCGAGCCAGGGGGAGAGGAAACCGGGGGTCTGCGAGCCCTGTCCTGGGCATACGACGACAATCACATCCCCAAGTCTGCCAACGATCCGCCGCGAGCGGTGGATGATCCATCACAAGTTTCCGCCGAACCGTTGTGAGTGGCGTACAGCGGCCGGCGGGAGGATGGTCAGATCAGCGCGACGGACGACGCAGCGGAGCGCGGCGACGGACCTGGTCGGCCGCGCCGATCGAGCCCAGGATCAGAGCGGTCTGCAGGATCAGCGCCTCGCGAGGTCCCGTGGCATCCCACCCGATGACCTCGCTCACCCGCTTCAGCCGGTAGCGCACGGTGTTCGGGTGCACGAAGAGCTCACGGGCCGTCGCCTCGAGGGAGCGGCCGTTGTCGAGGTAGCTCCACAGCGTCGTCACGAGATCGGTGGAGTGAGCCTGCAGCGGACGGTAGATCCGCTCGATGAGGGTCTGCTTGGCGAGCGGATCGCCCGCGAGCGCCCGCTCGGGCAGCAGGTCGTCCGCCTCGACGGGGCGGGGTGCGCTGCGCCAGGCGCGCGCGACGGCGAAACCGGCGAGTGCGGCCCTGGCGCTCTGGCTGGCGTCGACGAGGGCGGCGACGGCCGGTCCGAGCACGACGTAGCCGGGGCCGAAGGAGGGCTCGAGGCGCGAGGCGATCTCCTCGAAGCCCAGCTCTTCGTCCTCGGTCTCCTGGCCGGGCACCCGCGCGCGCCCGATGACGAGGACGAGACGGGAGCCCTGCACGCCGATGAGCACGTCCACGGCGAGCTTGCGCGCCGTGCGCCGCACGAGATCGACGTCGAACTGCGGGGGAGTCGTGCCGACGAGCACCGCGACCTCGCCGTGACCGTGCCAGCCCAGGGCGGCGATGCGGCTCGGGAGCTCCTCGTCGGCTTCGCCGGTCAGGATCGAGTCGACGACGAGGGCTTCGAGGCGCGCGTCCCACAGGCCGCGCGCCTCGGCGGCGCGCGCGTACACATCGGCGGCCGCGAAGGCGACGTCGCGGGAGTACAGCAGGATCGCCTCGCGGAGATCCTCGCCCTTGCCGGCGACGCGCTCCTCCGTGACCTCCACCGTGACGCGGATGAGCTGCAGCGTCTGCTGCAGGCTCACGCTGCGGAGCAGCTCACGCGGAGCGGCGGCGAAGATGTCTGCGGCGATCCACGGGGTCGACGTCGGATCGTCGTACCACTGGATGAACGACGTGATGCCGGCCTGCGCCACCAGCCCGACCGCAGAGCGGCGGGCCGGTGGCATGTCGGCGTACCATGGGAGGGTGTCCTCCAGGCGCTTGATCGTCACCGAGGCGATGTCGCCGGAGATCCGCCGCAACCACGTGAGTGTCGCGGCCTTGTCCATGCCGCGAGGAGACGATCCTGTCACCGATGGCTCAGCTTTCGCCGCCTGCGTTGCCGCTGGTGCCGGCGTTCACGTCGTGCAGGCGGTACTTCTCGATCGCCTGCGCGGCGAGCGAGCGGTCGACCGTGCCCTCCTCTGCGAGCGACTGCAGCGTGCGCACCACGACCGACGGTCCGTCGATCTTGAAGTAGCGGCGAGCGGCGGCGCGCGTGTCGGAGAAGCCGAAGTCGTCGGCACCGAGCGTGGCGTAGCGGTTCGGCACCCACGGGCGGATCTGGTCCTGCACGGCGTGCATGAAGTCGCTGACCGCGACGACCGGACCCTCGGCGCCCTGCAGCTTCTGCGTGAGGTATGCCGTGCGGGGTTCCTCTTCGGGGTGCAGGAAGTTGTGCTCGTCGGCGGCGAGGCCGTCGCGGCGCAGTTCGGTCCACGAGGTGACCGACCAGACATCGGCGATCACGTTCCAGTCCTTCTTCAGCAGCTCCTGCGCCTCGAGAGCCCAGGGGAGACCGACACCCGACGCGAACAGCTGCGCGCGGGGTCCGTCGCCTTCGCCGACGGAGACGCGGTGGATGCCGCGCACGATGCCGTCGACATCCACGTCCTCCGGCTCCTTCGGCTGCACGAGCGGCTCGTTGTAGACCGTCATGTAGTACATGACGTTCGGGTCGGGGTGGTTGCCGCCGTACATGCGCTCGAGACCGTCGCGCACGATGTGCGCGATCTCGTAGCCGTAGGCCGGGTCGTACGACACCGTCGCCGGGTTCGTCGACGCGAGCAGGTGCGAGTGGCCGTCGGCGTGCTGCAGGCCCTCACCCGTGAGGGTGGTGCGCCCTGCCGTCGCGCCGATGATGAACCCGCGCGCCATCTGGTCGCCCGCCGCCCACTGGGCGTCGCCGGTGCGCTGGAAGCCGAACATCGAGTAGAAGATGTAGATCGGGATCAGCGGCTCGCCGTGCGTGGCGTACGAGGTGCCGGCGGCGGTGAACGCGGCCAGTGCTCCGGCCTCGTTGATGCCGACGTGCACGATCTGACCCTGCGGGCTCTCCTTGTAGGCGAGGAGCAGCTCACGGTCGACCGACGTGTAGTGCTGGCCGTTCGGGTTGTAGATCTTGGCCGTGGGGAAGTACGCGTCCATACCGAACGTGCGCGCCTCGTCGGGGATGATCGGCACGATGCGGTGGCCGAACTCCTTCGTGCGCAGCAGGTCCTTCAGCAGACGGACGAACGCCATGGTCGTGGCGATCTCCTGCGTGCCGGAGCCCTTCTTGGGCAGCGCGTACGCGGAGTCGTCGGGAAGCGAGAGGCCGACGTGCGTCGAGCGGCGCTCCGGGAGGAAGCCGCCGAGCGACTTGCGGCGCTCGAGCATGTACTGGATCGTCTCGTCCTGGGGTCCCGGGTTGTAGTACGGGGGCAGGTACGGGTTCTCCTCGAGCTGCGCATCCGTGATCGGGATGTGCATCGTGTCGCGGAACGTCTTGAGGTTGTCCAGCGTCATCTTCTTCATCTGGTGGGTCGCGTTGCGGCCCTCGAAGTGCGGTCCGAGGCCGTAGCCCTTGACCGTCTTCGCCAGGATGACCGTGGGCTGGCCCTTGTGCTCGGCCGCGGCCTTGAACGCCGCGTACACCTTGCGGTAGTCATGACCGCCGCGCTTGAGGTGCCAGATCTGCTCGTCGGAGTAGTCGGACACGAGGGCCGCAGCACGCTCGTCCTTGCCGAAGAAGTGCTCACGGACGTAGGCGCCGGACTCTGCCTTGTACGTCTGGTAGTCGCCGTCGGGCGTCTGGTTCATGATGTTGAGGAGCGCGCCCTCGGTGTCGCGGGCGAGCAGGTCGTCCCACTCGCGCCCCCAGACGACCTTGATGACGTTCCAGCCGGCGCCGCGGAAGTACGACTCCAGCTCCTGGATGATCTTGCCGTTGCCGCGCACGGGGCCGTCGAGGCGCTGCAGGTTGCAGTTGATGACGAAGTTGAGGTTGTCGAGGCCCTCGTTGGCGGCGACCTGCAGCTGGCCGCGGCTCTCGATCTCGTCCATCTCGCCGTCGCCGAGGAACGCCCACACCTGCGAGGACGAGGTGTCCTTGATGCCGCGGTTCTCGAGGTACTTGTTCGACATGGCCTGGTAGATCGCGTTGATCGGGCCGAGGCCCATCGACACGGTCGGGAACTGCCAGTAGTCCTGCATCTGCCGCGGGTGCGGGTACGAGGGGATGCCGAAGGGGGCGCGCGACTGCTCCTGACGGAAGCCGTCGAGGTGCTGCTCGGTGAGGCGACCCTCGAGGAAGGAGCGGGCGTAGATGCCGGGGGAGGCGTGGCCCTGGATGAAGATCTGGTCGGCGCCACCGGGGTTGTCCGCACCGCGGAAGAAGTGGTTGAAGCCGACCTCGTAGAGCGCCGCCGAGGACGCGTAGGTGGAGATGTGACCGCCGACGCCGATGCCGGGCCGCTGTGCACGGTGCACGGTGACCGCGGCGTTCCAGCGGATCCACGCGCGGTAGCGGCGCTCGATCTCCTCGTCACCGGGGAACTCGGGCTCGTTCTCGGCCGCGATCGTGTTGATGTAGTCGGTGGTCGGGACCATCGGCACGCTCAGGTGCAGCTCCTTGGAGCGCTTCAGCAGGCTGAGCATGATCTCGCGCCCGCGGCCGTGGCCCTTGGCCTCGACGAGCTCGTCGAGGGACTGCTGCCACTCGCCCGTCTCTTCCGGATCGCTGTCGAGGTTGCCCTGGGAGTACGGATCCTGGTCGTGCACAGTCACGGGGGAGCCTTTCGTCATGCTGGCAGGTCATGCCAAGGAAACGGGAAGCGACGCGGGCAGCCTTGTCGGCTGTTCACAACGCGTGCCGCCCTCAGCCTATCCCTCTTCCACGACATCGGTGCGCATCCGTCTGCCGATACACTGAGGGCACCAGGGCCTTTAGCTCAGCTGGTAGAGCGCCACGTTTACACCGTGGATGTCGTCGGTTCGATCCCGGCAGGGCCCACCTAGGAATCGATCGTCGAAACGAGACACGCCGACTCCCGGTCCTTTTCGCCCGGCCGCCAGCGGATCCCGAGCTCATCTGTCTCATCGCGTAGTCCATGGGAGAGTGGGCGAAAGCGAACGTCTGGAGATCGGCGTGATGCCCTTGCTGGCGCCTTCTCTTGACGGAGCCAGCGCGCGATCATAGTGTCGGCGAGATCGAGCAGTCCCGTTCCGACGGAGGGTGAGACGATGGCTGAGCTGATTGACATCTCGTTCGCTCACGGTCTCTACGGCTGACCGACAGTGCCCCCGGAGGCATGATGCAGCGCCCGCTCGCGGGGCTGACCCGAAAAAATCTCGCGCGCGAGCTCCTCGCCGGCGTGACGCTGTCAGCGATCGCGGTGCCACTGAACATCGGGTACGCGCAGATCGCGGGCCTCCCGGCATCAGCCGGGCTCTATGCGCTTGTCGTGCCGACCGTCGTGTACGCGCTGGTCGTCTCGTCGCGTCAGGTCGTGGCGTCACCCGACGCGGCTGCAGCGGCGCTGGTGGCATCGTCGGTCGGCGGGCTCGCCGTCGCGGGCTCGGAGGATTATGCGACCCTCGCCATGGCGCAGGCAATCATCTGCGGGGGTATGTTCCTGCTCCTGGCCTTCTT
Source organism: Microbacterium sp. LWO14-1.2 (assembly GCF_038397715.1). NCBI lineage: Bacteria > Bacillati > Actinomycetota > Actinomycetes > Micrococcales > Microbacteriaceae > Microbacterium > Microbacterium sp. LWO14-1.2. The sequence continues at coordinate 3,554,518 of NZ_CP151633.1, forward strand.
CCGTCTCGGGTTTCTGGCGAATTTTCTCTCGAAGCCGATCCTGATCGGTTTCGTCGGTGGGCTCGCGCTGGACATCCTGATCTCCCAGGTGGCGAAGATGCTGGGGGTGAAGATCGATTCCGGCGCCGAGTTCGGGGCGAAGGTGATCGCGCTGGTATCGGGTGTGCTGACCGCGAATCCTTGGTCCGTGATGATCGCCGCGGTCTCGGTGGCGATACTGCTCCTGGGGCGACGGCTGCTGCCTGTCGTCCCGTGGGCCCTGATCGTTCTCGTGGGCGCGACGACGGCAGTGGTGCTCACCGACGCTGAAAACGCGGGTGTCGACGTCCTCGGCGAGGTACCTGCGGGACCTCCGGTGCTGACCTGGCCGATGCTGGAGTGGGCGCAGTGGTTGTCGCTCGTCCCATCGGCGATCGCGCTGACGATGGTGACCGTCGCCGAGGGGCTTCTTGTCGCTCGCTCCTACTCGGACCGACACCACTACCGGACGAGCCCGAATCGCGATCTGCTCGCTTTCGGGCTCGGCAACATCGCTGCGGGCGCGAGCGGAAGCTTCGCCATCGGGTCATCCACGTCCCGCACCGCTGCGATGGATCAGGCCGGCTCGCGCACGCAGGTGCCGTCGCTGGTGCTGGCGGTCGGGACGCTCCTGCTTCTCCTGTTCGGAACGGCGCTGCTGACCGACATCCCCTCGCCTGCGATCGGCGCGGTCGTCGGCGTCGCGATCCTGCCGCTTCTCGGCGGGCGCCAACTGGTCGCACTCTGGAGGCTGGATCGCTTCGAGTTCGCGGTGGCGGCCGTGTGCTTCCTGGTGACCCTGTTCGTCGGCGCCATCCCCGGCATCATCGTGGCGTTCGTGCTCGCTCTGATCAATCTCGCCCGCCGAGCGGCGCGTCCGCCTATCGATGTCCTGTCTGAATCGGGGGATCCCGCGGGTTCGCTTGTCGACGGTGCGGCGCCCGGCGCCGTCACCGCACCGGGAGTGGTGGTCGTCCGCATGGCCGCGCCGTTGTTCTTCGCCAACGCGGACATGTTCGCTGAGGCGGTGAAGTCCGCGGTCTCGACCGAGTCCTCGAAGGTCCATCATCTGATCGTCGATATGGAGGCGGTCACCGACGTCGATGTGACGGCAGCGGAATCGTTCGCCGCGCTCCGCGCATGGCTTCACGACCACGATGTAGACCTCTCTTTCAGTCGCGTGCGCCCGGGTGCGGAGGCGAGACTACGACGTTTCGGCATCATCTCCGACGAGGTGCTGTTCACCACCAACCGCGCAGCCGTGGCCGCGCTCAGAAGCACGGAGAACCGATGATGACGGACGTGCTCGGCGGCATCCTTCCCCTCGCGGTCGGCGTGGCGATCAGTCCGATTCCCATCATCGCGATCATCCTCATGCTGCTGTCGCCCTCTGCCCGGACGGCAGCGGTCGGGTTCGTTGTCGGGTGGGTGCTCGGAATCGTCGTCGCCGTGACGCTCTTCACGCTGATCGGTACAGCGATCCCGGCCGCGGACCCGGATGCTGCGAAGCCCGTCCAGGGAGTCATCCACCTGGTATTCGGCGCGCTGCTCATCGGTCTCGGCATCGCGCAAATGCGGCATCGCGGTGCCTCCTCGTCGTCGAAGGCGCCACCGAAGTGGATGCAGGCGATCGACCGGATGTCGTTCCCGGGGGCGTTCGGTCTCGGTGCCCTGCTGGCCGCGGTGAACCCGAAGAACACGATGATGACGGCGACCGCCGGCATCACGATCGGGACGCCGGGTATCTCCGTCGGGAGCGCCGCGATCGCGATCGCGGGCTTCACCGTGATCGCTGCCTCCACGGTCGTCGTGCCCGCACTGGCCTACCTGCTCGCGGCCGATCGGCTCGGCGGAAGGCTGGTTGCCGTACGGGAGTGGCTCGAGAAGGAGAACACGGTGATCATGGCCGTGCTCCTTCTCGCCCTCGGCCCCATGAACATCGGCAAAGGCATCGCGCTCTTCTGAGGCAGGCAGGTACCTGCGGCGATCACGGCACGTCGCGCGCGCAGCGGAAGCCGATGTGCGTCGTCGCGGTGTCGTCGCTCTGCGGAGAGCGTGCCGCCGGCCGGTAGCGCAGGCAGTAGTCAGGGGAGCAGAGGTGCGACCCTCCACGGAGCACTCTGCGGCCCTCGGGGTCGAGGAGCGGCATGGGTGCCAGCAGGCTCACCCGATGCCCGGCGTCCGGCACAGTGAAGCCGGGCGGGATGTGTCGTGTGGTGTATCTGTCGCTCGTCCACTCCCAGACGTTCCCCGTCATATCGACAAGGCCGTAGCCATTGGGCGGAAAGGATCCCACAGGCGAGGTCCCCACCCACCCGCGCGCGCCGGTGTTGCGATACGGAAAATCCCCCTGCCACCGGTTGGTCATGAGCTCGCCGTCGGGGAACTCGTCGTCACCCCATGCGTACACGGCGCGGTCGAGGCCACCGCGTGCGGCGTACTCCCACTCCGCTTCGGTGGGGAGCCGCTTGCCGGCCCACGTCGCGAAAGCGACGGCATCGCGGTAGGCGACCTGAACGACCGGATGATCCAGGAGGTCGGAGATGCCGGAGCCGGGGCCGAACGGGTGAGCCCAGTCTGCCCCCGGTTGCCAGCGCCACCACTGCCGCCAATCGCTCAGGTCCACCGGGCCGGAGGTGGGGGTGAAGACCATTGCGCCGGGTTCCCGTTCGTCCGCGCTCAGAGCGGGAAACAGCTCGGCGTTCAGAGGCTCCTCGGCGACCGTGACGTATCCGGTGGTGTCGACGAAGCCTGCGAACTCACGATTCGTCACCGGATGCTCGTCGAGATCGAACGAGTGGACCATACGGAGGTGGACCGGCTCCTCGTCGCGCGAGAATCCTTCCGCGCCCATGAGGAACTCGCCCCCCTCGATGCGGATCATGGCGTCTGGACTCCCGGCATCAGTCGCGCGCGAACATCCCCCGCAGGAGCGTCTCCGCGTGCGAGTAGTCCTCTCCCGAGACGTCGACCACGACGCGATCAATGGTCCCACCGGTGAAGGCGAACGGCGGTTCGTAGCGCGCGGACACGGGCTGTCCGACCTCGCGGCCTACCGTTGCGCCTTCCCCGGCCAGCGTGAAGTAAGCCGGCTGCGACTTCATAGGGCCGGAGGTCACGACGTCGTCGTTCACGTGGAGCTGCACGGTGCCATGCGGGGTAGTGCCGTCTCGGCCCTCGATCATGTAGGTCAGGCCCACTCGCACTGGCCCCGAAGGCAGCGGGTTGGGTGCTGTGAAGACCTGCTCCGACTCACCGAGCCAGTTGTAGAGGTAAGTGAGGCGGCCGTGCTGCACGAAGAGCGCGTGCCCTCCGAAGCGAGCACCCATGGAGTAGATGATGCCCTCCGGATCGCTGTCGATATCGAGCTCGGCGACGATGGTGAACGAGCGACCCATGATCTCCACGGCGCTGCGCTCCGGTACGACCGCACCGCCGGGATACAGAGTCATAGACGTTCGACCCTCCATGGGGTTGGGGCGTTTAATGGCGAACAGCTCCGGAGGGTTGCGGTCGTCCAGCGGATAGCCGTTGTACTGAGTGGCGAGCGTGTGCCACAGCTGCTTCATCTCCTCGAGCTTCTCGGGGTGCTCGCCCGCAAGGTCGTGGAGCTGATTGCGGTCGTCGGGCAGATGGAAGAGCTCCCAGCGGTCCTTGTCGAAATGGCCCCACCCGGTGGGGGCGGGAGCGTGCACGGTCGAGGCGTGCCATCCGTCCTTCCAGATTCCGCGTGTGCCGAGCATGGAGTAGAACTGTTCGCTCTTATCGCCGCGAGCGGAGGCATCGCCGATCACCCGCTGGAAGCTGACGCCCTCGAGCGGCTTCTGCGGGTAGCCCTTGACCGTCGTCGGTGCTTCGATGCCGAGGAGGTCGAGCACCGTCGGGACGATGTCCGTGACATGGAGGTACTGCTCACGCACCTCGCCCCGCGCGTCGATGCCCTTCGGCCACGCGATGATCATCGGGTCGGCGGTACCGCCCTCGAACGACGCGTTCGTCTTGTACAGCTTGTGGGGCGTGTTGAACGCCATCGCCCACCCGTTCGAGTAATGCGGGTGGGTCGACTCGGAGCCGAGCTCGGGAAGCAGCGCGAGGTTCTGCTCCAGGTTCTCGGGGATGCCGTTGTACCAGCGGTTCTCGTTCACTGATCCTGACGGGCCGCCTTCAGCGCTCGAGCCGTTGTCGGACAACACCACGAACACCGTGTTGTCGAGTTGACCGGATTCTTCGAGGTAATCGAGGAGGCGACCCACCTGTGCGTCCGTATAGGACGCGAACCCGGCGAAGACCTCGGCCTGCCGCTCGAACAGCTGCTTCTCGCCGTCAGAGAGTGAATCCCACGGGCGCACGATGTCGGACGCGGGCCACGGAGTTCCGTCACCGGACGTCGCGTCTGCGTAAGGGTTGATCGGCGGTAGTTGCGCGCCTGGAGGCAGGATGCCGGCGGCGATCTGGTTCGCGAGGACCACCTCGCGGTACTTCTCGTATCCCATCGAGAACTCGCCCTTGTACTGATCCGCCCACTCCGTGAACACATGATGAGGTGCGTGACCGGCCCCCGGAGCGAAGTACGTGAACCACGGCTTTTCGGCCGCGGTGACGCGCGCATCCCGGATGAACTCGATCGCACGGTCCGCGAGATCCTTCGACAGGTGATACCCGTCAGCAGGGAGAGCCGGCGGATCGACCGGATGGTTGTCGTAAGTGAGATCGGGGTACCACTGATCGGTCAGCCCGCCGAGGAAGCCGTAGTAGCGATCGAAACCTCGGGACAGCGGCCAGGTGCGCTTGGACGCACCCATGCTCATCTCCGCGGCCGGGGACAAGTGCCACTTGCCGACAGCAAACGTGTTGTACCCGTTCTCGGACAGGATCTCGGACAGGAACGCATCGTCTGCGGGGATCAGGCACGACAGGTTCGGGAAACCGTCGCTGGCTTCCCCGATCGTGCCCATTCCCACACTCTGCGCATTGCGTCCTGTGAGGAGCGCGGCTCGCGTCGGGGAGCAGAGAGCGGTGGTATGGAACTGGGTGAACCGCACGCCGATGTCCGCGAGCCTGCGCATGTTCGGCATCCGGATCAGACCTCCGTAGAGATCCCAGCTCCCGAAGCCCATGTCGTCCCAGACGATGAACAGCACGTTCGGCGCACCAGGCGCAGCCTGTGGCTCCACGAACGGCGCCCAATCGGACTTCGAGTCACGCACGTCTTCGCGGATCTCACCTCTGAACTGCGGCATTCGGCTGTCCCCTCGTCGGTTCGATGAGTTGAGGGTATCGCCGCCCAGCGAACCCCGAAAGGGTGACTCGAGTCACCGTGTGGGTCGCTCTTGAGACGACGCGTCTCGATCGCTCGGAAACTCCGCAGATCGCGTGTTCGCAGGAGCTCCGCCCGTTCAGACCGTATATGTCGGTTCGATCCCGGCAGGGCCCACCGTCGGATTCCGTCCGCTCAGCCCGCACCTAGGATGGTGCGAATGGCGGGGTGGACGTGGCAGGCGTGGTTCGGGCTCATCGGCGGGGGTCTGCTCTTCGCCGCGGTGCTCGTGCCGATCCTCGTCGTCCAGGTGCGGCGCTACGGTGCGCTGTCGTTCCGGCGCCTGCTGGGGGCGGCGGCGGTCAGCGTCTACGCGGTCGCCCTCGTGGCCTACACCCTGCTCCCGATCCCCGAGGTGCGGGCCAACTGCGGGGCCGGAGGCGGCGGTCTCGAGCTCGTGCCAGGGCACTCGATCGGCGACATCCTGCGCGAGACCGAAGGGTCGTCGCTGCTGCGCACGCTCACGAGCCGCGCCACCCTGCAGGTGGTCCTCAACGTCGCTCTCTTCGTGCCGTTCGGGATCATCGCGCGTCGCTACTGGAATCGCGGCCCCGTCGTCTCGATCCTGTGGGGCGCCCTGCTGTCCCTGGCGATCGAGACCACGCAGTTCACGGGGGTCTGGGGCCTCTTCGAGTGCTCCTACCGCGTCGCCGACGTCGATGACCTCATCGCGAACACCGCAGGCGCCGCGATCGGCGTGCTGATCGCCCCGGTCGTCCTGGCCTGGATGCCGAGCGCGAAGAACCTGCGCGCAGAGCGAGGGAAGCCGCGACCGGTCACGGTCTGGCGTCGCTGGTTCGGGATGATCCTCGACGCGGTCGCCGTGCAGATCGCCGTGACTCTCGTCTCGTTGTTGGTGCTCGTGCCCAAGCTCATCCTCTCCGGCGGATCGGGACCCGGTGTGCCGGAGAACCTGACCGAGCTGACCGTGATCGGCGTGGGCGCCGTGATCCTCGTCGTCGTGCTCCCGGCCGTCACCTCGTCGGGGGCCTCGATCGGGCAGCGGCTCGTCTGGCTCGCCCCTGACTGGCCGGGTGGCCGTGGCGGGCTGGGACGACGCCTCGCGAGGGCGGGCGTCGTCGGTCTGCCCTACACCGTGGCGACGACGCTCGGTCAGCTGCCGGACCCGGTGTCCGATGCCGCCCAGACGATCTCCGGTGTCGTGGGAATCGTCAGCGCGCTCGTCGTGGCGATCGCGGTGATCTCCGTGCCCTTCAGTCGCGGTCGGCGCGGCATCTCGCTCGTGCTCGCCGGGGGAGAGCTGCGCGACTCGCGCGCCTGACCGCGACGACCGCGCGATCCCGCTCCCTGAGCGGGATCGTCCGGCGTGCAAACTTTTTCTTCGAACACGTGCGGTTCGTGCTATTTTCACTGATAAACCAGTTGATAGAGCTACGGAGTCGCATTGCTGAGCCAATCTGCTTTTTCTGCTGATTCCGCCTCCTCCCCCCAGACGCACCCGACTCCCGAGCAGCTCGCCAGGGAGAACATGCCCCTGGCGACGTTCCTCGCGGTGGAGAAGGCGAGGTCGGCCGTGCACGTCGATCTCGACGACCTGCTCTCTGCCGCGCGCCTTGGTCTCGCGCGGGCCGCGATGTCGTACGACCCCGAACGCGGCATCCCGTTCGGAGCCTTCGCCAGCAGCCAGATCAACTGGGCCATGCTGTCGGAGATGCGCCGGGCGGATCCTGCGGGGGAGCGCGGCCGCGACAAGATCGAACGCGTCCGGCTCGCCGCCGAGGCCGTGCTGGCCCGCACCGGGCGCCCCGCAAGCGTCGCGCAGCTCGCGAAGGAGTCGGGCCTCGACGCCGACGCCGTCGTCGAGATGATGCAGCTCGACGACATGGTGCGCGGAGCGACCAGCTTCGAGGAGCACTTCGACGCGGCGTCCGGGCGCCAGGCCGCCGACCTCACCGACAGCGTGATCCTCCCCGAGCACGCCGCCGAACAGACCGAGATGCGCACCATGATCACGCGCGTCGTGGGTGCGCTCCCGGCGGCGATGCAGCAGGTCATCCGCGGCATCTACCTCGACGACCGCATGGTCAAGGACATCGCAGAAGAGCTCGCGGTGAGTCACGCGTATGTCTCGAAGCTCCGCACCCGTGGTCTCGCGCTCATGCGGGAGGCGATGGAGGCGTGGGAGGACGGGTCGACCGGAGACCGCTCGACCAAGGCCAAGGCCGAGTTCTTCGAGGCGCTGTTCGGCGCCGCCCGCCCCGGTGCCGGGCGAACGCCGGAACTCGCGACAGCCGTCTGACCGGCATCCGGAAATTCCTCCACCGCCGCGGTTACGCGGTACGGGCATGTCGCGAATGTGGACTGTGCAGGGCCACGGACGGACCTGCATCCGACCCCACAACCACGGAGGAACAACATGGGTCTTCAGATCGCAACCAACGTCGGTGCACTCAACGCGTACCGCAACCTGTCGGTCAACCAGAACGACGTGTCGAAGTCGCTCGAGAAGCTCTCGAGCGGTCTGCGCATCAACCGTGCTGCTGACGACGCCGCAGGTCTCGCCATCTCCGAGGGCCTGCGCTCGCAGGTCAACGGCCTGAATGTCGCGGCCCGCAACGCCCAGGACGGCATCTCGGTCATCCAGACCGCAGAAGGCGCCCTGACCGAGGTGCACTCCATCCTGCAGCGCGTCCGCGACCTCGCGGTGCAGGCCGGTAACGACTCGAACAACACCGCTTCGCGCACCGCCATCAAGACCGAGATCACGGCACTGGGCGACGAGCTCACCCGTGTCGCGGCCAGCACGAACTTCAACGGCATCAAGCTGCTCGACAGCGCGGGCACGCTGACGTTCCAGGTGGGCGCGGGATCCGAGGCGACGGAGGACCAGATCGCCGTCACGCTGACGAACTTCTCGACCCTCGGCGCCACCATCGGCGGCGTGGACGTCTCCTCGGCAGCGACCTCGCTGGCCGCGATCGACACGATCGACACGCAGATCGCCGCGGTCTCGACCGCTCGTGCCGGCTTCGGTGCGGTGCAGAACCGCTTCGAGTCGACGATCAACTCGCTGCAGGTCTCGGCCGAGAACCTCTCCGCCGCGAAGAGCCGTATCGCCGACACCGACATGGCAGCCGAGATGGTCAAGTACACCGCCTCGAACATCCTGCAGCAGGCGGGCACCGCGATGCTCGCGCAGGCGAACCAGTCGGGCCAGGGCGTCCTGCAGCTGCTCCGTTGAGCCGCTGCGCTTCTGGCGCACGCACTGATCGAGCAGGCTCGGCTCCGGGCACGCTCTGATCGAGCACGGGGCGCTCGGGCGGACTTCCCTCCGCTCGGGCGCCCTTGTCCGATCCGCGCTCCGCACTCGAAAGGCACACCACCATGAAGCTGGACGGCTTGGTCTCCGGTCTCAAGACCGGCGAGCTCATCGACGCGCTGATGAACGTGGCCGCGATCCCGAAGACCCAGATCACCGCGAAGATCACCGATCGCAGCACGATCATCACGAACCTGCAGTCCCTCAACAAGTCGCTGCAGGAACTCATGGCCAAGGCGAAGACGGCCGCCTCTCCGAGCTCGCTCGCCGCCTTCACGGCGACCTCGTCGAACGAGAGCGTCACCGTGACCGCGGGCCCGAAGGCCAGCGCGTTCTCCACCGGCGTCGTCGTGGATGCCGTCGCCGTGCGGCACTCGATCGTCACCGCCGCCGGCGGGGCGACCGCCTGGGGAGGCGCCTTCACACTCGTCGCCGCCGACGGCGAGAAGACCGAGATCACGCCGGCGGGGACGGGTCCGCAGGAGCTCGCCACCGCCATCAACGCCGCGAACGCCGGCGTCTCAGCGACCGTGGTCCCTGCGGGGGTGGATGCCGACGGCAAGCCCCTGTCGCGCATCCAGCTCACCTCCACCGAGACCGGCGAGCCCGCGCGCTTCGCGCTGCACCGCGGAGCGGAAGCCGACGTCGAGGCCGGCACCTCGACCGACCTGTCGACCGAGCCGGGTGCCGCCGTCATCAGTCAGGGCAGCGACGCCCGCATCCGCCTCTTCGCCGGCACGAGCGCCGAGCAGACCCTGACCAGCGCGAGCAACACCATCAGCATCGGCGAGGACATCTCGGTCACGGTGTCGAAGGTCAGCGCCGATCCCGTCACGGTCTCGGTCGCCCTCGACGCGAAAGCGCAGTCGGCCACGGCATCCGCCTTCATCAAGGAGGTGGCGGCCCTCATCACCCGCATCGACAACGGGTCGAAGGCGACGGTCGGCAAGGTGGGGGAGACCACGACCCTCGGCGTGTTCACCGGGGACAGCACCGTGCGGACCCTGCGCAGCGCGCTCGCCAACGCCGTGCAGCATCCGGTCGACGGCGTGTCGCCCTCGACCATCGGCATCTCGATCGACGACAAGGGCGTGCTCGCCTTCGACCCCGAGAAGTTCGCGAAGGCGCTGGCCGACGATCCGCAGGCGACGCAGAAGGTCTTCTCCGCCGTCGGCGCTCGCCTGGAGGGCGTGACCGACCAGTACTCCGACAAGTACGACGGGCTGCTCACCCAGCGCATCACCGGACAGGAGACCGAGGTCAAGACGCTCAAGACCCAGGTCGAGCGGTGGGACGTCCGTCTCGAACAGCGACGGGCCACTCTCGAGCGCACGTACGCGCAGCTCGAGGTGCAGCTGTCGAAGATGCAGTCGCAGTCCTCCTGGCTCGAATCGCAGCTCGCCGGACTCGTCCCCAAGTCCTCCTCCTGACCGGCCGACTTCCCGCACCCCTGGAGATCCCACGATGCCCATCACCAACCTCGACCGCGCGAAGCAGCAGTACCTCGAGCAGCAGGTCGCCTCCGCCTCGCCCGAGCGACTGCTCATCCTGCTGTACGACCGGCTGCTCGTCGACATCGATCGCGCCGCCGCGGCGCAAGCCTCGCAGGACTGGGTCGCCGCGGGCACGCACCTCACGCACGCGCAGTGGATCGTGTCGGAGCTCAGCGAGACACTCACCGACGCCTGGGACGGTGCGGACCAGCTGCGGGCCGTGTACACCTACCTGAACGGACGTCTGATCGCGGCGAACCTGTCGCACGACGGCGAGGCCACTGCCGAGTGCCGCGGGATCGTCGCGCCGCTGCGCGACGCGTGGCGTCAGGCCGCGGACGAGCTGACGTCCGCTCCTGCGATGAGCGCATCCGCGCTGGCCTGACCGCCGTGAGCGACAACCTGCGCGCCTGGCTCACCGTTCTCGATCGGTTCGAGCGAGCGCTTGACGCCGCCGACGGGGAACTCGACGACGACGCGTTCGACGCTCCCGCCGGACCGGTTCCGGAGGAGCTCCGCGAGCGCGCGGAGGCCGTGCTCGCGCGGCAGAAGCTCATGATCGACGGCCTCGCCGTGTCGCGCGCGAACGTGGCCAGGGAGCTCGCCGCGCTGCGGCGCGTGCCGACGGTCTCGGTCGACGCGCCGGCGTATCTCGACGTGCAGGGCTGACGGGGTTACGGCACCGGTCGCGTGTCGCGATAGTCGGCATCGAGCACGGATAGCTCGACGATTGGCCACGGATCGGCTTCTCCCACGAACGTCCGGAGTACCACCGTGCTCGAATCCGTCACCTCCTCCGCGCTCATCAGCGCACTCGACGGGCTGGCCCTGCGACAGCGCTCGATCGCCGAGAACATCGCCAACGTCAACACCCCCGACTACCACGCCAAGCGCGTCCGCTTCGAGGACGAGCTGCGTGCGGCCGTCGACAGCGGCAGCGGCACCGTCTCACCGACCGTGCAGCGCTCGCTCGAACCCACCCGCCTCAACGGTAACAACGTCAACCTCGACACCGAGACGCTGTCGAACATCGACACCGTGCTGCGGTTCCAGTTCGCCAGCCAGGCGATCGGCGGGCAGGCCGCGTCGATCTCGAAGGCCATCGGGCAGGCGTCGGCATGACCTTCGACGCGATCGGCATCGCCGGCACGGGTCTGACCGCGCACCGCAAGTGGCTCGACGCGGTCAGCGACAACATCGCCAACGTGAACACCGCCACGCCTCCCGGGCAGGAGGCGTTCCGCGAGCGTCTCGTGACCGTGCAGGCCGGCACCGAGAGCCCCGGTGTCTACGTCGCGGGAGTCGTCGAGTCGGAGGCGACGCCGAAGCTCGTGTACGACCCCGAGCACCCCTACGCGAACGAGGACGGCTACGTGCAGTACCCGAACGTCGACCTCGGCGACCAGATGAGCATGCTCATCATCGCCCAGCGCGGGTACGAGGCGAACGCCGCGGTCGTCGACCGCGCCAAGTCGACCTACGAGGCAGCCCTGCAGATCGGACGCAGCTGATGAGCACCCCGATCGCCCCCGTCTCGGCCGCCGGCGTCAGCCCCCTCGGCGCCCTGAGCTTCGAGCCCACCGCGCCAGACGCCGCCGGGTCCGCCTCCGCCGGCGCCTTCGCGACCTCGCTCACCGGCGCCGTCGAGAACCTCCAGCAGTTGCAGTCGACGTCGAACGAGCTCGCGGTGCAGGCCGTGACCGGCGATCTGCAGGACATCCACCAGGCGATGATCGCCTCGGCTCGCGCATCGGTCACGCTCGACCTGGTCGTCGCGGTGCGCGACCGCAGTGTCGCCGCGTTCAACGACATCATGAGGATGCAGGCCTGACATGCCGAAGGTGCTGACCACGTACTACGGCCGCGCCAAGCAGGTCGTCTCCGGCTTCTCCGTCGCTCAGCGCACGATCGCCGTGATCGGCGTCGCGCTGCTCGTGATGGGCGCCGTCGCGCTCGGAGCCTGGCTCACCAGACCGCAGATGAGTCCTCTGTTCACCGGATTGAGCGCGGGCGACGCCTCGGCCGTCGTCGAGCAGCTGAAGTCCGCCGGAGTGGACTACGAGCTCGCGGAGGGCGGGTCGACGATCCTCGTGCCCGACGACCAGGTGTACGCGCAGCGGCTCGCCGCAGCATCCGCCGGCCTCCCCGGCGACACGAGCGAGGGCTACACGCTGCTCGACAAGATGGGCGTCACCGCGAGCGAGTTCCAGCAGTCGGTGACCTACAAGCGCGCGATCGAAGGCGAGCTCGCCGGCACGATCGGCGCGATGGACGGCATCTCGATGGCCTCCGTGCAGCTCGCGATCCCGGAGGAGAGCGTCTTCGTCTCGGAGAAGCAGAACCCGACCGCGTCGGTGTTCGTGCAGACGCGGAACGGCTCCACGCTGAGCGACGAGAAGATCGAGGCGATCGTGCACCTCACGAGCGCCTCGGTGCCCGGCATGACGCCCGAGGACGTCGCGGTCACCGACCAGAACGGCCGGGTTCTGTCAGCGGTCGGCGCCGGACTCGCCGGCACTTCCTCGAAGCAGGCCACCGAGCACGAGGCCAAGGTCGCGGCGTCGGTGAGCAGGATGCTCGAGACCATCGTCGGACCGGGCAACGCGACGGTCACCGTGTCGGCCGACGTGGCGAACTCGACCTCCGAGCGGATGGACGAGACCTACTCCGCGCCGGACGGCGACCTGAGCCCCTCGGAGCAGACGAAGACCGAGACCTACACCGGCGGCGGGCCGGGCGGGAACACCGGAGTGCTCGGCCCCGACAACATCGCCGTGCCCAACAACGCGAACGGCGACGGCGAGTACGAGTTCGAGGAGACCTCGCGCAGCAACGCGGTCAACAAGTCCACCGAGAAGACCGTGACCCCCGCGGGCGAGGTCACGAGGCAGACCGTCAGCATCGCCGTGAACCGCGGCGAGGTCACCGGGGTGAGTGCCGCGCAGATCGAGTCGCTCGTCGCCTCCGCTGCGGGCATCGACGTCGAACGCGGAGACGAGATCGCCGTCGAGTTCGTCGAGTTCGCGACCTCCGGGGCGACGGCGGCGCAGACTGCTCTCGCCGCGGCGGAGGAGGAGCGGGCGGCGCAGTTCCAGCAGGAGCTGCTGCGCTCAGCGATCATCGGCGGAGCGATCCTGCTCGCCGTCGTCATCCTCGTCGTCTTCCTCGCGGTGCGGCGCAGGATGAAGCGTCGCGTCCTCTACACCGACGACGGGCCGATCGAGTACTTCGCCACGGTGACGGAGGACGAGGAGCAGAAGCTGCGGTCGCTGCGCGACCTCAAGGACCCGGATGCCATTCCGCTGCCCGCTCCGACGAAGCTGCTGCCGTCCGCCGTCGTCGATCTCGACGACGAGCCGGAGCCGGACAAGGTCCTCGTCGAGCGGCGTCGTCGCGAGATCGACGACCTCGCCCGGCGGGAGCCGGAGTCGATCGCCGGTGCGCTGGCCGACCTGATGGATGAGGCGAAGGTATGAGCCTGTTGACGGAGATGCTCGACGCCCAGGCGGACACGGTCGAGATGTCGACGGCCCAGGCTGCGGCGGTGCCGGCGGCCGCGCCCGAGATGTCGGGCCTTCGCAAGGCGGCCATCGTGCTGATGAACATGGACCGCGCAGCGAGCGCGGAGGTGCTGCGGCATCTCGGCGAGGAGAGATCCGAGATGCTGGCCGCCGAGCTGACCCAGCTCGGCGGCGTCGACGTCGCCGCGACCGCGCGAGCGCTCGGCGACTTCCGTCGGATCGCGAACGGCGGGTCGGTGCCGTCCCGAGGCGGGCAGGAGCTCGCCACCGGTCTGCTGGAGACCGCGTTCGGCCGGGAGAAGGCCGTCGGCATGGTGGGGCGAGTGATGTCGCAGGGCACCGTCTCGTTCGACTTCCTCAACGCCGCGGACCCCGCACAGCTCGCGACCGTGCTGGAGGGCGAGCTGCCGACGACGGTCGCGGTGGTGCTCGCCAACCTCAAGGCCGACCGCGCCGCCGCCGTGCTCGCCGCGCTGCAGGACCCGCTGCGCACCGACGTCGCGCAGGCGATCGCCACGATGGGCACCGCGACGCAGGAGGCGATCTCGATCGTCGCCGACTCGCTGCGGTCGCGCACCGGAGTCTTCGCCATGCGCGACAACCACGAGTCGATCGGGGGAGTGCAGCCGCTGGTCGAGATCATCAACCGCTCCGATCAGGCGCTGGAGAAGTCGCTGCTCGCGAGTCTGGAGGGGCGTGACCTCGCCCTCGCCGAGGACATCCGCAGCCGCATGGTGACGTTCGCCGACATCGCCCGGCTCGAGGATCGTGATGCGCAGCGCGTGCTCCGTGGTCTCGACCTCCGGGTGCTCGCGCTGGCGCTCAAGGGTGCGGAGGAGCCGATCGTCGACAAGGTCAGCAGCAACATGACCGAGCGCAACAAGGAGAACCTCGCCGAGGAGACCCGCGTGCTCGGACCGGTGCGGATGCGCCAGGTCGACGAGGCCCGCGCCGAGATCGTGCGGGTGATCCGCGAGCTCGAGGCAGCGGAGGAGATCACGATCTCGCGCGAGGACGAGGATGAGCTCATCGAGTGAGTCCGGAGTGGTTACCGAGGGGTCCAGGCGTCGCGATAGTGGGCAGCGAGCACGGACAGCTCGACCTCCGGACCATGGACTGGCCCTCTCTTCGACTTCCGAGGTGCGCACCGTGCTCGACTCCGCCTTCACGCCGCTCGCGGTGCCGCGGATCGGCGAGACGCCGATCGACCTCCGCGGCGAGGCCGATCGTGCGCGTACCCGCGGGTACGCGGAGGGGTTCGCCGAAGGGCGCCGTATCGCCCTCGAGCAGGCGCGCGTCGAGCAGGAGGAGAACGCGCGCCACATGACGGCGCTGCGGCAGGCGTTCGCGGAGCGCGCGCAGTCGGCGGCGGATGCCGTGCGCGACGCGCAGTCCGCTCTGGCGCAGCGCATCGAGGACGTCGCCTCGCTCGACGCGGCGCTCATCGAGGAGTGGGCCCTGGAACTCGCCGTCGAGATCGTCGGCGTCGAGCTCGCCGACCCCGCGCGGTCCGCCGCGCACGCTCTCCGCCGCGCGCTCGACGCGGTTCCGCAGACCCGTTGGACGCGCGTCGTCTTCAGCGAGCGCGATGTCGTGACCCTGCGGGACGCCGACGCGCTCACGACCATGAGCGACCTCGAGATCACCTCTTCTCCCTCGGTCGACGACGGGGGAGCCATCGTCGACATCGGCGACGGCAGCGTCGATGCCCGCATCGAGCCGGCCTTCGCGCGGGCGCGATCCGCTCTGCGCGGGGTCGACGAGGGGTCCCTGGAGGAGGCGCTGTGACGGTCGCCACGGCATCCTGGCGCCGCGCGCTCGACGCGGCGCGCCCCGAGCGCTCCGGCACGGTGAAGGCCGTCGTGGGTCTCGGCGTCGAGGTGCTCGGCATCGAGGCGGCCGTCGGAGACCGCGTGCGCATCGACACGGTCGACGGCAGCGCCGTGGATGCCGAGATCGTCGCCGTCGACGGCGACGCATCGCGCTGCATGCCCCTCGGTCGGCTGAGCGGCATCACCGCGAGGGCCCGCGTGCGTCATGCCGGCGCGCCGCTGCAGGTGCCCACGGGGCGGTCGCTGCTCGGGAGGGTGCTCGACGGACTCGGTCGCCCGATCGACGGGAAGGGGCCGATCGACGCCGCGGCCGAGCGCGTGTCGCTCGACAACACGCCGCCCAGCATCCTCGACAGACAGCGGATCGATCGCCAGCTGGGGCTGGGCGTGCGGGTGCTCGACACCATGACGCCGGTCGGCACCGGCCAGAGACTCGGACTGTTCGCCGGATCGGGCGTCGGCAAATCCTCGCTGATGTCGATGATCGCGCGCGGCTCGAGCGCGGACGTGAACGTGATCGCCCTCGTCGGCGAGCGCGGCCGCGAGGTGCGGGAGTTCATCGAAGACGACCTCGGCCCCGACGGCCTCGCGCGGTCGGTCGTGGTCGTCGCGACCTCCGACCAGCCGGCGATGGCTCGTCTGCGGTCGGCGTTCGTCGCGACGCGCATCGCCGAGCAGTTCCGCGACGACGGGCTCGACGTCGTGCTCATGATGGATTCGCTCACGCGCGTCGCGATGGCGCAGCGCGAGATCGGTCTGAGCGCGGGCGAGCCTCCGGCCACCCGCGGTTATCCGCCGTCGACGTTCTCGGTTCTCGCGCGTCTCCTGGAGCGCGCCGGCGCGGGCACGAGCGGATCGATCACGGGGCTGTACACCGTGCTCGTCGACGGCGACGACCACAACGAGCCGATCGCGGACGCCGCCCGGGGCATCCTGGACGGCCACGTCGTGCTCGACAGGTCCCTCGCGGTGCGCGGGCACTTCCCGGCGGTCGACGTGCTCGGCTCCGTGTCGCGGGTCGTCTCGAAGATCACCACACCGTCCCAGCGCGAGGATGCCGTGGCGCTGCGCAGCGTGCTCGCCGCCCGACGCTCGGCCAACGACCTCATCGACATCGGCGCCTACCGTCCAGGAGCGAACCCGCTGGTCGACGCCGCGCTCACGAATGAGGCCGCGATCGGCGCGTTCCTCATGCAGAGCATGGACGAGCTCAGCACGTCCGACGATTCCTGGCAGCGGCTGGCTGCCCTCACCGACGTGTTCGGAGGACTGATCCCATGACCTTCTCCCTCTCCGGCCTGCTCCGCGTGCGCGGCGCCCAGGAGCGCATCGCCGCAGAAGAGCTGTCCAGGGCGAGCAGCGAGCGGCACCGGGCGGAGACGGCCGTCCGGGCCGGCGCGGTGAGCCTCTCCGAGATCAGCAGTCAGGTCGACGACGCGGCGACGCTGATGGCGATGGCCGCCGCTCGGGCCGCGGGGCGCAGTGCCCTGGGCGATCTGCAGTCGCTCGCTCAGCTGAGCCGCGAGGCCGAGACGGAGGCGAAGGCCGCGCACGTCGAAGCGCGTCGTGAGCTCAAGGGCCTCGAGCGCCTGGAGACCGCGCACCGGGCGGAGGAGCGCCGCGAGGAGCTCGCCGCCGAGCAGGCCGCTCTCGACGAGATGGCCACCGTCCGCGGACGCCGCCCCGCCGGGAGCGCCGCATGAGCGCCGTGACGCTGACCGACGCACTCCTCGCCGCATCCGCTCCCGTCGAGTCGCCCGGGCGATCGTCGGCCGACGCCGGGTCGCGATTCGGAGACGCCCTCGTAGCGGCGGGCGAGACGTTCTCTGCCGAGCAGGCGTCGTCGGATCCCGTCGACGGGACGACGGACGCGGGCGCGGCATCGGCTCCGGTCGGCGAGGGCGCAGAGGGGGAGAAGGACGCCGGGCTCGTGTCCGCGGCGCTCGCCCTGCTCCTGGCGCTGCCGACGATCGACGGGGGAGAGCCCGCGGCGGAGGAGGCGGACCCGTCGGATGCCGGGGCACCCCTCGCCACAGACGATGCACCTGCGGAATCCGCGCGCCTGGACGGCTCCGCGCCCGAGGCGCACCCGTCCGTATCCGGTCCGTCGTCGATCACCGATCAGACTGCCGCGACGGCTCCGGTCGGCTCCACGACACCGACGTCGGCCGACCCCGCGGCCGATGCGCCCGCCGGGTCTGGCGGTGCGGATGCCGCACGCCCCACGACCCCGGATTCCGATCCGCTCCGCGGCCCGGAGAGGATCTCGGCCGCGTCGTCCCCGCCGGTGCCGACGGCCGCCCCCGCGCCCCGCGTCTCCGGTGACGCCCCCGCGCCCGTCGACGCGGACGCTCGCCGGACGGCCGAGGCCTCGGCATCCTCGGTTCCCGCAGACCGTGCGGTCTCCCTCGATCGTGCGACAGCCGTCGACCGACCCGTGCCCCCCGCAGCATCCGTCCCCTCGGCGGTCGCCGCCGTGTCGCCGGTCGCCGCCCCCACGGCATCCCTCGGGGTCGCGCCGACGGACGCCCCTGCCGACGTGGCGCCAGCCCCTCGCGCTGTCGCGGCCCAGGTGTCGCCGGTCGTCGTCAGCATCGCGCAGCGACCCTCCGGCACCCACCAGCTGACGATGACCGTGAACCCCGACACGCTCGGACCCGTCACCGTGCGCGCGCACATCGGACAGGCGGGCGACGTGCGGGTCGAACTCATCGGAGCGACGGATGCCGGGCGCGACGCGCTCCGCGCCATCGTCACCGACCTGCGGCGCGACCTGGCCGCGGCGATGCCGCACGCCTCGCTGAGCATCGCCCAGGGCGCCGCGTCCGACGCCGGCGCCGACAGCAACGCCCCGCCGTTCGGAGGCGGGGGAGCGGAGGGCGGCAGGTCGAACGGACGCGGCACGGCATCCGACTCCTCCCCGCACGCGCCGCGCCACGAGGCTGCGTCAGCGCCCGTCGCCTCCGCACCGACAGACCGCGACCCGGCCGCCGTCGGCCTCGACATCCTGGCCTGAGAGGACGCCATGACCACGCCCATCACCGCATCCCCCACGATCGACGCGACGAGCTCGATCCACACCGGCAGCACGACCGACCCCGCGGCACGCAAGCAGGTCATGGACGGGGAGGTGTTCCTCAAGCTGCTCGTGACCCAGCTGACGCATCAGGATCCGTCCAACCCCATGGACACCAACGAGATGATCGCCCAGACCACCCAGCTGGCCATGATGGAGCAGCTCACCGCCCTCGCCGCCAACGGCGCCGAGGCGTTCGCCCTGAACATGCGCCAGGCCGCGACCGCGCTCATCGGGCAGGAGGCGTCGTACAAGGACGCCGACGGCAAGGCCGTCACCGGGATCGTCACGAAGGTGTCGTTCGACGGGCCCGTGCCCCAGGTGACCATCGGCGACAAGACCATCGCACTCGACGCCATCACCGGCGTCACCTCCACGACCGCACCGGCCTCCCCGGCCGCCTGACCTCCGTCTCACACAGGAAGAGAGAACTCCATGCTTCGCTCGCTCTACTCCGGGATCTCCGGGCTTCGCTCGCACCAGACGATGCTCGACGTCACCGGCAACAACATCGCCAACGTCAACACCGCCGGCTTCAAGGGCTCGTCCGTGTTGTTCCAGGACTCGCTCTCGCAGCTCATCGGCAACCCCGGCATCCCCGACGACCAGGTCGGCGGACGCAACCCCGCGCAGGTCGGTCTCGGCGTGCAGGTCGCCGGCGTGCGCACCAACTTCGCGCAGGGCTCCGCTCAGGCCACGGGCCGCGGTGGAGACCTCATGATCGCGGGTGACGGCTTCTTCGCCGTCCGCTCGGGCGGCGAGACCCTGTATACCCGTGCCGGAGGCTTCACCTTCGATCCGACCGGCAAGATGGTCACCGCCGACGGCTCGATCGTGCAGGGCTGGGCTGCGCAGAACGGCGTCGTCAACACCGGCGGGGCCGCGGGCAACATCGTGCTCCCGCTCGACGCCGTCGCCCCCGCGATCGCCACCACCGAGGCGACCGTCGCGGGCAACCTGCCGTCGACGGCGGCGACCGGCGACGTGCTCGTGCGCGACGTCACCGTCTACAACGCGCAGGGCACTCCGTCGACGCTGAGCCTGACCTTCACCCGTACCGCCGCCGGATGGGACGTCACCGAGCCGATCAGCGGCGCCACGGGCACCCTGGCCTTCACCGACGGCAAGCAGACCGGGGCCGGTCTCACCCTCGTCGCAGACACCGTGACCGTCGACCTCACCACGGTGACCGGCTACGCGACCCTCTCGACCGTCGCGGTCACCGAGCAGAACGGTGCGGCAGCCGGCACGTTGAAGTCGTACAGCATCACGGGCGACGGCTCCATCGTCGGCACGTTCAGCAACGGCGCGACGCAGACCCTCGCGAAGATCGCGATGGCCGTGTTCGACAACCCCGAGGGGCTCGAGAAGGCCGGCAACTCCTCTTACCGCGCATCCGTGAACTCCGGAGCCGTGCGCATGGGCGAGCCGGGGCAGGCCGGGTTCGGAAACCTCCAGTCGGGATTCCTCGAGATGAGCAACGTCGACCTGTCGCAGGAGTTCACGAACCTCATCGTGGCCCAGCGCGGGTTCCAGGCGAACGCCCGCATCATCACCACGAGCGACGAGGTGCTGCAGGAGCTCACCCAGCTCAAGCGCTGATCCCCGTTCCCGCCCCCGCCGTCCTCTGCCGCCGCCCTCTTACCGCCGACCCACCCCTTTTCGCGCGACCCACCCCTGTTGTGGCCGACGCGAGAGGGGTGGGTCGGCGGAAAGGGGGTGGGTCGGGATTCCCCACTCGCGCGCGATCAGGTCCACGCGGGGCGCTGGGGGCGCAGACCGAACGCCCGGAACCGAGCCTCGGCCGATTCGAGGGTGCGCATGTCGGAGCTGTCGACGCGCACGACGCGCCATCCCGTGACGCCTCGGATCCAGTCCTCGCGCGACTTCTCGTCGAGCAGGACATCTTCCACCGATCGATCGCCGCGCACGCCCGGATCACGGTACTTCGACAGGCCGTCGCACTCGATGAATGTGCGTGCCTCCTCGACGGCGATGTCCATCCAGAACATGCCGCCGTCCGGTGCGGAGATCGGCATCTGCAGAGTCGGCGTCGCGAACCCGAGCTGGTGCAGACGATATCTGGTGACGCTCTCCAACGGGAGCTGAGCGCGTCCATCCGCCAACGCGGTGATCTCCCTCGCCTGCCGTATCCCGCGGGCGCCCGGAGTGCGAGTCCGACGCTCGAGCGAACGCATCACGTCCTCGGCGGCGAGCGCATCGAAGGCCCACGGTTCTCCCGCGATCCGTGCGACTGCCGCGTCCGCGACGGCGAGAGCGGTCTCGCCCGGGACCGTGCGGATCACGTCGTACACGGTGCGGTCGAGGGTCGTGACACGGAGGCCTTCGATCTCCTCGACGTCGACTCCCGGAACAGCGCCCTCGTGCCGCAGGATGCCGGGAACGCTGTGCCGATGATGGGCGCGATCCGCGATGACATGGACCCGCGACGGTACGGTGCGGTAGAGAGGCAGGTTCCAAAGCACCGCGGCGGAGACGTGCGAGAACACGGGCCGTGTGGTCGTGGCCGACCGGGCGACAGCGAGGACTTCGGCTCGATGCCGAGATTCCGGCCAGAGCTCGTCCCACTCGTTGCGGTCGATGAACCACCCGCGGCGCACGCGATGCAGGCGACCTCCTGCCGATGCCGCGCGGATCGTGCGCGGAGTCCATCCGCTGCGCTCGAGATGCCGGCGATCCATGAGGAGATGACCGAGTTCTGTCAGAGACGCGTGCCGCATGCGGCGAGTGTGCCTGCTTCGCGCCGTCATCGGGCCGCTCGCGACGCGATGTGGAGGGGATGCCGTGTGTCCGCATTTTGTGCAGAACAGATGACGAAGGCCGGCGGCCGCCACCGACCCACCCCCTTCTGCGCGACCCACCCCGTAGTGGACGCTCACCAGAGGGGTGGCTCGGGCATAGAGGGGTGGCTCGGGGGTGGAAGGGGGCGCTCGGGGGGCGGAGGGGGCGCCGGGGGTGGAGGGCAGCGTCGTGGTTACCCGCGGCGGGCCTCGTCGCGATAGTCGGAGCAGACTCCCTCCCTCGCCCGTCCGGAGACCCCGAATGATCACCGTCACCCGCCTCGACCACACGAGGTTCGCGGTCAACCCCGACCTCGTGGAGCGCATTCAGGAGTCGCCCGACACGACCCTTCACATGATCGACGGCCACGTCTACGTGATCTCGGAGAGCATGGATGCGGTGATCGACCTGATCGTCACTTATCGCGCGCGGGTGCTGAGCGCGGCGCAGGCGATGACCGGAGCGCCGATCATCGCGCAGCCGGCTGACGGACGGGCCGAGGTCTGATCGTGGATCCCGCATTCATCATCGGCGTCATCGTCGCGTTCGGCGCCCTCGTGGCGATGATCACGATGGAGGGCGCGAGCTTCCAGGCGCTCCTGATCCCCGCGCCGATGATCCTCGTGCTGGGCTCCACCATCGGAGTCGGCATCGCCAGCCACACCCTGCGCGACACGAAGCTCGCCGCCGCCAGCCTCGGACGCATGGTGCGCGGTCCGCGGATGACTCCGGAGGCCGTCATCCCGTTCCTCGTCGGCTATGCCGAGAAGGCCCGCGGCGAAGGCCTGCTCGCGCTCGAGCAGGAGCTCGACGGGGCGCCGGACGACTTCACCCGACAGGCCCTGCAGGCTCTCGCCGACGGCACCGACGCGGAAGACCTCCGCACCGTGATGGACGACGAGATCGAGGCGGCGTCCTCGCGCACCCGCGTCGCAGCCCGATTCTTCGCCTCGCTCGGCGGGTACGCCCCGACGATCGGCATCGTCGGCACGGTCGTGTCGCTGACGCACGTGCTCGAGAAGCTCGACGAGCCCGATCACCTCGGCCCCATGATCGCCGCCGCCTTCGTCGCGACGCTCTGGGGTCTGCTCTCGGCCAACTTCATCTGGAACCCGATCGCCGGCCGTCTGAACCGCATCGGCGCCGTCGAACTCGAGCGCATGACCCTCGTCGCCGAGGGGATGCTCGCGATCCAGGCGGGCAGTGCGCCCCACCTGCTCAAGGAACGTCTCGAGGCCATGTCGACGGTGCGTCCGAAGGAGAAGAAGGCGAAGGCATCGTCCGATCCGCTGGGGGAGGACGCGTGAGCACGGCCCGTCGCGCGCGCGGTCGCGGTCACGCGGACGACTCGCACGACGAGCCGGACGAGCGCTGGGCCGTGTCCTACGCCGACATGGTCACGGTGCTCATGTGCCTGTTCATCGTGCTCTTCGCGGTCTCGAACGTCGATGCGACGAAGTTCGAGCTCCTGGCCAACAGCCTGGCGACCGGGTTCGGCCAGGAGGAGAAGCCGGGCGGAGCGGCCGACACCGCGGAGGGCGTCGTCGTGCCGCCGGAGCTGCGCGACGACGACGGGGTGATCGACCTGCAGGCGCGCGCGAACGCCGAGTACGAGTCGCTGGAGGAGCTCCGCAACCGCATGCTCGAGGCGCTCACCGCGCAAGGGTTGCAGAACACCGTGTCGTTCGTCATCGACGAGCGCGGTCTGCGCGTCGGTCTCGTCGGCGCGGAGACGTTCTTCGGCGACAACAGCACCGCGCTCTCCGGCAAGGCGGATGCCGTGCTCGACTCGATCGGCGACGTGCTCACCTCGGTCGACAACCAGGTGAGCATCGAGGGGCACGCCGACCACCGTGTCTCCGCCTATCCGTTCGCGACGAACTGGGAGCTGTCGGGCGGACGCGCGACCCAGGTCGCCCGCTTCCTCGTCGAGCACGAGGGCATCGCGGGCGCGCGGGTCAAGGCGACCGCGTTCTCCGACACCCGGCCCATCGCCCAGGGAGACGCGCCCGAGGCTCTGGCCAGCAACCGCCGCGTCGACATCGTCGTGGAATCCTCCGAGGAGGACCAGGTGCGAGCCCTCATCCCCGCCCTCGCCTCGGCCGCCGGAACGGGCTGATCCGATGACCACCACCGCTCAGGAGCCCCACATGTCCGCAGCCGTGCTCGACGACCCCGCGACCCGTTACCCGGCTTACGACTTCAGCCGGCCCACCCAGCTCGACCGCGAGAGCACGCGGCACCTCGAGGCCGCGTTCGAGTCCTTCGCGCGCCTGTGGTCGTCGCAGCTCACGGCCAAGGTGCGGGTCAGGGCGCACCTCGCGCTCGAACGGGTCGAGCTCATCTCGTACGAGGAGTACGCGGAGACGTTGCCCGGCACGACCGCCATGGTGGCCGGGTCCCTGCCTGGGCGCGAGGAGCCGTGCGTCGTGCAGTTCGGACTCGACAGCGCACTGCTGTGGGTCGTGCAGATGATGGGCGGGCGCAGCACGTCGCTCCCGGCCGCGCGCACGTTCACGCCGATCGAGCTCGCCCTCGTGCGGCACCTCATGGAGGGCACGTTCGAGCATCTGCACGCCAGCCTCGACGGACTGCTCCCCGGCGAGCCGCGCTTCTCGGCCGTGCACTACAACCCCCAGTACATGCAGGTGATCTCCGCGACGGCGGCCGTGATCGTCGCCAGGTACTCCCTGCGTCTCGGCGACGTGGAGACGACGGCCACGGTGATGCTGCCGGCATCCGCCGTGGTCGACCGCCTCGCCGCGTCCGGTTCCGACGCAGCGACGGCGCACGCCGCCGAGCACACCCTGGAGCAGGTGCGCAACACCCCGCTCGAGGTCACCCTGCGTCTCGCACCGATCACGATCGGAGCAGGAGAGGTGCTGGATCTCGCCCCGGGCGACCTCCTGCGGCTCCCGCACCCCGAGACGCGCCCCTACGAACTCGTCGCAGACCGTACGACCATCGGCTTCGCGACCCCCGGCAGCCGAGGTTCCCGGCTGACCTGCCTGATCACCAGCACCCCCGAGGAGAACCACGCATGAGCACCTTCCACGAGACCGCGGTCGCTGCGGCGATTGCCGGCAGGATGCCGTTCGCCTTCCCCGTCATCCCCGCACCCTCGACCGACCCGGGCGCCGTGGGGGATGCCGTCGCCGTGACCTTCACGGGAACGCCGGGTGCGCGCATCGCGATCCAGGTGGTCGACCCGACCCAGCTCGAGGACGGATCGGCGACCGCGCCGCTCGCCGACCGGCTGCATCCGATCTTCGAGGCCGCCGTGGTGGTGCTCGGCGCAGGCGCTCTGGGCGACGGCGAGCTCGTGCCCGCTGCATCGGTCTTCACGGACGCCGGGACGCAGGTGTTCGACCTGGTCGACGCCGCCGGCGCAGTCGTGGCCCGCGCCGCCGTGCGCATCGACGGGGCGCAGCCGTCGGGATCGGCCGGACCGCAGCGACTCAGCCGCATCGCGGGCGTCGAGATGGAGCTCGTGGTCGAGATAGGACGCACGCGGATGCCGGTGCGAGACGTGCTGTCGCTCGAGCCGGGCCGCGTCGTCGAGCTGGACCGCGCGGCCGGCTCTCCCGCCGACATCAAGCTCAACGGACGGCTGATCGGCCATGGCACGGTCGTGGTCGCCGAGGGTGATTTCGCGATCCGTGTGGAGCGGATCCTCGACGGCGCCGAGGTCGTGTAGCCGTGGACGATCTGCTCGTCGCGGTGCGCGCGATCGTCGCGCTGGCAGCCGTGCTCGGTCTGCTCGTCTTCCTCAGCAAGCGGCTGCAGAAGAGTCAGTCGACGGGCGCGAGCCCCTTCGCCGGGCTCGTGCCCAAGAAGTTCACCGGATTCGCGCGGACGCGTGCGCCCCGGCCCGCCCCGGTGCGCCGCGCCCGTCCGGAGAAGATCACCGTCGTCGCCCGCTCGGGGCTCGGTGGTCGCGCGCAGCTCGTCGTGGCCGAGTTCGGTGGCATCCGCTACGTGCTCGGCGTGACCGAGCAGGGCGTCAGCGTCGTCGACACACAGGAGGCCCCGGTCGCCGAGGACGAGTCCGCCTCGGCTGTGGAGGAGACACCGAGCACCCCTCCCGACGACATCGTCGACCGGGCGCTGCGCTCCGTCGCCTGAGACCGTCGCGCGGGTTACGCTCGGCGCGCTCTGTCGCGATAGTCGTCTGCGAGCACGGATAGCTCGCCCCCTCGGCTACGGATCGGCCACGACACCCATCCTCGGAGTGCCGCCGTGTCCCCAGTCGTGCCCCTCTCCGCGCCGCGTGCGCTCGAGCGGCGCCGGCGTGCGCACGCGCACCGGAGGGTCGTGACCATCGCTCTCGTCGCCGCCGGGCTGGCCGCCGCGATGATCGCGCTCGGGGCGGTGGAGGCGCACGCTGCCGTGTCCTCCGAGACGGGCGACGGCGGCGGTGTCACGATCAACGGCATCAACGGCACGCCGTCCGACAGCATCATGACGCTGCTCGGCATCACCGTCCTCAGCGTCGCACCGGCGCTGCTGCTCATGATGTCGAGCTTCACGAAGATCTTCGTCGTGCTGGCGCTGACCCGGAACGCGCTCTCCCTGCCGTCGATCCCGCCCAACCAGGTGCTCGCCGGTCTCAGCCTGTTCCTGACGCTGTTCATCATGTGGCCGGTGCTCACCGACATCAACGCCGTCGCCGTGAGTCCGTTCACCGCCGGGCAGATCGACTTCGGGCAGGCGTTCGAGCTCGCCCAGGCGCCCCTGCGCGACTGGATGCTGTCGTACACGCGCGAGGAGGACATCGCCCTGATGCACCGCGCGGCCCAGCTCGACAACCCGACCGACGCGGCCAGCATCCCGCTGCAGACCCTCGTGCCGGCGTTCATGATCAGCGAGCTGCGTGCGGCCTTCCTGATCGGGTTCGTCATCTTCGTGCCGTTCCTCGTCATCGATCTCGTCGTGGCCAGCGCCCTCATGTCGATGGGCATGATGATGCTCCCGCCGGTGATGATCTCGCTGCCGTTCAAGATCCTGCTGTTCCTGCTCATCGACGGCTGGGGAATGATCATCACCGCCCTCGTCCAGTCCTACAGCGGGGGCGGCTGATGAGTCCCGAAGCCGTCATCGACATCGGGCAGGCCGCTCTGATCCTCGGCGCGAAGCTGTGCGCACCGCTCCTCATCACGGCGCTCGTCGTGGGATTCGCGATCTCGCTGCTGCAGTCGATCACCCAGGTGCAGGAGATGACGATCTCCTTCGTGCCGAAGCTCGTCGCGGTCGGCATCGCGCTGCTCGTGAGCGGGCACTGGATGATCGCCGAGCTCATCGCCTTCTCGAACGAGATGTTCGCCCGCATCCCCGGCCTGTTGAACGGCGGATGATGAACATCCCCATCGACTTCACGTGGCTCGAGGCCACGGCGCTCGCCTGTGTGCGCATCACGGCGTTCCTCGTGCTGGCGCCGCCGTTCAGCCACGCCACCATCCCGATGCGCATCCGCGCGATGCTGGGCGCCGGTCTCGCCCTCGCGGTCTCACCTGTGGTCACGGTGGGGTACGAGCGCCTCGATACCGGCGGCTTCCTCCTCGCCCTCGTCGGACAGGCTTTCACGGGGGCGCTGCTCGGCTTCCTCGTGATGGTGCTGTTCAGCGCGATCCAGGGAGCCGGTCACCTGGTCGACACGTTCGGCGGCTTCCAGCTGGCGCAGGCGTTCGACCCGGGAATGGCGATCAACGGCGCGCAGTTCACCCGCCTGTTCCAGATGACGGCGCTGCTGCTGCTGTTCGCATCCGACGGGTATCAGCTCGTCCTGGGCGGGCTCTTCCGCTCGTTCGACGCGATCCCGGTCTCCGGTGTCATCGATCTGTCGAGCCCCGCCGAAGCGCTCGTCGGCGCGACCGGCCAGATGATGCTCAGCGCGGTGCAGATCGCCGGACCGCTGCTCATCGTCCTGTTCCTCGCCGACGTCGGTCTCGGTCTCGTCACCAGGGTCGCGCCGGCGCTCAACGCGTTCGCGATGGGCTTCCCCGTGAAGATCGGACTCACGCTGGTGCTGGTCGGTTTCGTGTACGCCGCGCTCCCCAGTGTGGTCGCGGCGATCGCCGAGGACGCCGCCCGGCTGCTCGTGGGGGTGACGCGGTGAGCGACGTCGACACCGGGGAACGCACCGAGAAGGCCACAGAGCAGCGGCTCAGAGATGCGCGTCGCAAGGGCCAGATCGGACGGAGTCAGGACTTCACGGCATGGGTGTGCATCGGGGCCGCGGCCGTGATGATGGTGCCGACGGTCGCCGCGGGAACCCAGGTCACCACCGATCTCTTCCTCCGCGTCTCGCAGGTCGCGCGGAACCCCGCCGACGGAGCCGCGATGGACGCGCTGAGTGCGGCGATCGCGTCGCTCGGGGGAGTGCTGCTGCCGATGCTCCTCGTCGTGCTGCTCGCCACCGCAGCCACCGCGGTCGCCCAGGGCGGGATCCACCTGCGGGGCGTGCCGATGCGGGCCGAGCAGTTCAACATCGTGGCCGGGCTCAAGCGCGTCTTCGGTCGCCAGGCGCTGTGGGAGGGAGTCAAGGCGCTCCTCAAGACGGCCGCGATCGGACTCTCGCTGTGGATCGTGGTGTCCGGCCTCGTGCCCGTGCTCATGGCGAGCGGGAGCCACAACATCACGTGGCTCCTCGAACAGGCTGCCGGGGGAGCGGTCGCACTGCTGCAGGTCGCGGTGGCCGTCGGCATCCTGCTCGCCGCGATCGACGTCGTCGTCGTGATGCGCCGCAACCGTAAGCACACGCACATGACGAAGAAGGAGGCGAAGGACGAGCACAAGAAGAGCGAGGGAGACCCGCTCGTGCGCTCCCAGCGTCGTTCGCGTCAGATCGCGCTGAGCCGCAATCGCATGATCGCCGCCGTCGGCGACAGCGACGTCGTCCTCGTCAACCCGACCCATGTCGCGGTCGCCCTCCGGTACGAACCGGGCAAGTCCGCCCCGCGCGTCGTCGCGAAGGGTGCGGGTGTCGTGGCGCAGAAGATCCGCGAGAAGGCCGAGGAGACGGGTGTGCCGATGGTGCGCGACATCCCGCTTGCGCGGGCGCTGCACTCGGCGTGCGAGCTCGGGCGCGAGATCCCCGAGGAGCTCTACACCGCCGTCGCACAGGTGCTCGCATTCATCGAGCACCTGAAGCGTCGAGGGTCGGCGCGCGGAACCCACACCATGCCGTTCGAGAGCACCCGCGACCGCGGCCTCTGACCCCCGGCGCCTTGTACATCCACCGTCACGAGAGAACGAGACACCCATGATCGGACAGATCCTGTCGAAGGCCGCAGTGCCGGTCGGCGTCGTCGGCATCATCCTGCTGCTCATCGTGCCGATCCCCACGCCGCTGCTCGACGTGCTCATCGTCGTGAACATCTCGTTCGCCCTGCTGATCCTGCTCACGGCGATGTTCATCAAGAAGCCGCTGGAGTTCTCGGTGTTCCCGAGCCTGCTGCTGGTCGCGACCCTGTTCCGCCTGGGACTCAACGTCGCGTCGACCCGACTCGTGCTCAGCGAGGCGCACGCCGGACAGGTGATCCAGGCGTTCGGACAGATCACGATCAGCGGATCCCTCGTGATCGGCGCGGTGATCTTCCTCATCCTCACGGTCATCCAGTTCGTGGTGGTGACCAAGGGCGCGGAGCGCGTCGCCGAGGTCGGCGCCCGCTTCACCCTCGACGCGATGCCGGGAAAGCAGATGGCGATCGACGCCGATCTCAACGCCGGACTCATCACTGAGGCGGAGGCGCGAGCCCGGCGGGCAGAGGTCGCCGCCGAGGCCGACTTCTACGGTGCGATGGACGGTGCGTCGAAGTTCGTGAAGGGCGACGCGATCGCCGGCATCGTGATCGTCGTCATCAACTTCGTCGGCGGCATCATCATCGGCATGGTCCAGCACGGCATGGAGGTCGGCGAGGCGCTCGAGACGTACAGCATCCTCACGATCGGCGACGGCCTGGTCACCCAGATCCCGGCGCTGCTCATGGCGGTGTCCACCGGCATGATCGTGACCCGCGAGAACGCCGAGGCCGAGATGGGGCAGGCAGCGGGACGGCAGCTGCTGCAGTCGCGCAACGCGCTCCTCATCACCGGTCTCGCAGCCTGCGCGATGGGCTTCATCCCCGGGATGCCGCTGCTGGTGTTCCTCGCGATCGGAGCCGTGCTGCTGTTCGCCGCCTCGCGGGTGCGGGCGAACGAGGCGAAGGAGACGGCGGCGGCGCTCGACGCCCAGCAGCTCGAAGCGGCGGAGGCGGCGGCCGAGGGCCCAGAAGAGCTCATGGACCGGATGCGCGTGCACGCCCTCGAGATCTCGCTGGCCCCCGACATCGTCGATCTGGCCTCGGGTGGTCAGGGCGATCTGCTGACCAGGGTGAAGTCGCTCCGCCGCAAGCTTGCGATGGAGATCGGCATCCTGATGCCGCCGGTGCGCACCCGCGACAACATCGATCTGCCGGCGCAGACGTACGCGCTGCTGATCGCCGGCGTCGAGGTCGGACGAGGCACGGTGCCGCGCGGACATGTGCTGGCCATCGGGACCGGGCTGGACCAGTTGCCCGGTACCGCGGTGACCGATCCGGTCTTCGGGCTCGAGGGCAAGTGGGTGCCGACGGAGATGTCGCATGCCGCCGACATGGCGGGAGCGACGGTCATCGACCGCGCGAGCGTCATCATCACCCATCTGTCCGACGTGGTGCAGAGCCAGGCGGACAGGCTGCTCTCGCTCGAAGACGTGCGACAGCTCACCGACCATCTCACACAGTCCAGTCCCGCGACCGTCGAGGAGCTGACCCCGGCGATGCTCTCCCTCGCGGCCATCCAGCGGGTGCTCGCCGGGCTGCTGTCGGAACGGGTCCCGATCAACGACCTCGCCCGCATCTACGAGGCGCTGGCACTGCGGGCGAAGACGTCGACCGACACCCCGGTTCTCATCGAGGCGGCGCGCGCCGCACTCGGACCGGCCATCGCCGCCCGCTTCGCGCAGGACGGTCGGATCCGCGTCCTGATGTTCGATCCGATGCTCGAACAGCAGATGCTCGAGGGCATGCGAGCCGTGGAAGGCCAGACCCAGATCGTGCTGAGCCCCGAGGCCACGATGCAGCTTCTCGAGAGCGTGCGGCGGACCGTCGCAGAGATCGACCAGTCGGGTCCGGAGCCGGTGCTCGTCTGCGCGCCGTCGCTGCGCTCGGCCGTTCGACGGATGCTGTCGGCGCAGGTGCGCGGGCTTCCGGTGCTGTCCTACGACGAGGCCGGGGCCGGAGGCTTCGCGACCGATGTGGTGGGTGTCGTGCGCATCGCTCCCACCGCGCTCCCGAGTCCGGCGGTGTAGGCGCGCGCCTTCCTCTCATTTACGAGTGGATCATGCGCTACTTTTGTCTGGGTGCGCTCCTGCGCGCCAGCCATGGAAGGCGGACGAAGGCATGCTGGTACTCACGAGGCGCGCGAACGAGAGCATCCTGATCGGCGACGACATCACGGTCACGATCCTCGCGGTCACACCGGGTGGCGTCCGGGTCGGCATCGATGCGCCGCGCGACAAGCGCATCAACCGCGCGGAGATCGTGCTGGCCGTGTCCGACGCGAACCAGGAGGCCGTGCAGACGTCGTCCGACGAAGCGGCGGAGAACGCGCTGCGGGGCGCGCTCGCACGGATCACCACGAAACCCTGACGGTGTCAATGGGGAGTTCTCCCCATCCACGCCGAGTTACCCCGTACATCGATGTCGCGATAGTCGTGAGTATGACGGGCAATCCCGTCGGGAAACCACGACTGACGAGGTGACGAACCGTGGCCGCTCACGACCTGAGCATGCAGCTGATGCGAGAGCGCGATCTGCTCGAGGTGCTGCTCTTCAAGCTCGACGAGCAGCAGATGCTCCTCGCCACCGGACGCAATCGCTGGATCCAAAATGCCGCGAACGAGATCGATCGTGTGCTGGCCGCGATGCCCACGGTCGCCCTCTCACGTGACACGCTCGTCGTCGCCGTCGCCGACGAGTGGGGGGTGCCGGAGGCGACGACGCTTCGGGAGCTGATCGATGCCGCGCCCACCGACGCCTGGCGCGAGGTCATGTCCGGTCACCTCGAAGCGATGACATCTCTCGCCGAGGAGATCGCCCAGATGAAGAAGGTCAACGAGCAGCGCCTGCGAACGGCTATCCGCGTCACCCAGGAGACCATCGCGGGTCTGGGCACGCCGACCGGCGAGTACGACCCGTCCGGCGATGTCGTCCGCGACGGCGACGCCCGGCTGCTCGACACGAGGGTGTGACCGCGATGTCGTCGTTCGCAGGACTCCGGCTCGCCGAATCCGCCCTGGCCGCAGCGCGCGCGGGCATGACCGTCACCGGGCAGAACATCGCCAACCAGACCACCGCCGGCTACACGCGTCAGCGCCTCGAGCAGACGTCGCTGTCCGCTCCGGGATCGACGGGGCTCTGGCCGACGACCTTCGCCGTCGGCGGGGGAGTCGGAGTCACGGGTGTCGCCCGTCTCGGCAACGATCTGCTCGACGCACGCGTGCGCGACGCCCTCGGGACGTCCGGCTTCTGGGTCACGAGAGCGACCGCGGCGGGCCAGGCCGAAGCCGTGATGGCCGAGCCGACGTCCGACGGTCTCGCCGCGAACCTGAACCGATTCTGGTCGGGGTGGTCCGACCTCGCCAACACACCGGATGCCGGCGCGGCGAAGGTCGTGCTCACGAACGCCGAGGTGCTGGTCGGCCAGATCGCGGCCGGATACCAGTCGGTCGCCGGGCAGTGGACCGACCTGCGCGGTCAGGTGGACAGGCAGATCACGGACGTGAATGCGATCGCGGGTCAGGTCGCCGGGCTGAACGCGCAGATCCGCGATGCGCTGCTCTCCGGGCGCGGCGCGAACGAGCTGATCGATCAGCGGAACGTGCTGGCGCAGCAGCTGTCGACAGCCGTGGGCGCGACGGGCGCGGTCGAGGCCGACGGCACTCTGACGCTCCGCGTCGACGGCAACGCCCTCGTCTCGGGCGACGCCAGCCGTGCGCTGACCGTGAGCGGTCCGCGGGAGATCGCCGACGGCGGCAGGATCACCGTCGCCTGGGCCGACCGTCCCACCGTCCCGGTCGCCGTGACGGGCGGCTCGGTCGGCGGCGCCATCAGCGCGCTCGGCCCTGCCGCCGACGGCGGAACGCTCGCCGGCGTGGCGGCGGCGTACAACGCGACGGCGTCCGCTCTCGCGACCGCCGTCAACGACATCCACCGCACGGGAGTGACGTCGGCGGGCACGCCGGGCGGGGACTTCTTCGCGGTCGACGCGAGCGGGCCTGCCGCGCTGGGGCTGCGGGTGGTCCCCGTCGGACTCGCCGATCTCGCGCTGGCCGCCCCGGGAGCCGGGGCCAAGGACACCACCATCGCGGACCGGATCAGCACGCTGGGATCGTCGACGACGGGCCCGAGCTCGGTGTGGTCGAGCTTCGTGACCGGCTTCGCGGTGACCGTCGCCGGTGATCGCCAGCGCGCCGACATCGCCGACATGGGCGCGGTCGCCGCCGTCACCGCGCAGCAGTCGAACGCCTCGGTGGACGGCGACGAGGAGACCATCAACCTCCTCACCTACCAGACCGCGTACCAGGCGGCCGCCCGTGTGCTGACCGCAGTCGACGAGGCGCTCGACCTGCTCATCAACCGCACCGGCCTGGTCGGCCGCTGACCCGGGAGGCATCATGATCGGGCGCATCACGAGCAGCACCATGACGCAGCAGTCGCTGCGCACGCTGCAGAGCAACCTCGTCGACCGGGAGCGGCTGCAGCACCAGGCGACCTCTCAGCGGGCCTTCCGCACCCCGAGCGAGGACCCGGCGGCGGCAGCCACGACTCTCGGGCTGCACGGCGAGCAGTCGCGCGTCGCCCAGTTCTCGCGCAATCTCAGCGACGGCCTGGCCTGGGTCACGACGGTCGACACTGCTCTGGGCGCCAGCACCGACCTGCTCAACCGGGCGCGCGATCTCGTGGCCCAGGGCGCGAACTCGGGGGCGCTCAGCGCGACCGCGCGCGAGTCGATCGCGCAGGAGCTGGAGACGATCAGCGCCGAGCTCCTGTCTCAGGCGAACACGACGGTGCTCGGTCGCAGCGTCTTCGCCGGCACCAGCGACGCCGCGACGGCGTTCGACCCCGTGACCTTCGCGTTCAGCGGCACAGCGGACGACGGGGTGCGGCGCCGCATCAGCGACAACGAGACCGTGCGCGTCGACTTCGACGGCGCTCAGGCGTTCGGATCCGGCGCGACCAGCGCGTTCGGGATGCTTCGCGACATCGCCACCGAGTTGCGGGGCGGTGCCAACATCGGCGCGCGTCTCGGCGATGTCGACGCTCGTCTCACCGCCTTCACCGCAGCCCGCGGTGAGACCGGTGCCCGTCAGGTGCAGATCGAGAGGGCGATGGCGCAGAATCTCTCCGTGTCGACCGACCTGGAGGCCCGCCGCACCGAGGTCGAGAACGTCGACAGCCTCGAAGTGCTCGTGCGTCTGCAGTCCGCCGAGCTCGTGTTCCAATCCGCCCTGCAGGTGACGGCCAAGTCGCTGCAGACCAACCTCCTGGAGTTCCTGCGATGACCGCCATCACCGCCGACACCGCGAGCGTCTCCGTCGACTTCGTCGCCCCCATGCCCGGCCTGCGGCCGCACACCTCCTTCTCGCTGGATCCGATCGGCGGCGCCGAGGGACTCTATGCGTTGCGTGCGACGGATGCCGACGTCCGGCTGTTCCTGCTCGACCCCGTGTTCAACGACTACGACTACGCCCCGCGCATCTCCGCCGGTGTGCGTGCGGATCTCGGCGCGGCCGAGGACGGCGACCTGCGGGTCCTCATCGTCTCCAATCCGTCGGACGACGGGGTGTACGTGAACCTTCGAGCGCCGATCGTGCTCGATCCGGCCACAGGACGGGCCCTGCAGATCATCCTCGACGACGAGGAGTATCCGATCCGCGTCCGGCTCGACGGCTGAGGGTGATCCTCGCAGCAGTTCCGGTCCCTCGGTGAGTCGACGATCAGAGGAATTCGATTTTCACCGCATATACCAAGGAACAGCGGTTATCCTCTGAGGAGCACAGGCTGGGGTACTGGCAGATTCGACGACGTTGCAGGAGTTTGGGACCTGCGCGCGTCGGCGGATGTCGCTGGTGGGGTACAGCGCAAGACGCCCGGTGACGGGCGACATTTCCATTGGACGGAAAGATGAGCACATCCAGGACGCTCGACACGAGTCGGGTGAGCAAGAGGGAGTTCGTGCAGCGGTTCGCGCGACGGGGCGGGATCTCCGTGGGCGCTGCACAGACGGCGTACAACGCGATGATCGACGAACTCGTCGACCTCGTGAGCCGGGGGAACACGGTGACCCTGACCAACTTCGGGAAGTTCTACCCCCAGACCCACAAGGGTCACCGGGTGCAGTTCTCGAAAGACGAGGGAACCGGTGAGGTCGACGACTACACGGTGTTGAAGTTCTCGGCGACCCGCGAGGTGAACAAGCGCGTCAAGTCGACCGATTAGCAATCGTGATCTAAACGTAAACGAGAATTCACGAGCGTTTCGGCGTTCGGTCCCTCTTCGCGCCCTGCGCGGCCCTAGCATGTACACGAATGATGTTTCTCGTCGCCGTGGGGTGGTGATGCTGTGGGTCGCTGGGGGGCTTGCACTGACAGCGAAAGAGGCGGGACCGTATGCCGTTGCGCGCGCGGAACAAACTCGTGGTCGATCACCTGCACATCGTCGGGGCGGCCACTGCCGCTGTCGCCGCGCGACTGACCCACGTCTCCCGTGAGGACCTCGCCGCAGCCGGCGCTTTCGCGCTGGTCCGCGCGGCGGAGAAGTACGACGAGAGTCTGGGCGTGCCCTTCGGCGCCTACGCGCGCGAGCGGATCAACTGGGCGTTGAAGGACGAGCTCCGGGCGATGGACTGGGCTCCCCGCGACGTCAGGGCGAAGGCCAGGGAGACCACTCGGGTCCGCGACATGCTGGGCGGTGTGCTCGGTCGAACGCCCACGGTCGCCGAGATCGCCGACGCGATGGGCATCGATGCGAGCGCCGTCAAGCAGCGGCTTGCGGACGCCGAGCGCACGGTCACGAGCCTGGACGTGCTCGACGTGCACGAGATCGTCTGGACCGGGTACCTCCCGGAGGAGATGGCGATCGCCGCAGAGCGGGAGGAGCTCCTGCACATCGCGGTCGATGCCCTTCCCGAGCGCAAGAGACGCATCATCAGGGCGATCTACTTCGACGACCGCACGGTCACGGAGATCGCCGAAGAGCTCGGAGTGTCCCACGCCGCCGTGTCGCAGCAGCGCTCGGAGGCGGTGCGGATGCTGCGCGACGCCCTCGACCGTCATCTCGCCGACGAGCACGGTGCGGGGATCCGACGCTCGCGCTCGTCGACCGCCGTGCTCGATGCGTACTTCGACCGGCTGGCGATCGCGAGCGGTCACCGGTACGCGCGGGCCTTCCTGGGTCAGACGATCGGTGTCTGACGCATCGCCTCTGTCGTGTCCTCGGTGCCGCCTCAGAGGCCGAACCCGTAGGCGGCCTGACCGACGAGCGTGAGGCTCACGCTCGTCGGGTACACCTCGGGCTCCTCGTCCTCGTCGTCCACGAGGTCGAGCCGGTCGATCGGCACGAAGATCGTGCCGTCGGTCTCGAACACGAGGTCGCGGGGGACGAACGACGCGAACAGCGATCGGTTGGAGTTGCGCAGCTCGTACGTGCGGCCGACGTCGCCGCGCTCGAAGAGATTCATCTCCGCTTCCTCCGACCAGACCTTGCCGTCGGGGAAGCGCGCTTCGATCCGGTACAGGCTCGGTTCGATCGACTTGATGTTGAGGTCCTGCACGATCTCGGAGAAGAGCGTGTCGGGCTGGGCGAGCTCGAAGGCGATCGCGCGGAGGTGGTCGTAGTTCAACCGCGCTCGGCGCGAGAACAGGGCGACGTTCTCGATCTCGGCGGGGTCGGCGTTCGGGGCTTGATCGAGCAAGTACTGCCTGACCTCGTCGGGGCCGGGGTACTCGAACCGCATGTGGTAGTGGAAGCGCCCCGGGCGGTTGACGATGTACGTGCTCACGTCGTTGATGTCGTTCACGGTGAGGCAGTAGATGCGCTTCACCGACGACAGGCCGTCGAACAGCGAGAGGAACTGGTTCTGACGGTTCGCGCCCTCGACACCGCCGCGGCGCGCCACGGGGAACGTCTTCTCGAACTCGTCGAACACGATGAGGCACTCGTCGAGACTGTCGAGGAACTCCACGATGCCCTCGTTGTCCTCGGAGACGATCACGACCGGCAGGGCCTGGTCGCGCGCCTCCTCCGCGACCATCCGCAGGAACAGCGTCTTGCCGATGCCCTTGTCACCCGAGAGCATGACCCCGAGACTGCGGTCGGACAGGGCGTAGGAGCGGAAGATCTTCGCGACCTTCCTCTCGAGACCGCCGTAGACGCGCTCCGTGCCGACGGTGAGATCGTCGACCTTGATGAGGCTGAACCCCTCCTTCGAGGTGAAGTGCACGCGGTAGGTGCCGAGGGGGAACACCTGGTGCGTCCGCACGGCGTCGTCGTAGACGCGCACATGGCCGCCGGTCTCGATGTAGGTGGTGGTCACTTCTCCTCTTCCTGCGCTCCCCGAACTGTAATATCGGTCGGATCGCCGGGCGCGTAAGGCGCAGAGGCGAACTCGGGCGCGTCGTGATCGCACCGTGACAGACTCGGGGCAGGAGACTTCTCCGAACGGGTCGAGGATCGGGAGCCGGCATGGACGGACGCATCGTGGTCAGTGGAGCCTCCGGGCTCGTCGGGACGGCTCTCGTCTCGTCTCTCCGAGCCGACGGCATCCCCGTCACGACGCTCGTCCGGCGTCCCGCCCGCTCGTCCGACCCCACCCGCTCGTATGACGAGGTGCAGTGGGATCCCTCGTCCGGTGCTCTGGCTCCGGCCTCGCTCGACGGTGCCGCCGCGGTCGTCGCCCTCGGCGGAGCCAGCGTCGGCCGGCTGCCGTGGACGTCCGGCTATCGCCGCGAGCTCGTGGATTCCCGGATCTCCTCGACGCGGACGATCGCGACCGCGCTCCGGGCTCTCGGCGACGACGCGCCAGCCCTGGTCTCGGCGTCCGCCGTCGGGTACTACGGATCGGCGCCGGGGGAGATCCTCACCGAGGCCGCGGGTCCGGGCGACACGTTCCTCGCAAAGCTCTGCGTCCGGTGGGAGGACGAGGCGCGGCGCGCCGGAGACAGCACTCGCGTCGCGCTCCTGCGCACGGCGCCCATCGTGCATCGGCAGGGCGTGCTCAAGCCGCTCATCCAGCTCACCCGGTTCGGCCTCGCCGGTCCCCTCGGGCGCGGCACGCAGGTGTGGCCGTGGATCTCGCTCGACGACGAGGTGCGCGGCATCCGTCACGTGATCGATGCCCAGCTCGACGGCCCGGTCAACCTCAGCGGTCCCACGCCCGCCACCGCGAACGACCTCGGGCGCGCGGTCGCGGCGACGATGCACCGGCCGTTCTGGCTGCCCGCACCCGCCTGGGCGCTGAAGCTCGCGTTAGGCGCGGCAGCCGAATCGCTGCTGCTCCCCGATGCCGATGTGCGTCCGCACGCCCTGGAGCAGAGCGGTTTCTCGTTCACCCACCGCACGGTTCGAGAAGCGGTCGACGCGGCGCTCTGAAGGCCAGCGCCGACCGCTCGCCGATCAGTTCCCGTGCGGATCGCGGGCGTTCAGCGTCGCCACGACCTGGTCGTAGTCGCCGCGCGCCTCCCCGTACCGGAGGAACTTCACGTTCTCGACCTGGATCTCCCGCGCGTCGGGCTGCGACTCGATGATCCCGATGACCTCCGACACGAAGTCGTCGAGCGGCATGGCGAAGTCGCTGGACTCCTGGCCGGGCATGAGCGCGGTGCGCACCGACGGCGGCTCGAGCTCCTGCACGGCCACGCTGGTGCCGGCGAGCTGCAGCCGCACGGACTCGCTGAGCATGTGGATGGCGGCCTTCGTGGCGTTGTAGGTCGGAGTCACCCGTAGGGGAGCGAACGCCAGACCCGACGACACGGTCATGATGGTCGCGTCCGGACGCGTGACGAGATGGTCGATGAAGGCGGCGATCAGCCGGATCGGCCCGAGCAGGTTCGTCGTCACGATGGACTCCGCCGTCTCGAGGAATCCGCTGGACGTCGTCCAGTCCTCGGCGCGCATGATGCCCGCCATCGCGATCAGCACGTTGAGGTCGGGGTGCGATGCGAGCACCTGCGCGGATGCCGAGCGGATGCTCTCGGCATCCGTCGTGTCGATCTGCACGGTGTCGATGCCGGGGTTCTCGGCAGCGATCCGCTCCAGCAGGTCGGCGCGTCGTCCGCCGACGATGACCGTGTTCCCGCGCTCCGCGAATCGCTGCGCCAGCGCGAGGCCGATGCCGCTCGTCGCTCCGGGGATGAAGATGGTGTTTCCGCTGATGTTCATGCCTCCACTCTGCGCCGCGCGCGGTCGCCGCTCCAGGGACGGGTGATCCAGGGATCCGGGGTCCCTGGATGGCTCCGTGCTCTGGCGCGATACTGAGGGGGTGGACAGAGATGCACTCGCGGACTTCCTCCTCGCCCGCCGCGAGCAGCTGCGGCCGGGGGATGTCGGGCTGAGCGCCGGACCCCGGCGACGCACGCCGGGGTTGCGCCGCGAGGAGGTGGCCCAGCTCGCCGCGATGTCGACGGACTACTACACCCGACTCGAGCAGCGGCGCGGGCCGCAGCCGAGCGTGCAGATCCTCGCGTCGCTGGCGCGAGCGCTGCGGCTCAGTCCCGACGAACGGGACTACCTCCACCGGGTGAGCGGGCACAGCGCGCCCGACCGCGCGATGTTCACCGACTACGTGCATCCGGGCATGCTCCGGGTGCTCGACCGTCTGGACGACACGCCCGCCTTCGTCGTCTCGGTGCTCGACGAAGTGCTCGTGCAGAACGACGCCGCGAAGGCTCTCCTCGGCGATGCGAGCTCTCTGGAGGGACTGGCTCGCAGCGGCATCTACCGGTGGTTCACCGATGTCGACGATGAGCGGCGCCGGTATCCGGAGGCGGATCACGATCACCGCAGCCGCGTGCTCGTCGCCTCCCTGCGAGCGGCCTACGGCGTGCTCGGGGAGAGGTCGCGCGCCGGCGACATCGTGCGCGAGCTGACGGCACGCAGCCCGGAGTTCGCCGCGCTGTGGGAGGTGCACGAGGTCCGTCGCCGTTTCGACGACCACAAGGTGCTCATCCACCCCGACATCGGCGAGATCGAGGTCGACTGCCAGGCGCTCTTCACCGAGGACGAATCGCAGACGCTGGTGGTGCTGACGGCCGCCCCCGGTTCGGAATCGGCGAGCAAACTGGAGCTGCTCCGCGTGCTGGGCACGCAGCGGGTCTGATCTCCTCCCGGCGCGTCAGGACTCCTCGTGCGTGCGGGGGTCCGCGTCGAAGAGGCGGCCGTCTGCACGGCCCAGCGCGGTGATCGCCTCGACCTCGGCCGCGTCCAGGACGACCTCGCCGGCGGCGAGATTCGACTGCTGGTGCTCCGCCGAAGACGCCTTCGGGATGGCCACGGTCTCGCGTGCCACATGCCAGGCGAGCACTGTCTGCGCCGGCGTGATCCCGTGCGCGGCGGCGACCTCGGCGATCACAGACTCGTCGAGCAGCTCCTTCGCGCGCCCGAGCGGGCTCCACGCCTCGGTCAGGATGCCGTGCTCGCGGTGGTACGCGAGCTGCTCCGTCTGCGGGAAGTACGGGTGCACCTCGATCTGGTTGACGACGGGGCGCACGCCGGTCTCGCGCTCGATGCGCTCCAGGTGCTCCGGCAGGAAGTTCGAGACGCCGATCTGCCGCACGACCCCGCGCTGCTGGGCGTCGACGAGCGCCTCCCAGGCCTGGACGTACTCGTCCTGGCTCGGGTTCGGCCAGTGGATGAGGTGCAGGTCGGTCGCATCGAGGCCGAGACGCGATCGGCTCTCCTCGATGCTCGCGACGGCTTTCGCTCGAGCGTGGTGGCGGCCGGGGAGCTTGGTCGTGACGATGATGTCCGAGCGGTCGACGTCCGACTGCCGGACGCCGCGCCCGACCGATCCCTCGTTCTCGTAGTTGAAGGCGGAGTCGAGGAGGCGGTAGCCGGCGCCGATCGCGGTGGTCACTGCATCCGCCCCTGCGTCGCCGTCGAGCGCATAGGTGCCGAGTCCGAGGGCCGGCAGGGTGAAGCCGTTGTGGGCGGTGAACGTGGGGAGAGCGGTCATGACGTCAGCGTACGCTGGAGCGGTGACGGGAGCGGAGACCATGGCGCCGGATGACGGCAGCGGGCAGGATACGCTCCGGTGCCCGTGCGGCTCGGGTGATCTCTTCCGTGCCTGCTGCGGCCCCCTGCTCGCGGGAGCGCCTGCGCCGACGGCCGAACGGCTCATGCGGTCGCGGTACACGGCGTTCGCGCGCGGGGACGCGCGGCATCTCCGCGCGACGTGGCATGCCTCGACACGCCCGGCGACGATCGACCTCGACGAGGATCTCGTGTGGCGACGGCTCGCGATACTCGACCGGGTCGCCGGAGGGCCGTTCGATCGGGAGGGCATCGTCGAGTTCGCGGCCTCATGGCAGCAGGGAGCGGAGCGCGGCGTGCTGCGCGAGCGCAGCCGTTTCGTCCGCGAGGGCCGCAGCTGGCTCTACGTCGACGGCGACGTCTCGTGACGTTCGGGTCCGGGACTCCGCGCGTCCGACCCACCGAGTAGATTTGAGAGCGTGAACGCCAGCCCCGAGCACCAGCGCATCCTTCTCGACATCGCCGACCTGGATCGGCGCATCGCTCAGGCCGAGCGTGCGCGCACCAAGCCCACGCAGGCCTCTCGCATCTCCGAGCTCGTCGCGATCCGTCAGGAGCAGCTGCGCGAGCTGACCGCCCTGACCGGCACGCGCGACGATGTGCGCACCGAGCTGACGCGGATCGAGTCGGATGTCGCGCTCGTCGAGCAGCGCCGCGCGCGCGACGCCCAGCGCCTGGCCGCCGCCACGAACCCCAAGGAGGCACAGGCTCTCGAGCACGAGATCGCCAGCCTCGCCCGCAGGCAGAGCGACCTCGAAGACGCGCAGCTCGATGTGATGGGGCGGGTCGAAGACGCGGATGCCGCGGTGGCGGCCCAGCAGGCGCTGCTCGACACGACGACGGCCGAGGGCACAGCGCTCACCGCGCAGGCGAAGGCCGATGTCGCTGCGGCGACCGACCTCGGAGCCCAGCTGGCCCGCGACCGCGAAGCTGTCGCGGCGACGGTCCCTGAGCCCCTGCTCGCCGAGTACACGCGCCGCGCCTCGAACAGCGCCGGAGCCGCGCTGCTCACCCGGGGCACCTGCGAGGGGTGCCGGATCGTGCTCCCCGGCACCGACCTGAACGAGATCCGCCGTGCCGCCGAGGACGCCGTGGTCTCGTGCCCTGAGTGCGGCTGCATCCTCGTGCGCACCGAGGAATCCGGCCTGTGACACCCGCGCCGCGAGCGCGCCGGACGTGACCTCGCGGCGGACGCCTGAGCGCCGGATCGTGCTGGCGCGCGGGAACGCACCCGGCTGGACGGCGGTCGAGCTCGACGACGCGGGGGAGGAGCAGCACCGCCGCACCCTCGCTCAGGATGCCGTGGCCGACTGGGTCGCCGCGCAAGAGCGCGACGGTGCTCCGCGCTGGATCATCCGCAGCGCGCGGGAGGTCTACGCCCCGCTGCTCGCACTGGGTGGGCGCCTGACCCGCGCGCACGACCTGCTGCTGTGCCACGCGATCCTCCGCGACACCGACCGGGTCGCGCGACCGCTCGCCCCGTCACCGGACTGGGTGCGGCACGATCCCGTCGTCGACGAGCCTCCCTCGCTGTTCGACGCGCTGGAGCGCCCGACGACGGACGACCCCGTCGGTGAGCTGCTCGACCAGTACCGACTGCAGCGTCGCGTGATCGACTCCTCGCCGGACGGACGGCTCGCTCTGCTCGCGTCGGCCGAGTCCGCCGGCGGCCTGATCGCGGAGGAGATGCGTGCGGCAGGGCTTCCGTGGAGCGAGGAGATCCACGACCGGATCCTCGTCGAGACCCTCGGCACCCGCCCGATCGCCGGCGGTCTGCCGAGCGGCATGGTCGCGCAGGCGGAGCGCGTCCGCAGCATCCTGGGCGACCCGGGCCTCAATCTCGACAGCCAGCCGAAGCTGCTGCGTGCCCTCCACCGGGTGGGCGTGCAGGTCGAGTCGACAGCACGATGGGAGCTCGCTCGTCACGACCATGCGGTCATCGGCCCGCTGACGGCGTACAAGAAGCTCGCGCGGCTGCTCAGCGCCAACGGATGGGCGTGGCTCGCCGAGTGGGTGCACGAGGGGCGTTTCCGTCCCGTGTACATCCCCGGCGGGGTCGTCACGGGGCGCTGGGCGTCGGCCGGCGGCGGGGCACTGCAGATCCCTCGGAGCCTGCGGCGTGCAGTGCGTGCCGACGACGGGTGGCGGCTCGTGGTGGCGGACGTCGCTCAGCTGGAACCCCGCATGCTCGCGGCGATGGCGGGGGATCGGGCCATGGCGCGAGCAGCGCAGGGGGCC
Organism: Microbacterium sp. LWO14-1.2; assembly: GCF_038397715.1. Taxonomy (NCBI): domain Bacteria; kingdom Bacillati; phylum Actinomycetota; class Actinomycetes; order Micrococcales; family Microbacteriaceae; genus Microbacterium; species Microbacterium sp. LWO14-1.2. The sequence continues at coordinate 3,597,423 of NZ_CP151633.1, forward strand.
GACCTCTACGCGGGTGTCGTGGCGACCGGCGCCGTCGGCACGCGCGAGGAGGCCAAGTACGCGGTCCTCGGGGCGATGTACGGAGCGACGACCGGCGACAGCGGCCGCCTCGTGCCGCGGCTCCGCAAGGTGTACCCGCGGGCCATGGCCCTCGTCGACGAGGCCGCCCGTGTCGGAGAGGACGGCGGCGTCGTGTCGACCTGGCTGGGCAGATCGTCGCCCCGGCCATCGACGGAGTGGTCGCGGATGCAAGCGAGGGCGACGGATGCCGACGCCGAGCCGACGGACGTGAGCGTCGCGCGCCGGCGCGCACGGGACTGGGGGCGCTTCACCCGTAACTTCGTCGTGCAGGGCACGGCTGCGGAGTGGTCGCTCATCTGGCTGGCCGAGATCCGTCATCGTCTGCAGCAGCTCCCGGAGGCGGTGCGGTCGGCTCCGGCGTCCGGCGTCTTCGGCTCGCGCGCGCATCTGGCGTTCTTCCTGCATGACGAGGTCATCCTGCACGTCCCGGAGGAGCAGGCGGAGGCGGCGGCGGATGCCGTGCGCGACGCGGCGGCCGTGGCGACCCGCCGCCTGTTCGGCGACTTCCCGATCGACGTGCCGCTCGATCTGCGCATCGCGGAGTCGGCGGAGAAGTAGCGCCCGCGTAGACTGGACGACGCGAATGGGTCGACTGGACGGTCGCGTGGCGGGAGACCGCACCGAGGAACGTCCGGGCTCCACAGGGCAGGACGGTGGGTAACGCCCACCCGGAGTGATCCGCGAGACAGTGCCACAGAGAGCAGACCGCCCCCGACCGCGAGGTCCGGGGGTAAGGGTGAAAGGGTGGTGTAAGAGACCACCGGGGGCCATGGTGACATGGCCCGCCAGGTAAACCTCGTCCGGAGCAAGGTCAGACAGAGGATGATGACGCGGCCCGCCGAGTCCTCGGGTAGACCGCTAGAGTGCCACGGCAACGTGTCGCCGAGAGAGATGGCCGTCGAAGGGGCGAAGAACCCCGGAACAGAACCCGGCGTACAGGTCGGCCCATTCGCCTCAGACATGACGAAGGCCCCGCTGATCCAGCGGGGCCTTCGTCATGGGGCCTTGAGCTCGTCGAGGGGCTCAGTCGCCGGCCAGCGAGGCGGCGCCGATGATGCCCGAGTTGTTGCGGTGGATCGCCGGGACGATCGGGGTCTTGAGGTCGAGCAGCGGCAGGAAGTCGCCGGCGTTCTTCGAGACGCCGCCGCCGACCACGAACAGGTCGGGGCTGAACAGGAACTCGATGTGCGAGTAGAACTTCTGCAGGCGCTCGGCCCACTCCGCCCACGAGAGGTTCTCGCGCTCGCGTGCCGATGTCGCGGCGAAGGTCTCGACCGACTCGTACTCGCCGTAGTGCAGGTGGCCCAGCTCGGTGTTCGGCAGAAGCACGCCGTCGTAGAGGAAGGCCGAGCCGATCCCGGTGCCGAGCGTGGTCAGGAGCGTGAAGCCGCGCACGTCGCGAGCCGCTCCGTGGCGGGCCTCGGCCACGCCGGCGGCATCCGCGTCGTTGACGAAGACGATGTTGCGGCCGAGGCCGTCGCGGAAGAAGCGCTCGGCGTCGAAGTCGATCCACTTCTTCGAGACGTTGGCGGCCGACAGGGTCTTGCCGCGCTTGACGATCGCCGGGAATGCCACGCCGAGGGGGAGGGTCGATTCATGCACGTCGAGGGTCTTCAGAACCGTCTGCACGGCGAGCAGCACGTCTTCGGGAGCAGCGCCCTCGGGTGTGGGCACACGCACACGCTCCGAGGCCATAGTGCCGTGCTCGAGGTCGACGATGCCTGCCTTGATACCCGTGCCGCCGATGTCGACGCCGATCGCTTTCACCATGGTCGATAGCTTAGCGACCGCGCTCTGCGCCAGTAGGATCGATGACACCACGTGATGAAGGGGATCGGCCATGTCGAACGGCGATGAGAAGTACTGGTACAACCTGGAGACCCGACAGGTCGAGTTCGGCATGATCTCGCCGTCGGCCGACCGCGTCGGCCCGTTCGACACCGAGGCCGAGGCCGCCCACGCCCCCGAGAAGCTCCAGGAGCGCGCGCGTGCGTGGGCCGACGAGGAGGCCGCGGAAGACGGCTGGGACGCCGGCATCGGCAAGAGCTCCGCAGAGTGACGATGGACAAGCAGAGGGACTTCGTCCTCCGGACGATCGAGGAGCGCGGCGTCAAGTTCGTGCGTCTGTGGTTCACCGATGTCATCGGCACGCTCAAGTCGGTGGCCATCGCGCCGGCGGAGGTCGAGGGAGCGTTCGCCGAGGGGATCGGCTTCGACGGGTCCGCGATCGAGGGACTGACGCGGAGCTACGAGTCCGACCTGCTCGCGCAGCCCGACCCCACCACGTTCCAGACGCTGCCGTGGCGCGGTGAGATCGACCCGACCGCGCGTATGTTCTGCGACATCACGACGCCTGACGGGCGTCCGGCGGTGTCCGACCCTCGTCACGTGCTCAAGCGCACGCTCGCGAAGGCCGCCGACGCCGGGTTCACGTTCTACACCCACCCGGAGATCGAGTTCTACCTCCTGAAGTCGTCGAACTTCGGGCCGGAGGGGCCGGTGCCGGTCGACTCGGCCGGCTACTTCGACAACGTGCCGGGCGGCACGGCTCACGACTTCCGCCGCCGTTCGGTGCGGATGCTGGAGGACCTGGGCATCTCGGTCGAGTTCAGCCACCACGAGGGCGGACCCGGGCAGAACGAGATCGATCTGCGCTACGCGGATGCTCTCACGATGGCCGACAACGTCATGACGTTCCGCACGGTCATCAAGGAGGTGGCGATCGAGCAGGGCGTGTACGCGACCTTCATGCCGAAGCCGCTGAGCGGTCACCCCGGAAGCGGCATGCACACGCACATGTCGCTGTTCGAGGGCGAGCGCAACGCGTTCTACGAGGAGGGCGCGAAGTACCAGCTCTCCAAGACGGGGCGCCACTTCATCGCCGGCCTGCTCCGCCATGCGAACGAGATGGCCGCGGTGACGAACCAGTTCGTGAACTCGTACAAGCGCCTCTGGGGCGGCGACGAGGCTCCGAGCTTCGTGACGTGGGGCCACAACAACCGCTCCGCGCTCGTGCGGGTGCCCATGTACAAGCCCAACAAGGGCGGTTCCTCGCGCGTCGAGTACCGCGCCCTCGACTCGGCGGCCAATCCGTACCTCGCCTACGCGCTCATGCTCGCCGCAGGGCTGAAGGGCATCGAGGAGGAGTACGACCTCCCTCCCGAGGCCGAGGACAACGTGTGGTCGCTCAGTGACGCCGAGCGGCGGGCACTGGGCTACGCGGCACTGCCCGCGAGCCTCGACCACGCCCTCGAGTACATGGAGAGCTCCGAGCTCGTCGCCGAGACGCTGGGCGAGTCCGTCTTCAACTACGTGCTGCTCAACAAGCGCAAGGAGTGGGAGGCCTACCGTGGGCAGGTCACCCCGCTGGAGTTGAAGAACAACCTCGAGCTCCTCTGACCGTCGCATGGCCCGCTCGCACGACTCCGTCTCCCTCTCTGCGCTGGCGAGGCTCGGGTTCGCGGAGCTGAGCGAGGCGGCGGCGAACCTCGAGGAGCTGGCAGGGCTGCTCGGGATCGACCGTGTGGGGCTGCTCGACGGCGCGTCGGCGGCAGATCCGGATGCCGCGGTGGAGGGGATGCTGCGCGTCGCGCGTCGCGACCCGGCCCCGCTCCGGGCCGTGTTCGGCGATGCGGCCGCCCGCGACCGCGCCTGGCGGGTGTTCGGCGCCTCGCAGGGGTTCGCCGAGTTCTTCTTCCGGCATCCGGAGCAGCTCTCGGTCCTCGCGGAGCGGGTGTCGACGTTGCCCTCGTCCGATGAACTCCGCGAGCGGCTGCTCGCCGCGGTCGGCGAGGAGGACGGTTTCGCGTCCTCGGGAGGGGATGCCGCGATCGTCGCGCTGCGGATCGCCTACCGGCGCAACCTCGCGGCGATCGCTGCCTTCGACCTCACCGCGCACAACCCGGTGATGGTGGTCGGCGAGGTCGCGGCGGCTCTCGCCGACATCGCCGGGGCGGCGTTGGAGGCCTCTCTCGCTGTCGCACGACGTCGCGTCGCCGACGCCCTCGGCGAGCAGCAGGTCGCAGCCACGCAGCTCGCGATCATCGGCATGGGCAAGGCCGGCGCGCGCGAGTTGAACTACGTCAGCGACGTGGATGTGATCTTCGTCGGCGGCACCTCGGACGAGGATGTCGTCGCCGAGTCGCGGGCCATCGACATCGCCACGCGCCTGGCGCGCGAGACGATGCGCGGGCTCAGCGGCATCGAGATCGAGCCGCCGCTGTGGGAGGTGGATGCCGCGCTGCGCCCCGAGGGCAAGCAGGGGGCTCTGGTGCGCTCGCTCGCCTCGCACGTGGCGTACTACGACCGGTGGGCGAAGAGCTGGGAGTTCCAGGCGCTCCTGAAGGCGCGACCACTCGCCGGCGATGCGCAGCTCGGCGCCGACTACATCGCGGCGATGCAGCCCAAGGTGTTCTCGAGCGCCGCGCGCGAGAACTTCGTCGACAGCGTGCAGCGCATGCGCGAGCGGGTCATGGAGCACATCGACCCTGCCGACGTGCCGTACCAGATCAAGCTCGGCGCCGGCGGGCTCCGCGACATCGAGTTCACGGTGCAGCTCCTGCAGCTCGTGCACGGGCTCACCGATCCGCGGCTGCGGACGAGGGGCACCCTCGAGACGGTCGACGCGCTGGTCGACGGCGGCTACATCGGACGAGCGGATGCCGGAACCTTCGCCGACGACTACCGCATCCTGCGACTCATGGAGCACCGTCTGCAGCTCCGCGAGCTCAGCCGCACGCATCTCATGCCCCGCACGCCCGCCGGGCTGCGGATCCTCGCGCGCAGCTCAGGACTCGCCGACTCCGGCGAGGCGATCTGGGCCAGGTGGGAGAGCGTGCGCCGCGAGGTGCGCGACATACACACCCGTCTGTTCTACCGGCCGCTGCTCAGCGCCGTCGCGGCGCTGCCCGAGGACGAGCGCACGCTGTCGACGGAGCAGGCGCACGACCGGCTCATGGCCATCGGCTTTCGCGACCCCGCCGGCGCGCTGCGCCATATCGGAGCGCTGACCACCGGGCTCAGCCGCAAGGCGACGATCCAGCGGCATCTCATGCCGATCATGGTCCGCTGGTTCGCGGACGGCAGCGATCCCGACTATGCCCTGCTCGCCTTCCGCCGCATCAGCGAGCGACTGGGGGACACGCCCTGGTTCCTGCGGATGCTGCGCGACTCCTCCGGCGCGGCGGAGAGCCTCACCCGGCTCCTGTCGTCGTCGCGCTACGTCGGCGACCTGATGGAGTGGATCCCCGAGTCCGTGGCCTGGCTCGACAGCAGCGACCTGCTGCGGCCCCGCAGCGGCGCGGCGCTCGACGACGAGGCGAGGGCGATCCAGACACGGCACCGCGACATCGGCGACGCGCTGCAGGCCGTCCGCGCGCTGCGCCGCAGAGAGCTGCTGCGCACGGCCATGGGCGGCGTGCTGGACGTGCTCACGATCCAGCAGGTCGCGACCTCGCTCACCGAGATCACCGACGCGACGATCCAGGCCGCCCTCCGGGCCGTGCGTCGCGAGATCGTGCCGCCGGAGGACGACGCGCTCGACTTCGCGGTGATCGGCATGGGCCGGTTCGGGGGCGCCGAGCTCGGTTTCGGTTCCGACGCCGACATCCTCTACGTGTATGACGCGAACGGCATCGACCCGCAGCGGGCGCAGACGCTCGCCACGCGCATCGTCGCCGGCCTCCGCGAGCATCTGACCGACCACCGGGTGCCGCTCGACCTCGACGCCGGCCTGCGACCGGAGGGGCGCAACGGCGCTCTGGTGCGCACGATCCAGGCCTACGCCGAGTACTACCGCCGATGGTCGCTGTCCTGGGAGGCGCAGGCGCTGCTCCGGGCCCGCGGGGTCGCGGGGAGCGCGAAGCTCATCGCGACGTTCACCGAGCTCGCCGACAGCATCCGCTATCCGGCCTCGGTCGATCTGCAGGGCAGTCGGGAGATCAAGCGCATCAAGGCGCGCGTCGAGGGAGAGCGTCTGCCGCAGGGCGTCGACCCGAGGCGCCACCTCAAGCTCGGCCCGGGGACGCTCAGTGACGTGGAGTGGCTCGTCCAGCTGATCCAGCTTCAGCACGCGCACGAGACGCCCTCGTTGCGGACGACGTCGACGCTCGCCGCGTTGGATGCCGCCGTCGAGGCGGGTTACGTGCCGGAGGAGTCGGCCGAACTGCTGCGCTCGGCGTGGCTGCTCTCCAGCCGGCTCCGGTCGGCGATCACCCTCTACACCGGCAGGACGAGCGATGTGCTGCCGACGGACCCCCGCGATCTCGACGCGATCGGGCGCCTCCTCGGGTATCCGGACCGCTCGGCCAGCGTGCTGGAGGACGACTATCTCGGTGTGACACGCCGTGCGCGCCGTGCGTTCGAGCAGCTGTTCTACGGATGACCGCCCGTCGAGTTGCCAAGCGGGCGGGATTGGAACAGGCTGACCTCATGGCGATCTCGAAGCTCGGTGTGATCTGGAACCCCTCGAAGCCGGGCGGTGACCAGTTGCGGTCGGCCGTGGAGGACGTCTTCGGTGACGACGCCGACGGAACCGTGGTCGAGTGGTGGGAGACCACCCCCGAGGACCCGGGTCGCGGGATGGCCGCCGAAGCCGTCGCGGCCGGGTGCGACGTGGTCGTCGCTGCGGGTGGCGACGGGACCGTGCGCGCCGTGGCGGAGGGCCTCGCCGGCACAGCTGCGGCGCTCGGCATCGTGCCGCGGGGGACGGGCAACCTGCTCGCGCGCAACCTCTCGATCCCGCTCAACGACCCCGCGGCGGCGCTCGTCCGGGTGCGCGACGGCGAGGAGAAGAAGATCGACATCGGCTGGGTCGACATCGACGGCGAGGAGCATGCCTTCGTCGTCATGGTGGGCTTCGGCATCGATGCGCAGATGCTCGTCGAGACCGACGACGACCTCAAGGACCGCGCCGGGTGGCTCGCGTATGTCGAGGCGATGGGTCGCGCTCTCGCCGGCACCGAGATGACCGACATCGCGCTCACTCTCGACGACGGCGAGGCGCAGGAGCTCCGCGGCCACACGATGCTGATCGGCAACTGCGGCATGGTGCAGGGCGGCATCCGGCTGCTTCCCGACGCCGTGCTCGACGACGGCCAGCTCGACATGCTGCTCGTGAGCGCCGACGGCCCGCTGCAATGGCTGGATACGGTGCGCTCGGTGGTCTGGGAGAACGGCATCCGCCGGATCTTCGGTGCGGTGGACGAAGCCGTCAGCACCAATTCGACCACGCACGTGTCCGCGGAGCGCATCGGGGTCGAGCTGTCGTCCCCTCAGATCTTCGAGATCGACGGCGAAGAGGTCGGCGAGGTCTCGCGTTTCAGCGTGCGGGTGCAGCCCGCCGCGATCACCGTTCGCTGAGGGTTCCCGGCGGCACGACCTTCGCGTCCTGCGTCGGGAAGACGACCTTCTGCACGATGATGATGATGCTCGCTGCGACGGGGATCGCGACGAGCGCACCGAGGATGCCGCCGAGCGCACCGCCGGCCACCGCAGCGATGACGACGAGAGCACCGGGAACCGCGACGGCCTTGTTCATGATCCGCGGCGACAGCACGTATGCCTCGATCTGCATGTACACGAGGTAGTAGATGAACGCGATGAGCGCCGTGATCGGGCTCGCGATCAGGCAGATCAGCGAGTTGATGATCGATGCCGAGAGTGTTCCGACGAGCGGGATCATCGACCCGATGAAGGCGATGAGGGCCAGCAGCGCGGGGACGGGGGCGCCGATGATGGTCAGCATGATCAGGCTCAGGATGCCGTTGATCAGCGCGAGGCTCGCCTGCCCCATCACGTAGCGTCCGACGGCTCCGGAGACGTCCTCCAGCAGCCCGCTGAAGGTCTCGCGCTGGTAGGCGGGGACGAAGCGCGCCGAGACCTTCTTCATGCTGCGCAGTGACGCCATGAAGTAGAGCGTGAGGATGAGGACGATGGTGACGCCGGTGAAGCCCCCGGCGATGCCGGCGCCGACCGCGAAGACGCCGCCGGAGATGTTGAGGATGTTGCCGGGGTCCTGGATGAAGCTCAGCACGCCCTGAGCGGCGTCGTCGAAGGTGGATCCGAACTGGTCGCTGATGCTCTTGAACCAGTCGCTGGCCATGAAGTCCTGGACCATCTTCGGTCCGTCCTTGATGAGGTTCGAGATCTGCTCGACGAGGATCGGCACGATCGCGAGGAGGATGCCGGCGAAGGCGAGCACCACGACCGAAACGACGATGGCCACGGCTGCCGGACGCGGCAGCTTGCGTTCGATCCAGGTGACGATCGGGTCGAGGCCGAGCGCGAGGAAGATGGCGACGCCGATGTACACGAGCACGGTGGCGAGCTGATCGACGATGCCGCCCAGGACGAGCGCGACGAGCACGCCGAGAGCGCCGAGCAGTCCGTACATGAACGGATTGATGCGTGCGATGGCCGCCGCGGCCGTTTTCGGCTGGTTCATCAGCTCTTCCGTGGCCGCGACCTGCGCCTTGATCGTCTTGCGACGCATGATGCCCCCTCTGGTGGTACCGACCTCTCAGTTGACCACCGCGGTGGATGCCGGTCAAGCGGGGCACGCCGGGTGGCGCAGAGGTCGCCTCCGGTGCTATGCGGGATGTCGGAGGCCCGTGGCACGGTCAGTGGATGGAGACACTGAGACTCCGGCCGTGGTCGGATGACGATCTACCGCTGCTGCGCGCGGCGAACACCGCAGATATGACGACGCACCTGAACGGTCCGGAGAGCGCGCAGCAGGTCGAGGAACGCCATCGTCGCTATCTCGGTCTCGACCCCACGGAGGCCCGGATGTTCGCGGTGCTGGACGCGCATGACGTCCCGGTCGGCGCGATCGGTTACTGGACGGTCGAGTGGCGGGACGAGTCGGCGTTCGAGACGGGATGGTTCGTGCTGCCCGCAGCACAGGGGAGGGGTGTGGCCTCGCGCGCGCTTGCTCTGCTCATCGAGGATGCTCGGGCGCACCCCGCGGGGCTGGGGTATCTCGTAGCCTTCCCGGCCGTCGAGAACGCCGCCTCCAACGGCGTCTGCCGTCGCGCGGGATTTCGAGCTGGTGGGAGCGTCAGCAGGCCGGTTCCGCGGATCCGAGCTGCACTCGCACGAGTGGGCACTCGACCTGCACCCGCGTCGTGACAGGGTGGAGACATGACGTCTCCACCCGATCCGCTCACCTACGACCTCGACGCACTGCGCGGCCGGGTGCTGCCGGAGACCGGGGGCCAGGTCGACCAGAGCATCCCGCAGCTGGCGGATGCGGATCCCTCGCTCGTCGCGCTGTCTGTCGTGACGGTCGACGGCGCCGGCAATGCGAGCGAAGGATCGGACGTGCGGGTGAGCATCCAGTCCGCGGTGAAGCCGTTCCTCTTCGCCCTCGCCCTGCAGGACACCGAGGGCGAAGCGCTGGACCGCGTGGGCATCGAGCCGACGGGGGAAGCCTTCGATGCGATCAAGCTCGAGAGCGGCACCGGCAGGCCGCCGAACCCGATGGTGAACGCCGGCGCCCTCCTCACCGCCTCCCTCGTCGACGGAGCGGATGCCGCAGCCCGCAGCGCGCGTATCCTCTCCGGCCTGTCGGCGTTCGCCGGTCGAGCCCTCGAGGTGGACGCCGACATCGCGAAGAACGAGCATCTGCTCGGCGATCGCAACCACGCGCTCGCTCATCTCATGCGGGCGGAGGACACACTGGCGGTCAGCGCCGACGATGCGGTCGCGGTCTACGCGCAGGCGTGCGCGACGCTGGTCGACGCGCGGGATCTCGCACTGATGGGTGCCACGCTCGCGGCGGGCGGGCGGAATCCCGTCACCGGTGTGGAGGTCGTCTCCCGCGAGGTCGCGCGCGATGTGATCTCGGTCATGGCGACGCGCGGCGTGTACGACGGGTCCGGGCGGTGGATGCGGCAGGTCGGCGTGCCCGCGAAGTCCGGCGTCTCCGGCGTGATCGTGCTGTCCGCGCCCGGCCGTCTCGGAGCGGCGGTCATCAGCCCGCCCCTCGACGATCAGGGCACGAGCGTGCGCGGTCACCTCGCCAGTGAACTCCTCAGTGCCGACCTCGACCTGCACTCCTTCCGGCCGAGCCCGCGCTGACCGCCCCGCGGCCCCGGTCGCAGTTGCTCCATCATTCGATCGAGCTTCTCGCCCTTCGATCTCGAACCGAACATCTCGTGCTCCTCCCGTGCTCGCGTCACGCGGCCCTCCTCGCGATTCTCGGATCAGCGCGGTCCAGGGGATACAGCAGTGGCCCCGGAGCCGAAGCTCCGGGGCCACTGGTCACGGCTGATCAGACGCCGTAGTACAGCTCGAACTCGAACGGGTGCGGGCGCTGGGCCATCGGCAGGATCTCGTTCTCGTACTTGTAGGAGATCCAGGTCTCGATGAGTTCCTCGGTGAACACGCCACCTTCCAGGAGGAAGGCGTGGTCGGCGCGCAGCGCCTCGAGGGAGTCCAGCAGCGAGTTCGGCACCTGCGGGATGTTCTTGGCCTCCTCGGGGGGAAGCTCGTAGAGGTCCTTGTCGACGGGCTCGTGCGGCTCGATGCGGTTCTTGATGCCGTCGAGGCCGGCCATGAGCTGCGCGGCGAACGCGAGGTACGGGTTGCCCGAGGCATCCGGCGCGCGGAACTCGATGCGCTTGGCCTTCGGGTTGGAGCCCGTGATCGGGATGCGGATCGCGGCCGAGCGGTTACCGGCCGAGTACACCAGGTTGACCGGCGCCTCGAAGCCCTTCACCAGGCGGTGGTAGCTGTTGAGGGTCGGGTTGGTGAAGGCGAGCAGTGCAGGCGCGTGCGCCAGGATGCCGCCGATGTACCAGCGGGCGATGTCGCTGAGCTGGCCGTAGCCGGCCTCGTCGTAGAACAGAGGCTTGCCGTCGTTCCACAGCGACTGGTGCGTGTGCATGCCCGAGCCGTTGTCGCCGAAGAGCGGCTTCGGCATGAACGTCGCCGTCTTGCCCCAGAGGTCTGCCGTGTTCTTGACGATGTACTTGAACTTCAGGATGTCGTCGGCCGCATGCACCATGGTGTCGAAGCGGTAGTTGATCTCCTGCTGACCGGCGGTGCCGACCTCGTGGTGCGAGCGCTCGAGGATGAACCCGGCGTCGATGAGCTTCAGCGTGATGTCGTCGCGCAGGTCGGCCGTCTTGTCGACGGGCGAGACGGGGAAGTAGCCGCCCTTGTAGGGGGTCTTGTTGCCGAGGTTGCCGCCCTCTTCCTCGCGACCGGTGTTCCAGGCGGCCTCTTCGGAGTCGACCTTGTAGAAGCTCTCGCCCGCGGTGACCGAGTAACGGACCTCGTCGAAGATGTAGAACTCCGCCTCGGGGGCGAAGAAGGCGGTGTCGGCGATGCCGGTCGACGCGAGGTACTTCTCGGCGTTCTTCGCGACCTGACGCGGGTCCTTCGTGTAGATCTCACCCGTGCGCGGGTTGTAGATGTCGAAGATCATGACCAGCGTGCTCGCCTCGCGGAACGGGTCGATGTACGCGGTCGTCACGTCCGGGATGAGCTGCATGTCGGACTCGTGGATGTTCGCGAAACCGCGGATCGACGAGCCGTCGAAGAGCTGTCCGTTGGTGAAGAAGTCCTCATCCACGGTGGAGGCGGGGATGTTGAAGTGCTGCTGCACACCCGGGAGGTCGGTGAAGCGGATGTCGAGGAACTTGACCTCGTTCTCCTTGATGTAGGCGAGAACCTCGGACGAATCTTTGAACATGGACGACTCCTGGATTGCGGATCGATGGCTTACGGCCATTCTGCACAGTACGGCTGGGGCGTTTCCCGGGAGTATCGGCTTTGTTTCCGGGATGTTACGCGCCGGTAGGCTGGAGACGTGACGGATGCTGTGAACTCGTACCCCGGTGAACGACTCGGATTGCCGAACACGGGGACCGGCAGCATCGCCCGTCCCGGACGCCGGATCGGGGCGCTCGTGATCGACTACGTCGCCGCCACGATCATTGCGACGGCGTTCCTCGGTTTCGACCAGTTCGCTCTTCCGTCCGAGGCGGGCCTGTCGCAGTTCGGACCGCTCGCGGTCTTCGCGGCGCTGCAGATCCTCTTCATCCCCACCGCCGGCGGAAGCCCCGGCCATCGCATCCTGGGAATGCGGGTCGTCCGTCTGCACGGCGGCTGGGTCGGTCTCTGGCGACCGATCGTCCGCACGCTGCTCCTGGTCGTCGTGATCCCCGCCGTCATCTGGGACGCGGATCAGCGCGGACTCCACGACAAGGCATCGGGCCTCGTCCTCATCCGCGCCTGAGGGGGATCACTCCCTGCCGCGGTTGCGGCGCCGGGCCTCGCGAGGGGCGCGCCCTCCGACGAACGACCGTGCGGGATCGACGACGTACCCCTGCTTGAGCGCCTCGCGTCCGATGAGCATCCGGAACCCCATCTCGTCGCGATTGCTCAGCGTGACCTCGGCCAGCACCTCGCGGTCGTAGAGGCGAATGAGCAGTTCGACGACGAACCGGTCCTGGGCATGACCGGAGGAGCTGCGCACCGCGCGCCGGTCGTGCACGGGCGACTCGACGACGACGGCATCCTCCTGGCTGTCCTGCCAGGGCTTCACGCGGAAGCGCACCCACGACACGCCGTCGCGCTCGAACTCCTCGATGTGGAAGGCGTGCAGCGACGACGTGCGCGCACCGGTGTCGATCTTGGCCTTGATCCAGTCGACTCCGAGATCGGGCAGGCTCACCCATTCTCGCCACCCGATAAGAGTGTTTGAATGGGATGACTTACTCACCCGACCATCCTGGCAGGAAATCCCCGTGAAGATCGCAGTGCTCTCCCGTGCGCCCCAGGCGTACTCCACGCAACGACTGCGTGCCGCCGCTCTCCAGCGCGGACACAACGTCAAGGTGCTGAATACGCTGCGCTTCGCGATCGATCTCACCTCCGACGAGCCCGACCTCCACTACCGGGGTCGGCAGCTCAGCGACTACGACGCGATCCTGCCCCGCATCGGCAACTCGATCACCTACTTCGGCACGGCCGTGGTGCGGCAGTTCGAGCAGATGGACGTGTACACGCCGAACACCGCGAACGGCATCTCCAGTGCCCGCGACAAGCTCCGCGCGAATCAGATCCTGTCGCGCCACAACATCGCGATGCCGCCGACGGCCTTCGTGCGCAACCGCGCGGACGTGCGGCCGGCGATCGAGCGCGTCGGCGGGGCACCCGTCGTCATCAAGCTCCTGGAGGGGACCCAGGGCATCGGCGTGATCCTCGCCCCGCAGGTCAAGGTGGCCGAGGCCATCATCGAGACCCTGCACTCGACCAAGCAGAACGTGCTGATCCAGAAATTCATCTCCGAGAGTCGAGGACGCGACATCCGCGCCCTCGTCGTCGGCGACCGCGTGGTCGCGGCGATGCGGCGCTCGGCCGCGGGCGACGAGTTCCGCTCGAACGTCCACCGCGGCGGCTCGGTCGAAGCCATCGAGCTCGACCCGGTCTACGAGCGCGCAGCCGTGCGGTCCGCGCAGATCATGGGCCTGCGAGTCGCCGGCGTCGACATGCTCGAGGGAGACGAGGGTCCGCTGGTGATGGAGGTCAACTCCTCTCCGGGCCTCCAGGGGATCGAGACCGCGACCAAGCTCGACGTCGCAGGAGCGATCATCGACTACATCGCCGGTCAGGTCGCCTTCCCCGAGATCGACGTGCGGCAGCGGCTCACGGTCTCGACGGGCTACGGCGTCGCCGAGCTCATGGTGCACAACGCGGCGGGGCTCGTGGGCAAGACACTCGGCGAGGCGGGGCTCTGGGAACGCGACATCACCGTCCTGACCCTGCACCGCGGCGTCTCGGTGATCCCGAATCCGCGCAAGCACGTGGTGCTCGAGGCGGACGACCGTCTTTTCTGCTTCGGTAAGCTCGACGAGATGCGCTCGATGATCCCGGAACGCCGTCGTCGCCGCGCCAAGGTGCGCAAGCTCCCGCGTCAGCCGCTCTCGGAGTGAGAGACAGAAGCGCGGCCGTCCTCCTCGGGAGAACGGCCGCGCTTCGTCGTCTGCGGGAGTGCGATCAACGAGGGCGCTGAGCGCGCACCTTCGTCGGGTCGATCCCCTTCGGAATGGGCAGCGAGGAGATCGACTGCGACACCGAGTCGATGCGCTTGATGACGGCGGCCATCGTCGCCTTGTCGATCGCCTTGGGCAGCTTCTTGATCGTCTTGGCGAGATCGGCGATCGCGACGTCGTCATCGCCGTGGCCGACGTAGAGCACCGTCACGGGAACGCCGTGGGCCACGCGGGCGGCCTTGCTGCGCTCGTCGTTCACGAGGCGGGTGAGACGACCGCGGGCGCCTTCGCCGATCACGACGACGCCGCCGCGACCGACGGCGCGGTAGACGGCGTCCTGCGTCTTCGGGTTGATGCCGACCGGGGTGTCGGAGCCCTGCCAGCTGCGACCGAGGCTCGTGCTGACCACGTGACCGGTCGCTCCGGGCATCCCGTCGATCTTCTGGTACATGGCGGAGGTCGACAGGCGCGTCATGAGGAACATCGCCCCGAGGACGCCGAGCATCAGGCCGGAGATACCCCAGAGGATGAGGGTCCACACCTGGAACGGCGGGATCAGGTAGCCGACGATGAGGCCGACGAGAACGCCGAGCACGAGCACCGCGATCTGCGCCCAGGGAAGCCAGGGGTACACCTCGCGGGTGAACCGGAAGAGCGACTTGATCTGGGAGAAGAAGCCGGGGCGCTTCTCGGGCGCGGACGATCGGTTTGCCATGCGTATAAGGATACCGATTCCCGGATGCCGTCATGTCGCCGTTCGCGGGAGGCGGACCCGGTCGTCCACCTCTTCTGCACAACTCGGGAATCGGCGGCGATGCATGCACAGGCGCCCGTTTCCGGCCCGCGCGGCATTCGGATGCGCTGTCATGGGGGCATGAAGGCCGAGCAGGACGTCAGTCGAGCCGAGCCGCAGCTCGTTCCCGGTGCGCACCGGGTCGTGCGGCGGCTGTCGGCGGAGGAGGGACCGTATCCCGGAACGCTCGTCACCCGTGGGGACGGTGTGGCGGTGCTACGGGACATGGACGAGATCGATGGCTGGGAGGGCCGGCGGCACGCCGGGAGTCGTCATGTCGTCGGCCCGCTCGATCTCGTCCGGCGCGTCGACGGGCACGACGTGCTGTTGCCGTGGTGCACGGAACGAGTGTCGACCTTCATCGGACAGCGCGGGTCGGGGGAGCCCGCGCTGTCCGCCGGTGAGGTGGGCACCCTCGCCGTCAGTCTGCTGCGAGGCATCGATGAGTCGACCGCCTCCGGCACTCTCGGATCTCGAGGAGAGTGGTGGCTCACCGACGAGGGGTGTCCGACCTTCGTGATCGGCGCAGGGAACGGCGCTGATGCCCGCACCTCGGCGGCAGACCTCGTCGAAGCGCTGGAGGCAGGGCGGACGGATCGTGCGCACCGCCGACTGCTGGCTGTGATCCGTGACGGCCTGCGCGGGAGCCTCGAGCGACCGGACGTTCCGCGCCGTCAGCTTCTGGCATGGGAGGCCGAACTGTTGGAGATCGCCGCGCCGCGGCCGTTGCGCCGGGTCGAACGGGGTGCGGAGGTGCGTGAGAGCCAGGTCGTACAGGGAGTCCGCGGCCCGGCGAGCCCGGAGGCGGAGCGCGGGTCGGCGGTGCGGCAGCGGTTCCGCACCGATGGTCGTCGCCGACTGCACGGCAGTCCCCGAGGGCGACGTGCGTCCGCGGTGTCTCGTCTCGGATCGCTCGTGCGGCGCCCTCCGGCATGGGTGTCCGAGATCGGGCGACGGTTCGGGCTGTGGATGACGCAGGCGCGACGGATGCCGCCGACGGCTGCGCGTCGCTCTGTGCGGGTCGACGGCGCTGCGCCGTCCCGCAGTCGACGCGCGCCGAAGATCGTCGTGGGGATCGGCGCCGCCGCGCTCGTCCTCGTGGGTGGAGCGCTCTGGCCCGGCGGAGCGACCGGGGAGCCGTCGCACGGGCGCCCCGGGGAGACTGCGACGGACTCTCCACCGGATCGCGCCGTTCCCGAGACGCCGGGGGACAAGTCGTCCTCGCCCGTACCCGAGGCGAGTCGTCGTGCCGCAGAGTCGGCGGAGGGTCCGCTCGACGACGATCCGGTCGCGGCGGCTGCTCAGCTCGTCCGCAGCATCGGAGAGTGCGCCTCCTCCGGGGACTCCGAGTGTGCGAGCTCAGTCGCGCCGGGATCCGCGGGCGCGGTCGAGGCGCTGAGCACGGGGGATCGACGGGGTGGGGAAGCCGAGTTCGCCCTGCTCGACGTCTACGGGGACATCGCGGTGATCCGGATGGCGGAGCCTGTCGCGGAAGGCCGTGACGCCGCCGGCTCGCGGATGCTCGTGCTCGTGAGGGTGGCAGAGAAATGGCTGGTCCGCGACGTCTACGACGCCGCGGACCAGCCGGAGTGATGTGCGCGGATCAGGCGCCGAGCTGAGCGGCGAACTGCGCCGACTCGAGGCGTGCCTTCACCGCTCCGAGGAAGCGGGCCGCGTCGGCGCCGTCGATGATGCGGTGGTCGTACGACAGGGCGAGGTACACGTACGAGCGGATCGCGATCGCATCGCTGCCGCCGACCTTGACCAGGCCGGGACGCTTGACGACCGTGCCCGTGCCGAGGATCGCCGACTGCGGCAGGAACACCACGGGGGTGTCGAACAGCGCGCCTCGCGACCCGGTGTTGGTCAGCGTGAACGTGCCACCCGCGAGCTCGTCGGGCTTCAGCTTGTTGTCGCGGGTGCGTGCAGCCAGGTCGGCGATCTCATGAGCGATCTCGGCGATGTTCTTCGTCGCCGCGTCACGGAGGACCGGAGTCAGCAGCCCACGCTCGGTGTCGACTGCGATCGACAGGTTCTCGGTCGCCGGGTACTTGATCTGGTCGCCGTCGACCGTGGCGTTCACGATCGGGAAGGCCTGCAGGGCCTCGGCGGCAGCGAGAGCGAAGAACGGCAGGAACGACAGCTTGTCGCCCGTCTTCTCGAGGAACGACGCCTTGACACTGTCGCGGTACTCCGCGAGAGCGGTGACGTCGACCTCGACGACGGTCGTGAGCTGAGCGGTCGACTGCATCGACTCGACGGCACGCTGGGCGAGCACCTTCCGCAGACGCGACATCGGCTGCGTGGTGCCGCGGAGCGGCGACACCTCGAGCGGAGCCGGTGCGGCGGGTGCCGCAGCTGCGGCGGGAGCCGAGGATGCGGATTCGGCGGCCTTCAGGACGTCTTCCTTGCGGATGCGTCCTCCGACACCGGTGCCCTTGACGCTCGCGAGGTCGACGCCCTGCTGCGAGGCGAGGCGACGGACGAGCGGCGTGACGTAGAGGTTGTCGCTCTCGGTCGGGAGGGAGAGCTTCGGCTCAGCAGGAGCGGAGGCGGCGGGCGCCGCAGCGGGTGTCGCCTCCTCCTTGGCGGCCTCGGCCGGGGCCTGGACGGGAGCCTCCGCAGCGGGGCGCTCGGCCGGCTTCTCGACGGGAGTCTCCGACACCGACGCCGCGGCGGCGGGGGCCTCGGAAGGCTGAGCGGCCTGCGGCGCGGCAGGAGCGGACTCCGCCTGAGCAGGCGCGGCTCCCGATCCGACGCGGGCGAGGACGGCGCCGACGGCGACCGTCTCGTCTTCCGCAGCCACGATCTCCTGCAGCACGCCGGCCACCGGGGACGGGATCTCGGTGTCGACCTTGTCGGTCGAGATCTCGAGCAGGGCCTCGTCGACCTCGACGCTGTCGCCGACCTGCTTGAGCCAGCGCGTCACGGTGCCCTCGGTGACGCTCTCACCGAGTTCGGGGAGCACGATGTCCTTCGCGTCGCCCGCGGGGGCGGCGGCCGGAGCGGCTTCAGCCGGGGCTGCCTCAGCGGCCGGAGCCGGCTCTGCGGCAGGTGCCTCGGCCTGCGCAGCGGCGGGTTCGGGCGTCGCCTCGGCCTCGGGCGCGGCGGCCTGAGGGGCGTCGGCGGCCGGTGCGGAGCTGCTGCCGTCGCCGATGCGGGCGAGCAGTGCACCCACCTCGACGGTCTCGTCCTCGGCGACGAGGATCTCCTCGATCACGCCGGTGACGGGGGAGGGGATCTCGGTGTCGACCTTGTCGGTCGAGATCTCGAGCAGGCCCTCATCCGCCTGCACGGTGTCTCCCACCTGCTTGAGCCAGCGGGTGACCGTACCCTCTGTGACGCTCTCACCGAGAGCGGGGAGGACCACGGATGTGCTCATGACGGAGTCTCCTTTAGAAGTTGTATGACGCTTGTCTAGCTTAGTGACCTGCGCGGCCCTTGGTGTTCCGCGCCGGTCGGTGTCGGGGTCAGAGAGCGTGCAGCGGCTTGCCGGCGAGAGCCAGGAACGCCTCGCCGAGCGCCTCGCTCTGGGTCGGGTGAGCATGGATCAGCGGAGCGATGTCCTCCGGGTGCGCCTCCCACGCGACGGCCAGCTGACCCTCGGTGATGAGCTCGCCCACGCGGTCGCCGAGGAGGTGCACGCCGAGCACGGGACCGTCCTTGAGGCGCACGACCTTCACGAGACCGCCGGTCCCGATGATCTCGCTCTTGCCGTTGCCCGCGAGGTTGTACTCGTAGGCGGTGACGGCATCCGCTCCGTTCTCCGTGACGGCGGCCTCCTCGGTGATGCCGACCGAGGCGACCTCGGGGCTGGAGTAGGTGACCTTGGGGATCTGGGAGTCGGGGATGTTCGCGGGCGAGAGTCCGGCGATGCGCTCCGCGACCGCGATGCCCTGCTGGAACCCGCGGTGTGCCAGCTGCAGCCCCGGCACGATGTCGCCGACGGCCCACACCCCCGGCACGCCGGTGCGGAGGTCCTCGTCGACCGTGACGAAGCCGCGGTCCAGGGCGATGCCCGCCTCCTCGAAGCCCAGGTCCGACGTCACGGGACCGCGTCCGACCGCGACGAGAAGGTAATCGGCGGTGAACTCGGTGCCGTCCTCGAGAGTCACGGTGACCGACTCGTCGGTCTGGGTCGCTGACCGGAATCTGACGCCGAGGGAGGAGGTGATCCCGCGGCGGCGGAAGGCGCGCTCGAGCCCCTTGCTCATCGCGATGTCCTCATTGGGCACCAGATGCGGCAGCGCCTCGATGATCGTGACGTCGACGCCGAACGAGCGCCACACGCTCGCGAACTCCACGCCGATGACGCCGCCGCCGAGCACCAGCACGCGGTCGGGGATGACGTCGAGCGACAGGGCCTGCTCGCTCGTGAGGATGCGTCCGCCGATCTCGAGCCCGGGCAGCGTCCGGCTGTACGACCCCGTCGCCAGCACCACGTCGGTGCCGACGTACACGTCGTCGCCCACGCTCACAGACCGGTCGGCGTTCAGTCGACCGAATCCGGACACGGTGGTGATGCCGCGCGCCTTGACGAGCCCCTCCAGGCCCTTGTACTTTTTCGCGACGATGCCCTCGCGGTAGGTGCGCATACCGGCCGGGTCGATGCTCTCGAGGGTCGCGGTGATGCCGACGTGCGCGGCGTCGCGGACGTGCTCGGCGACCTCGGCCGCGTGCAGCAGTGCCTTCGTGGGGATGCAGCCCCGGTGCAGGCACGTGCCGCCGACCTTGTCCTTCTCGATGAGAGCGACGGACTTGCCGAGTTCGCTCGCTCGAAGAGCTGCGGCGTAGCCGCCGCTGCCTCCGCCCAGGACGACGATGTCGAAGGTGTGGGTTGTCATGTGGTCATGCCTCCGTGTGGGATGCGTCGGCGAAGGCGACGATCGATCGGACCATCGCCCCCGTTGGGCCCTTCTCGGTGAAGCCGTAGGGGGCTCCGCCGTGCTCGCCGGAGCCGGCGATGTCGAGATGCACCCAGGGGATGCGGGGTGCTCCGTCCTCGTCGGACACACGGCCGACGAAGCGGCGCAGGAAGAGTCCGGCGTAGGACGCGCCGCCCATGCGGTCGCCCATGTTGGCGTTCTGCATGTCGGCGATGGGGGAGTCGAGCGAGTCCTCCATGTAGTCGGGGAGCGGCATGTGCCATGCGAGCTCCCCGACCGACTCGGAGGCGGCGAGCAGTTCCGCGACCGCATCGTCGTCGCCGAACACGCCCGTGTGGCGATGCCCGAGGGCCATGACGATCGCGCCGGTGAGGGTTGCGACGTCGATGATGACGTCCGGGTTCTCGCGGCTCGCGGCGACGAGGCCGTCGGCCATCACGAGGCGGCCCTCGGCATCCGTGTTGGGGACTTCGACGGACGTGCCGTCGAGCATGCGGAGAACGTCGCCGGGGCGCAGCGCGCGTCCCGACGGCATGTTGTCGGTGATGCAGAGCCAGGCCGTGACGCGCACCGGGAGACCGAGCGTCGCGATCGCGCGCAGTGCGGCGAGGCTCGTGGCCGCACCCGCCATGTCGAACTTCATGCCGACCATCGACGCGGCCGGCTTGAGCGAGAGTCCTCCGGTGTCGAACGTGATGCCCTTGCCCACCAGTGCGATGTGCCGCGCTGCATCCGCCGGAGCGTAGTCGAGACGGACGAGGCGCGGCGGGCGGTCCGACCCCTGCGCGACGCCGAGGAGCCCGCCGAAGCCCTGCTCGGTCAGGGCGTCCTCGTCGAGGATCTCGACGTCCACGTCGAGGTCGGCGACGCTGTCGGCCGCGCTCTGCGCGAGCTGTGCGGGGCTCTGCCATTCCGCCGGCACGTTGACGAGGTCCTTGACGAGCGCGACCGCGTCTCCCACGGCCACCGCCTTCGCGACGGCCTCCTCGTCGAGGTCTGCGTGCAGCAGCACCGACGACGCCCGGCTCTTGCCCTTGTCGGTCTTGTAGCTGTCGAAGCGGTAGCCGCCGAGGACGGCGCCCTCCGCTGCCGCCTGCGCGTGCTGCGCGAGGCCCGGCGCGAGTCCGACCGAGACGGTCTCGAAGCCGGTGAGGCCGCGCAGCGCCGTGCCGACCGCGTTGCGGACGGCGGCGGAGTCCGGGTCGGACCCGGCCCCGACGACGGCGAGCGGCAGCGTCGTCACCTCGGGCGCGTAGACCCTGGCGAACGCCGACGAGGATCCGGTGAAGCCGACGCCCTTCAGGGCGTCTGCGAGACCCGGGTACGGGGCGAGGTCTTCGCCGGATTCCGAGATCTCGGAGATGACGAGCACTGCGGCGTCTGCAGCGCTTCCGGGGAACTGTTCTGAAGTGCGCGAGAGCGCGGGAAGCGTCATGCCTCCATCCTAGGGATCGTGCTCGGCGGAGGTCGTGATCGGCGTGTTCGCTGTGAGCATGACGCGCTCAGCCCCGGCGTGCGCGGGTGCTCGTAGCATGGACACATGCCCTTCTCCGGAGAGATCCACGAACGTGTCGCGAACGCGCCGGCGGTGCCGCGCGGGCTTCCTCTGGTGCTGCTGCTGACCGGTTTCACCGACGCGGGCAACGCGGTCTCCGGACTCATCGAGCACCTTCGCGAGACCACCTCGCCGCAGCCGATCGCCGTCTTCGACAACGACGTGCTGCTCGACTACCGCGCTCGTCGGCCGGTGATCGCCTTCGATCAGGATCACCTGACCGAGTTCCGCCCCGCGCGCCTGGAGCTGTCCCTCGCCACCGACGCCCTGGGGCAGAAGTTCCTGCTCCTCGCCGGCTACGAGCCCGACTTCGCCTGGAACCAGTTCGCTCGCACGGTGCTCGACCTGGCCGCCGAGTTCGAGGTCTCCGGACTGAGCTGGGTGCATTCGATCGCGATGCCGGTCCCGCACACGCGCCCCATCGGCACGACCGTCAGCGGCAACCGCCGGGAGCTCACCGTCGCCCATTCGGTCTGGCGTCCGCGCACCCAGGTGCCCGCGACTGCGGGCCATCTCCTCGAGTTCCGGTTCGCCGAGCACGGCGACCGCGTCGTCGGATTCGTCCTGCTCGTGCCGCACTACCTCGCGGAGACCGAGAACCCGGATGCCGTCATCGCGGCCGCCGAGCGTCTCATGGCCGCCACGGGCCTCGTCATCATGCTCGACGAGGTGCAGGAGCGCCGCGAGGACTACCTGTCACGCGTCGACGAGCAGGTCGCGGGCAACGACGAGCTGCAGCAGATGGTGCACGGCCTCGAGCGGCGCTACGACGCGTACATGGCCGGCCGTGATCCCGAGGACGACTCGTACGACGAGGGTGGGTTCAACGAGCGCGACCTGCCGAGCGCCGACGAGCTGGCGGCCGAGCTCGAGCGCTATCTGGCCTCGCGCCCGACCGGCGACGACGACAAGAACGGGCGCGGCTGACCCTCGCGTCGACGGAGTTCGCCGGAATGCATCCGCATCCCCTCACGTGTGCGATACTAGGAGTCTGACCCGTTGTCAATCGATCTTTTCGGAGATCGGACTTGACAAGGGTCTTACTAGTGTCCGAAATGGCCCGGGGCTGCCAGCGGCCCCGTGAAAGGCGAAACGTGACTCCTGCCACGACCAAGAAAACCCGGACGAAGAAGAGCGCCGAGACTCCCGAGGTCGACGCCCAGGTCGAGGAGACGGCGGCCGAGAAGCCGGCGCCCAAGACCGCCGCACAGCGCGCCGCTGCCAAGCGCGCCCCCGCGAAGAAGAAGAAGTCGGACGACATCGTCGAAGAGGACGAGGCCCCCGTCGCCGGCGCGACCGACGAGGCGGACGAGGACGAAGAGGACTCGAAGCCGAAGTTCACCGAGCCGCTGCCGACCGGCGCGATCGTCATCTCGTCGAACGACGACGAGGACGTGCCGGTCTACTCCACGCAGATCACCGGTGCGACGGCCGACCCGGTCAAGGACTACCTGAAGCAGATCGGCAAGGTCGCGCTCCTGAACGCGGCCGAAGAGGTCGAGCTCGCGATGCGCATCGAGGCAGGTCTGTTCGCGGAGGAGAAGCTCTCCGCGATGTCGCCCGCCGAGAAGGCCGGTCAGCTCGGACTCGACCTGCAGTGGGTCGCCCGTGACGGCCAGCGCGCCAAGAGCCACCTGCTCGGCGCCAACCTCCGACTCGTCGTCTCGCTCGCTAAGCGCTACACCGGCCGTGGCATGCAGTTCCTGGATCTGATCCAGGAGGGCAACCTCGGTCTCATCCGCGCCGTCGAGAAGTTCGACTACACCAAGGGCTTCAAGTTCTCGACGTACGCGACCTGGTGGATCCGTCAGGCGATCACGCGCGCCATGGCCGACCAGGCCCGCACCATCCGCATCCCGGTGCACATGGTCGAGGTCATCAACAAGCTCGCCCGTGTGCAGCGGCAGATGCTCCAGGACCTGGGCCGCGAGCCCACTCCCGAGGAGCTCAGCCGCGAGCTCGACATGACGCCCGAGAAGGTCATCGAGGTGCAGAAGTACGGCCGAGAGCCGATCTCCCTGCACACCCCGCTCGGCGAGGACGGCGACAGCGAGTTCGGCGACCTGATCGAGGACACCGAAGCGGTCGTTCCGGCCGACGCGGTGGGCTTCACGATGCTGCAGCGTCAGCTCGAGCAGCTGCTCGATTCGCTGTCCGAGCGCGAGGCGGGCGTGATCCGCATGCGCTTCGGCCTCGGCGACGGACAGCCGAAGACGCTCGACCAGATCGGCGACACCTTCGGCGTGACCCGCGAGCGGATCCGTCAGATCGAGTCGAAGACCATGGCGAAGCTGCGCCACCCGAGCCGGTCGCAGTCGCTGCGGGACTACCTCGAGTGATGCAGGCGAACGACGGCAAGGCGCTCGAAGCGAGCGTCGACGGGAAGAAGTACGCCCGCATCCCGCTCAAGACCCGCGTGGTGATGCCCGACGACGATCTCGACGCCATCGTGACCGAGTACGCGAAGGACGCCGTGCAGCCGGGCGACCTGCTGTTCGTGACCGAGAAGATCGTCGCGATCACGCAGGGCCGCTCGTACCGCCTCGACGAGATCACGCCGCGCCCGCTGGCCCGGTTCCTGTCACGGTACGTGGTGCGGACGTCCTACGGCATCGGCCTCGGCATGCCGGAGACGATGGAGATGGCGCTCCGCGAGTGCGGCACGTTGCGCATCCTCTTCGCGGCTGGCGTCTCGGTCGTGACGAAGGCCTTCGGCCGACGCGGCGACTTCTATCGGGTCGCCGGCGACAAGGCGCGCGCGATCGACGGTCCGACCAAGAACACGATCCCTCCGTACAACGAGGCGGTCGTGCTCGGCCCGAAGAATCCCCGCGAGGTGGCCCAGCGACTGCAGAAGCTCGTCGGGGGCGCCGTCGACGTCGCGGTGGTCGACATCAACGACATCGGCGGGAACATCCTCGGATCGACGCTCGACAAGGCCGGTGAGCGCCGCCTCGTGCAGATCCTCGGCGACAACCCGCTGGGGCAGGCCCGGCAGTCCACACCCATGGGCATCGTCAGGGCGGTCTGACGACCGAGTCGCGAGAACCCGCTCGCCGACAGGCAGCACACGACGAAGGCCCGGATGCTCGGCATCCGGGCCTTCGTCGTGTCCGAGGCAGGTGGTCGGGTCAGAATCCGATCGCCGCGCGGTAGCGGGGCTTGTGTCCGGTGCGGATGCCGGTGACGCTGGGCTTGTTCTCGTAGACGCCGGCCCCCCAGTTGCCCTCGACGAGCACGGGGCCATCCGGAGTGACGACGACGTCCCATCCGACGTACTGCACCTGCGGGACGACGCGGGCCGCCTGGTCGACGAAGGCGCGCACCTGGTCCATCATGGGCAGCTGGAAGTCCGCGATCACGAAACCCGAGTCGGGGTGCGTGATGTGCACGTGACCGTGGGAGTCGTAGCCGGGGCCGACGGCGTGGCCGTCGTCGTCGAGCATCGTGTAGAAGCCGCCGAAGCTCATCTGGTCGCTGACGGCGCCGCGGCCGAACTTCTGCGCGATGGCCAGGATGTGCGTCTTCTCTCCGTCGAAGAAGGCGGTGACGCGAGTCGTGTTGACGGTTCCGGGGCAGACGGCTGCCAGGTCGGCGTGCTGACGGATGACCTCCTCGACGAGCACCTGCTTCTTCGACAGCAGCTCGGCGTGGAAGGCGTCCCAGTCGGTGACGTCGGCGGCGTGGTAGCGGTGCACGCCCGTGCCGGCCTGACCGTGGGTCTCCTTCACGACGATCGTGCCCTGGCGTTCGGCGAAGGCCCGGAGCTCGTCGGCGTTGCCCTCGGTGATCAGCATCCACTCGCGCTTCAGGAGAGCATCGAACTTCCCGTTGAACTCCGCCTTGTCGTGGAACAGGTGGCGGTAGTCGGGGTGGTCGTACTGCTGAGAGATCTGATTCGAGACCGGGTGCGTCATGTACGTGTCGCGCTCGGCCTTGGTGAGGATTGCGAAGTCGTAGTCGATGTAGTCCTGGAACCCGACGTTGTGGCGTCCGGCGGACCAGAGCATGTCGACCACCACGAGCGGCAGGGCCTTGCCGTGCTGCGCGGAGGCCTCCTTCGCGCGCTCGAGCACGGAGCCGACGTCGATGCGGCGCGCACGCTCCAGCAGGTAGCGGACACGGGGCACGGGGGAAAAGCGCGACATGGATCTCCAAGTTCTTCGGTCGCTTCCAGTCTACGGGCGGGCCACCCGGCAACCTGGCAGCCCGGAGTTAGGCTGGATGGGTGCGTGACTCGACTTCCAGCTCCCTCCCGCAGGCCGTGATCTCCCGATCGGCGTTGACGGCGGCAGCCTCGGAGGCCGTGTCGCGGGGAGGGCGCGTCGCCGATCTGCGGCGCGATGCCTGGGGTCACGGGATCGTCGGGGTCGCCCATGCCGTGGCGGCTGCCGGCGGCGCGGCCATGCTGGTGGATTCCGAGGCGGAGGTGCAGGCCTTGGCTCTCGAGGGCATCGAGGCTGTCACGTCGGGCGGCGTCGACATCGACGCTGGTCTGCTCTACGGGCTTCCCGACGAGGACGGCGCTCTGCGCACACGGCCCGTGATGCGCTTCGTGGCGCGCGTGCTCTCGACCAAGCCGCTCAAGGCGGGGGACGCCGTGTCATACGGCTACACCCATCGCGCGGCGTCCGACACCACGGCCGCTCTCGTCGCCGGCGGATACGCGCAGGGGATCGTGCGAGCGCTCGGGAACGCGGCGCACGTCGAGGTACGCGGCACCATGCGTCCCATCATCGGGCGCGTCGCGATGGACGTCTGCGTCGTCGACGTGGGGAACACGGACGGGGCCGCGACCGGCGATGAGGTGACCTACTTCGGCGGCTCGGGGCCCGCAGGTCCCAACCTGGCCCGGTGGAGATCCGTCACGGGCCTGTCGGCGGGGGAGCTGATCGCGGTCGCCGGTGCGCACGCGGGCCGGAGGTGGGAGGCATGAGTCGTCCGGAGCTGCGACTCTCGACCGACCGCCTGGCGTGGAACATCGCTGCGGTGCGCGACCGCATCGCCCCGTCCGAGCTCATGATGGTGCTGAAGGACGACGCATACGGGCACGGGCTGACCTGGGCCGTGGAGACCGGTCTCGCCGCCGGAGTCGACTGGTACGGCGCGTACGACGTGTGCAGTGGGGTACGGGTGCGGGAGATCCTCGGCAAGCACGGTCGCATCTTCGCGTGGGTGACGTCGATCGACGACGAGATCGACGAGGCGCTCCGCCACGACATCGACCTCGGTGTCGGTTCGACGGAGTACCTGTCGGCGGTCATCGCGCGGGCGACAGCGCTCGGCATCCGCGCGCGCATCCACCTGAAGATCGACACCGGACTGCATCGCAACGGCATGCTGCCGGAGGAGTGGGAGCAGACCATCGCGGACGTCCGCCGCGCGGAGTCCGACGGAGCGGTGGCGCTCGTCGGCATCTGGAGCCACCTCGCGGAGGCCAGCGACGAGGAGGACGACGACGCTCGCCGAGAATTCCTGCATGCCGTCGAGATCAGCGGTCGGTCCGGCGAGGTTCCGGACGCGCTGCATCTGACGGCATCGGCCGCTTCCTGGTGGCGGCCGGAGCTGCGGGGCACGGTGTCGCGCATCGGCGCGTTCTGCTACGGCATCCGCTCCGCCGACGGACCTGACCTCGAGGGCATCGCCCCCATCGCCGAGCTGGTCGCGACGGTGACGGAGGTGCGCGGTGACGAGGTCACTGTCGCGATCGGGTCCTTCGACGGCATCCCGTCGCTGCTCGCCGGTTCGGCGATCGGCACACCCGCCGGGGCGCGCACTCTCGTGCGCGTCGGCGAGACGAGCTCGATCGTCTCGGCCTGGCCCGGCGCGGCCGAGGGCGACCCGGTCTGGATCTTCGGCGCAGGCGACCATGGGGAGTCGAGTGCGACGACCCTGGCGGAGCGGATCGACACGGTCGGCGAGGAGATCCTCACACGCCTGACCTCTCGCATCCGCCGAGTCGTCGTGAAGTGAAGGGGTGCCGGGGCAGACAGAAGGAGCCCGTCACAGGACGGGCTCCGTGTCGACTCGTGCGGGGTCGGCGGATCAGACGGCGTCGATGAGACGCGAGGTCTCGTCGTGCCAGCTGGTGGCGACGCTGCGGAGCTTCTCCTCGTACTTGCGGCCGTGGTGCGCGCAGAAGAGAAGTTCGGAGCCGTTGACCTCGGCCGCGATGTAGGCCTGAGCGCCGCAGGAATCGCATCGATCCATGGCGGTCAGGCGGAACTCGACGGCGGAGGTCTCACGTTCGGTCGTTGCGTTCATCTTCGGTGCCTCCTAGGTGTCGGGTTCGCTGGTGGGCGTGATCAATACAACCACGCTGCACCTGTATGCATGCCCGGTTGACGGCGTGTTTCGCTCGGAGCGTACGCGCCGGTCGTGGACTGGACGCGGAGTGGTCGTGTATGGGGAGTGTCGAGCGGCCCGTGTCCGCCCCCGAGAATAGAATCGGAGATTGTGACCGCCGAGTATTCCGCCCATCATCTCCAGGTGCTCGAAGGCCTCGAGGCCGTCCGCAAGCGCCCTGGCATGTACATCGGGTCGAACGGCTCCCCGGGTCTCATGCACTGTCTGTGGGAGATCATCGACAACGCCGTCGACGAGGCCGTCGCCGGGAACGGGTCCAAGATCGACCTGATCCTCCATGACGACGGCAGCGTCGAGGTTCACGACCGGGGCCGCGGCATCCCCGTCGACGTCGAGCCCCGCACCGGACTGACCGGCGTCGAGGTCGTCTACACGAAGCTGCACGCGGGCGGGAAGTTCGGCGGCGGCTCGTACGCGGCATCCGGCGGTCTGCACGGTGTCGGCGCATCCGTCGTGAACGCGCTCTCGGAGCGTCTCGACGTCGAGGTCGACCGAGGCGGCAAGACGTATGCGATGTCGTTCCACCGCGGCGAGCCAGGCATCTTCGCCGACAAGGGGGAGAAGCGCCCCGACGCCCCCTTCACCCCGTTCGAGCAGAAGAGCGAGCTGCGGGTCATCGGGAAGGTCCCGCGCGGCGTCACCGGAACGCGTGTGCGCTACTGGGCCGACCGGCAGATCTTCACGAAGGATGCGGCGTTCCAGCTGGGCGAGCTCGAGACGCGTGCCCGCCAGACGGCGTTCCTCGTGCCCGGCCTCGAGATCGTCGTGCGCGACGGCCGTGCCGCCGGTACTCCCGTCGAGGGAGAGAGCGCCCCCGAGGCGACCGTGAACGAGACGTCGTACCTGTACGAGGGAGGCATCTCGGAGTTCGTCGAGTACCTCGCGACCGATGCGCCGGTCACCGACACCTGGCGCATCCAGGGCGAGGGCACGTTCACCGAGACCGTGCCCGTGCTGCAGGCCGACGGGCACATGGTCGCGACCGAGGTCGAGCGCGTGTGCGCGGTCGACATCGCGATGCGCTGGGGCACCGGCTATGACACGATCACCCGCTCCTTCGTCAACATCATCTCCACGCCCAAGGGCGGCACGCACCAGCAGGGTTTCGAGCAGGAGCTGCTCAAGGCGCTGCGCGCTCAGGTCGAGCAGAACGCGCGTCGGCTCAAGGTGGGCAGCAACGACAAGCTGGAGAAGGACGACGTGCTCGCCGGACTCACCGCGGTGCTCACCGTGAACGTCCCCGAGCCGCAGTTCGAAGGACAGACCAAAGAGGTGCTCGGCACGCCGGCGGTCCGTCAGATCGTGGCACAGGTGATCCGCAAGGACCTCGCGGCACGCTTCTCGTCGACCAAGCGCGACGACAAGAGCCAGGCCACGCAGTTGCTCGACAAGATCGTCGCGGAGATGAAGGCGCGCGTCTCGGCCCGTGCTCACAAGGAGACGCAGCGACGCAAGAACGCCCTCGAGTCCTCGACCCTGCCGACCAAACTCGTCGACTGCCGCACGAACGACGTGGAGCGCAGCGAGCTGTTCATCGTCGAAGGCGACTCGGCTCTCGGAACCGCGAAGAACGCGCGGAACAGCGAGTTCCAGGCGCTGCTGCCGATCCGCGGAAAGATCCTCAACGTGCAGAAGGCATCGGTGGGCGACATGCTGTCGAACACCGAGTGCGCGTCGATCATCCAGGTCATCGGCGCCGGATCGGGCCGGAGCTTCGACATCGACGCCGCGCGCTACGGCAAGATCATCCTGATGAGCGACGCCGACGTCGACGGCGCGCACATCCGCACCCTGCTCCTGACGCTGTTCTACCGCTACATGCGACCGCTCATCGAGCACGGCCGCGTCTTCGCGGCGGTGCCGCCGCTGCACCGCGTGATCGTCATCAATCCCGGCTCGAAGCCGAACGAGACGATCTACACCTACAGCGAGCAGGAGATGCACGCGCTCCTCGCCAAGCTCCGCAAGGCGGGCAAGCGGTGGCACGAACCGATCCAGCGCTACAAGGGCCTCGGCGAGATGGATGCCGAGCAGCTGGCGTCGACGACCATGGATCGCGGCGGACGGCTGTTGCGCCGGGTGCGCATGGAGGATGCCGAGGCCGCCGGACGCGTGTTCGAGCTGCTAATGGGCAACGAGGTCGCACCACGGCGCGAGTTCATCATCGACTCGTCGGATCGGCTGTCTCGCGAGTCGATCGACGCCTGATCGCGGACCGGTAGACCTCGACCAGCGCGTCGCGGTGCGTGGTCTGCGCCACGCTCTCGCGCTGCGCGACGGCTGCGCGGCTCAGCGCGGTGATCCGAGTCGGATCGTCGCGAAGCGCCGAGAGCGCGGCGCTCAGTCCCGCGGCATCCGGTGTCTCGGTGACGATTCCCGCGCCCGCCGGAAACGTCTCGACGAGGTCGGGGTCGGTGACGATGACGGGGAGACCGGATGCGACGGCTTCGAGGATCACCATCGGCTGATTGTCGAAGTCGAGCGAGCTGGAGACCAGCACGTGCGCATCGCGCATGGCTTCCAGGACCAGGGACTGGGGCGCGGCGCCGTGAACCGTCAGACGGTCGTCGTCGAGGCGGGCGGCTGAGCGCGCCACCGACGCTCGGGCGATTCCGTCGCCGAACATGTGCGCCACGATGCCTGGCGTCGTCCGGACGGCCTCGACGAACACGTCCGGACGCTTCTCCGGCGACAGACGACCGCACCACATCACCCGCAGAGGCCCGTCGGCAGCGGGCTCGCGGACGGCGGGCGCGCCGACGGCATCCAGAACCGTGTCCTCGAGCCCGTTGGAGAGTACGGTCAGCGGCGTGCTGACGCCCTGCGCGACGAGCTTCTCGGCGAAGTGCGCGGACGGGACGATGACGTGGTCGGCGTGATTGGCCTGACTCGCCATCAGACGCCACATGCGCCTGGCCTGGCGTGTGCGGGCGTACGGTGCTCCCGCATCGATCGCCGCGCGGTCGTGCGGCATCCGGCGGCGATGCAGGGCCGCGAGCAGCGCGGTCGTGACAGACGGCAGGGGCAGCACGGAGCGCGTGTACACGTCGATGCGACCGTGCATCGTCTGCACGACGGGGACGCCGAGATCCTGCGCCGCCTCGAACCCCGCCAGCGCGGCGAACATCTCGGTGTGCACGTGGACCACGTCCACGCGGAGGTCGCGCAGAGCGTCGCGCACGGCGGTCGCCGCCGCGGTGGGCGGCCATGTGAACGGGTATCCGTCCGGTGCGAATCCGCGAGCCGTCGGAAGCCGGATGATCCGGGGGTCCGTGCTCGCGGCCGCCAGGGGCGCGAGCACGAAGACCTCGTGGCCCGCCTGCTCCAGAGCCTCACGATGGGCCTTGATGACGGTCTGCACGCCGCCGAGTGTCGGCAGGTAGTAGTCGGTCACCATGGCGATGCGCACTCGACCACAATAGGGCCGCTAGGGTGAGGGTCATGTCCGGAGCCCGTGTGCTGGTGACGGGGGCGACGGGGTTCCTCGGCGGCCACGTCGTGCGCGATCTGCAGGATCACGGGTTCGAGGTGTTCGCCGCCGGACGGAACACGGCGCGGCTCGGCGAACTCGTCGATGACCGCCATCGCGTGCCGGGAGATCTCGCTTCGCTGAGATCGCGGGAACTGCCGGTGGATGCCGTCATCCACTGTGCTGCGCTGTCGACGCCGTGGGGGCGGTGGGCGGACTTCCGCGAGGCGAACGTCGTCGGCACCGCGCACGTGGCGGATTTCGCCCGGCGCAACGGGGTACGACGGGTCGTTCACGTATCGTCGCCGAGCGTCTACGCCGCCGCGCGTGACCGGGTGGGCATCGTCGAGGACGACGTCGCCACGGGAAACCGTCTGAACGGCTACATCCGCTCGAAGATCGCCGCCGAGGGACTGCTGCAGGAGGCGCGGCGTCGTGGCGCGCTGCCCGAGCTCGTGATCGTGCGTCCGCGAGGACTCATCGGCGTCGGCGACCCCAGCCTGGTCCCTCGACTGCTCGACGTGCACGCCCGGATCGGGGTGCCGCTCTTCGGCGGAGGAGCGAACCTCATCGACATCACCGCCGTGCAGAACGTCGCGGCGGCGCTTCGGCTGGCCCTGGCCGCGGGCGATGCGGCCGGAGGCGTCTACAACATCACGAACGGGGAGCCCCGGCCGTTCCGAGATCTCCTCGAACGACTGCTCACGCTCATGGGGGAGCAGCCCCGGTTCCGCTCCGCGAACCGACGGGTCGCCTGGGCGGCGGCCGCCTCCCTCGAAGCCCTCTGCCGCGCGCTCCCCGGAAGCCCGGAGCCGCCACTGACCCGGTACACGCTGAGCACGATCGCCTACACGCAGACGCTCGACATCTCCCGTGCCGTGCGGGATCTCGGCTACGCACCGACCGTCACGCTGGACGATGCCCTCGCGGCGGTCGCCGCCGACCTGCGGGGTCACGGATGAACCGCCGTCTGCGGCACTACGCCTGCGGCAGCACGTCGCATGACCTGGCGTCGATGTTCCATGGCGCACCCCGTGAGCGGCGTCGATTCCCGTCCGGGGTCTTCCTCTACGACGGCGCGGACGGCCGACGCGTCCTGTTCGACACGGGCTACGCCACCGGGGAATGGCGGACCGGCTGGCGTGGCGCCGTGTATCGGAGGCTCCTGCCGCCGCACGTCGACGACGAGGACGATGTGGCTTCCCGGTTGCGTCAGGACGGTGTCGACCCGGCATCGGTGACGCACGTCGTTCTGTCCCATCTGCATCCCGACCACGTGGGCGGCGTCCGCCGATTCCCCGGTGCGACGTTCGTCCTGAGCGAGGGGCTGCAGCGCACGCTCGCCGCTCCGACACTGCGCAGCGGCATCCTGACCGGTCTGCTGCCCGAGTGGTTCGGCGACACCGCCATGCGTGTTCTCCGCGACGAGGAGTTCTCGCTCCGGACCGTCCGCGGTGTCGAGGTCGCAGCGGTCGATCTGTTCGGTGACGGCGGCTATCTCATCGTCGATCTCCCCGGCCACGCCGACGGGCACCTGGGAGCGCTCGTCGATGACAGGGTGCTGCTCGCGGGGGACGCCGCGTGGGGGAGCGACCTGCTCGAGGAGGTGCAGCGTCTGCGCGCGGTGCCGCGGGCGGTGCAGTTCGACGCCGACGCGTATCTCCGCACGGCGCACACCGTCTCCCTCCTCGCCGATGCCGGCGTCCGTGTCGTGTGCAGTCATGATCCCGTCCGCGAGAGAGACCTGCTGAGCTGATGTCGACCCTCCGCATCCTGAGAGAGTTCGCTGCCGTGCGCTGGTTCAGACCGCTGCGCTCGCGTCGGGCGGTCGCGCGCCGTCAGCGTCGTCTGCTGCGGCGACACGTCCGGTTCCTCCGACGGCGGTCGCCGTACTTCCGAGAACTGCTCGCCGACGCCGAGTTCGACCGGCTCCCGCTGATGGACAAGCGCATCATGATGGCGCAGTTCGATCGCATGAACACCGTCGGAGCGAACAAGGAGCAGGCGCTGGAGCTCGCGATCGCGAACGAGCGCTCGCGAGACTTCGACGCCGATCTGGGGGCCAACTCGGTCGGACTCTCCAGCGGCACGAGCGGTCATCGCGGACTCTTCGTGGTGAGCCCCGCAGAACGTGACGCCTGGGTGGGCACCGTGCTCGCTCGCACGCTGCCCCGGGGCGACCTGCTCGGGCATCGCATCGCGCTCTTCCTCCGCGCGGACAACTCCCTGTACGAATCCGTGGGATCGCGCGCTGTCTCCTTCCGCTACTTCGACGTCTACGCGGACATGTCCGAGAACGTCGCGCGGCTGCAGGAGTACCGACCGACCATCCTCGTCGCGCCGCCCTCCGTGCTGCGCGTGATCGCGAAGGCAGCGGAAACAGGGGACTTCGACGTCGTACCGAAGAAGGTCTACGCGGTCGCGGAGGTGCTCGAGCTCGCCGACGCCGACCGGATCCGTGCGGCTCTCGGGCAGCCGCTCCTGCATCAGCTCTATCAGTGCACCGAGGGGTTCCTCGCCCACACCTGCGAACGCGGTGTCATCCATCTGAACGAGGACTCGGTGCTGTTCGAGCGGGAGGCACTGGATGCGGAGCGCTTCGTCCCGATCGTGACCGATCTGCGTCGTCGCGCGCAGCCGATCGTGCGCTACCGCCTCGGCGATGTGCTGCGAGCGAAGAGCGAACCGTGCGCGTGCGGCAGCGCCCTCGCGGCCATCGACCGCATCGAGGGTCGCGAGGGCGACACCCTTCTCTTCCGAGGCTCGGACGGACGCCCGGTGCCCGTGTTCGCCGACGTCGTGGCCAGGGCGCTGCTCTTCGCGGACGGATTCGACGAGTACCGGGTCGTGCAGACCGCCGCTTCGCGCCTCGAGATCGCGCTCGACGTGGTGGATGATCGATCGCGCCGCAGCGTCGGCGCGGAGGTCGCCGGACTGGCGGACCGGCTGGGCTGTGAACGACCGGAAGTCGTGTTCGTACCGTATACGCACGACGCGTCGGTGAAGCTGCGCCGAGTGGTGCGCGACTGGGGGGAAGGAAGACCATGAGGAGCTGCGAGATCGTCGGCTGGGGCACGTCGCTGCCCGACCGGATCGTGCGATTCGGAGACGAGGTGCGATATCGCATCGTCGACGACCTGTCGCACCTCGACATGCTCGTCGACGCCGCCGAGCGCGCACTGGCGAGGGCGTCCGTCGCCCCGGACGAGATCGACCTGGTTCTCGGGGCGTCCGCTGCCGGGGTCCAGCCCATTCCCTGTACGGCCGCACTCGTGCTGGAACGCCTCACCCTCACCGGCCATGCTGCCGCGTTCGACGTGAACTCGACCTGCACCAGTTTCATCACGGCGCTCGACGTCGCCTCGCGATACCTCGAGGCGGGGGATGCGGAGACCATCCTCATCGTCTCGGGCGATGTCGGGTCCCGGTTTCTCAACCCCGACCAGCGCGAGAGCTACGAGCTCTTCAGCGACGCCGGCGCCGCCGTCGTGCTGAAGCGCTCATCTGATCCTCAGCGAGGCGTGATCGCGAGCGCCCAGCGCACCTGGCCGGCCTCTGCGCACGACACCGAGATCCGCGGTGGCCTGTCGCGTTCCCCGGCGCAGGTCTATGCGGACGCCGACCCCGCGGACTACCTCTTCGACATGGACGGCAGGCGTGCGCTGCTCGCGATGATGCGCGTGCTGCCCGAGTTCTTCGCGGCGTTCCACGAGCGATCGGGCGTCGCGCATGACGACGTCGCTCTGTGGGTGCCGCATCAGGCCTCCGCGGCCCTCGGACCGATGCTCGACAGACTCGGCATCCCCGCCGACCGTCGAGTCGACGAGGTCGCGGATTTCGGGAACATGGTCTCGGCCTCCGTCCCTTTCATGCTCGCGCGGGCGCTCGATGCGGGGCGCGTCGGCCGCGGCGACACCGTGATCCTCTGCGGTACCGCCGCGGGTCTCACTGCGAACGTCCTCGCCCTTCGTCTCTGACGGAGCGGGCAGCCAGACGACCGCCCGTTACGGGGTCGGGACGAGAAGCGTCAGACCAGCGTTCGCCCGATGCTGCCGATCACGCCTTCGACAGGCTGGCCGGACGCGTCGCGTCGCGCGCCCGCCTCGGGCAGCTTGCGAACCGCACCGGTCGGGTCGACCGCCTGTGCCGGTGCCGGACCCACCCAGGCGACGGTGAGCCGATCCTCACCCTTGAGGAAGGCATGAGCCCGGACACCGCCCGTCGCGCGGCCCTTGGCCGGGTACTCGGCGAAGGCGGAGACCTTCACGCGCCCCGGGTCGGTGCCCGGCAGTGCGCTCTCGGTGCCGGAGACGGTCGCGACGACGGCATCCGTGCCCGGTGAGACCGCGCCGAAGAACAGGACAGAGGCGCCCGAGCCGAGTTTCACACCGGCCATGCCGCCGGCGGGAGCGCCCTGCGGGCGCACGGTCGAGGCGGAGAAGCGCAGCAGCTGCGCATCCGTGGTCACGAACACGAGCTCGGCGTCGTCGGAGGCTTCGGCTGCGCCTACGATCGTGTCACCGGGCTTCATGCCGATGACCTCGATGTCAGGACGCACGGGAAGGGCGGACGGGACGATGCGCTTCACGGTTCCCTGGGCCGTGCCGATCGCGATCGGGGTGTCGCTGTCGAACCGCACGAAGCCGAGGATCCGCTCACCGCGCGTGGTGATCCCCAGGTAGTCGCGAAGCGGTGTGCCGGCGGCGAGCTGCACCGACGACGAGGGGACCGAGGGCAGATCGACGGGGGAGAAGCGCAGGACGCGGCCCTCCGTCGTGAGAGCGCCGAGCTCGGCCCGCACCGTCGTGTCGACGGTGGCGAGGATCGCGTCGTGTTTGCTGCGACGCGCAGGCGCGGTGAGCTCCTGGCCCTCGGCGAGGTCGACACGCACTGCTCTGCCCGTGGTCGACAGGACGAGCACGGTCGGCGCATCGGCGATCTGCAGATCGACGGCGCCCTTCGTCGCGCGCGGCTTCGGCGGAGCGGCGTTCATGAGCAGCGTGCGGCGCGGCGTGCCGTAGGCGTCGGCCACGGCATCCAGCTCCTTCGCCACGGCCGCGCGCAGGAGAACGTCGCTGCCGAGCAGCTCACGGAGGGAGGCGATCTCGGCCTGCAGCGCGTCGCGCTCGCTCTCGAGCTCGATGCGTGAGAACTTCGTCAGGCGGCGCAGACGCAGTTCGAGGATGTACTCGGCCTGAGGCTCGCTGAGGTCGAAGACCGTGCGCAGTCGCGTGCGTGCCTGCTCCGAGTCGTCGGACGAGCGGATGACCTGGATGACCTCGTCGATGTCGAGGATCGCGATGAGCAGTCCTTCGACGAGGTGCAGGCGCTCCTCGCGGCGGGCGAGCCGGTAGCGGCTGCGGCGCGTGATGACCTCGATGCGGTGGCTCACGTAGACGCTGAGCATCTCCTTGAGGCCGAGCGTGCGCGGCTGACCGTCGACGAGTGCGACGTTGTTGATGCTGAAGGAGTCTTCGAGCGGGGTGAGCCGGTAGAGCTGTTCGAGCACGGCGTTCGGGTCGAAGCCGGTCTTGATGCCGATCGCGACCCGGAGGCCGTGGTTGCGGTCGGTGAGATCGGTGACATCGCTGATGCCCTGCAGCTTCTTCGACTGCACCGCGTCGCGGATCTTCTCGATGAGCCGCTCGGGGCCCACCATGTACGGCAGCTCTGACACGACGATGCCGGTGCGCCGCGGCCCGAGGGACTCCACCGAGACCTTGCCCCGCACCTTCAGCGCGCCGCGCCCGTTCGTGTACGCGTCCTTCACGCCGTCGAGGCCCATGAGGATGCCGCCGGAGGGGAAGTCGGGACCGGGGACGAACTCCATGAGCTCCTCGGTCGTGGCCTCGGGATGCTCGAGCAGGTGCGTCGCGGCGGCGACGACCTCGATGAGGTTGTGCGGCGCCATGTTCGTGGCCATTCCGACCGCGATGCCGCTCGCGCCGTTGACGAGCAGGTTCGGGAAGGCGGCGGGCAGCACAGCGGGCTGCTGGAACTGGCCGTCGTAGTTCGG
The DNA here is from genome assembly GCF_038397715.1 of Microbacterium sp. LWO14-1.2. Lineage (NCBI taxonomy): Bacteria > Bacillati > Actinomycetota > Actinomycetes > Micrococcales > Microbacteriaceae > Microbacterium > Microbacterium sp. LWO14-1.2. The sequence continues at coordinate 3,634,592 of NZ_CP151633.1, forward strand.
GATGAAGTCGACGACGTCCTCGTCGAGGTCCTGCGTGAGGGCGATCGCCGGCGCCGCGAGGCGCGCCTCGGTGTACCGAGCGGCGGCGGGGCCGTCGTCGAGGGAGCCGAAGTTGCCGTGTCCGTCGACGAGCGGGACGCGGAGAGCCCAATCCTGTGCGAGGCGCACGAGTGCGTCGTAGATCGCGGAGTCGCCGTGCGGGTGCAGCTTTCCCATCACCTCGCCGACGACGCGCGCGCTCTTGACGTGTCCGCGATCGGGTCGCAGGCCCATCTCAGCCATCTGGAAGAGGATGCGCCGCTGCACGGGCTTGAGACCGTCGCGGGCGTCCGGCAGAGCGCGCGAGTAGATCACGGAGTATGCGTACTCGAGGAACGACCCCTGCATCTCACTCTCGAGATCGATGTCCTGGATTCTCTCCGGGGCGAGCTCGGGCGGCGGGGTCTTCGGCATGGCCATCCTGGGTGATGCGGGCTGAGGGCGTACCGGAGCCTGTGTCAGACTGGCTCGGATGTCCCTCATGCTACCGCCCGAGTCGCTCGCAGCCCGGAGCGTCGTCGGGGTGGCGGACGACCTGTTCGCCGCTCTCCGCGGCGGGTCCGAGGCTCTGCCGCGGGCCGAATCGGTCGTGCTCGTGCTCATCGACGGTCTGGGCGCCATCACCCTTCGTGCCCACGCCGGCCACGCCAGATCGCTCACGGCGGGCATGGCCAGGAAGGACGTCGCGCACACCGTCTTCCCGTCGACCACCGCTGCAGCGCTGACGAGCCTGCTCACGGGAGTCTGGCCGGGGGAGCACGGCCTCGTCGGATACCGGGTGCTGGATCGCGAGCGCGACCTTCTCGTGAATCAGCTCTCCGGCTGGGAGAGCGAGGGGGTCGATCCGCTCGCATGGCAGACGTCTCCGACGGTGTTCGAGCGCGCATCGGCAGAAGGACGCCCCGCGTTCGCGGTCGGTGTCGCCGCGTACGCCCGCAGCGGTTTCACCCGCGCCACCCTGCGCGGCGCGGAGTTCGTCTCGGCCGAGGCGCCGGCGGATCGCGTGCGTGTCGCGTACGACCTCGCCGAACGCCATCCGGGCGCCCTCGTCTACTGCTACCTGCCGGAGGTCGATAAAGCCGGCCATCGGCACGGCGTCGACTCGCCGCACTGGATCGCTGCGCTGGAGGAGCTCGATGCCGCCCTTTCCGTGCGGGTGCCGCCGGGCGTCGGCGTGCTCGTGACCGCGGATCACGGCATGGTCGACGTGCCGGCCCACCGGCAGGTCGTGCTCGAGGCCGAGCACCTTTCCGGAGTGCGGCACCTCGGCGGAGAGCCGCGGATGCTGCACGCCTACCTCGATCCGGACGCCGACGCCGCCGAGGTCGCCGCACGCTGGCGCCGCGACCTCGCCGGGTACGCGGACGTGGGGACGCGGGAGGATGCCGTCGCGGCCGGTCTGTTCGGCCCGGTGGTGACGGATGCCGCGGCATCGCGTATCGGCGATGTGCTCATCGTCTCCCGGGGCAACGTCGCGGTGTACGACGGCACCGCCGCCGATCAGCGCAACCGCGGCATGGTCGGCCAGCACGGCGGTCTGACCCCGGAGGAGCGTCAGGTTCCGCTCATCCGACTCGGCGCTTTCGCGCGCTGACGCGACGCCGTCGCAGACCCCGTCACCCTGCCCGTCGGACTCGGAGCCTCGGGCGCGGTGACGCCGAGGTCACTCGTCGGTGCGCGCTCCGAAGACGATCTCGTCCCAGGAGGGCATGGCGTTACGGCGGCGGCGACGGGTGCCGCTTTCGTTCGCGGGCTCGGGGGAGGGCTCGGGTTCGGGCTCTGCCTGCTCCGGCTCGGTGGTCTCGAAGGCGTCGAAGAGGGCGATGGGGTGGGAGTCCGACTCGTCCTCGTCCGTCTCGTCGAGGAGCGGGGCGGCTTCGCGCTGACCACGGCGGCGACGGAGCGCCTCGAGCAGGTCGGCGGTCTCAGGGCTGGTGCTCGTCGACTCCGGAGCGCGCTTGGTCGCGGCATCCTGCACGGCCGACGACGATCGCTCGGGTTGCGACACCTCGTCGCCCTCGGCGTCGACAACCGGGGTCGGGACGAGGCGCGGGCCGAAAGCGCCGGAGTCGAATCGGCTGTCGTCCTTGTACGGCGACGTGGTGCGCTCGGACTCCACGGCTCGGAGGCGGGGGATGAGGCCCTCGGGCAGCGACCCCTGACGCGACAGCTGGGTGGCGTCCGCGTTCAGCGGCGCGAGCGCGCTGCGACGGGGATCGAACGACCAGCGGGCGTCGTGGTCGACCTCGTTGGCCGTGAACTCGAGCTTGATGATCCAGGTGCGATCCTCTTTCCAGCTCGCCCAGCGCTCGGCCGACGCCTCGACGTCGGCGAGCTTCGCGCGGATCGCCGTGCCGAAGGTGGGCTGCGCATCGGGTTCGACGTCGCTGCCGATGAGGACCGGCACGGCGAGAGCCTGGCCGATCACGTGCTCGCGCTCGGCGAGCACCGGTCCCTCGAAGCGCTCGACGTCCTCGACGTCGATGCCGAGGAGCTCGGCGACCTCGGGAGCCGTCAGGCCGGCGCGGATCTGAGCCTGGATGTCGCGAGGGCTGGCCGCAAGGCGCTGCGTCGCCGGCTCGCTCTGCCTCGTCGCCCGGCGGATCTCCCGGTGCAGCACGTCGTCGATGGGCAGCGCGAACCGCTCGCCCGACTCTGTGGCGAGAACCAGGACCCCTGCTTCGGTGCCGACGATGGTGACGTTTTCCATGCGAATGCCCCTCTTGTGGCTGTGCGTTCATGGTGTCACGCAGCGGCGCTCCGACCGGGGAATACACCGGGCGTGCCGTGAGTTTGCCCTGTCGCACCCGCGGGCATTTGCTTATTCACTCACGGTCGTGCAAACTATGGCCGCCGATTACCCCGACGGCGCACCACCCACTCGCATGAAAGTGGAGATTCTCCATATGGCAACCGACTACGACGCTCCCCGCAAGAGTGAAGACGACTCCGAGTCGATCGAAGCCCTCAAGGAGCGTGTGCCGGACAAGAACTCCGGCTCCACGGGAGACGAGGACGCGGACAATCCGTCCAGCTTCGACCTCCCCGGTGCCGACCTGTCCGACCTCGAGCTCGATGTCGTCGTGCTGCCCGCGCAGCAGGACGAGTTCACCTGCATGAGCTGCTTCCTCGTGAAGCACCGCTCCCAGCTCGACCACGAGGGACCCGACGGTCCCATCTGCAAGGAGTGCGCTGCCTGAGCGCATCCGAGCGAGACGTGCGCGCCCCCGACCTCGGTCAGGGGCGCGTTGTCGTCTCCGCCGGCGGAGCCGGGTGCCCGGTCAGGAGCGCGCGGCCTCGATCGCCGCGGCGAGACGGTCGGGAGTGCGGGTCGAGATGGTCCACGCCGTCACCGGATCGTCCTCGTCGATGTTGGGAACCACGACGACGCCGTCGATGCCCCCGCGGACGAGGTGCCAGCCGCGCGCCGGGAGGGCGGGCCCACGGGCCTGCCGAGCTTCGTCTCCGGTGAGCGCAATGGGGCGGCCGAGGTGGCGCACCGCGATGTGTGCGCGCCCCGCGCGGAGCTCGTCTCCCTGCACCGACACGACGGGCGTGAGCGCGATCGCGCCCGCCACGAGCAGCGCCGACACGGCGGCGCCGATCACGAGAGCCAGCGTCGATCCGGCGGGGATGAAGATGAGCGCGACCATCGGTCCGGCGAGAGCGATCGTCACCAGCAGCCACAGGCTCGGCGACAGCCGCTCGCGGTAGCGGACTCGTGCGTCGGGGACGGTGTTCTGCATTAGCCTCTTGGGGTGACTGATTCCGTTGATGTCCCCATTATCGCGTCTGTCGTGCCCGGCTACGCCCATCCCGGCGACGCGGGAGCGGATCTGGTCGCCGCCGAGGCAGTGCACCTCGCGCCCGGGGAGCGCGCTCTCGTCGCGACCGGCGTGCGCATCGCACTGCCCGAGGGGTACGCCGCGTTCGTGGTGCCTCGCAGCGGTCTCGCGGCCAAGCACGGCATCTCGATCGTCAACTCACCGGGCACGGTCGATGCGGGCTACCGCGGTGAGATCAAGGTGAGCCTGATCAACACCGACATCCACAGCGCGTACGATGTGGCCGTCGGCGACCGCATCGCGCAGCTCATCGTCATGCCCGTGACCCGCGCCACGTTCATCCCGGTCGAAGAGCTGCCGGAGAGCGTGCGCGGCGAAGGCGGCTTCGGCTCGACCGGCTACCAGGCAGGAACCCACTCGACCCCGGCAGGACAGGCCCATGACTGACAACAACGCGACCCCCTCGAAGTCGGCACCCGCGAACCGCGCGACCGACGGTCCGTTCGACGACTCCGAGGCGAACCCGGTCCGCCCCTACATCGACCTGGGCGGCATCAAGATCCTGCCGCGTGAAGGGCTCAACCTGCGTCTGGAGGTCGAGGAGCAGTCGAAGCGCATCGTCGCGGTCGGCCTCGACTACGCCGACTCGTCGCTGCAGGTGCAGCCCTTCGCGGCGCCCCGCTCCGGCGGCCTGTGGGACGAGACCCGCGTGCAGCTCCGCGACCAGGTGCGTGCGCAGGGCGGCCGCGTCGAGGAGCGCGAGGGGCCGCTCGGCAAGGAGCTGCTCGCCGAGGTGCCGTCGCCCGCCAGCGAGGGCTCGGAGCTGCGGCTCGCGCGCTTCGTCGGCATCGACGGTCCCCGCTGGTTCCTGCGTGGCGTGATCGGCGGCGCCGCGGCATCCGATCTCGATGCGGCGGCGAAGGTCGAGGACCTGTTCCGCTCCATCGTCGTCGTGCGGGGCGGCGCCCCCATGCCGCCGCGCGACCTGATCCCGCTGAAGATGCCGGCGACCCCGGGCTCGGCGTGAGCACCCCGCTGACCCCGCCCGCGCCGGAGCCCGAGCGCGAGCAGAGCGCGTCGGAGATCCTCGGCGCAGCGCTCGGCGGCGCGGCGCGCCGCGCGGGCCTCGACCCCTCCGAGACGGGAGCCACCCATCGCGTGGTCTGGTCGGCGATCGGCGGCTGGCGCGGCATCCTCGAATCGATCCTGCCGAGCCTCGCGTTCGTCATCCTCTTCACGATCCGTCCCGAGCCGCTGATCCTCTCTCTCGGCGTGTCGGTGGGGCTCGCCGCCGTCTTCACGGTCGTGCGCCTCGTGCAGAAGTCACCGCCCTCCGCCGCGATCGGCGGGCTGGTCGCCGCTGCGGCGGCAGCCGGACTCGCCCTGTTCACCGGTCGCGGCGCCGACAACTTCGTTCCCGGCCTCATCACGAACGCCGTGTACGGCACGGCCATGCTGGTCTCCGCGCTGATCGGCTGGTCGCTCATCGGACTCGCGGCCGGCTTCCTCATGGGGGAGGGCACCGCGTGGCGGAACGATCGCCGCAAGCGTCGCGCCTTCCTCTGGCTCGGCGTCGCCTGGGCCGCCCTCTTCTTCGCGCGGCTCGCCGTGCAGCTGCCGCTCTACCTCGCGAACGAGGTCGCGGTCCTCGGCACCCTCAAGCTGATCATGGGACTCCCGCTGTTCGCCCCGCTGATCGCGGTGACCTGGCTCGTCGTGCGGGCGCTGTATCCGCGCGAGCCGCAGGCGGAGAACACGTCCCAGTCGTGATAGATTTATCTTGACATCAAGATAAATTGCGGGCTTTCGCCCACGGGTCGAGCGGAGCAGACTGGTTAGGTCTGCCTTGCTAGCCGCAGGGGCTCGCTGGCGAGCAAGATGGAGGCGCCTGTCGCTCCCATCCGAATAGAAGGAGACGGATTCGTGTCCACGGTGAACAGCTTCGGTGCCAAGAGCACCCTGACGGTCGGCAGCACCGACTACGAGATCTTCCGCATCGACACGGTGCCCGGTTTCGACAAGCTCCCCTTCAGCCTCAAGGTCCTCCTCGAGAACCTGCTTCGCACCGAGGACGGCGCGAACGTCACGAAGGCGCAGATCGAGGCTCTCGGATCGTGGGATGCCGCGGCCGAGCCCAACACCGAGATCCAGTTCACGCCGGCGCGCGTGGTCATGCAGGACTTCACCGGTGTGCCCTGCATCGTCGACCTCGCCACCATGCGCGAGGCCGTCACGGCGCTCGGCGGCGACGCCAACAAGATCAACCCGCTCTCGCCCGCCGAGATGGTGATCGACCACTCCGTCATCGCCGACCTCTTCGGCTCGGAGAACGCGCTCGAGCGCAACGTGGAGATCGAGTACGAGCGCAACGGCGAGCGGTACCAGTTCCTCCGCTGGGGCCAGACGGCCTTCAGCGACTTCAAGGTCGTCCCGCCCGGCACCGGCATCGTGCACCAGGTGAACATCGAGCACCTGGCGAAGGTCATCTACGACCGCACGGTCGACGGCGTGCTGCGCGCCTACCCCGACACCTGCGTGGGCACCGACTCGCACACGACCATGGTCAACGGCCTCGGCGTGCTCGGCTGGGGCGTCGGCGGCATCGAGGCCGAGGCCGCGATGCTCGGACAGCCCGTGTCGATGCTGATCCCGCGCGTCGTGGGCTTCAAGCTGTCCGGCGACATCCCCGCCGGTGTGACCGCGACCGACGTCGTGCTCACCATCACCGACATGCTGCGCAAGCACGGCGTCGTCGGCAAGTTCGTCGAGTTCTACGGCGAGGGCGTCGCCTCTGTGCCGCTCGCCAACCGTGCGACCATCGGCAACATGAGCCCCGAGTTCGGCTCGACCGCTGCGATGTTCCCCATCGACGACGTGACCCTCGACTACCTGCGCCTCACCGGCCGCAGCGAAGAGGCCGTCGCACTCGTCGAGGCATACGCCAAGGAGCAGACGCTCTGGCACGACGCCTCGCAGGAGCCCGTCTTCAGCGAGTACCTCGAGCTCGACCTCGGCACGGTCGTGCCGTCGATCGCCGGTCCGAAGCGCCCGCAGGACCGCATCCTCCTCTCCGAGGCCAAGTCGCAGTTCGAGCAGGACATCCTGAGCTACGCCACGGCCTCCACGTCGGATGACGTCGTCGACCTCGAGTCGAAGCACTCGTTCCCGGCATCCGACCCGGGCAACGTCCCCGGTGAGGAGGAGCCGCGCACCACGCGCCCCGTGCACATCAACAGCGGCGCTCCGGTCAACGCATCGAACCCGGTTCCCGTCACCACCCCGTCGGGGGAGAAGTACATCCTCGACAACGGAGCCGTCACGCTCGCCGCGATCACGTCGTGCACCAACACGTCGAACCCGTCGGTCATGATCGCCGCGGGTCTCGTCGCCCGCAAGGCGCTCGAGAAGGGCCTGAAGCAGAAGCCGTGGGTCAAGACGACGCTCGGCCCTGGCTCGAAGGTCGTCACCGACTACTACGAGAAGTCCGGTCTGGACAAGGACCTCGAGGGCCTCGGCTTCTACACGGTCGGCTACGGCTGCACGATCTGCATCGGAAACTCCGGTCCGCTGATCGAAGAGGTGTCCGAGGCGATCAACTCGCACGACCTCGCCGTGACCGCCGTGCTGTCGGGCAACCGCAACTTCGAGGGCCGCATCAGCCCTGACGTGAAGATGAACTACCTCGCCAGCCCGCCGCTGGTCATCGCGTACGCTCTCGCCGGGTCGATGCATTTCGACTTCGAGAACGACGCGCTCGGCAAGGGCTCCGATGGCCAGGACGTGTTCCTCAAGGACATCTGGCCCACGCCCGACGAGGTGCAGGAGATCGTCGACTCGTCGATCTCACGCGAGCAGTTCATCAAGCAGTACGCCACCGTGTTCGACGGCGACGAGCGCTGGCGCAGCCTCCCCACCCCCGAGGACGACACCTTCCAGTGGGACGAGAACTCGACCTACGTCCGCAAGGCGCCGTACTTCGACGGGATGAAGATGGAGCTCACCCCGGTGAAGGACATCGAGGGTGCGCGCGTCATGGCCACGCTCGGCGACTCGGTCACCACCGACCACATCTCGCCCGCCGGAAACATCAAGCCGGGTACCCCCGCCGCGCAGTACCTCACCGAGCACGGCGTGGACCGCAAGGACTTCAACTCCTTCGGCTCGCGCCGTGGCAACCACGAGGTCATGATCCGCGGTACGTTCGCGAACATCCGTCTGAAGAACCTCATGGTCTCGGCCGTCAACGACGGTCAGGTCGTGGAGGGCGGCTACACGCGCGACTTCACCCAGCCCGGTGGCCCGCAGTCGTACATCTACGACGCGAGCATGAACTACCAGGCTCAGGGCACGCCGCTCGTGATCTTCGGCGGCAAGGAGTACGGCTCGGGTTCGTCGCGCGACTGGGCGGCGAAGGGCACCAGCCTCCTCGGCGTCAAGGCCGTGATCACCGAGAGCTTCGAGCGTATCCACCGCTCGAACCTCATCGGCATGGGCGTCGTCCCGCTGCAGTTCCCCGCCGGTGAGAGCTGGGAGTCGCTCGGTCTCGATGGAACGGAGATCGTCTCGATCACCGGTCTCGAGGAGCTGAACAACGGCGTCACGCCGAAGACCGTCAAGGTCACGGCCACCCCGAGCGAGAACTCGCCCGAGGGCAAGCAGGTCGTCGAGTTCGACGCGGTCGTCCGCATCGACACCCCCGGTGAGGCCGACTACTACCGCAACGGCGGCATCCTGCAGTACGTGCTGCGTTCGCTGGTCTGATCGCCGACAGAGGGGCCCGGTTCTTTGGAACCGGGCCCCTCTGCCTGTGTCAAGGGGCTTCTGCGCTCCGGTCCTTCCCGGGGTGGGCGGGGTAGGATCGAACCTGCATCCGAACCGGAATCGGCTGCCCCGACGGTGCCTGTGAGGAGGTGCAGATGCCCATTCTCCGGAGCATCTCAGGACCCCGTGACCTCGACTCCCTGTCCGAGGACCAGCTCGTCGAGCTCGCCGGCGAGATCCGCGAGTTCCTCGTCGAGAACGTGTCTCAGACCGGAGGCCACCTCGGTCCGAACCTCGGCGTCGTCGAGCTCACGATCGCCCTGCACCGGGTCTTCTCCTCGCCGGACGACCCGTTCATCTTCGACACGGGGCATCAGTCCTACGTGCACAAGCTGCTGACCGGGCGGCAGGACTTCTCGTCGCTGCGGCTTCGCGGCGGTCTGGCCGGCTACCCGCAGCGCGGAGAGAGCCCGCACGACGTCGTCGAATCGTCGCACGCGTCGAGCTCGCTGAGCTGGGCCGACGGCGTCTCGCGAGCCCTCACGGCGACCGGACGCGCCGATCGCCACGTGGTCGCGGTCGTCGGCGACGGTGCGCTGACCGGCGGCATGACGTGGGAAGCGCTCAACAACATCTCCGACGACAACGACCGCAACCTGGTCATCGTCGTGAACGACAACGGTCGGTCGTACGCGCCGACGATCGGCGGCATGTCGCGGTATCTGAACCGCGTGCGCACGGCCGCCGCGTACAAGGACCTGCATCAGCGCTCCGACCGCCTGTTCCGGGCGTTCGGTCCTGTCGGGCGCGCGGTGTTCCGCGGCGTGCGGGGCGGCACGCACGGATTCCTGTCTCGCTTCACGAACAACGAAGCGCTCTACTCGAACCTCGACATCAAGTACCTCGGTCCGGTCGACGGGCACGATCTGCCTGCGCTCATCGAGACGCTCGAACTCGCGAAGTCCTACGGCGCGCCCGTGATCGTGCATGCGATCACCGAGAAGGGGCGCGGCTACCAGCCGGCCCGCGACGACGAGGCCGACCAGTTCCACGCCGTCGGACGCATCGATCCGGCGACGGGTGAGACGCTCGGTTCCGGCGGTCGCGGGTGGACGGACGTCTTCTCGGACGCCCTCGTGTCGGTGGGCGAGCGCCGCTCCGACGTGATCGCCATGACCGCGGCCATGCTGCGTCCGACCGGTCTCGCTCCGTTCGCGGAGCGTTTCCCCGACCGGGTGTACGACGTCGGCATCGCGGAGCAGCATGCGGTCGCCTCGGCGGCCGGGCTCGCTTTCGGCGGCCTGCACCCGGTGGTCGCGCTCTACGCGACCTTCATGAACCGCGCGTTCGACCAGGTGCTCATGGACGTCGCGCTGCACCGCGCCGGCGTGACCTTCGTGCTCGACCGGGCCGGTGTCACCGGGCCGGACGGCCCCAGTCACCACGGCATGTGGGACCTCGCGATGCTGCAGATCGTCCCGCACATCCGCATCGCCGCACCGCGCGACGCGGTCCGTCTGCAGGAAGCGCTGGACGAGGCCGTCCTCGTGGAGGACGCCCCGACCGTCATCCGCTTCCCGAAGGGCGACGTCGCGCCGGATCTCCCGGCGATCGAGCGCCTCGAAGACGGCGTCGACGTCCTCGCCCGGGGTGAGTCGGAAGACGTCCTGGTCGTCGGCATCGGCCCGTTCGCATCGCTGGCGGTCGATGTCGCGGAGAGGCTCCGTGCGCAGGGCATCGGCGCGACGGTGATCGACCCGCGCTGGGCGATCCCGGTGCAGCCGTCGATCGTCGAACTCGCTGCGCGGCACCGACTCGTGATCACGCTGGAGGACGGCATCCGCGTCGGTGGTGTCGGCACCCGCGTGCGGCAGGTTCTCCGCGAGGCGGGCATCGACACGGCGGTCGACGAGCTCGGGCTTCCCGACGAGTTCATCGACCATGCCTCCCGCGACCAGATCCTCGCCGATGCGGGGCTCACGGCATCGAAGATCGCGCAGGACGTCGTCGCGCAGGTGCTCGGCACCCGCATCCCGATGGCCCGGCAGTCGGGCGAGACCGGCGCGATCGAGTTCCCGCTGCACGAGCGCAACTGATCAGCGACTGCCGAGCGGGCAGTCAGTTCAGCGCATGCAGCGCGGCCACGGCCTCGGCGCCGCGCTCGGAATCACGGAGCGCGGCGGAGAGCAGGTAGCCGTCGGTCAGCGCGTCGCCGGTCACCATGACCCGCAGGAGCTCGACCCCGCACGACCGACGCACCTCTTCGGCGCTGGCCGAGATCACCCGTGTGCTGATCTCGTCGTTGTGCGGGAGGTCTGCGCCGTCGAGGCCGCGAATCACGTCCCGCAACGACGCGCCGACGATGTTCGACGCGCGTTCGGTCACGTTCACGACGTCGAGTTCGAACACGCGCAGATCTCGTCCGTTGGGTAACGGACGCCACTCGAACGACGCATGCACGCGGTGCTGACGGCCGCTCGCGCCGGTCATCTCCCGGGCGGGGAGATCGGTCGCGCGACAGCGCACGTCGATGAGCTTGTACCAGGCGAAGAGAGGGAACGCTCCGTGCGTGCCAGGGTTCAACACCACGACCTCGCCCACGGTGCCGCCCCGGTGGGACGCACGGCGGGCCGGTCGGTTGCGGATGATCGGCTTGCCGTTGCGGGTGCGGATCGCCGCCCAGCCCTCGTCGACCGTGACGACGAAGACCTTCAACAGGGCCGGGACCACGAGCAGGATGGTGAGAATCGCCGTGCCGGTCTTGAAGAGCCCCGACATCCCCTTGCCGCCGAGCATCGACAGGATCATGTCCATGGCACCACTGTGCACCTTCGCGGCGGATCACGAGGCCGTCCGACGTACGAGCGCGGCGCATTTCACGCGCTGTTCGGCCGTCGTTACCCGGCCCGACGTACGGTGGTCACGGCGCACGCCGGCGGTTCCGTCACACGAGCTCGGCGAGCGTCTCGGCGACCACGGTCTCGACGGCGGGTACGCACCGTTCCCGGTCGGCATCGACGAGGCCCACGCGTGTGCGCCGGTCGAGCACGTCCGATGCGGTCAACGCGCCCTCGGATCGCACAGCGAACACGACATCGTCCCTGGTGAGAGGAAGGCCGTGGACGAGAGGAGCGGATGCCGACGGGATGCGGCGATCGACGAGGCGGATGCCGGCGGTACGGCTCGACCCCGCCTCGAGCCCCCGTTCGGACACCGCGAGGTCGACCGCGTCCTCCGCCATCCGGCGGTAGGTGGTCAGCTTGCCGCCGAGCACGTGGAAGTACCCGCCGTCGGACTCCGTCACGAGGTGCCGTCGGGAGATGTCCGCCGTCGAAGCCGCGCCCGTGTCGATGAGCGGGCGCAGACCGGCGAACGCGCCGCGGACCTGCTCGCGGGTCAGGGGCCGCTCCAGCACGCGGTTCAGATTGTCGAGGAGGAACGCGATCTCGGGCTCGGTCGGCGCCGCGACGTCCGGCACGGCGCCTGGCGCGTCCTCGTCGGTGAGGCCGACGATCATTCGTCCGTCGGGTTGGGGCAGTGCGAAGACGAAACGGCTGATCGAGCCCTCGTGCGGCACCGTGAGGGCGACCGACGGATGGCCGAGATCCGCGACATCCAGAACGATGTGCGTGCCGCGGCTCGGCCGGATCGTAATGCCCGCGTCGAGGGTCCCCGCCCACGCGCCGGTCGCGTTGATCACGCTCCGAGCACGGAGATCGAATCGCGTGCCGGTGAGCGCGTCCTCGGCGCTGGCGCCGTCCGCGCGCAGGGAGCGCGCCCGCACGCGGGTGAGGATCCGAGCGCCGTGCGCGGCCGCTGTGCGGGCGACGGTCGCGACGAGTCGGGCGTCGTCGACGAGCTGCCCGTCGAAGGAGAGCATCCCGCCGCGCAGACCTCGCGTCACGAGGCCGGGGGCGAGTCGCGTGGCGTGTCGCGCGCTGACGGGTCGCGGCGCCGGCAGCGTGCGCCGCGATGTGCCGGCGCGCATCCGCAGCAGATCGCCGAGAGCCATGCCGATCGCCCCGGTTCCGCGCTGCCGGAGACTGACCTCGGGCACGAAGGGCAGCAGCTGGCCGAGCGGACGGATGAGGTGCGGTGCGATGACGGTCATGAGCAGGTGCCTCTCGACAGCGCTCTCGCGGGCCGTCGCCACATCACCCGTCGCGAGGTAGCGGAGTCCGCCGTGCACGAGCTTCGAGCTGAACCGGCTCGTGCCGTACGCGAGGTCGTGCGCCTCGAGGAGGGTGACCGAGAGCCCTCGCGAGGCGGCGTCGAGGGCGACGCCCACGCCGGTGATGCCTCCTCCGACGACGAGCACGTCGACGATCTCGGAGGCGGAGCGTTCGAGGTCCGCAGCCCGACGCGCGGCGTTGAGGTCGGGGGAGGCGATGCTCATGCGCGCAGCAGCCCGTCCAGGGTGGCGCGCAGTTCGCGCTCCCAGGCTCTCTCTGACACGAGGTCCGACACGGTTCCGTGCGACAGGACGGCGGACTGGGCGACGAGCAGCAGCATGACCGCCATCTCCTCCGGGGTGTCGCGGCGCACGTCGCCGTGCTCCTGAGCGGCGGAGATCGCGCTGGACAGCCACGACAGGATGAGCCGCTGGCTCGACCCGACCCTCTGCAGGGTGTAGCGGGTGAACGCCTCCGGTTCCTCGTCGAGCAGACGACCGTAGACGGCGTCGTTGCGGAAGAGGGTCGAGAATCGGAGAACGTCGTCGACCAGTTCTCCGCGCGAGTGCGACGGCTCGGGGAAGTCCGCGACGATGGTGGCGACCCGTCGGAGGAGCGCGGACCGCACCACGTCGTCGCTATCGCTCCAGCTGCGGTAGATCGTGGGACGGCTGTGCCCGGCGCGCCGCGCGAGCTCCGCGATGGTCACGCCATGCACGCCGCGCCGCACGATCAGATCGTCGGCCGCGTCGAGGATCCGCGTCTGGGTCGCGTCCCACTGCGGCAGGATCCTCTCGACGAGCACCGTCGTTGCTTGACGTTCTTCCATGATGTGTCACACTGTAACGCATGAGTCACGCGAGCGGCAGAGCAGCCGGGGTCGCAGAAATGCGGTGGAACGGCTGGGGAGACCCGACGAAGGCCAGGGACCTGCCGCTCGCCGTCCGCTCGCTCCTCCCGCTGTTGCTCGGACGCATTCGCAGACCCGAGACCCCTGTCTCCCTCGACGACGTCGAACTCGCGCCCTCCGCCCTGGAGCCCGCGGATGTCGCGGCCCTGGCGGCGGTCGTCGGTGCAGACCACGTCTCGACCGACCATGATGCACGAGTCCGGCACTCCTCCGGGCGCTCGACCCCCGATCTCCTGCGCCTCCGCCAACGCCGCCAACCCGCGCCGGACGGCGTGGTGCGCCCTCGCACCCACGAAGAGGTCGCCGCGTGCCTGCAGGTGGCCGTCGACCGCGACATCGCCGTGATCCCGTTCGGCGGCGGCACCAGCGTCGTCGGCGCCCTGGAACCGGAGCGCGGCGCGCACCGCGCTGTCGTCAGCCTGGACCTGCGTCGCCTCTCCGGGGTCGTCCACGTCGACGAGGTGAGCGCAGAAGCCGTCATCGCAGCGGGCACGACCGGGCCGGATGCCGAGGCCCAGCTCGCCGTCCACGGGTACGAGCTCGGCCACTACCCGCAGAGCTTCCGCTACGCGACGATCGGCGGGTTCGCGGCGGCCCGGTCCTCTGGTCAGAACTCCGCGGGCAACGGGCGCTTCGACGCCATGGTCACCGGCATCCGCGTCGCGACGCCGACGGGTGACGTCGCGCTCGGCAGGTCGCCGGGCTCCGCCGCGGGGCCCGATCTGATCCGCGTGTTCCTGGGGTCGGAAGGGGTTTTCGGCGTGATCACCGAGGTTCGCGTGCGCGTGCATCCGATCCCGCGCGAGCGCGTGTTCGAGTCGTGGACCTTCCCCGACTTCGCCAGCGGCGCCGACGGGCTGCGTCGTGTCGCACAGGGCGGCGGAGGCGCCACGGTCATCCGCCTGTCCGACGAGTCAGAAACCGCCGTCAGCCTCGCGCAGGTCGGACGGATCGGCAAGGCGCTCGCGAAAGGGGCGAGCGCCGTCACCGTGTACGAGGGCGACGGGATCGCCGAGCGCCGGGCGAGGGTGAGCGAACTGCTGCGGGCGGCCGGCGGGACATCGGGGGGAGAAGGCGCCTCCGAGGAGTGGCTGACCGGGCGCTTCGACGGTCCGTATCTGCGCGACTCGCTGCTCGACGCAGGGGTGTTCTGCGAGACCCTCGAGACGGCGACCACCTGGTCGAACCTCCCAGCACTCAAGACCGCTGTCGAGAGCGCACTGCGCGACGGGTTCGCCGAGTCCGGTGCGCGGTCGTACGTCATGTGCCACGTGTCGCACGTGTACCCGACCGGCGCTTCGCTGTACTTCACGGTTCTCGCCGGTATCCGCGCCGATCCGCTCGGCGTCTGGTCGCGAGTCAAGGCGACGGTGAACGACGTGATCGTCGCGACCGGGGGAACGATCAGTCACCACCACGCCGTCGGCCGGGACCAGGCGCCGTGGCTCGAGAGCGAGATCGGTACGACGGGTGTGCGGATCCTCCGAGCGATCAAGCGCGAGCTCGATCCCGCCGGTGTCCTCAACCCCGGGGCGCTGATCCCCGCCGAGCGGGGAGACTGACATGGCGAGCCACGTCGCCGTACTGAGCAACCCTTTCGCAGGCAAGGGAAGGGGCCGCGGCGCCACGGACGCCGCCGTCGGCCGATTGCGCGACCGTGGCAGCGAGGTCCGGGTGTACGCGGGGGAGACGGCCACCGGCGCGAGAGAGCTCGCGAGGACCGCACTCGCCGCCGGGCCGGACGTGCTCATCGTCGTCGGCGGGGACGGCACGCTCTCCGGGATCATCGACGACCTGATCGCGGCCGACGTCCCCGTCGCGCTCGTTCCCGCCGGGACGGGCAACGATCTCGCGCGGGCACTCGACCTGCCGCGCCACGATCCGATCGCCGCGGCCGACCTCGCGCTCGACGGCGTCGTGCGCGCGATCGATGTGGGGGAGGTGCGCTCCGGACCGAGGGGCGCGGCGTTCCTGACCATCGCGGCTCTCGGGTTCGACGCGAAGGTCAGCGAGCGCACCAACAGGCTGCGGTGGCCTCACGGCGCCCTGCGCTACTACCTCGCGCTCGTGATCGAGCTCGTGCGTCTGCGACCCCTGCCTTTCTCGCTCGCGGTCGACGGCGGTGCGACGGAAGCGCGTCCGGGCACGCTCGTCGCGGTCGGGAACACGTCGAGCTACGGCGGCGGGATGCCGGTGTGCCTCGGTGCCGACCCGACGGACGGGATGCTCGACCTCATCGAAGTCGCACCGCTCGGTCGTCTGCGACTGCTCCGGCTCTTCCCGTCTCTCCTGCGCGGAACGCACCTCGGACGCACCGAGGTCAGGCAGCGCCGCGTGCGATCGGTCGTCGTCCGCGCTCCCGGTCTCGTCGTCTACGCCGACGGGGAGCGACTCGGCGAGGACGAATGCACGATCACCGTGCGTCGGCGGGCACTGGCGGTCATGGTGCCGGACGGGAACGACGACGAGGGGGACGGGCGATGACGACCGCATCCGCATTCGACGAGGACGTGGTGATCGTCGGGTCGGGCTTCGGCGGCTCCGTCGCGGCGCTCCGTCTCGCCGAGAAGGGGTACCGGGTCCGCGTGTACGAGGCGGGGCGGAGGTTCGAGGACGACGACTTCGCGAAGACCAACTGGGACGTCCGACGGTACCTCTGGGCACCGCGGCTGGGATGCTTCGGCGTGCAGCGCATCCACCGACTGCCGCACGTCATGATCCTCGCCGGAGCCGGAGTGGGCGGCGGTTCGCTGAACTACGCCAATACGCTGTACCAACCCGGCCGCGCGTTCTTCACCGATCGGCAGTGGCGGGACCTGCGCGACTGGGAGTCCGAACTCGCGCCGCACTACGCCACGGCGAAGCGGATGCTCGGAGTGGTCGACCAGTACCCGCACACCGGCCCCGTCGAGCGGATCATGTCGGGCGCGGCGGACGATCTCGGGGTCGCCGACACGTTCCGACGCGCTCCGGTCGGCGTATGGTTCGGCAAGCCGGGGGAGCGGGTCGCCGACCCGTACTTCGGCGGTGAGGGCCCGGACCGTACCGGGTGCACGCTCTGCGGCAATTGCATGGTCGGATGCCGTGTCGGCGCGAAGAACACCCTGATGAAGAACTATCTCCCGCTCGCCGAGCGTCGTGGTGCGGTCATCGAGCCGCTGCGGACGGTGACCGAGGTCCGTGCACTCGCGGGCGGAGGCTTCGCCGTCACCACCCGGCGCAGCGGATCGTGGCTCGCGCGCGGGCGACGGACGATCCGCGCCCGTCAGGTCGTTCTCGCGGCCGGGACCTGGGGCACCCAGCAGCTCCTCCACCGGATGAGGGCGAGCGGGGCGCTGCCCTCGGTCTCGGATGCCGTCGGCCGGCTGACCCGCACGAACTCCGAGGCGCTCGACGGCGCGGTCGCGACGCGCGTGCCGGAGCGGCTGCAGCTCGCGCGCGGCATCGCGATCACCACGTCGTTCCATGTCGACGAGCGCACGCACGTCGAGAACGTCCGCTACGGTCCGGGGTCGAATCTCATGGGCGCCCTCGCCTCGATCATGGTCCCCGGCGACGCGTCGCTCAGGCGACGGCTCCGTCTGCTCGTTCGACGTGCGCTGCGCGCTCCGGTGCGTCAGATCCGCCTGGGTTCGCTGCGCCGATGGAGCGAGCGCGGGATCATCGCGCTCGTGATGCAGACGGCGGACAACTCGCTCACCCTGTCGCTGCGGCGCCGCTTCGGACGCTCCGTGCTCACCAGCGCGCAGGGTCACGGCGAGCCCAACCCGAGCCACCTGCCCCAGGCGCACCGCGCGGCCGAGGCCATCGCGCGACGCGTGCAGCAGGAGAGCGGCGTCACCACGGAGGCGCGCGGATCCTGGCCGGAGGTCTTCGGCATCCCGTTGACCGCGCACTTCCTCGGGGGTGCCGTCATCTCGGAGTCGCCGGCCTCCGGCGTGATCGACGAGTTCCATCGCGTGTGGGGGCACCCCGACCTGCACGTCGTCGACGGAGCCGCCGTCCCGGCGAATCCCGGGGTGAACCCTTCGCTCACGATCACCGCGCTCGCGGAGCGAGCCCTCTCCTACTGGCCACGCGTCGGAGAGGTGGACGAGCGGCCGGCGCAGCGATCCGCGACGTGAGACGCGCTCGGTCCCGCTGAGCGCGCCCTGCGGTTCGCGGCCGACACGAAAAGCCCCACCCGACGTCGTCCGTCGGGTGGGGCTTTCGTGGCTGACTCAGCGGCTCTCGATGCCGCGGATCTGCGGCGAGTGGAACGATCCTCCGAAGGCGCGCTCCGAGGCTCCCTCCCGGTCGAGATACGGAGACGCTCCGCCGTCGATGAACGGCCAGCCGGCACCGAGGATGAGGCACAGGTCGATGTCCTCGACCTCGGGCACGACGCCCTCGTCCAGCATGAGCTTGATCTCGCTCGCGAGTCCGTCCTGCACACGCTGAAGGATCGTCGCGGCCGACGCGGGGCTCGAGCCCACCGCCGGCTTGAGGATCTTCTCGGCCTGCTTGGTCCAGCCGGTCACGCGGCCGCCCTTGTCCTTCTCGACGACCGTGTCCAGTTCGGCGAGAGCGTGGAAGTTCTCGTTCGCGTAGAAGCGATCGGGGAACGCGTGCGCCATCGTGTCCTGCACGTGCGCGGCGACCTTCCAACCGACCAGGTCGATGAGCTGGAACGGCCCCATCGGGAGTCCCAGCGGCGCGAAAGCCTTCTCGACGTCGGTGAGCGGCGTGCCCTCGTAGACGGCCCTGGCCGCTTCGCCCATGACCTTGGCCAGGAGGCGGTTGACGACGAACCCGGGAGCATCGGCGGTCAGCACCGCGTTCTTGCCGAGGTTTTTCGCGACGACGAAAGCGGTCGAGAGCGCTGCCTCCGAGGTCGTGGGCGTCTTCACGATCTCGATCAGCGGCATCACCGCGACCGGGTTGAAGAAGTGGAAGCCGACCAGACGCTCCGGGTGTGCGAGCTTCGCGCCGATCTCCTCCACCGACAGCGACGAGGTGTTGGTCGCGAGGATCGCATCCTCGGCGATGATCTTCTCGATCTCGCCGAACACCTGCTGCTTGACGCCGACCTCCTCGAACACCGCCTCGATGACGAAATCGCAGTCCGCGTACAGGCTCTTGTCGGTGGTGCCGGTGACGAGCCCGCGCAGCTTGTTGGCCGTGTCGGAGTCGAGACGCCCCTTCGCCTCGAGCTTGCCGATCTCCTCGTGGATGTAGGCGACGCCCTTGTCGACGCGCGCCTGGTCGAGATCGGTGATGAGGACGGGTACCTGCAGCTTGCGCACGAAGAGCAGGGCGAACTGGCTGGCCATGAGCCCGGCGCCGATGATGCCGACCTTCGCGACCTTCTTCGCGAGCGCCTTGTCGGGTGCGCCGACAGGACGCTTCGCGCGCTTCTGCACGAGGTCGAACGCGTACATGGATGCCGCGAACTGATGGCCGGTGACGAGCTCGGCGAGCGCTTCGTCCTCCCGCGCGAAGCCTTCCGCCTTCGAGCCGCTCTTCGCCTTGTCGAGCAGATCGAGAGCCGCGTACGGCGACTTCGGGACCGTGCCGATCTTGGACTCGAGCATGCCGCGAGCCATCTTGATCGCGATCGGCCACTTGGTGAGCCGCTCGATCTTGCCCGGTTCGTTCTTGCGCTCGACCTTCTTGCCACCGAGCACGGCGTCGGCCCAGACGAGCGAGTTCTCGAGGTAGTTCGCCGCGGGGAAGATCGCGTCGACGATGCCGAGATCGAACGCCTGCTGCGGCTTGAGCATGCGGTTCTGCTTGAGAGGGTTCGAGATGACGACCTCGAGTGCGTTCTCGATGCCGATGAGGTTCGGCAGCAGGTAGGCGCCGCCCCAGCCGGGGATGATGCCGAGGAAGACCTCGGGCAGCGCGATCGCGGCCGCCGACGCGTCGACCGTGCGATAGGTCGAGTTCAACGCGATCTCGAGACCGCCGCCGAGGGCGAGGCCGTTCACGAAGGCGAACGACGGCACGCCCAGCTCACCGAGCTTGCCCAGGACCTTGTGGCCGAGCTGCGCGATCAGGCGGGCGTTGTCGCGAGAGCCGACCTTGCTGATGTCGGACAGATCGGCACCGGCCGCCAGGATGTACTGCTTACCGGTGATGCCGACCGCCTGGATCTCGCCGACCGCGGCGCGCGCGGTCAGACGGTCGAGGGTCTCGCCGAGCTGGGTCAGGGTCGCGGGGCCGAGGGTGTTCGGCCGCGTGTGGTCGCGGCCGTTGTCGAGCGTGATGAGCGCCAGCACCTTGCCCGAGGGGAGGCGGATGTCGCGAACCGGCGACTGGGTGATCACCTCGCCGTCGGTGAGCGCCTGGATGGGGGAGAAGTCGACCTTCGCGTACTGGTCGGAAATCGAAGTGGCCATCGGGGGTTACTTCCTCTTCTTGCCGTCGTAGTGCGGGTTCTCCCAGATGACCGAGCCGCCCTGGCCCAGCCCGACGCACATGGCGGTCAGGCCGTAGCGCACGTCCGGGCGCTCGGCGAACTGCGCCGCGAGCTGGATCATCAGGCGGACTCCGGACGCAGCGAGCGGGTGGCCGAGGGCGATCGCGCCGCCCCACTGGTTCACGCGCGGATCGTCGTCGGCGATGTCGAAGTGGTCGAGCAGGGAGATGACCTGGATCGCGAACGCCTCGTTGAGCTCGAACAGGCCGATGTCGTCGATCGTGAGTCCGGCCTTCTTCAACGCCTTCTCGGTCGAGGGGATCGGGCCGATGCCCATGATCTCGGGCTGCACGCCGGCGAACGCGAACGACACCATGCGCATCTTCGGGGTGAGGCCGAGCTCCTTGACGGCGCCGCCGCCGGCGAGCAGCGACATCGTCGCGCCGTCGGTGAGGGGCGAGGACGTTCCCGCCGTGACGCGGCCGTGCGGACGGAACGGCGGCTTGAGGGCCGCGAGGTCCTCCATCGTGGTCTGGGGGCGACGGCCCTCGTCCTCGGTGGCGAGGCCCCAGGCGCCGTCGGCGTCCTTGATGGCGACCGGCACGAGATCGGGCTGGATCTTGCCGGCGTCGTAGGCCGCCTGCACCTTGTGCTGGCTCAGCATGCCGAAGCGGTCGGAGCGCTCCTTGGTGAGGTGCGGGAAGCGGTCGAAGATGCGCTCCGCCGTGACACCCATGTTGAGCGCGCCGGGGTCGACCATCTTCTCTGCGACGAAGCGCGGGTTCGGGTCGGCGTTGCCGCCGATCGGGTGGTGGCCCATGTGCTCGACGCCGCCCGCGAGCGCGAGGTCGTACATGCCGACCCCGATCGACGCGCCCATCGTGGTGACGCTCGTCATGGCGCCGGCGCACATGCGCTCGACGGCGAGGCCGGGCACGGTCTGCGGGAGACCGGCGAGGATCGCGACCGAACGGCCGAGGGTGAGGCCCTGATCTCCGGTCTGACTCGTCGCGGCGATCGCGACGTCGTCGATGCGGTCGGCGGGGACGGCGGCGTTGCGCTCCATCAAACCGATCGTCGCCTTCACGGCGAGGTCATCTGCGCGGGTGTTCCAGTACATGCCCTTTTCGCCGGCGCGCCCGAAGGGGGTGCGCACTCCATCGACGAAGAAGACGTCCGAGATCTCGGCCACTCTGCCTCCAAGTTTTGTGCGGTGGCCTCAGTCTATGAACGGCCGGAAACCGGGAGGAATCGGTTGGGTCGAACCTACGAAGCGGGTGCGGACGCCTCGTCGGGCGATTGACCGGCCTCTACAAAGGCGGCGGCGATCTTCTGTGCGGTCTGTGCAATCTGCCACGGACGCGCCCCGAGATTCTCGAGCGCTGCCGCGACGGCATCCGTCGTCGTCCCCGGCAGATCCCAGGAGATGCGGCGGAGGTAGTCGGGGGTGAGCAGGTTCTCCGTGGGCATCGAGAGCTCCTCGGCCACAGCCTCCACGACGGGTCGCGCGGCCTTGAGGCGCGCGTCGGCCTCGGGGTTCCGGTCCGCCCACGCGCGGGGCGGCGGCAGGGCGTCGCTCGGCACGCGCTCACGCGGCAGCACCTCGGTCGAGCGCCCGTCGACCATGGCCTGCCACCAGCGGTCCAGCTGCGTGCGGCTCGCCCGCCCCTGGAAGTCCTTGATGCCCGCGAGGGCCTGCTTGCTCTGCGGATTCGCGAGCACCGCGGCGATCAGCGAGCGGTCGGGCACCAGGCGTCCGGGGGAGACGTCCTGCTCCTGCGCGTAGGCCTCGCGGGCCTGCCAGAGCGACTTCGCCACCGCGAGGTTGCGTGCGCCGCGAACCTGATGCAGACCGCTGAGTCGGCGCCAGGGGTCTTCGCGCGGCGGCTTCGGACGTCGTGACAGGGTCGCGGCGAACTCCTCGTCGGCGAACGTCGTCTTTCCCTGCTCGTCGAGCTGACGCTGCAGCTCTTCCCGGACGTCGATGAGATGCAGCACGTCGAGCGCGGCGTACTCGAGCCACGCGGCGGGCAGCGGCCTGGTCGACCAGTCGGCGGCCGAGTGCTCCTTCTTGAGGGTGATCCCGAGTGTGCTCTCCACGACGGCGGCGAGTCCGACGCGCTCGTGGCCGAGCAGGCGCGCCGCCAGCTCCGTGTCGAAGATCGACGGCGGTTCGAGGTGGAGTTCTCGCAGGGAGGGGAGATCCTGGCTCGCGGCGTGGAAAACCCATTCCACATCGCCGATCGCCGCCTGCAGCGGGGCGAAATCGCCGAGCGCCGGCGGGTCGAACAGGAAGACGCCTGCACCACGACGGAACACCTGAACGAGGTAGGCGCGCTGCGAGTACCGGAAGCCGGAGGCCCGCTCGACATCGACGGCGACAGGTCCCTCGCCCGCCGCGAGCGCGGCGCAGGCCGCGTGGAACTCCGAGACATCGGAGATCACGGAGTATTCAGTCACGTGCTGCCTTTCGAGCGCCGATCACGGCGATGCCCTCGGAACCCGGCGGAAGACCCGCCAGCATTCCGACCAGTTCGGCCCATGCTTCGACGTGGGGTCGGAACGGGCCCTCGGGTGTCCAGGACGCCCTCAATTCTATCTGCGCTCCGTCGCCTTCCTCCGCCAGGCCGCCGAACCCCTTCGAGAGGGTCTTCGTCGACGTTCCGGATGCCGAATGGGAGACGGCTCCCCGCGAGTCGAGCGCGTCGACCAGCCACGACCACGTCACGTCGGCGAGAAGAGGGTCGGTGCCGATCTCCGTCTCGAGCGGTGCCTGGGCGAAGATCACTATTCTCCAGCTGCCGCCCCAGGCGCCCGGCGCCTCGGGATCGTGGAGCAGGACGAACCGGCCGGTGCCGTAGACGGATTCGCCGTCGTCGCCGGGGCGGACGTCTGCGGCGAGCGCGATGGCGTACGGCGCGAGGCCCTGCGGCGTGGCGATCTCACGGACGGTGATGTCGCTGCGGAACGCCGTCTCGCGCAGCTCGGCCACGGCGGCGTCGAAGATCGTCCCGGCATCGGGGTGTGCGGTCACGGTGACAGGCTAGAGTCAGGAGGCGATGAAGAGTCTCAGGCACGCCGTTGCGCTCCTTGTCCCTGCAGTGGTCGCTCTGGGAGCGGCCGCGACGCTGCTCGTCCTCAGCGTGGCGCGACGCGTCGTCATGCCGGGGAAGCGCCCGGCCGATGCCGAGATCGTCTCGGTCGACACCGGTGCGCAGACGATCGAGCTCGTGCGGACACCCGACACGGAGCTGCCCGGCCGATACGGTCTGTTCACGTCGGGAACCGAGGGATACGTCAAGCTCGGCGCGGTGCTGAGCGCCGACGCCACGACCGTGCGCCGCAAGCTGCTGACGAAGGTCGAGCCCGGGGCGCGCCTCGACCGCCAGGCGGGTTTCAGCGGCTGGTACTACTCCACGCCGAGCGAGCTGCATCTGCGTTGGGAGAACGTGCTGATCGGCTCACCGGCCGGACCGTGCCCCGCATGGTTCTTCCCGGCCGAGTCATCGACCTGGGTGATCCAGGTCCATGGCCGCGGCGTCACCCGCGCGGAGTGCCTCCGGGCCGTGCCGGTGCTGCACGCCGAGGGCTTCCCGAACCTCGTGGTGTCGTACCGCAACGACGGCGAGGCCCCCCGCAGCCGCAGCGGTGCCTACGCTCTCGGCGCGTCGGAGTGGCGGGATGTGGATGCGGCGGTGTCCTATGCGCTCCGTCACGGCGCCGAGCGGGTGATCCTGATGGGATGGTCGATGGGCGGGGCCGTCGCTCTGCAGGCCGCGGTGAACTCGGGCAACCGCGACCGCATCGCCGGTCTGATCCTCGAGTCGCCCGTCGTCGACTGGCGCACTGTCCTGCGCTTCCAGGCCAGGGAGATCGGCCTGCGCGCGCCGATCCCGGACCTGGCGATGAGCGCACTCTCGGTGCCGCTGACCGCTCGACTCAGCGGTGCGGAGGACGCGATCCCGTTCGACCGGCTCGACATGGTCGCGCGCGCGGAGGAACTCGCGGTCCCCATCCTCATCCTGCACAGCGACGACGACGGGTTCGTCCCCGCAGACGCGTCTCATGCACTGCAGGAGGCCAGGCCCGACCTCGTGACGATGCCGCCGTTCTCGGGCGCCAGGCACACCAAGCTCTGGAACTACGACCAGGCAGGGTGGAGCGATGCCATCACCGAGTGGATGCGTGTCCAGGGATTCAGCGCTTCTGCCTGACCTGCTTCTTCGCGCGCATGAGCATCCCGGTCATCCCTCCGATCCGGAGAGGTGACACCGCCTTCGTGAGCCCGATCGACTGGGGGTAGTCGTCGGGGATGGCGAGGACCTCGTCGGCGCTGAGACCGGTGATCCCCTGCACGAGGATGCTGGCGAAACCGCGTGTGGTCGGAGCCTCGGGCGGTGCCGTGGCGTGCATCGTCACCACGTCGTCGTGCACCTCGACGTAGATGTACACCGGCGACTGGCACTCCGCGACGCGCTCGCACATCTCGGGGTGGTTCGCGACTTCCTCCGACACCTCAGGCAGCTCGTCGGCGTACTCCAGCAGGAGTAGCAGGCGATCGGCCTCGGGGGTCTCGAGGAAGCCGTCGCGGATCTCGGCGAGGACGTCAGGAACTTCGCTCGTGCTCATCCCTGTCATTCTCACACGTCAGGCGGTGCCGGGCTCCGAACCAGTGACGATCGGCACGCGCACGGCGCTGCCCCATTCCGTCCAGGATCCGTCGTAGTTGCGGACGTCGTCGAAGCCGAGCAGGTGCTTCAGCACGAACCAGGTGTGGCTCGACCGCTCGCCGATACGGCAGTACGCCACGACCTCGTCGCCGTCGTCCAAACCGGCGCCGTCGCGGTAGATCGCGTCGAGCTCGGCCCGGGACTTGAAGCCGCCGTCCTCGGCGACCGCCTTCGCCCACGGAACGCTCTGCGCGGTGGGGATGTGTCCAGCCCGCAGCGTGCCCTCCTCGGGGTACGCGGGCGCGGTGGTGCGCTCCCCGCTGTACTCCTCGGGGGAGCGCACGTCGATCAACGGCTTGCCGATGTGCGCCAGGACGTCCTCCTTATAGGCGCGGATGCCGGAGTCGTCGCGCTCGACGACCGGGTACTCCGTCGGCGTGATGGTCGGGGTCTCGCGCGTGATCTCACGGCCCTCGGCGATCCAGCGATCACGGCCCCCGTCGAGCAGGCGGACGTCCTCGTGGCCGAAGAGCGAGAAGACCCAGAGCGCGTACGCAGCCCACCAGTTGTTCTTGTCCCCGTAGATGACGACGGTGTCGTCTCGCGAGATCCCCTTGCGGCTCAGCAGCGCGGCGAATCCCTCGCCGTCGAC
Organism: Microbacterium sp. LWO14-1.2; assembly: GCF_038397715.1. Lineage (NCBI taxonomy): Bacteria > Bacillati > Actinomycetota > Actinomycetes > Micrococcales > Microbacteriaceae > Microbacterium > Microbacterium sp. LWO14-1.2. The sequence goes on from NZ_CP151633.1 coordinate 3,659,981, forward strand.
GTAGTCGCGCACGACCGGGTCGTTGAGCTCGGTGTGCCAGTCGACCTTCACCGCGCCGGGGATGTGGCCGGTCTCGTAGAGCAGCACATCCTCGTCGGACTCGACGACGACCAGACCGGGCGTGCCGAGGTGCTCGGCGAGCCACTCGGTGGTCACGAGACGGCCTGGCTCGGCGTACTCGGCGAACTTGGACGATGACGTGTCGAACTCGATGGCCACAGGGATCTCCTCAGTCGGTGAGCGGCGATGGGACGGGTGGTGACGGCGTAATGTGGAGCCGACACTTCGACGATAGATCCACGCCGTGCACTCCGGACCCGATTCGTAAGACTTCGACACAGGTGAGCACCCGATCCAGGACCGTGATGACCGACACGCCCACCCGCACGGGCCTCGTGCACCTCATCGACCGCGAACCGACCGTCACCGGCCCCGAGATGCTCGCGAGCCTCGTGCCGCCGCCTCAGTTCGACGGCGCCACCTTCGACAGCTACCGGGCCGACCCCGAGTACCCGTCGCAGGAGGAGGCGAAGGAGACTCTGATCCGATTCGCAGGCCGCGGGGGCGGACCGGTCAAGCGCGGTGGACTGTTCAGCCGGGCGAAGAAGGAGCCCGAGATGAAGCCGGGCGTCTATCTCGACGGCGGCTTCGGCGTCGGCAAGACTCACCTGCTCGCGTCGATCTACCATGCGATGCCCGCGCGTCGGAAGTACTTCGGGTCGTTCATCGAGTACACCGCGCTCGTCGGGGCGCTGGGGTACAAGAACACGGTCGACCTGCTCAAGGGCGCCGATCTGCTGTGCATCGACGAGTTCGAGCTCGACGACCCGGGCGACACGATGGTCATGACCCGGCTTCTCGGCGAACTGGTCCCGACCGGGACGCGTCTGGCGGCCACGTCGAACACCCCGCCGAATGCGCTGGGCGAAGGCCGGTTCGCCGCACAGGACTTCCTCCGCGAGATCCACGCGATGGCCGACAGCTTCCAGACGCTCCGCATCGACGGCGTGGATTTCCGTCAGCGTGCGCTCGACGGCCACGCGGTCGTGAGCGACGCCGCAGAGTATGCGGCCGCGGTGGAGGCCGGCGCCGCCGGCGGCACGGCATCCGACGACTCCTTCGACGACGTGATCCGGCACCTCGCCCGCGTGCACCCGTCGCGCTACATCCGACTCATCACCGGCCTCGACCTCGTCGGTCTGCGTGACGTGCGCGTTCTCACCGACCAGTCCGAGGCCCTCCGCTTCGTCGCGTTCGTCGACCGGGTCTACGACGCGCAGATCCCGATCGTCGCGACGGGGGTCAGTCTCGACGGCGTCTTCTCCGATGAGATGCTCGGCGGCGGGTACCGCAAGAAGTACCTCAGGGCGGTGTCGCGACTCAATGCCCTCACACACGCGGATCGCAGCAGCACGTAACGCGATGTTCACATAGCGGGTCCTCCTGTAACGTCCCTGCAACACACCTCGCGCATTCCTGAAATCGGGCCTCGTCACACTGAAGCTCTCAGTCACCCGAATGTGAGGTTCTTCATGGATGCTCCAGGCAACATCTCCTGGGCGATCACCGCGACCGCCCTCGTCCTGCTCATGACGCCCGGCGTCGCCTTCTTCTACGGCGGCCTCGTGAAGGCCAAGAGCGTCGTCAGCATGATGATGATGAGCTTCGGCTCCATCGGTCTCGTCGCGGTGCTCTGGATCCTCTTCGGCTTCTCGATGAGCGCGGTCGACAACCCGATGGCGTTCGCGGGCAACCCCTTCGCCGACTTCGGTCTCTCGAGCCTCGCCTCGGGTGAGGGCTCCAACGTCGCCCTGCTCGGCGTGGCCTACGGCGCGACCTTCGCGATCATCACGGTCGCCCTCATCTCCGGCGCCATCGCCGACCGCGCGAAGTTCGGCAGCTGGCTGATCTTCGCCGGCGTGTTCGCGACCGTCGGCTACTTCCCGGTCGCCGCATGGGTCTGGGGTGGCGGCTGGATCATGAACCTGGGCACCACCCTGTTCGGCGAGGACAGCGGCATCGGCGTCATCGACTACGCGGGTGGCACGGCCGTGCACATCAACGCGGGTGCCGCGGCACTCGCCCTCGCGCTGGTCCTCGGCAAGCGCATCGGCTTCCAGAAGGGCATCCTCAAGCCGCACAACGTGCCGCTGACCCTGCTCGGCGCCGCGCTGCTGTGGTTCGGCTGGTTCGGCTTCAACGCCGGAGCCGAGTGGCTCGCGGAGGACATGGGCGGTGTCGGTCTCATCGGACTCAACACTCTCGGTGCCACGGCAGCCGCCATCCTCGGTTGGATCCTGGTCGAGAAGATCAAGGACGGCAAGCCGACCTCCGTCGGAGCGGCGTCGGGAGCCGTCGCCGGTCTCGTGGCGATCACCCCGGCCTGCGCCAACCTGACGCCGGGGTGGGCCCTGCTGCTCGGAGCTGTCGCCGGTGTCGTCTGCGCCCTGGCCATCGAGCTCAAGTTCCGCCTCGGCTTCGACGACTCGCTCGACGTGGTCGGCATCCACCTCGTCGGCGGTCTCATCGGAACCATCTACCTCGGCTTCTTCGCGACCGACACCGGCCTCTTCGTCGGCGGCGACGCCCGCCAGCTGGCCGTGCAGGTCATCGCCGCGGCCGGCGTGCTGATCTACTCATTCGTCGTCGCTTTCATCATCGGCTTCGCGATCCAGAAGACGATCGGCTTCCGCGTCACCAACGAGGACGAGATCGCCGGCGTCGACCAGGTCGTCCACGGCGAGGAGGGCTACGCGCTCGCAGACGCGTGAGCTGCCCTAGGGTGACCGTGTGGGCAACGGCAACGGCATCCTGAACGCACTCTCGCAGATCCTCATCCGCGCATTCGGATCGACCAGGGCCTCTCGGACGACGACTCGTCCGAGAGGCCCTGTCGCGCGTGTCCGCAGGTCCGCCGAGACGGAGAACGTCAGCGGTGCCGGGCGAGGCGCGGATGCCGTCGCTGCCGCCACAGTGCGGATCGATCCCGACCGCGTCGACGACCTGCGCATCGGCTATGCGCCGGACCGCGACGGAGCGCCGGACGCCGGCGAGATCATCTGGACCTGGGTGCCCTACGAGGAGAACGACGGGCGCGGCAAGGATCGACCTCTGCTCGTGATCGGACGTCAGTCGACGGATCGGGTCTACGCCGTGCGGATGACGAGTCGCGCGCACGACGGCGACCGGGACTACCTGTCGATCGGATCGGGGGAGTGGGACTCGCAGCGACGCGAGTCGTGGGTCGACATCGAGCAGCTCTACAGCGTGCACGAGACGGGTCTTCGGCGAGAGGCCGCCGTGCTCGACCGGGCGCGGTACGGACGGGTGGCTGCGGCGCTGTCCCGTCGCTACGGATGGACGGTCGGGTGACCCTGCGCACGTCGACGACCGCCCCGAGCGTTCTTCGGACCTGACCGCCGCACGCGGCTGAGCAGCCACACCGCGGCGCCCGCGCAGAGCAGGGTGGCGAGAAGCCCCACGACGTGCGCGAGCAGCGAGGGCAGCCCGCGCTCCGGGAGCAGGAAGCCGTAGGGGACCCAGCCGTCCGTGACGCCTCGCACCAGCACCACGGCGAGCCACAGCAGGGGATAGGGGAGGACGAGCCACAGCCGTCGCCAGGGCAGGCTCGGCCGGTCGTCGATCAGTGTCCAGTCCAGGACGAGCAGAACCGGGAGGACCGTGTGCAGGATCAGGCTCACCCACGCGGGGGCCGACCCCGTGCCCGGCACGAGGAGGTTGTAGACGAGACCGACGACGATCATGCACGCGACGGCGGCGCCGCGGGCTGTGGACAGCCACGCGGGTGCGCGGCGGCCGCGGAGCGGAGCGGGTCGACGTCATCCGATCAGGGTACGAGGAATCCTCTCCAATCCGTTTCGCGGCGGGTTGCGAACCATCAGTGAGCCGCACGAAGCGGCGCCACCAAGGAGGAATCATGCGTTTCATCCCCACCAAGGTCCACGGAATCCTCGACTACGTCGTCGGCGTGGCGCTCATCGCGGCACCATGGCTGTTCGGCTTCGCGAGCCTGGGCGGCCCCGCAGTCATCATCCCGATCGTGCTCGGCGTTGGCCTGATCGTCTACAGCCTGTTCACGAAGTACGAATGGGGCCCCTTCGGCTTCATCCCGATGCCCGTCCACCTCGTGTTCGACATCGTCGCCAGCCTCTTCCTGGCCCTTTCGCCCTGGATCTTCGGCTTCGCGAACCAGGCCCCGAACGTGTGGCTCCCGCACGTCGTCGTCGGCGTCGCTGTCATCGTCGTGGTGCTGTTCTCGCAGCCGCAGCCCGCGAAGGTCAAGGCCGCTCGCGCCTGACCCCACAGACCGAGGGCCCACAGGAACGATCGGTCCGTTCCTGTGGGCCCTCACCTCTGCATGGCCACGGCCACCCATCGCGCGTACAGCTGCCATGGATCGCGGGTCGTGCGTAGTGCGGCGACATGGTGCTCGAGCTCCGTCGTGAACGTGAACCACTCGCCGCCCTCGCGGATCGACGCGAACTCGCGGTGCCTGGCCTGCTCGACGTCTCGGCCGCCCGGCTCGAACGCCAGCAGCTCCTCGTGGCGGATCGCGGCGAGGCGCTGACGCGGCCGACCGCTCGTGCCGATCTTCACCCGCCGGTCGTAGCGCAGGTAATAGACGACCTCGACGATCGGCCGGGGCAGATCGGCGTCCGGAGCGTCGCCGAACCGCCACCCGCACCACGCGCAGGCGAGGTCGCCGGCGACGCGCACGGCGTCGACGCGGCCGCACAGCGGGCACGGGTCGGGGAGCGTGATTTTCGGCACAGCGCGACACTAACCGCAGGTCCCGACACTCAGCCCAACCGAGAGGAGATCGTCGAGCAACGAGGTCACGGCATTGCGCTGACAACGTCTGGGCGGCTCGATGGAAAGGAAGAAACCCCGCAGGCCGGGGCCGCGGGGCTTCTGTGTGGTGGGCGATACCGGACTCGAACCGATGACCTCTTCCGTGTGAAGGAAGCGCGCTACCAACTGCGCCAATCGCCCATACCCGAGGGGTACGTCAACCGATACTACCCGACGCTCACGACGCTCGACGACCACTCCGAGGGACACGCGCGAGAATCGACACCGGTTTGGACACCGGCCGATCATCGGCTAATGTTTCATAAGTGCCCGGGACAACAACCGGGAACAACGCGGATGTAGCGCAGTTGGTAGCGCACAACCTTGCCAAGGTTGGGGTCGCGAGTTCGAGTCTCGTCATCCGCTCAAGTGCAAGGGCCTTCTTCGGAGGGCCTTCAGCACGTGGGGTCAATCCACACGGTGGCGTGGCCGAGCGGCTAGGCACCGGCCTGCAAAGCCGTTTACACGGGTTCGAATCCCGTCGCCACCTCTCAGAAACTGAATAGCCCACACGGGCGCGATTGGCGCAGCGGTAGCGCGCTTCCCTGACACGGAAGAGGTCACTGGTTCGATCCCAGTATCGCGCACAGACAAACCCCCGGTTTCCGCCGGGGGTTTTCTCGTATCCGGCGGTCGTCGCGGCGATAGCTGAACTCGGTCGAACATGTGCGATGCTTGTCCTCACCACCGAGTGATCACCTCGATCGCGCCTCGTCAAACAGGTTCCCGTGGCAGACGAGGATCGCAACATCGTGGGACGTCTCATTTACGAGGGTGACGAGAAGGTCGACATCGAAGACCGGGCACTCACCCACCTGCAGCTGGTCATGACCGCGAAGCTCCGTCGGGGCGAGCCGTTCGCCTTCAGCTGGGCGAACGAGTCGAGTCTGGGCGGAGGCCGCATCACTGTGTGGGTGCACGCCGGCAGCGCGCTCGCCTTCAAGTACTTCGGCAGCAGACAGCCCTCGATCAATCGCGCGTGGATCGACGCCCTCGCCGTCACCGCGAACAGCCCCGGTGGGCTGCGCCTGGTGCCCGAGCCGGCCGAGACGCCGCTCCAGGGCGGTCTCGAAGTCGCCGAAGCGTCATAGCTCTACCCCGCGCTTCGGCATCCTGCAAGCCCCTCTCGCCAACCGCCGTTCCCGTCGTACGGTGGCTGAGCAACGATGGGGAGGTAGCGCACATGAAGCTGACGCACGTCGAGATCGACGGCCGGGACTTCGTCCTCAGCGGCGAGCGCGATCTCGTCCACGTGATGTCGCAGATCGAAGCGGCGGCAGCGTCGCCTCCCGCTTTCGTCGATCTCTCCGATGGTGACGATCTGGTGAGCGTGCTCATCCATTCGACGTCCCGTGTGGTGGTCTCCGTGGAGACGGACCAGCGTTCGCCGGCCGAGTACGAGCCGCTGTCGTACCCGAACAACGATTGGGATTGGTGAACGGATGACCGCGTCATCCTCGGACGTCTTCTGGGCGTGCGTCGAAGAAGGCTTCCATGTGGGCAGCCGTGGCGGAGACTTCCTCGGTTACGTGGATCGGCAGGCGAGCGGCGAGTTCCGCGCCTTCGACGCACGGTCCGAGCAGCTCGGAGACTTCGCCACTCTCGCAGAGGCGACCGCAGCCGTGGCTGCGCGCGCGGAACGACTCGACCTCGACGGCATGCTCGCCGGCGACGATCTGCAGGGGACGGTTTCGTGACAGGACAGGGCACCGACGTGCTGTCGCTCGTCTACACCAGCAGCGCGTCGCAGCCGTTCCGCGAGACCGCGCTCGTGCAGCTGCTGACGGAGTGTCGACGCAACAACGCGGCGGTGGATGTCACGGGCATGCTGCTCTACCGCGGCGGGCGTTTCATCCAGGTGCTGGAGGGCGTCGCCGACACCGTTCGGGAGCTGGCCGAGCGCATCCGACGGGATCCCCGTCACCACGACATGCGCGTGCTCCTCGAGGAACGCGTGTCGCAGCGGCGCTTCCCTGACTGGACCATGGGGTATCGCGCGCTGCGAGGAGGCGAGGACGCGGCGCCGGAGGGGTATCGCGACTCGTTCGCGGACCTCGACGCCGACTCCGACGAGGACACCGCTCGTCGCGCTCTGGCAGAGCTCACGCTCTGGTTCCGGGTGCGCAGTGCGGCATCCGTCGACGCCTGAGCCGCCGCAGACACGAGAAGGGCCGGACGATCAGCCCGGCCCTTCGCTCGCACATCAGCGCATCAGCGCGTCACCCGTTCAGTCCGCCTGGACGAGGATCTTCGCGCCTGCGCCGCCACGGAGCGCGTGGATGGCGTCGACGACACCCTCGAGCGGAACCTCCTGCACCCAGCCGGTGGTGTCGTACACGCCCTGGGACATCGCCTCGATGACCGCGTCGAAGTCCTCGGGCAGGTACGCGAGCGCGCCGGAGATCTCGGTCTCGGCCATCACGAGCTGCGTCGGCAGGAACTCCATCGGACGCTCGTGGATCGCGACCACCACGACACGTCCGCCCGGCACGAGACTCGCGAGGGACGAGGTCACGGCGGGGCCGGCCCCCGCTGCATCGAACGCCACGTCCACGCCGTCGCCGCCGGTGAGCTCTGCCACCGCCTGACCCAGGTCCTCGTTCACGGGGTCGACGACGGTCGCGCCGAGAGCGGAGATGATCGCGCGGCGGTCGGCACTCGGCTCGGAGACCAGCACCTTCTGCACGCCTTGCGCCTTGAGCGCGAACCAGACCCCGATGCCGATGGGGCCCGCGCCGGCGATCAGGGCGCTGCCGCCCTCCGCGACACCACTACGGGACACGGCGTGCCAGGCGACGGACATCGGCTCGACGAGAGCGCCCATCCGCAGGTCGACGTTCTCGGGGAGCACATGCAGCTTCGAGGCGTCGACGGTGGTGAACTCCGCCATGCCGCCGCCGTGCGAGCTGAGCCCGTGGAAGCCGATCTTCTGGCAGGCGTTGAACATGCCGCGACGGCACGCCGTGCACTCTCCGCAGTAGTAGATCGGCCAGACGGCCACGCGATCTCCGACTGCCACGTCCGTCACGCCCTCGCCGAGCTCGACGACGGTGCCGGAGAACTCGTGGCCGAGGATCTGGGGGAGGGTCGAGCCCGTGACGGGATGCGGGTGGTCGAAGTCCAGTCCGGCTGCCTCGGGGGTGTAGTAGACGTGCAGGTCGGACCCGCAGATCCCCGCGAACGCGTTGCGCAGCTTCACCTGCCCCGGGCCGGGGGTGGGCTCGGGGACGTCCTCGACGCGGAGGTCCTCCTTGGCGTGGAACAGTGCGGCCTTCATCCTTCTCTCCATTCCGGTGGCCGTCAGCGCAGCCACCACTCCGGTGACGCCGCGAGGATGAGCCTCACGGCACGGTCGATGTCGTCGTCTCCCGATCGCAGCCACTCCTCGATCGCCCCGACCGTGCCGGAGGCGGCGTAGGCCACGGCGATCGCCAACGCCGCCGCGTCGTGCGCGAAGACGTCGGGGACGATCTCGGGGTGGAGCTCGACCCACAGCAGCAGTCCGGCTCGGATCGAGCGGTCGAGGTTGTCGCGCACGGGCGCGGCGAGGAGCGGATGCATGGCGCCGCGATACACGCGGGCACGCCGCTGCACGTGCTCGAGGAGCGCTCGCTCGCCGTCGCCGATCTCGTCGGTGCGCGGAAGCACCTCCATCGCCTCGGCGATCTCGGCCGCGAGCGCATCGGCGAGCAGTGCGACCGTGCTCTCGGAGTGACGGTAGAACGTGTCCCTCGTCACGCCGGCTTCGGCGCACACGGCAGCGACCGTGACGTCGCCGATCGGCATCCGCTCGCCGAGCGCGAGGACTGCCGCGCGGAGGCCGTCTCTCGTGCGTCGCGCTCGTGCATCCACCCTTCGACTTTATCTGACAGGTGTCAGACAAGTGACGATCCTGGAGAATTCGTCTGCGAGTTGGACCAAGGATCGAGGCGTCTACGACCTTCAGCCCGGAGGAAATCGACAAAAGGAGAAAAAGCCCGTTCATGCGGTGGATAAGAGGGGTCACACGCCACACCGGTCACAGGGGCCCCATTGTCACCATCTGAGAATTCGCCTAACGTATTCTCCACGTCGGTCCACGGGAGGGTGGTCGGCGGACCTTGAGGGGGGTCGTAGTCGTGGTCAGGGGGAGTGGTCGGCGTCGCCTGCGGCGCTCGATCGTCGCGATGACGACCGCCATCGCGGTCATCGCCGCGGGGCTCACGCTCGGCACCGCGCAGACCGCGGAAGCCGCCGTCGTCCAGTGGGGGACGAACTCCGGCACCGCGCCCAACTACCAGGCCAACGTCAACGGCGACTTCATCATGGCCGGCAACGGAGTGCTCGCGTGTTCGGCGACGACGGCCACGACCAACGGCACCTGCGCCGACCTGCACGCCGCATCGAGCACCAACGCGCAGAACGTCAATGACAACTTCGTCATGACCCAGAACAACTCGGTCACGGGCTTCACGTCGAACTCCAGCAGTGCGACGATCACCGTCCCCGCCGGTGCGACGGTCGTCAAGGCCTTCCTCACCTGGAGCGCGAACACCGGCGTGTACACGGGCGACACCCGCCGCCTCTGCTCGCAGTACTCCGCGGCGCGCGGCGTCGCGACCATGCCAGCGGGAAGTGCGACGGGGTACACGACGAGGGCCGTGCAGCTCAAGGTCGGCGGCGCCGGCATCATCGAGGTGGCACCCCAGAGCATGCTGCAGGATCCCGCATCGCAGGCGACCGCGCTCTACTACTCCGCCAGCGCCGACGTGACCTCGGCTTTCGCCTCGGTCACCACCGGCTCGGAGATCACCATCTCGGCGGGCAACATCTGGACCCCGACCGGCGCGGGCTGCTACGCGGGCTGGTCGATCAACGTCGTCTACGACTACGGGACCTTCATCCCCGACAACCCCGCCTCGGTGCCGCACAACATCATCTACTACGAGGGCCACGTTCGCCAGGGTGCGAACGACGCCGACCTCACAGTCGCCTTCAACGGGTTCACGGCGGTCGCCGCCGGCACCCGCGTCGGTTTCACGCTCTTCGAGGGCGACCGGAACATCACGGGGGATGCGGCCTCGTACTCGCGCGGCGGATCGACGACCTACACGGAGATCCCCAACGCGGCAGGAGCCACCGGCAACATCGGCATCTCGCGGGCGATCGGCTCGGTGAGATACACGGGAACGGCCGGGACCGCGTTCACCAACCAGAGCGTCGACGTCGCGACAGCGCCCCTGACCAACGTGGTGGCGGGGGATTCCACCGTGAACCTGCGGCTCGGCACGTCCGGCGACTCGTACCTGCTGCGCAACGCGATGCTCTCGGTGCCGACCGCCGGTCTGCAGCTGGTGAAGACCTACGACGGAACCCTCGACACGCAGTCGCGCACGGCGGGCGAGCTCGCGACGTTCACGATCCGTATCACGAACACCGGCGCAGGAACCCTGCGGAACATCGTCGTGACCGACGATCAGGCGGGCTGCGCGAGGAACCTCGGCACCCTGACGCTCGCTCCTCTGCAGTCGACGACGTACACCTGCACCGCGACGGCACCGTCGTCGACGGGATACGTGTCGACGGCGGAGGCCACCGCGAGAACGGTGGTCGGCGACTTCCTCGCCCAGGACAGCGACAGCACCACGGTGCTGCTCAGCGCCATCAGCCTGACGAAGACGAGCGCTCTGGCGGCGGGCGGCACCGGACGCGCCGGCGACGTCGTGGTCTACACGTTCACCGTCACGAACACCGGTCAGTCCACGTTGCGCGACATCGTGATCAGCGACCCGCTCGTCGGGCTCTCCGCGATCACCTTCGGGGCGTGGCCCGGCACGACAGGAGTGCTGACACCCGGACAGTCCGTCACGGCGACGGCGACGTACACGCTGAAGCAGACGGACGTGGATGCCGGATCGGTCGCCAACACGGCCACGGTCAGCGCCGCAGACGACGACGGGGGAGTGCGACCCTCCGGCTCGGCGAACCGGGTGACCCCGATCGCGGCTGCGGGTGCCGTGACCGTGACGAAGACGGGTGCGCTCGCCAGCGGATCGACGGGGCGTGTGGGCGACCGCATCAACTACTCGTTCACGATCCGCAACACCGGCAACGTCACCCTCGCGAACGCCTCTCTGGTCGATCCGCTGCCCGGGCTCTCGCCACCGGTCATCACCTGGCCCACCGCGACCGCCGGAAGCCTCCCCGTCGGTCAGACCGCCACCGCCACCGCCTTCTACACCATCACCCAGGCGGATGTGGACGCCGGAAGCGTCCGCAACACCGCCACCGCCTCCGCTCGGACGCCGAACGGCACCACGGTGTCCGGCTCGTCCCCCCAGACCACCGTCCCCACCGTCGCCTCGGCACCGGGACTCACGACGACGAAGTCCGGCTCCGTCACCCAGGGCACCGGCGGCGTCGGCAGCACCATCACCTACAGCTTCACCGCCCGCAACACCGGCAACACGACACTGACGTCCGTCGCCATCTCCGACCCGCTCGCCGGTCTCTCCGCACTCGCGTACAGCTGGCCGGGAACCGCCGGCACCCTCGCACCCGGTCAGGCGGTCACCGCCACCGCGACGTACACGATCACACAGGCCGATGTCGACGCGGGCGCCGTGCGCAACACGGCCACGGGCACCGCCCGGACCCCCGCCGGGGCTACGCTGACGGTGCCGAGCAGTCAGTCGGTCGTGTCGACCGCGGCATCCGCTCCCGCCGTCACCTTCACGAAGACCGGCGCGCTCGCACCGGGCAGCACGGGCCGCGCCGGCGACGTCGTCACCTACACCTTCCGTCTCGCGAACAGCGGTAACGTGACGCTCACCGAGGCAGCGATCTCCGACCCGCTGGCCGGGCTGTCGGCACTCGCCTACACGTGGCCGGGCACGGCGGGCACGCTCGCACCGGGGCAGGCGGTCACGGCCACGGCCACCTACACGCTCAAGCAATCGGATGTCGACGCCGGCTCCGTCGCCAACACCGCGACGGCGACCGCGCTGCCGCCCAGCGGCGCCCGCCTCACGCAGACCAGGGCCTTCACCCTGCCGGTGACGCCGACCGGTGCGCTGACCGTGCTCAAGTCCGGGACCGTCACCTCGGGCACAGGCGGGGTCGGCAGCACCGTCACCTATTCGTTCTCGGCGACCAACAACGGCAACGTCACCCTGACGCAGGTGGCCATCGCGGACCCGCTCCCCGGTCTCTCGGCCATCACCTACACCTGGCCGGGCACGGCGGGCACGCTCGCCCCCGGTCAGACGGTGCAGGGGCGCGCGACGTACACGGTGAGGCAGGCCGACGTCGACGCCGGCGCGGTGACCAACACTGCGACCGCGTCGGCCAGGACGCCAGGGGGCGCGGCGGTCACCGGCTCGTCTCCGACGACCCGCGTGACGACTGCGGCGGCCGCACCGGCGACCACGACCACGAAGTCGGCGACAGTCTCGGGCACCGCTGCCGTCGGCGACGTCGTCACCTACACCGTGCGCACGACCAACACCGGCAACGTCACACTCACCGGCGTGACCGTCTCGGACACCCTGCCGGGCCTCTCGGCCTTCACCTACACGTGGCCGGGCACGGCGGGCACCCTCGCTCCCGGCCAGACCGTCACCGCCGTCGCGACCTACACGATCCGGCAGACGGATGTGAACGCGGGCTCGGTGCGCAACGTCGCCTCGTCGACCGCGGCCTACGGCACGACACCGGTGACGAGCACCTCGGGGACGGTCACGACGAACACCGTGGCGGCGTCCGCGGCGATCGTGACGACGAAGTCCGGGGCCCTGCAGAGCGGATCCTCCGGTCGCGCAGGCGACACGATCGTCTGGTCGATCACGCTCCGCAACTCCGGCAACGTCACCCTGACGGGCGTCTCGGTCGCCGACTCCCTTCCGGGGATCTCCGCGCCCTCCTACGGCACCTGGCCGAGCGGCACCGCTGGCGTGCTCCAGCCGGGTCAGACGGTCACCGCGACGGCCACGTCGACGATCTCGCAGACGGACGTGAACTCGGGCGCCGTGAGCAACACGGCGACCGGCTCCGGCACGCCGCCGAGCGGCACCGCGGTCACGAGCACGGCACCGGCGACCGTCTCGCTCGCCTCGGCCCCCGGCATCGTGATCTCCAAATCAGGGGCCGTGACGGCGGGCAACGGCTCGGTCGGCAGCACGATCACCTACACGTTCACGGCCCGCAACACGGGCAACGTCACTCTCACGGGTGTCGCGATCACCGATCCGCACCCCGGGCTCTCGAGCATCTCGTACACGTGGCCGGGCGCCGCGGGCACTCTGCAGCCGAACCAGACCGTCACCGCGACCGCGACGTACGCGGTCCGTCAGTCCGACGTCGACGCCGGGGCGGCCCGCAACACGGCGACGGTCGCCGGAACGCCGCCGACGGGTCCCGCGATCACGGCATCCTCCGGCGAGATCTCGGTCGCGACGGTCGCCGCGGCACCCGGGATCGCGGTGACGAAGACCGCCGCGGGGGGGCGGAGGCGGCGTCGGCAGCGTCGTCACCTACACGTTCCGTGCGACGAACACCGGGAACGTCACGCTCACCGGCGTCACGATCGCCGACCCCCTCGCCGGACTCGGCTCGCTGCAGTACCAGTGGCCGGGCACCGCCGGCACCCTCGCACCGGGTCAGACGGTCGTCGCCACGGCGCCCTACACCGTGACCCAGACCGACGTGAACGCCGGCGCGATCACGAACACGGCCACCGCGAGCGGCGCGGGCGGCGGCACGACCGTGAGCGCCGGCTCGGGCACCGTGACGACGCCGACGGCCGCGATCGCCCCCGCCATCGCGGTGACGAAGGTCGGAACGCTGAGCGGTACGGGAGCCGCGGGCGACACGGTCAGCTACGCCTTCACCGTGCGCAATGCGGGAAACGTCACGCTGACCGGGGTCTCGCTCGTCGATCCGTTGATCGGTGCGGCACCGATCACGCTGACGGGATGGACCGGAGCAGCCGGAACGCTGCAGCCGGGGCAGAGCGTCTCGGGCACGGCGACCTACACGGTCAAGCAGACCGACGTCGACGCGGGCGCGGTCGCGAACACCGCCACGGCCTCGGGCGTGCCGCCGCGGGGAGCGGCTGTCAGCGGAACCGCCCCCTCGACCGTGCGGATCGCCGCAGTGCCGTCGATCTCCGTGCTCAAGACAGGCTCGATCACGGCGGGCGACGGCGGCGTCGGCAGCACCGCGACCTTCTCGTTCACGATCCGCAACTCGGGCAACGTCACGCTCAGCGGCATCACCCTCACCGATTCCCTCGCCGGTCTCAGCACTCCCGTCATCACGTGGCCGGGGGCTGCGAGCACCCTCGCACCCGGGCAGACCGCCACGGGGACCGCGACCTACACGATCCGCCAGACCGACGTCGACGCGGGGTCGGTGCGCAACACCGCGACCGTGAGCGGTCGCCCGCCAACGGGCGCCGTCGTCAGCGCGACCTCGACGGAAGCCGTGGTGTCGACGACCGCCGCCGCGCCGGGGCTGACCGTCAGCAAGAGCGCCACGACCGCCGGAGGCAACCGCGTCGGCGACGTCGTGACCTACACGATCCGGGCCGAGAACACCGGAAACCAGACGCTCACGGGCGTGACGGTGAACGACCCGCTGCCGGGTCTGTCGGCGCTCGCGATCACCTGGCCCGGTGCGACCGGTGTGCTCGCTCCCGGCCAGGCAGCCACCGCTCGAGCCACCTACGTCATCACCCAGAGCGACGTGAACGCGGGATCGGTGCGCAACCGCGCCGCCGCGACGGGGACGGCCCCGGGCGGAGTCGCCGTCGACGGCTCCTCGAACGAGCTCGTGACCCCGACCGCGACGGCGGCACCGCGCCTGACGCTCGACAAGACCGCCAGCCTCGCGCCGGGGGCCACCGGACGCGCGGGCGATGTCGTCACGTACAGCTTCACCGTGCGGAACGCGGGGAACGTCACGCTGACCGGTGTCGGCGTGGCCGACCCCTTGCCCGGTCTGTCGACCATCGCGTACACCGGGTGGCCTGGAGCAGTCGGCACCCTGCAGCCCGGTCAGAGCGTCACCGCGAGCGCGACCAGGGCTCTCACGCAGTCGGACGTCGACGCCGGCTCCGTCGCGAACACGGCGACGGCGACCGCCACGCCGCCGACCGGAGCGCCCGTGCAGGCGACAGCCGCCGCGACGCTGCCCGTCACCGCGGGGCCGCTCCTCACACTCGGCAAGACCGGCGTCTACACGCAGGGCGCCGGAGCCGTCGGCAGCATCATCACGTACACGTTCACCGCCCGGAACGCCGGCAACGTCACGCTCACGGGCGTGGCCGTCACCGACCCGCACGCGGGACTCGGCCCGATCGCTCTGAGCTGGCCGGGTACCGCGGGGACCCTCGCACCGGGAGAGCAGGTCGTGGGGACAGCGACCTACGTCGTGACCCAGGCCGATGTGGACGCGGGCACCGTGCGCAACACCGCTCGTGTCACCGGTGCTCCGCCGAGTGGCCCGGCCGTCGGCGCGGACTCGCCGACCGTCACGATCGCCACCGTGGCAGCGGGCCCCGCGCTCACCACGACCAAGTCGGCGACCGTGTCCGGCACCGGCGCCGTGGGCGATGTCATCGACTACACGGTCCGCGTCACGAACTCGGGCAACGTCACGCTGCGCAGCGTGGTGGTCACGGATCCGCTCATCGGCCTCACTCCCTTCACCTACACGTGGCCCGGCGATGCCGGCACCCTCGCCCCCGGGGCACAGGTGGTCGCCCGCGCGAGCCACACGATCACCCAGGCCGACGTCGACGCCGGATCCGTCGTCAACGTCGCGACCGGAAGCGCCCAGTCGCCGAGCGGCGTCGCGGTGTCGGCGGCATCCGCGACCGTGACGACGCCGACCGCGGCGGGTGACCCGCGCCTCCAGGTCGTCAAGTCGGGCGCGCTGCCCGCCGGCGCGACAGGGGTGGCCGGCGAGACGATCACCTGGACGGTGTCGATCCGCAACGTCGGCAACGTCACGCTGTCCGGCGTGAGCGCGACCGACTCGCTCCCGGGCATCAGCGACCTGACCTACGGCGCATGGCCGTCCGGCACGTCCGGGGTGCTCGCTCCCGGCGACGTGGTCACGGCGACCGCGACCTCGACGGTGCGTCAGACCGACGTCGACGCTGGGGCGGTGTCGAACGCGGCCACCGCGACGGGGACGCCGAGCAGAGGATCGGCGACCGCCGCGACCGGATCGGGCACCGTGCCGCTCACCTCGGCTCCCGCTCTCACCCTGCAGAAGGCCGGCGCCTACACCTCCGGCTCGGGGGCCGTGGGCGACACGATCACCTACACCTACACCGTGCGCAACGCGGGGAACGTGACCCTCACGGGCGTCGCCGTCGCGGATCCGCACAGCGGACTCTCGACGATCTCGTACGGCGCCTGGGCGTCGGGTACGCCGGGCACGCTCGCACCGAACCAGACGGTCACGGCCACGGCGACCTACCAGGTGCGCCAGAGCGACGTGAACGCCGGATCGATCTCGGACACCGCGACCGTCACGGGGCGCCCGCCGACGGGGGCGGCCGTGTCGGCGACCTCGCAGACGGTGGTGCTTCCGACCACGGCGTCCGCACCCGGCATCCTCACGACGAAGACCGCCGCCGTGAGCGGCGCCGGGCAACTCGGCGATCTCATCACGTACACGATCCGCGCGACGAACTCCGGGAACGTCACCCTGACCGGGGTTGCGATCTCCGACCCCGCTCCCGGGCTGAGCCCGCTCGCCTACGGACCGTGGCCGGGCGCCAGCGGAACGCTGCAGCCCGGCGAGTCCGTGACGGCCACGACCACCCACCGCATCACGCAGGCCGACCTCGACACGGGATCCGTGACGAACACGGCCACCTCGACCGGCACGCCGCCGACCGGACCAGCCGTGAGCGATCCGTCCGACGCCGTCGTGACGCCGACCGCCGCGCAAACCCCCGACATCGAGGTCGTCAAGACCGGAACGCTGCGAGGCGGAGCCACCCCGCGGGCAGGCGACACCGTGGCCTACTCGTTCTCGCTGCGCAACTCCGGCAACGTCACTCTCACCGGGGTCGCTCTGACCGACCTCGAGCCCGCCGTGTCCCCTCTCGTCTTCTCGTGGCCGGGTGAAGCGGGTACCCTCGCGCCCAATCAGGTCGTCACCGCGACGGCCATCTACACGCTGACGCAGGCGGACGTGGACGCCGGGAGCGTGGCCAACGTGGTCACCGGCACCGCCTCGGCTCCCGGCGGCGCCGCCGTCGAGGAGTCCGACGACGTCACGATCCCGCTCAGCGCAGCACCGTCGATCTCCGTCGAGAAGACGGGCACGGTGCTGGGAGACGGTGTCGCAGACGGCGAGGCCGGCGACGACATCCGGTTCGACTTCGTCGTCGTCAACACCGGCAACGTCACGCTCACCGACGTCGAGCTCGCCGAGAGCATCCCCGGCCTGGTGCCGACGATCACCTGGCCGGATGCCGCGACGCCCGGCGTCCTGGCGCCGGGCGCTCAGGCGACCGCCGTCGCGACGTACGAGATCACGCAGGCCGACGTGAACGCCGGCTCGGTGTCGAACACCGTGACCGCCTCCGGCGCGCCGCCCTCGGGCGACGAGGTCTCCGCCACCGATTCCGTCGACGTCGCCACCGGCGCACAACGCGCCGAGCTGCGCCTCACGAAGGCGGGGAGCACTCTTCCGGGCGAGGCGGGACTCGGCGACGTGATCACCTACGCGTTCACGGTCAGCAACACGGGCAACGTCACCGTGACCGGAGTCGCGATCACGGATCCTCTGGCAGGTCTGTCGACGATCGCCGTCACCTGGCCGGGCACCGCCGGAGTGCTGAACCCCGGCGAGAGCGCGACGGCCACCGCGACTCTCGCGATCACCCAGCAGCACATCGACGACGGACGAGTGCTCAACACGGCGACCGCCGCCGGCACCGCGCCGGGCGGTCCGGTCACCACCGCATCGCCGCAGAGCGTCGTGCCGGTCGTGGCCGCCGCACCCGCGGTCGCGGTCACGAACAGCGGATCGCTGCCACCCGGCTCCGCGGCGGGGTCGACCGTCACCTGGACGTACACGCTGCAGAACACGGGCAACGTCACGCTGACGGGCGCCGCCCTGAGCGATGCGCTCGCGGGGACGAGCGCGCCCGCGTACCAGTGGACAGGGCCGGTGGGAGTGCTTGCGCCTGGCGCATCGGTGACGGCCACCGCCACCACCGTGCTCACCCAGGCCGACGTC
Organism: Microbacterium sp. LWO14-1.2; assembly: GCF_038397715.1. NCBI lineage: Bacteria > Bacillati > Actinomycetota > Actinomycetes > Micrococcales > Microbacteriaceae > Microbacterium > Microbacterium sp. LWO14-1.2. The sequence goes on from NZ_CP151633.1 coordinate 3,678,095, forward strand.
GACGCGGGGTCCATCGTCAGCGTCGTGACGGGCCGCGGTACCGCGCCCTCCGGGGCCGTGGCGACCGCGACGGCGCCCGCCACCGTGCCGATCTCGTCGACCGCGGGCCTCACTCTCGACAAGACCGCATCGCGCGACTCCGACCTCGCGGTGGGAGACGTCGTCACCTACACGTTCACGGTCACGAACGGCGGCACGACCACCATCGACGCGATCGCCCTCAGCGACCCGCTGCCCGGTCTCTCGCAGATCACCGTCGGCGCCTGGCCGGGGGCGACCGGAGTGCTCCGACCCTCGGAGACGGTCGCCGCCACAGCGACCTACACGGTCACGCAGGCGGACGTCGACGCCGGCGGAGTCACCAACACCGCCACGGTCTCCGGCCTCAGCCCCTCCGGTACGCCGGTCACGGCATCCGACTCCGTCGCTCTCGCCACCGAGGATCGTGCACCCGCGCTCTCGCTGACCAAGGACGACGCGCTCTCGGGCACGGGCGCGCTGGGAGACTCGATCGCGTACACGTTCACGATGCGCAACACCGGGAACACGACGATCACCGGCGCCGGCCTCACCGATCAGCTCGAGGGGCTGTCGGGCATCGTCTTCGGCGCGTGGCCGAGCGGCGAGACCGGCGTGCTCGCCCCGGGCGATGAGGTCACGGCGTCGGCGCGGTACACGGTGACGCAGGGGGATGTCGACGCGGGCGAGGTCGTCAACGTCGCCCGCGCGTTCGGGACCGCTCCCGGAGCCGTCGCTGTGGCCTCCGCCGACGCCACAGCGACGACGCCGCTCGCCGATGCGACGCCGACGCTCACGGCGACGAAGCGCGGCTCGCTGGCCCCCGGCGCGACCGGCCGAGCGGGCGACACCGTGGAGTTCCGCTTCTCGGTCGTCAACACCGGCGACGTCACCGTGAGCGAGGTCGCATTCGACGACGCGCTCTCGGGTCTCAGCCCGCTGACCGTCTCGTGGCCCGACCCCGCTCGGCCCGGCGTCCTCGCGCCCGGCGCGGAGGCGACAGCCACCGCCACCTACACGCTCCTGCAGTCCGACGTCGATGCCGGGGCCGTCTCGAACGCCGTCACCGTCACCGGAACCCCTGTCCGCGGCACTCTCGCCCCGGCCACCGCGACGGCCACCGTCCCGATCACCCCCGGAGCCGCGTTGTCTGCGGTGAAGTCGGGTGTGTTGGGTGTGGGTGGTATCGGTGTGGTGGGTGACACGGTGGAGTACGAGGTGGTGGTGACGAATACGGGGAATGTGACGGTCACGGATGGTGTGTTGGTGGATCCGATGGTGGGTCTGTATGACGTGTCGATCGTGTGGCCGGATGCGTCGCGGCCTGGTCGTGTGGGTGTGGGGGAGCAGGCGACGGGTCGGGGGAAGTATGACTTGACGCAGGCGGATGTGGATCGTGGGTTCGTGGAGAATACGGCGTCGGTGGCGGCGCGGACTCCTGGTGGGGGTCGTGTGGCGGCGGATACGAACACGGTGCGGGTGAATACGGTTCTTCCGGCTCCGGGGTTGGTGGTGTCGAAGTCGGGTGTGGCGTCGGGGTCGGGCGCGGTGGGTGATGTGGTGTCGTATGAGTTCGGGGTGACGAACTCGGGCAATGTAACGGTGTCGGGTGTGGTGTTGTCGGATGCGGTGCCGGGGGTGGTGTTGTCGGATGTGGTGTGGCCGGTGGCGGGTGCTCCTGGTGTGATCGCTCCGGGGGAGACGGCGACGGCTGTGGGGTCGTATGTGATCACGCAGGCGGATGTGGATGCGGGGCGTGTGGTGAACACGGCGACCGCGTCGGGTACGCCCGCGCGCAGTGAGCCGATCACGGTGTCCTCGCCGGAGAGCATCGTCCCCACCCAGACCACCGCACCTCGCCTCTCGGTCGTCAACGGCGGACGCCTCGCCGACGGCGCGACCGGGCGAGCCGGTGACGTCGTGACCTGGACGTACGTGCTGACCAACGACGGCAACGTCACGCTCAGCGGCGTCGCCCTCGCCGACGCCCTCGCCGGCGCCGGGGCACCGGCCTACGTCTGGACGACCCCGGTCGGAGTCCTCGGTCCGCGCGAGTCGGTCAGGGCCACGGCCACGTACACGCTGACGCAGGCCGACGTCGACGCCGGCGGTGTGACGAGCCTCGTCACGGGAACCGGCACGCCTCCCAACGGCGGCGCCCCCGTCACGGCATCCGCGCCAGCCACGGTTCCGCTCACCGCCGCACCCGCGCTCGTCGTCACGAAGGACGACCTCCCGTCCGGTGGGGCTGCCGGCGACACGATCGACTACTCCTTCACGATCGAGAACCGCGGGAACGTGACGCTCTCGGGCGTCGTGCTCGCCGACTCGCTCCCCGGTCTCAGCACCCCCGTCATCACCTGGCCGACCGTCGACCGCGTGCTCGCACCCGGCGAGGTCGCCACGGCGACAGCGACCTACGTCGTCAGGCAGGCCGATGTCGATGCCGGTTCGGTCGCGAACACGGCGACGGCGAGCGCGACCGCCCCCGGTGGGGACGCCGTGACCGCGACCTCGGCCGAGGTCGTCACCGCACTGGACGACGCGGCACCCGCCGTGGAGACGACCAAGTCGGCGGCACTCGCGACCGGCGGAACGGGAGCGGTCGGCGACGTGATCGAATACACCGTCACCGTCCGCAACGCCGGCAACGTGACCCTCGACGACGTGGGCATCGTCGACGAGCTGGAGGACCTCTCCGACATCGCGGTGGTCTGGCCGGGCGCCGAGGGCGTGCTCGCTCCGGGCGAGACGCTCATCGGGACGGCGCGCTACGTCATCACGCAGGCCGACGTCGACCGCGGCGGGGTCGCGAACATCGCCACCGGTTCCGGCACCGACCCCTCGGGTTCCGTCGTATCGGACGACTCCGACCGCGTGGTCGTGCCGACCGTGGCAGCCGCACCGAACGCGACCCTGACCAAGTCCGGCGTCCTGGAGCCCGGCGCGACAGGTCGTGCCGGCGACACCGTCCGCTACACGTTCCAGGTCGTCAACACCGGCAACGTGACGCTGCGCGATGCGGGGCTCGCGGATCCGCTCGTCGGGCTCTCGCCGATCGAGGTCGTGTGGCCGGCCGAGGCCGGGGTGCTCGCGCCCGGGGCATCGGCCAGCGCGACCGCCGAGTACGAGCTGACTCAGGCCGACGTCGATCGTGGACGCGTCGACAACACCGCCGTGCTGACCGCGACGGCACCCGACGAATCGGCCCTCCAGCGCACGGCCTCAGCCACCGTCCCGATCGCGGAGGACGCCGAACTCACCACGGTCAAGAGCGGACGCCTGCTCGAGCCCGGCATCGGAGCCGTGGGAGACGTGATCGAGTACCGGCTCGTCGTGACGAACACCGGGAACGTGACCGTTCAGGAGGGGCGGCTGATCGACCGGCTCGCCGGACTCTCGCTGCCCGAGATCGACTGGCCGGGTGCCGAGGGCGAGCTCCTCGTGGGAGACACGGTCGTCGGCACGGCGAGGTACACCCTCACACAGGCCGACATCGACCGCGGATTCGTCCGCAACGTCGCGGGCGTCGAAGCTGTGACCGAGCAGGGCACGATCGTCGTCGCCGACTCCAACCCCGTCGTGATCAACACCGTGCAGCCCGCGGCTGCGCTGACCGTCGTGAAGGACGGAGTGATCGACGGCGACGGGGGCGTCGGCGGAACCGTCGACTACACGTTCCGCATCACGAACTCGGGCAACGTCACGGTGAGCGCCATCACGCTCGTCGACCCGATGCCCGGCCTCAGCACGCCGGAGATCGACTGGCCGGGCACGCCCGGCGTGCTCGCTCCGGGTCAGTCGGCCACGGCCGCGGCCGACTACACGATCACGCAGACCGACGTCGATGCGGGTTCCATCGCGAACGCGGCGACGGCGAGCGGCAGCTCCCGCGGCGGACCCGTCACGAGTCCCGCAGGCATCGAGACCGTCGACACCCAGGGCATCCGGGCATCGATCGTCGTGACGAAGGACGCCGATCTCGACCCCGCGGCGGAGGGAGTGGCCGGCGACATCGTCACCTGGACCTACTCGCTGCAGAACACCGGCAACGTGACGCTCACCGGAGTCTCGCTCACGGATCGCCTCGCGGGATCGACGGCTCCGCAGTACGTCTGGCCCGACCCGGCCCGCCCCGGTGTGCTGCTCCCCGGCCAGACGGTGACGGCCACCTCGGCATACGAGCTGACCCAGGCCGACGTCGACCGGGGAACGGTGGCGAGCGCGGTCGACGGCACGGGTCGCCCTCCTCGCGGTGCTGACGTCGCGGGCTCCGCCACGGCATCCGTCCAGATCGCCGCCCGCCCCGGCCTGGCTGCGACGAAGGCCGGAACGGTCGACGGCGCGGGCGGGGTCGGCGACCGGATCGACTACTCGTTCGGCATCACCAACACCGGAAACGTCACGCTCACACTCGTCGACCTCGTCGACGCACTCGCGGGCGTCAGCTCTCCGACCTTCGACTGGCCGGGGGAGCCGGGGGTGCTGCTGCCCGGCGAGACCGTCGACGCGACAGCCGATTACACGATCACCCAGGCCGACGTGGACCGAGGGTCGGTGACGAACATCGCCACGGCCAGCGGCAAGCCTCCGGTCGGCGACACCATCACGGCGAGCACGCCGGCGACGGAGACCACCGTCGCGAGCGCTGCCCCGGCCCTGCTGACGGGCAAGACGGCCACGCTGCGCGGTGACGGATCCGTCGGGGACATCGTCGACTACGCATTCACGATCGAGAACACCGGCAACGTCACCGTCTCGGGCATCACGCTCAGCGACCCGCTGCCCGGCCTCTCCGTCCCGACGCTGCGCTGGCCCGACGCCCCGGGAGTCCTCGCCCCGGGTGAGGTCGCGACGGCGACCGCCAGCTACGCCATCGTGCAGGCCGACGTCGATGCGGGCGAGGTCGTCAACCAGGCGACCGCCGCCGGAACGTCACCGGCCGGAGCGGCGGTCGTCGCCCTGTCGGATGCCGTCCGCACGCCGACGGTCGATCGCGACCCCGCTATCGCCGTGGAGAAGGCCGGAGCGCTCACCGCCGGATCGACCGGTCAGGTCGGCGAACTGGTGCAGTTCGGTTTCCGCATCGTCAACACCGGGAATCAGACGCTCCGCGACGTCGCGCTGTCCGACGCCCTCCCCGGGATGAGTGCGATCGAGATCACCTGGCCGAGCGACGCCCCGGGTGCCGAAGGCGTGCTGCCCGTCGGCTCCGAGGCACGCGGCACGGCCACCTACGTGCTCACGCAGACCGACATCGACGCCGGAGCGGTGTCGAACGCGGTCGACGCCTCCGCCACCGCACCGGACGGCACCACGGTCGACGCCCTCGACGGCGTGACCGTCGTCATCCCGCGCACTCCCGCGTTGTCTGCGGTGAAGTCGGGTGTGTTGGGTGTGGGTGGTATCGGTGTGGTGGGTGACACGGTGGAGTACGAGGTGGTGGTGACGAATACGGGGAATGTGACGGTCACGGATGGTGTGTTGGTGGATCCGATGGTGGGTCTGTATGACGTGTCGATCGTGTGGCCGGATGCGTCGCGGCCTGGTCGTGTGGGTGTGGGGGAGCAGGCGACGGGTCGGGGGAAGTATGACTTGACGCAGGCGGATGTGGATCGTGGGTTCGTGGAGAACACGGCGTCGGTGGCGGCGCGGACTCCTGGTGGGGGTCGTGTGGCGGCGGATACGAACACGGTGCGGGTGAATACGGTTCTTCCGGCTCCGGGGTTGGTGGTGTCGAAGTCGGGTGTGGCGTCGGGGTCGGGCGCGGTGGGTGATGTGGTGTCGTATGAGTTCGGGGTGACGAACTCGGGCAATGTGACGGTGTCGGGTGTGGTGTTGTCGGATGCGGTGCCGGGGGTGGTGTTGTCGGATGTGGTGTGGCCGGTGGCGGGTGCTCCTGGTGTGATCGCTCCGGGGGAGACGGCGACGGCTGTGGGGTCGTATGTGATCACGCAGGCGGATGTGGATGCGGGGCGTGTGGTGAACACGGCGACCGCGTCGGGTACGCCTGCGCGCAGTGAGCCGATCACGGTGTCCTCGCCGGAGAGCATCGTCCCCACCCAGACCACCGCACCGGCCGTGTCCGTGCAGAACTCGGGTGCTCTGGCTCCCGGGGCGACGGGCCGTGCGGGTGATGTGGTCACGTGGACGTATGTGCTGACGAACGACGGCAACGTCACGCTCAGCGACGTCGCCCTCGCCGACGCCCTCGCCGGCGCCGGGGCACCGGCCTACGTCTGGCAGGGCACGGAGGGTGTCCTGGTGCCCGGGCAGTCGGTCAGGGCCACGGCGACCTATACGCTGACGCAGGCGGATGTGGACGCGGGCAGCGTGTCGAGCATCGTGACGGGAACCGGCACGCCTCCCAACGGCGGGGCTCCCGCGACGGCCACCGCGCCCGCGACGGTGTCGCTCGCCCCTGCGCCCGGACTCGTCTTCACGAAGACCGCCGCTCTCGCGGCACCCGGCGCCAACGGAGCCGGGGACGGCGTCACCTTCGCCTTCCGCATCGAGAACACCGGCACGGTGACGCTCTCCGGCATCGCGATCACGGATGAGCTCGCGGGTGTGGGAGCCGTCACCGTCGACTGGCCGGGCACCGCGGGCGTGCTCGCCCCCGGACAGGTCGCGACAGGCACCGCGCCGTACGCGATCACGCAGGAGGATGTCGACCGGGGCACGGTGCAGAACACCGCATCCGTCCGCGCGACGACCCCGGCCGGCGCGGTGCTGACCGCGCGCTCGACGACCGAACCGCTGCCGACCGCCGCGCAGGCGCCGTCCATCCGCACGGTGAAGGGCGGCGCTTATGTGACGGGCTCCGGCGGCGTCGGAAGCGTCATCGAGTACACGTTCGACATCACCAACACGGGCAACGTCACGCTCCGACTCATTCGTTTGCAGGACGATCTGCAGGGCCTCAGCACGCCGCAGATCGAGTTCCCGTCGGCCACCGGCATCCTGCCGCCCGGCGGCACGGCGAACGGCATCGCGCGGTACACCGTGACGCAGGCCGACGTCGACGCCGGGTCGATCAGCAACGTGGCGACCTCCTTCGGCACGTCACCCCGCGGAGTCGTCGTCTCCGACAGCTCGGAGCCCTTCACCATCCGCACGGACGATCCGACAGCTCCCGAGCAGGCGATCCGCACGACGCAGACCGCTCAGCTCGCGGCGGGCGACACCGGGGTGCGCGGCGACACGATCGAATACACCTTCACGATCGAGAACACCGGCAACACGACTCTCACCGGTGTGACGCTCAGCAACACGGTCGACGCTCTCACCGGACTCACCTACACGTGGCCGTCGGCGGCGAACCCCGGTCGACTGCTGCCGGGGCAGATCGTCACGATCACGGCAGCGCACCTCGTCACTCAGCCCGACGTGGATGCCGGAACCGTGCGCAACGTCGCGACAGGCGCCGGTACGACTCCGGCCGGCGACACGGTCACGCACCGCTCGCCGGTGACGATCATCCCGCTCGCGGGCGGCACGGGCGCGCTCGAGGTCGAGAAGGCGGGCACGCGCCTGGGTGACGGCGCTCTCGGGTCCGAGGTCAGGTACGACTTCGTGATCCGCAACACCGGAACGCTCACGCTCTCGTCCGTGGCGCTGAGCGACCCGCTCGAGGGGCTGTCCGACATCGTCTACGGCACCTGGCCGTCGGCCGAGGGACGCCTCGGCCCCGGTCAGTCGGTGACCGCCACCGCGACCTACACGGTGCAGCAGAGCGACATCGACGCGGGCTCCGTGCGGAACACCGCGACGGGCACTGCGCTCACGCCCGGCGGCGACGCCGTCACCGTGGAGTCGCCCGAGTCCGTGGTGCCGACGGTCGGTGCCGCCCCGTCGATCGACCTCGAGAAGACGCAGCTGCTCGCTGCCGGAGCGACCGGTCGTCCGGGAGACCGGGTCGACTACTCGTTCACGATCGTGAACACCGGGAACGTGACCCTGCGCGGAATCACGCTCACCGACGGGCAGGCAGGACTCACCGGACTCCGGATCACGTGGCCGGGAGCCGACGGCGTGCTGGCCCCCGGAGCGACCGCGACCGCCAGCGCGACGTACGTCCTCACTCAGGCGGACGTCGATGCCGGACGCATCGGCTCCACGGCGACCGCGACAGGCGACGGCGGTGGGACGATCGTCAGCGACGACGACGCCGGCGAGAACGTGATCGCGGCAGCTCCGGCGCTCTCGCTCGAGAAGACGGCCGAACTCCTCGGCGCCGCCCAGCAGGGCGGGACCGTGCGCTACCTCGTCACCGTCACGAACACGGGGAACGTCTCACTCGGCGACATCGCGGTCACCGACGACCTCGCCGGCCTCGGCGCCCCCACGGTCACGTGGCCCGGCGTGCCCGGCGTGCTCGGATCCGGGGAATCCGCGACGTTCTCGGCCGACTACGTCATCACCCTCGCCGACGTGACCCGCGGACACATCGACAACACGGCATCCGTCGTGGGAACGCCCCCGGGCGGCGGGCAGGTCGACGCGACCGACAGTGTGCGGGTCGATGTGCCGAACGAGCCGCGCATCACTCTCGGCATGAGCATCTCGGTGCAGGACGGTCAGCAGGGCTTCGCGGGCGACACGCTCGTCTTCCGCTACACCGCGACCAACACCGGGACGACGATCCTCACGGGCGTCACGATCCGCGATCCCTATCCGGGACTCTCGGCCCTGACGTACTCGTGGCCGGGCGAGCCCGGTGTGCTGCTGCCGGGGCAGAGCGTCACCGCCGTCGCGACGGTCGTCATCACCCCGGCCATGGAGGGCACCGTGGTAACGTCGCGAGCCGTGGTGTCGAGTGTGGAGGCGGATTCCGGGGTGCCGGTGACCGATGTCGCCGCCGACTCCGTGCGGCTCCCCGAGCCGTCGCCGATCGGTCTGCTGCCCTTCACCGGCGGCGGTGACCCGGCACCGCTGGTCGGCGGGGCCGCCGTGATCCTCCTGGGCGGCCTCGTGCTGCTCCTCATCGGCCGCCGGCGGCGCGACTCCCGGACCCAGAACCTCTCCTCCTAGCGACACCGCACTGAAAGGCGACACGATGCAGAACCACCGCACCTCTCCGCAGATCACCACCGGCCGTCGCACGGCAGCCACGGGGGTGCTCGCAGCGGGGATCGCCCTGACCCTCGGTCTCGTGCTCGCCGGGTGCACGGACACCGCCCCGGAGCCCACTCCCACGCCGACGGCATCGGAGGAGGCACAGGCCGGAGTCACCGACATCGTCGACACCCCGGGCTCCGGTGAAGGGCTCGAAGGGGCCCTCGCGGATGCAGAGGTCAAGACCTGCGAGCTCGCCGGAGACCACTGGGAGGTCGCGGGCACCGTGACGAACTCCAGCGCCGCGGCGGCGTCGTACCGGATCTACGTCTCGCTCCTCACCGAGGGCGGCGACACGCGCTCGCTCACGCAGGTCGACGTCGAGCCCATCGATGCCGGCGCGAGCGCGGACTGGGAGACGACGGTCGCCGTGCAGGACGAGACGCTCGACTGCGTCCTGCGCGTCGAGCGCTACGCGTCCTGACCCGTCGCGCTCGTCGCGCTCGTCACGAGGAGCGCGACGAGCGCCTCAGCTCGTCGTAGGCGGCGAGTGCCGCCTTCCGCGTCTCGCCGAGGTCGACGATCGGATCGCTCGGCGCATCGGAGGCCCACTCGGAGACGTACAGGCCCTGCTGGTCGAACTTCTTCGCCTGCAGCTCCGGGTTGAAGATCCGGAAATACGGGGCGGCGTCCGCGCCGGATCCTGCGACCCACTGCCAATTGAACGGGTTGTTCGCGCCGTCGGCGTCGACGAGCGTGTCCCAGAACCACTCCTCGCCTCTGCGCCAGTCGATCATCAGGTTCTTGATGAGGAAGGATGCCGTCACCATGCGCACGCGGTTGTGCATGTAGCCGGTGCGCCACAGCTCGCGCATCCCGGCGTCCACGAGCGGGATGCCGGTCTCGCCCCGCTCCCACGCCCGCAGGTGCGACGGCCGCAGGCGGGGCCAGGGGAAGGCGTCGAACTCGCTGCGGAGGTTCTTCGTCGCGAGGTCGGGGAAGTGGAACAGGGTGTGCCAGGCGAACTCGCGCCAGCCGAGCTCGGAGAGGAAACCCGCGGCGCCCTCGGTCTCGACCGCCTCGTGCCACACCGTGAAGGGACTCAGCTCGCCCCACCGCAGCCGGGGCGAGAGCTGAGAGGTCGCGCCGGCGGACGGCTCGTCACGGGCGCGGTCGTAGGAGCCCAGATCCTCGCGGAGGAAGGTGCGCAGCCGAGCACGAGCGGCCTGCTCGCCCGGCTCCCAGGTGTCGCGGAGACCCCCCGCCCAGTCGGGACTCGTCGGCAGCAGCTGCCAGTCGTCCAGGTCGTCGGATGCCGGTGGTCGACTGACCCCGTCGAGACTCCGGGGAGCGGGAAGCGGAGCCCGCGGCGCGGGGAGCGCGCGCGCCGCCCGCCAGAACGGCGTGAAGACCGAGAAGTGGGTCCCGCTGCCGGTCTTGACGGTCCACGGCTCATGGAGCAGGGAGCCGGCGAAGGACGCGACCTCGATGCCGTCCTCCCGCAGCGACGACTTCAGGTGGGCGTCGAGCTCCCGTTCGGGGCCGCCGTACCGGCGGTTCCAGAAGACCGCGGAGGCCCCGATGTCGTCGACGACTCCGCGGACCACGTCGCGCGCCGGCCCGCGGCGGAGGATCAGCTGTGCGCCGAGGTCGGCGATGTGGTCGCGGAGAGAGGCCAGCGAGTGATGCAGCCACCAGCGTGCCGCCCCGCCCAGGGGGCGGATGCCGTCGGACTCCTCGTCGAGCACATACAGGACGACGAGTGGCTCGTCTCGATCGATCGCGGCACGCAATGCCGGGTTGTCGGCGACGCGCAGATCGTCGCGGAGCCAGACGAGCGAGGGGGAGGACATGGCCCTATTGTCTTACCGTCCACGCACGGATGAGCGGTGTCGGCCCTGACCTCGACGCCGCCCTGTGCGCGCTGTATGCTTCGGCTCGCTCGTCGACCACAGCGCCCACGCCACGAGGACCGGCTGCAGGATGAGGCGACCGAGACGACGACGGTCGGTGTCGAGACCGGGAGCCGAACGGCCCGTCCGCCACTGATGCACGTTGCCGGGGAAGACGGCGACGAAGAAGGCGGCGGCCGCCACACCGACGCGGCGGCGCTCGTGAGGCAGCGCGACGAGCGCCGCGCCGAGGCCGACCTCGACCGTGCCGGACGCCACGACGATCGCGTCCTTGTCGAGTCGCGTGAGCCGCGTCGCCCAGTCCGGCACGACGATCCGGAACCCGCGGGTGCTGACGAAGTGCATCACCCCGGCCGCCGCGAGCAGGAGGGCGAGCGACCAGCGTGCGACGTCTTTGAGCATGCGCCCACGCTACCGTGGCGGTATGACCCTGCTCCGCATCAGCATTCTCTTCGTGCTCGCCGCCGCTGCGGAGATCGGCGGCGCATGGCTCATCTGGCAGTCGGTCAAAGAAGACCGCGGGTGGATGTTCGCCGTGCTCGGCGTCATGGCGCTCGGGGCGTACGGCTTCCTCGCCGCCCTGCAACCCGACGCGAACTTCGGACGCGTCCTCGCGTCGTACGGCGGCGTGTTCATCGCCGGCTCCCTGGCGTGGGGGATCATCGTCGACGGCTTCAAGCCGACCCTGTGGGACTGGATCGGATCAGCGGTCGCCCTCGTCGGCGCCGCGATCATCATCCTCGCCCCGGCCGCCTCCTCGGCCGACGCGCAGGGGGCGCTGTAGCGGTCGGCGGGCACCGGGCATGCGAGTAGCCTAGATCGAGACCCAGATGGAGTGTTCCGTGCCTGAAGATGCCCAGCCGAAAGACGGCTTCGCCCTGTTCTCCGACCGTTCCGTCGTCGCCATGCGCGTCGACGGGGTGCTCAAGGACCTCGCCGCCACCGTGACCGACGCCGACGAGGTCGAGCCGGTCACGATCGACAGCCCCGAGGGGCTCGACATCCTGCGCCACTCCACCGCGCACGTCCTCGCGCAGGCCGTGCAGCGCATCAACCCCCAGGCAAACCTGGGCATCGGTCCTCCTGTCGCCGACGGCTTCTACTACGACTTCGGCGTGGACGAGCCGTTCACACCCGACGACCTGAAGGCCATCACGAAGGAGATGCAGCGCATCGTCCGTGAGGGCCAGCGCTTCGTGCGCCGCGTCGTCACCGACGAGGAGGCGCGCGCCGAGCTCGCCGACGAGCCGTTCAAGCTCGAGCTCATCGGACTCAAGGGCGGCAAGGAGGCTGCCGAGGGCGCCTCCGTCGAGGTCGGCGAGGGCGAGCTCACCATCTACGACAACACCACTCGCGATGGGGAGGTGGTCTGGAAGGACCTCTGCCGCGGACCCCACCTGCCCAACACGCGCATGATCGGCAACGGGTGGGATCTGACGCGCATCGCCGCCGCGTACTGGCGAGGCAGCGAGAAGAACCCGCAGCTGCAGCGCATCTACGGCACGGCCTGGCCGTCGAAGGACGAGCTGCGTGCCTACAAGGAGCGCCTCGCCGAGGCGGAGCGTCGTGATCACCGCAAGCTCGGCAGCGAGATGGATCTGTTCTCGTTCCCCGACGAGATCGGCTCGGGGCTCGCGGTCTTCCACCCCAAGGGCGGGATCATCCGCTACGAGATCGAGGAGAACCTGCGCAAGCACCTGCTGCGCAACGGCTACGACCTCGTGAACAGCCCGCACATCACGAAGAAGGACCTCTTCATGACGTCGGGACACCTGCAGACCTACGCCGACGGCATGTTCCCGCCGATGCACCTCGACGAGGCCGTCGACGACGAGGGCAACGTCACCCGCCAGGGCCAGGACTACTACCTGAAGCCCATGAACTGCCCGTTCCACAACCTGATCTTCCGTTCGCGCGGGCGCTCCTACCGCGAGCTGCCGCTGCGGCTCGCCGAGTTCGGCACCGTCTACCGCTACGAGAAGAGCGGCACGCTCTCGGGCCTCACCCGGGTCCGCGGTCTGACGCAGGACGACGCGCACATCTACGTCGCCCAGGATCAGGTCAAGGAAGAGCTCACCACCAACCTGAACCTCGTGCTGGATCTGCTGCGCGACTACGGGCTCAACGACTTCTACCTCGAGCTCTCGACCAACGAGGAGGGCAACCCGAAGTTCCTCGGTGAGCCGGAGCAGTGGTCGACGGCTATCGACACGCTGCGCGAGGTCGCCATCGAGTCCGGGCTCGAGCTCGTCGCCGACCCCGGTGGAGCGGCGTTCTACGGCCCGAAGATCTCGGTGCAGGCCCGCGACGCCATCGGCCGCACCTGGCAGATGTCCACGATCCAGCTCGACTTCAACCAGCCGGACCGCTTCGAGCTCGAGTACACCGGATCCGATGGGCAGAAGCACCGTCCGGTGATGATCCACCGGGCGCTGCTCGGTTCGGTCGAGCGCTTCTTCGCGATCCTCCTCGAGCACTACGCGGGCGACTTCCCGCTGTGGCTGGCGCCGAGCCAGGTGATCGGCGTCCCGGTCGCGGAGCAGTACGGCGAGTACCTCGACGATGTGATCGGGCAGCTCCGCGCGGCCGGCGTGCGCGCGGACGTCGACCACTCCGACGACCGCATGCAGAAGAAGATCCGCAATCACACCACAGCCAAGGTGCCGGTCATCCTGATCGTCGGCGAGCAGGACCGCGCCGCCGGCACCGTGTCGTTCCGCTTCCGCGACGGCACCCAGGAGAACGGCGTGCCCGTGGCGGACGCCGTCCGCCGCATCCGTTCCGCGATCGAGACCCACGCCCTCGTGCTGAAGGCCGGAGACCTGGCGTGACCGACGAGCGCTCCTCCGTCGAGGACGCCGGTCTGCTGGCCGGCGTCCCCGACGAGTTCCAGCGGCTGTGGACCCCGCACCGGATGGCGTACATCCAGGCGGGTCCGGAGCCCCTGCGCGAGGAGTGCCCGTTCTGCGAAGCGCCGAAGTATCCGGATGCCGAGCGACTGATCGTCGCGCGCGGCGAGACCGCCTACGTGCTGCTGAACCTCTTCCCGTACAACTCGGGGCACCTGCTGGTCTGCCCGTACCGTCACATCGCGACGTACGATCAGGCCACCGCCGAGGAGGTCGCGGAGATCGGCGAGCTGACGCAGATCGCCATGCGCGTCCTGCGCGAGGTGTCGCGGTGCGACGGGTTCAACCTCGGGATGAACCAGGGCGCCGTCGCCGGAGCGGGGGTCGACGCGCACCTCCACCAGCACGTGGTGCCGCGGTGGACCTCCGATGCGAACTTCTTCCCGATCATCGCGAAGACGAAGGCACTGCCGCAGCTGCTCGGCGAAGTGCGCGAGGCGGTCTCCGCCGCCTGGCCCACCCCTGATCGGGACGTTGAGCGGGCCCCCTCCCCGGGTCGTTGAGCGCGCCCCCCGGGTCCTCGAGCGGGCCCCTTCCCGGGTCGTCGAGCGAGCCGCCTCCCCGGGTCGTTGAGCGAGCGAAGCGAGACGAAACGCGCGCTGCGCCTCAGCGCACCTGTCGTGCGGTGAACTGCATGCGCGGGTTCGCGTAGAACTCCTGCGCCTCGATCAGCTGCAGCTCCCGCTCGCCGGACTCGAGGGTGAGGCTCAGCAGATCGAACACGCTCGACGCTGTGCGCTCGAGCGCGAGCTTCGCGTCGCCGGTCTCGCCGTAGTGCGCGGTGAACAGGGCAGCCGTCACGTCGCCGGAGCCGTTGGCCTTCATCGGCAGTCGAGGTGTCTGCACGAGCCACGCGCCCTGCGCGTCGGCCACGAGCATCTCGATGGTGCCTTCCTCGCGGTCGGGACGCTCGACGCTCGTCACGAGAACCGTGCTCGGCCCCATCGCCATCGCGAGGTCGACGGAGGCGAGCGTGGACTCCAGGGTGTCGGGCTCTGTCTCGGTGAGGAATCCCAGTTCGAACTGGTTGGGCGTGATGATGTCGGCGACGGGCACGACCTTCTCGCGCAGCAGGACGGGGATCGCCGGGGCGACGAAGCATCCGGACTTGGCGTTGCCCATCACGGGGTCGCAGGCGTAGACGGCAGCCGGATTGGCGGCCTTCACGCGCGAGACGGCGTCGATGATCACGTCGCCGATGCCCTCACCGCCCTGATACCCGCTGAGCACGGCGTCGATCTCGCCGAACACGCCGCGCTCCTCGATGCCGGTGATGACCTCGCGCACGTCGTCGGGGGAGATGAGCGGGCCGCGCCAGGCACCGTACCCGGTGTGGTTGGAGAAGTTCACGGTGTAGACGGGCAGCACCTCGACGCCGATGCGCTGCAGGGGGAACACGGCCGCGGAGTTGCCGACGTGTCCGTAGGCGACGGCGGACTGGATGGAGAGGACCTTCATTCCTCGATCCTTTCGTGAGGGGCGGGTCGGTTCCCGCGGGGGTCGGTCATCGGGTCGCCGCGACGAGATCGGCGACGAGCGTCTCTGCGTCCTCGTCGGACAGGTCGTGCACGGTGAGTCGCAGATGCTGCGAGGGCTCGGCGCGGTCGTCGAGCGCGAACTCGTCGCCCGTTCGGGCGAGCCAGCCGCGGCGCATCAGACGCTCGGCGACCGCGCGGGCGGGTTTCGGGAGCCGCACCCAGAGGCTCAGGCCGTCCGTCGACGGGGAGTCGAGTCCCGCGTCGCGGAGGCGGGCGGCGAACGACTCGTTGCGGGCGGCGTAGTGCTCCCGAGCCGTGGTGATGCGGGCGACGGCATCGGGGTTCGTCAGCTGCGCCAGCGTGAGCCGCTGCAGCAGGTGGCTGACCCACGTCGTGCCGGGGCTGAGCCGCATGGCGAGGCGCTCGGCGGTGGTCGGATCCGTCGCGGCGATGGCCAGGCACATGTCGGGGCCGAGGAACTTCGACACCGACCGCACGAGCGCGAAGCGTCGATGCTCCGGCCCGATCAGGGTCTCGTACTCCCGTTGCGACAGCATCGAGAAGTGATCGTCCTCGATGAGCAGCACGTAGGGGTGGTCGGCGAGCGCGGCGCGCAGGTCGGCGGCGCGTCGGGCGGTGAGGCTCGTGCCCGTCGGGTTCTGCGCCCGCGGGGTGCAGATGACGGCACGCACTCCGGCGTCGAGCGCGGCGCGGAGGCCCTCGACCGTCATGCCCTCGTCGTCGACGGGGACGGGGACGGCGCGGTAGCCGCCGAGGCGGACGGTGTGGATGCTGGCGAGGAAGCACGGGTCCTCCAGGGCCACCGCGTCGTCGCGCATGAGCGCCTGCGCCAGGAGCCTCTCCACGGCGTCGACCGCACCGCTCGTGACGGTGATGCGGAATCCGGTGTCGCCGAGGTCTCCTGCGATCCACTCCCGCGCCCACGACTCCAGGCCTCGGTCGATCACGGGCTCGCCGTAGAGGACGGGGCGACCGGCGACGGTCGCGAGCGCCGCCGACGGGTCGGGGATGAGGCGCGGATCGGGGTTCCCGGTGCCGACGTCGCGCAGCACGGTGTCGGCGGCGAAGCCCTCCTGGGCGACGGACTCGTGACCGGCGATCACGGTGCCGGCGCGTCCGCGCGAGACCACGAGGCCCGCCTGGGCGAGCTGACGATAGGCGGCGACGGCGGTGTTGCGGTTCACTCCGAGCATGGCGGCGAGTTCGCGCACCGGGGGGAGAGGGCTGCCCGCACCGAGCACGCCGCGGTCGCGCAGGTCGCGCACGCTGTCGGCGATGTCGGCCGCCGTCGCTCCGATGATCTGGTCGCTCATGTGTCCTCAGGTCGATTCTAGGTCGTCCGGGACAGTGCTATCGTTTGGCCTAGATCAAACATTGACAGGAGTCAGTCATGGCCGAACAGACCACCACCGGATCCTCGCGCGTCAAGCGCGGCCTCGCCGAGATGCTCAAGGGCGGCGTCATCATGGACGTCGTCACTGACGAGCAGGCGAAGATCGCAGAGGATGCCGGAGCCGTCGCCGTCATGGCGCTCGAGCGTGTGCCCGCCGACATCCGTGCCCAGGGCGGCGTCTCGCGCATGAGCGACCCCGACATGATCGACAGCATCATCGACGCCGTCTCGATCCCGGTGATGGCGAAGGCGCGCATCGGCCACTTCGTCGAGGCGCAGGTGCTGCAGGAGCTCGGTGTCGACTACATCGACGAGTCCGAGGTGCTCTCGCCGGCCGACTACGTGAACCACATCGACAAGTTCGGGTTCACGGTGCCGTTCGTGTGCGGTGCGACCAACCTGGGCGAGGCTCTGCGCCGCATCAACGAGGGCGCGGCGATGATCCGCTCGAAGGGCGAAGCCGGCACCGGCGACGTCTCCGAGGCGATGAAGCACATCCGGAAGATCCGCGGAGAGATCGCGGCGCTGACGGCGCTGCCGAAGGACGAGCTCTTCGTCGCCGCGAAGGAGCTCCAGGCGCCCTACGAGCTCGTGGCCGAGATCGCCGAGACCGGCACGCTCCCCGTCGTCCTGTTCGTCGCCGGTGGCGTCGCGACGCCCGCTGATGCAGCCATGATGATGCAGCTCGGCGCCGACGGCGTGTTCGTGGGCTCGGGCATCTTCAAGTCGGGCAACCCCGCCGAGCGCGCCAAGGCCATCGTCAAGGCGACCACCTTCTACGACGACGCGAAGGTCATCGCCGAGGTGTCGCGCGGTCTGGGGGAGGCCATGGTCGGCATCAACGTCTCGGACCTCCCCGCGCCGCACCGTCTCGCCGAGCGTGGCTGGTAACCCGCGGGTCGGGGTCCTGGCCCTGCAGGGCGACGTGCGCGAGCACGCCGCCCTGCTCGCGGAGCTCGGCGCCGAGGTCACGCTTGTACGCCGCCCCGGCGAGTTGGCGCAGGTCGACGGCCTGGTGATCCCTGGTGGCGAGTCCACCGTGATCGACAAACTGTCGCGCCTCTTCGAGATGCAGGCGCCGATCCGCGACGCGATCCGCGACGGCATGCCGGTCCTGGGCACGTGCGCCGGGCTCATCCTGCTCGCGGACCGGCTCGTGGACGCGATCGAGGGCCAGGAGTCCTTCGGCGGCCTCGACGTGACGGTGCGCCGCAACGCGTTCGGACGCCAGGTCGAGTCCTTCGAGGCGCGGCTCACGGTGGCGGCGCTCGGGGGCGACCCGGTGCGGGCAGCGTTCATCCGCGGCCCCGTGGTGGAGAGCGTCGGCCCTGCGGCATCCGTGCTCGCGGCTCTCGACGACGGCCGCGTCGTCGCCGTCGAACAGGGCGCGCTGCTCGGTCTCAGCTTCCACCCGGAGATCACGGGCGAGACGCGGTTCCACGAGCGCTTCCTCGACACCGTCCGCACGCGCTGAGGCCGGCGTCCACGGGTCGTTAGGCTCGTCGGATGACGTCCTCGGCGCGCGAATGGCAGATGATCGCACTCAACACCATGCACATGAACCTGCAGCGGCTCTACGTGTTCGACCGACGTCCACGATCCCGCGGCGTCGCCCCGTGATCAGGCCGCGCTCGGCGCGGCCCACGTCTACGCTGCCGATGCGCAGACGAAGGGCGAGCGGCAGACGGCCGAAGCGGTCGGGGACGAGAGCGAGGCCGATCGGCTGCGCCAGTACGCTCCGATGATGATGACGCTCGTCCAGCAGGCGAACGCCGCGGTCGGCGTGAGCGCGCAGGGCGAACCGGGAGAGCAGGAGCAGGGCTTCATCGCGGAGCATGTGCGCGTCGCGCTGGGGGACCGCCCCCGTGTGATGCTGCAGGTCGGAGCGATCCCGGTGATGCTCGCGGGACGTGATCCGCGCGACTGACGCTCGCGCGCTGACAAGGCGCGGAACGGGCCGCGGCCCCGTTCGATAGACTGGTCGACGCCCTGGGCGAGTCCCCGGGCGGATACGACGAGCGGAGAGTTATGTCCGGGCATTCCAAGTGGGCCACGACCAAGCACAAGAAGGCCGTCATCGACGCGCGCCGTGCCAAGTCGTGGGCGAAGCTCATCAAGAACATCGAGGTCGCCGCCAAGCTCGGCGGTCCCGACCTCGCCGGCAACCCGACGCTGTTCGACGCCGTGCAGAAGGCCAAGAAGACGTCTGTCCCGAAGGACAACATCGACCGCGCGGTCAAGCGCGGCGCGGGCATCGGCGGCGAGGCCGTCGAGTACACCTCGATCATGTACGAAGGGTACGGACCCAACGGAGTGGCGCTCATGATCGAGTGTCTGACCGACAACAAGAACCGCGCGGCCGCCGAGGTCCGCACGGCGCTCAGCCGCAACGGCGGCACGCTGGCCGATCCGGGCAGCGTCGCCTACAACTTCAGCCGCAAGGGAGTCATCGTCGTGAACTCCGAGGGCACCACCGAGGATGACGTCATGATGGCGGCTCTAGAGGCAGGCGCCGAGGAGATCGAGCCGCACGCCGAGGGCTTCGAGATCGTCACCGAGGCCACGGACCTCGTCACCGTGCGGTCGGCTCTGCAGGACGCCGGCATCGACTACGAGTCGGCAGACGTGGAGTTCGTTCCCAACCTCAAGGTCGAGATCGACGCCGACACCGCACGCAAGGTGTTCCGTCTCATCGACGCCCTCGAGGACAGCGAGGACGTGCAGAACGTCTTCACGAACTTCGACCTCACCCCCGAGGTGCAGGCCGAACTCGAGAACGACGAGGACTAGGCGCGCCGGATCCGGGTCGGACGCCGAGCGGCTTAGCCTGGGGGAGTGACCTCCTCGCTGCGCGTGCTCGGCATCGATCCCGGCCTGACCCGCTGCGGCATCGGCGTCGTCGATGTCGACCGCGCCCGCCGCGGGACGCTCGTGCACGTCGGTGTGATCCGCTCGTCCCCCGATGCGCCGATCGGCGAGCGTCTGGCTGCCGTCGCCGCCGGCATCCGCGAGGTTCTCGCGGCGCATCGACCAGACGCGGTGGCCGTTGAGCGCGTCTTCGCGCAGCAGAACACCCATACCGTCATGGGAACGGCGCAGGCGAGCGGTGTCGCGCTGCTCCTCGCTGCCGAAGCGGGTCTCCCGGCTGCGACCCACACGCCGAGCGAGGTGAAGGCGGCGGTGACCGGCTACGGCTCCGCCGACAAGAAGCAGGTCCAGGCCATGATCGCCCGTATCCTGCGCCTCGACGAGCCTCCGCAGCCGGCGGATGCGGCCGACGCGCTGGCCATCGCTCTGTGTCACGCCTGGCGGCGCGGCTCGGCATCCGCGCCCGGCGCCGACGCGCTCACCCCCGCTCAGCGGACGTGGGCGGATGCCGAGCGTGTCGCTCGAACATACGTACGATCGCGCGTCTAGGCTGGGAGGATGATCTCCTCCCTGCACGGAACCGTGCTGCACTCGTCGTCCGATCATGTCGTCGTCGACGTCGGGGGCGTCGGCTTCTCGGTGGCGGTGCCCGCCGATGTCGCACACACCGCGACCGTGGGGGAGCGGCTTCAGCTGCACACGAGTCTGATCGTCCGCGAGGATGCGCTCTCGCTGTACGGGTTCGCTGAGCGTGACGAGCTGGAGATCTTCGGTCTGCTCATCAGCGTCACCGGGGTGGGGCCGAAATCCGCGCTGGGCGTGCTGTCGCACCTGACGGTCGATCAGATCGCCGAGGCGGTGACGGCGGAGGACGACGCACCGTTCCGGCGCGTCTCCGGCATCGGCCCGAAGACCGCCAAGCTCATCGTCGTGCAGCTCGCGGGCAAGGTGCACCCGAGCGGCCCTGCGTCGAAGCCGGCGGCCGGAGCGGGATCGGATGTCGTCTCGCAGGTCACCGCCGCGCTCGTCGGGCTCGGCTGGTCCGAGAAGGTGGCGGCCGAGGCTGCGGCCCAGACGGCCGAGGAGGCGTCTGAGGCAGAACGCGCCGCGGTCGCCCCGCTGCTGCGGCGCACGCTCGCGCTGTTGGGGCCGGCGCGTGTCTGACGCCAGGGATGCGACGGAGCCGGTCGACGAGACCGAGCTCGCGATCGAGGGAGCGCTCCGGCCCACCAGCCTCGGCGACTTCGTCGGACAGCAGAAGGTCAGAGGACAGCTGCAGCTCCTGCTCGACGCCGCCCGCATCCAGAGTCGCCCGCCGGACCACATCCTCCTCGCCGGCCCACCGGGCCTCGGCAAGACGACGCTCGCGATGATCGTCGCGCACGAGAGCGAGAGGCCGTTGCGCCTCTCCAGCGGCCCGGCGATCCAGCACGCCGGCGATCTCGCAGCGCTCCTGTCGAGCCTGGTTCCGGGCGAGGTGCTCTTCATCGACGAGATCCACCGCATGGCGCGCTCCGCCGAGGAGATGCTGTATCTCGCGATGGAGGACTTCCGGATCGACATCATGGTCGGCAAGGGCGCCGGGGCCACGAGCATCCCGCTCGATCTCGCGCCGTTCACTCTCGTGGGAGCGACGACGCGGTCGGGACTCCTGCCGAATCCGCTGCGCGACCGCTTCGGGTTCACGGGGCACCTGGAGTTCTACGACGAGACCGAGTTGGAGCAGGTGATCGCGCGGTCGGCGCTGGTGCTCGGGGTCGACCTCCCCGGCGACTCTCTCGCCGAGATCGCCCGTCGCTCGCGCGGCACGCCCCGCATCGCGAACCGGCTGCTGCGCCGGGTGCGGGATTACGCTCTCGTGCACGGCGGAGGCGCCGCCTCGCTCGCCGACGTGCGCGCGGCGCTGGAGCTCTACGACGTCGACCCGATCGGGCTGGACCGCCTCGACCGTGCCGTGCTCGAAGCCCTCGTGCGGCGATTCCGCGGAGGTCCGGTCGGGCTCAGCACGCTCGCCGTCGCGGTCGGCGAAGAGGCCGAGACCGTCGAGAGCGTGGTCGAGCCCTATCTGGTGCGGATCGGCTTCCTCGGACGTACCCCGCGCGGACGCGTCGCGATGCCGGAGGCGTACACCCATCTCGGCGTCGCGCACCCGGACGGGGTGCTTCGCCTCGATGACCTATAATCGCTGAAGACTTCCCCCGATAGAACTGTGCGCCCATGGCTGGTGCGTGCACCTGAGAAAGGCGCTTGCCCTCATGCCCATGGAAATCCTCCTCTTCGGCCTCCTCGCCGTCCTCGTCGTCTTCATGTTCGTGAACGGCCGTCGTCGCCAGAAGCAGATGAAGGCGGAGCAGGAGGAGAAGGCGACCAAGACGGTGCCCGGAGTGAAGGTGCTCCTGCAGGGCGGCATCTACGGCACCATCGTCGCCTACGACCACGACGACCTCGACTCGCCCGCGCTCGTCGAGATCGCCCCCGGCACGGTCATCGAGGTGCACAGCCAGGCCATCCTCCGCATCGTCGAGCCCAAGGACCTCACCGACGGCGTCGACGTCGTGGGCGACGAGACGCCCGTCGTCGTCGAAGAGACCCCCGTCGTCGAAGAGACCCCCGTCGTCGACGACGCTCCCGCCGTCGAGACCCCCGAGGAGACGCGTCGCCGTCTCGAGCGGGACGCCGACGACAAGTAAGACCGCTCTCCGCAGCACTCGGCACTCCGGCATCTCAGAAAGCTGATCACACGTGGCCACTTCCTCCCCGGTCCGTCACGCCTGGCGGGTCCTCCTCGGACTCCTTCTGGTGACGGGCGTCCTGTTCGGCATCAACGCGATCGGCGTCTACGGCTTCCAGAAGAGCTCCTGGGCTCCTGAGCTCGCGCTCGATCTCCAGGGCGGAACGCAGATCATCCTCAGTGCCGAGACCGAGGACGGCGCTGCGCCGTCGTCCGAGCAGCTCGACCAGGCCGCGGCCATCATCCGCCAGCGCGTGGACGCGTCCGGTGTCGCCGAGGCCGACATCACCACCGAGGGCGGCCGCAACATCGTGGTGCAGATCCCCGGTGCGGCCGACGACCAGACGCGCGAGCGCATCCAGTCGAGCGCGCAGCTCCAGTTCCGGCCCGTGCTCGCGACCACCGCGGGGACGAACACGTTCATCGGCGAGGACGGAAACGAGACGCCGTACCCGACGCCCGACGACTCGCTCAGCGACACCCCGACGGCGGAGCCGACCGATCCGAGCGACCTGTCCTGGGTGAGCGAGAAGCTGGCCGCGGAGTTCCAGGCGTACGACTGCGCGAACCCGGAGAACGACCCGTCCCGTGAGCCGGCCGACCAGCCGCTCATCGCGTGCGACCCGACCGGTCAGGCGAAGTACATCCTCGGCCCGACCGAGCTCACCGGCCAGGCCATCACCGACGCACAGGCCGGCCGTGACCCGCGCTCCGGTGCGTGGATCGTGCAGCTGACGATGAACGCCGACGGCACCGACGCGTTCGGCAAGGTCAGCACGCGTCTCAACCAGAACCGCATCGCCAACCTCTCGCCGCGCGACCAGTTCGCGTTCGTGCTCGACGGCTCCGTCATCAGCGCGCCGGTCATGAACGGGCAGATCCTCGACGGACGCCCCAGCATCTCGGGCAGCTTCACGCAGGAGACCGCGACCACACTCGCCGACCAGCTGAAGTTCGGTGCGCTGCCGCTCAGCTTCGAGGTGCAGAGCTCCGACACGGTGTCGGCGACGCTCGGCACGCAGCAGCTGCAGATCGGCCTCATCGCCGGCCTCATCGGCCTCGCGCTCGTCGCGGTGTACTCGCTCTTCTCCTACCGCGCGCTCGGTACGGTGATCATCGCGTCGATCGCGGTGATGGCGGTTCTCACGTACATCGTCATCTGCATCCTCGCGTGGCGTCTCGGCTTCCGCCTCTCGCTGGCCGGCGTCGCGGGTCTGATCGTGTCGATCGGATTCACCGCCGACTCGTTCATCGTCTACTTCGAACGCATCCGAGACGAGTTGCGAGACGGCAAGTCGATCACGGCGGCGGTCGAGGACGGATGGGGTCGAGCCAAGCGCACGATCTACATCTCGAAGTCGATCAACGTGCTCGCGGCCGTCGTGCTGTACATCCTCGCGGATGCGACCGTGAAGGGCTTCGCGTTCACGCTCGGCCTCACCACCATCATCGACGTGCTCATCTTCGTGATCTTCACGCACCCGGTGATGCAGATCCTCGCACGCACGCGCTTCTTCGGCGGCGGCCACAAGCTCTCCGGGCTCGACCCGGAGTCCCTGGGCGCCGTGTACCGCAGCCGTTCGCAGTTCCGCGAGGTCGCGACGACCTCGACGGGGCGCAACGCGAAGAACGCGCGTTCGCGCGGGGAGGCCGATCGTCGTCAGACCATCGCAGAGCGCAAGCGCGCCGAGGCACTCGCCGGTGAGAAACGCACCAGCACGGGAAGTGAGGGGGACGCGTGATGGCTTCCATGAACGAGTTCGGAAACAACCTCTACACGGGCAAGACGTCCTTCCCGTTCGTCGGCAAGCGCCGCCTGTGGTTCATCATCGCGATCGCCCTCGTCGTGGGCTCGGCCCTCGTGCCGCTGATCCGTCCCATCCAGTTCTCGATCGAGTTCACGGGCGGATCCCAGTTCACGGTGCAGGCTCCCGAAACGACCGACCAGCAGACGGCGACGGATGCCGTGCAGTCCGTCGTCCCTGAGGCGGCCACCAAGGTGGTCGTCGTCAACGGCTCCGACATCCGCGTCCAGACCGACCAGATGAGCGCGGCCGAGACCCAGCAGGTCTCCGCGGCTCTGGCCGACGCCTACAAGGTCGACGGGGATGCCGTCACCTCGTCGTTCATCGGCCCGGCGTGGGGCGAGAACGTCACGAAGCAGTCGCTGTGGGGCCTCGCGATCTTCCTCGCGCTCACCTTCCTCATCCTCGCGATCTACTTCCGCACGTGGAAGATGTCCGCCGCGGCCATCCTCGGTCTGCTGGATGTGCTCGTGATCACCGTCGGCGTGTACGCGCTGGCCGGGTTCGAGATCTCTCCCGCGGCTGTGATCGGGTTCCTCACGATCCTCGCGTACTCGCTGTACGACACCACGGTCGTGTTCGACAAGATCCGCGAGAACACCACGGAGGACGGTGAGAAGTCGGCGCGCCTGTTCGGGGAGTCCGTCAACCTCGCCGTCAACCAGACGCTCGTCCGGTCGATCAACACCTCCGTGGTGGCTGCTCTGCCCGTCGGCGCGATCCTCTTCATCGGCTCGTTCTGGCTCGGCGCCGAGACGCTCACCGACATCTCGCTGTCGATCTTCGTCGGCATCCTGGTCGCGACGTACTCGACGCTGTTCGTCGCCGCTCCGCTCTACTCGCTGTTCCGTGAGAACGAGCCGCAGATCAAGGCTCGTGACGCGCGCGTGCGCGAGTCGCGCGAGCGCGCGGCCGTCGAGGTCTGATCGTCCCGCTCAGCGGGGCCGCACCCCGCTGAGCACGCGTAAACTGGTGAGATTGGGGAGGTGAGCGGATGGCGGAACCGCAGACGACGTCGCAGGGATCGAGCCTGAGGCGACTGGTTCCCCGCATCTTCTCCCGTGCGCCCCGGGTCAACGACCTGGACAACCTGATCCGCACCGTCCGCGCGAATCACCCCAAGGGCGACCTGGCCGTGATCGAGCGGGCGTACGCGGTCGCCAAGGAGAAGCACGAGGGCCAGAAGCGGCAGAGCGGTGAGCCCTACATCACGCACCCGCTCGCCGTCGCTCAGATCCTCGGCGAGATGGGCCTCGGTCCCCGCGCGATCGCTGCTGCGCTGCTGCACGACACGGTCGAGGACACGGGGTATGCCCTGACCGACCTCACCGCCGAGTTCGGCGACGAGGTGGCGATGCTCGTCGACGGCGTCACCAAGCTCGACAAGGTCAAGTACGGCGAGAGCGCCCAGGCCGAGACGGTCCGCAAGATGATCGTCGCGATGTCGAAGGACATCCGCGTCCTCCTCATCAAGCTCGCCGACCGGCTGCACAACGCGCGCACCTGGGGCTTCGTGCCGCCGGAGAAGGCGGCGAAGAAGGCCAAGGAGACTCTCGAGATCTACGCGCCCCTGGCGAACCGACTCGGAATCCAGGCGATCAAGTCCGAACTCGAGGATCTGTCGTTCGCGGTACTGCACCCGAAGATCTACAACGAGATCCACAACCTCATCGCGCAGCGCACGCCGCAGCGCGAGAAGTATCTCGGCCAGGTCGTCGAGGAGATCGACGAGGACCTGCGCGATCTGCGCATCCGCGGCAAGGTGGTCGGGCGTCCCAAGCAGCTCTACTCCGTGTACCAGAAGATGGTCGTGCGCGGTCGCGAGTTCGACGACATCTACGACCTCATCGGCATCCGTGTGCTCGTGTCCTCGGTCCGCGACTGCTATGCGGTCCTCGGCGCCATCCATGCGCGGTGGACGCCGCTGCCCGGTCGGTTCAAGGACTACATCGCGACCCCGAAGTTCAACCTGTACCAGTCGCTGCACACGACGGTGATCGGTCCTTCCGGTCGCACGGTCGAGATCCAGATCCGTACGCACGAGATGCACCAGCAGGCGGAGTACGGCGTCGCCGCGCACTGGATGTACAAGGAGCGGATGAACGGCGGCAAGGCCGAGGTCCGCGCGGCCGACCGCGACATGGCGTGGCTCGCCCACATCTCCGACTGGCAGGCCGAGACGGCCGATCCGGGGGAGTTCCTCGACTCGTTACGCTTCGAGATCGGCGCGAAAGAGGTCTACGTCTTCACTCCGAAGGGCCGCGTCATCGGGCTGCCGGCGGGTGCGACCCCCGTCGACTTCGCCTACGCCGTCCACACCGAGATCGGCCACCGCACGATGGGGTCGAAGGTGAACGGGCGCCTGGTGCCGCTCGAATCGGAGCTCAAGAGCGGCGACGTGGTCGAGGTGTTCACCTCGAAGAACCCCGACGCGGGCCCGAGCCAGGATTGGCTCGGCTTCGTCAAGAGCACGCGAGCCCGGAACAAGATCCGCGGCTGGTTCACGAAGGAGCGTCGCGAAGAGGCCATCGAGCAGGGCAAGGAGGCCATCGCTCGCGCGATGCGCAGACAGAACCTGCCGCTGCAGCGCCTCATGAACCAGGACTCGTTCGCCGAGGTCGCGCACCAGCTGCACTACGAGGACGTCTCGGGGCTCTACGCCGCCGTCGGCGAGGGACATGTGTCCACGCAGTCGGTGCTCGAGAAGGTCACCGCTCTCGTCGCCACCGACGATCCTGCCACGGGGCCGATCGACCTCCCCGGCACGATGCCGTCGCGTGAGCCGCGCAGCGGCGACTCCGGCGTGCTCGTGCGCGGCGCCGCCGACATCCTCGTGAAGCTCGCCAAGTGCTGCACGCCGGTGCCCGGCGACGACATCGTCGGCTTCGTCACGCGCGGCAGCGGCGTCTCCGTGCACCGCGCCGACTGCGTGAACGTCAAGGCGCTGTCGAGTGAGGAGGACCGCTTCGTCGACGTGTCCTGGGCACCGACGACCAAGAGCGTCTTCCGTGTGCAGATCCAGGTCGAGGCGCTCGACCGCTCCGGTCTGCTCTCCGACGTCACCCGCGTGCTCAGCGAGCATCACGTCAACATCCTCTCGGCGACCGTCAGCACGACCGACGAGCGCCTCGCTCTCAGCCGCTTCGTCTTCGAGATGGGCGACGCCGTGCACCTCGACCGGGTCCTCAACGCGGTCCGCCGCATCGACGCGGTGTACGACGTGTACCGCGTCACCTCGTCCTGACGATCGCACGCTGCAGCGCGGCCCTGGCGACTCTCGCCCCGGGCATGCGCTGCATCGCGTCTATCGTCGTCGCGGCCCGGTCGAGCAGCCCGGGGTCCGTGTCGGCGAGGAGGTCGATCCACTGGCGTCGGGTCGGGTCCCTGTGCAGACCCAGCGCCAGATCGACCATCGTGCGTACCGGACTCATGACGAGGATGCCGCCGAGCTGCACGACATCTCCCTGCGGGAGTGCGGTGTCGTGCAGCACGATGCGCGGCGGCAGATCCAGCCGCAGGCGGTGCGGCACCGCGCGTCGCACGTGGTGACGGGCCGGCGGGCGGTCACCCGCTCCATGCACCCAGGCGGCGGACGGGCCGCAGGCGGCGGTGCTCGGGGGGACGATGCCGGCGATCGCCGCAGCCCGGGCCTGGGGCGAGTCGACGAGGTCCGCCGGCACGTATCCTTCGCCGAGCTCCACGAGGTGGCCGTCGAGTCGGGCGGCCGACAGCTCGGGAAGACTGAGCCGTCCGCCGGGCAGATACAGGAGAGCGGGATGCATCACGCCAGTGTGGCGCAGTGCATCCCGCTCCTCCGTCAGCGCGGTGGGATCTGTGGAGAGATCAGCCGCCCAGGGCGCTGAGCCACGTGCGACGTGCCTCGAGGGCCTCGGATGCCGCCTTGACGGCCTTCTTGTCGCCGGACTTCTCGGCGGCGGCGAGCTCGGACTCGAGCTTCTCGATCGCCTCGAGCAGCTGCGAGCTCATGTCGTTGGCACGCGCCTTGGTCTCGGGGTTGTTCTTCTTCCAGTCGACGTCCTCGCGGGCCTTGAGCGCCTGCTCGATCACGCGCAGGCGGTCGTCGAGCGCGCGCTCCTTGTCGCGCGGGAAGATGCGGCCGATCTCGTCCCACTGACGCTGGATGCGGGTGAGCAGTGCGCGGGCGCGCTTGATGTCGCGCTCATCGGCGACGGCCTTGGCCTCTTCGAGGAGCGCCTGACGGGCCTCGATCTTCGGGGCGGAATCGGCCTCCTCGGCCGCAGCCTGCTCGGCGCGCGCGGCGTAGAGCGCGTCGCCGGCGGCCTTGAAACGCGCCCACAGTGCGTCGTCGGCCTTGCGGCCGGCGCGTCCCGCGTTCTTCCACTCGTCGAGCAGGGAGCGGTACGAGGGGATGCCGTCGACGCCGCGCGGAGCGAGGGCTTCGGCACGCTCGACGAGGCGGGTCTTCGCGTCGCGGGCGGTCTTGTGCGCATCGTCGAGCTCGGAGTAGAACGCGCGGCGCGCCTTGTCGACGGTCGAGCGGGCGTCGCGGAATCGCTTCCAGAGCTGCTGGGAGATGCCCTTGGACAGGCGGGGACCCGACTGCTGCTGTGCCTGCCACGTCTCGAAGAGCTCGGTGAGCTCGGCGGTGACCTGCTTCCACTGCACCTTGGAGAGGTCGCGGGCCGCGATCGCCTCGGCGCGCTCGACGAGGGCGGTGCGCTCGGCGATGGCCTGCTCGACGAGCTCCTTCGCCTGCTGGGCCTCCTGCGCGGTGGCCTCCGACAGCGAGGAGGTCAGCGCGGTGAGGCGATCGCGGAGACCCGCGAGGTCGCCGACCGCGGCGGCATCCGTCGCCTCCTCGATCAGGTGGTTCGCCTGCTTCACGAGGTCGGCTGCCGAAGCGCCGCCGGCCTGGTGGCGCTGCTCGAGCGCGACGACCTTGAACGCGATGTCGTCGTACTTGCGCACGAAGTAGGCCAGCGCCTCGTCGGGCGTGCCGTCGGGGTACTGTCCGACGACGCGCCACGTGTCGCCCTCGCGGACCTCCACGGTTCCGTCTTCGGAGACCCGACCCCACTCGGCGGCGTCTGTCGACGGCGTCGGGATCGCGGCGGCGACCGGAGCGGCGGCCGGGGTCGGCAGCTTCCGCGGCATGGGCTTCGCCGGGGGAGCGGGAACGGGGGGAGTCGGCTTCGCGGGCTCGTTGGCAGACACGTGATTCTCCTTGCGCGGTCGTACCGCGGGAGGCGGAAAGGACGAGCCTCAGCCTAGTACGCGCGGCGTCCGCGCGTGTGGCCGACCGGACTCACTCGGCCGGGGTCTCCGTGAGGATCGGCTCGGGTACCGGGGTCTCGCTCGGCAGGATCTGCTCGCCGGGGTCCTCGGTCTGCTCGACGCCGGGGCTGGGGGTAGGGGTAGGGGTCGGCTCGGGAGCGGTCACCTGCGCGTGCACGACCTGGCTCACGATCGCGCCAGCCACGATGACGACACCCACGACGACGGCGATCACGTTGTCGCGCGTCCGCCGAGCGATCTGACGGTCGTGCCAGTCGCGTCGGGCGTTGTGAAGGCGTGCGCGCTCCGCTTCGGTGCGTGCACGCTGTGCGTTCCTGGACCCGCGTGCGGCCATGCCCCACTCCCTCTCCGACGCGCGACGGCGCGTCGCCTGAGAGCCTATCGCCGCCGCGCGGTCCGTTCGAGCCGGTCACCGTGTCGGCGGGCCGCGTTAGCCTGGGACGATGACCTCCGCCGCCGCTCTGCTCTCCGGGCAGACGCCCCTCGCCGTGCGCATGCGCCCGGTGTCGCTCGACGAGGTCGCCGGTCAGAAGCATCTTCTCCGCGCCGGGTCGCCGATCGTGGCGTTGGCGGACCCGGCCGCGTCGTCGCCCGGGGCCGTGTCGATCATCCTGTGGGGCCCACCCGGCACAGGGAAGACCACCCTCGCGCAGGCCATCGCCCGCTCGTCGGGGCGCCGTTTCGTCGAGCTCTCGGCGATCACGGCCGGCGTGAAGGACGTGCGCGAGGTGATGCAGGAGGCGATCACCCAGCGCGACCTGTACGGCCAGACCACCATCCTCTTCCTCGACGAGATCCACCGGTTCACGAAGGCGCAGCAGGACGCACTCCTGCCCGGCGTCGAGAACGGCTGGGTCATCCTCATCGCCGCGACCACCGAGAACCCGTCGTTCTCGGTCATCTCCCCGCTGCTGTCCCGCTCGCTGCTGCTCACGCTGCAGCCGCTCACGGACGACGACATCGGCGTGCTCGTCGATCGGGCGGTGGGTGACGCGCGAGGTCTGAACGGCGCCGTGACGCTCGCCGACGACGCGCGGTCGGCCCTCATCCGTCTCGCCTCCGGCGACGCCCGTCGTGCGCTGACGGGTCTGGAGGCCGCAGCGGCGGTCGCGCTGTCGCATGCGAGCGGGTCGCCCCGCACCGAGGACGACTCCGACGCCGGGGACGAGGTTGCGGCTGCCCCGGCGGTCACGGCCGACGACGTCGCGCAGGCCGTCGACAAGGCCCTGCTCCGCTACGACCGTCAGGGCGATGAGCACTACGACGTCATCAGCGCCTTCATCAAGTCGATCCGCGGCTCCGACCCCGACGCCGCCCTCCACTACCTCGCCCGGATGATCGAGGCGGGGGAGGATCCGCGTTTCATCGCCAGGAGGCTCGTGATCTCCGCGTCGGAAGACGTCGGTCTCGCCGATCCGCAGGCGCTCTCGATCGCCGTCGCGGCGGCGGATGCCGTGGCGTTCATCGGTATGCCGGAGGGGCGGATCCCGCTGGCGGAGGCCACCGTCTATCTCGCGACGACCGCGAAGTCGAACGCCGCCTACTCGGGCATCGATGCCGCGATCGCCGATATCCGCGCCGGAGGCTTCGGGCGGGTGCCGCTGCACCTCCGCGACGCGCACTACCCGGGTGCGAAGCGCCTGGGTCACGGACGCGGCTACGTCTATCCGCACGACAGCGAGTTCGGCATCCTCCCGCAGCAGTACCTCCCCGACGAGCTGCGCGGTCGTCGCTACTACGAGCCGAAGAACCTCGGCGCCGAGCGCGACATCTCCGCGCGACTGGAGCGGATCCGGCGCATCCTCGACGGGCGTTGAGTCGGATCTGATAAGATCGAGCGGCTCGAAACCGAGTTTTCGGGCATCTCCTCGTTCACACCACACCTCGACAGCGCCCCGGCGTGCGCTCCGAGGCAGAACGCGGCGATACGTCCGCGAGTCGCGAAAGCCGCGACCGCGTCATCGGAAGGACAGCTTCGTGACCACGAAGTCCCAGGACCGCCGCAAGGTCCGTCTCAGCCGCGCCCTCGGCGTGGCCCTCACCCCGAAGGCCGCCCGCTACCTCGAGAAGCGTCCCTACGCTCCCGGCGAGCACGGCCGCACCAAGCGCAAGGCAGACAGCGACTACGCCGTCCGCCTGCGCGAGAAGCAGCGTCTTCGCGAGCAGTACGGCATCCGCGAGAAGCAGATGCGCAACACCTTCAACGAGGCGCGTCGTCAGGACGGCCTGACCGGTGAGAACCTCGTCGAGCTCCTCGAGATGCGTCTCGACGCCCTCGTGCTGCGTTCGGGCTTCGCCCGCACCACCGCGCAGGCTCGCCAGCTCGTCGTGCACCGTCACATCCTCGTCGACGGTCAGCTCGTCGACCGCCCGTCGTTCCGTGTGAAGCCGGGTCAGCTCATCCACGTCAAGGCCAAGAGCGAGGGCACCGAGCCCTTCCAGGTCGCAGCCGCCGGCGGTCACGCCGAGGTCCTGCCTCCCGTTCCGGGCTACCTCGAGGTCGAGCTCGACAAGCTGCAGGCTCGCCTGGTCCGTCGCCCGAAGCGCGCCGAGGTCCCCGTGACCTGTGAAGTGCAGCTCGTCGTCGAGTACTACGCAGCTCGCTGATCCCCACACAGGATCCGCAACACAGCAGAAGGCGTCGGGGTCACCCGGCGCCTTCTGCCGTTTCCGCATACGATGGAGAGACCGCGCCTCCGCGGGTCTGACACGAGGATGACGACATGAAGAACGTGCTGTGGTTCCTGATCGGCGTGATCGGCGGCTTCGTCGCGGCGCATTTCATGAACAAGGACCCGCGCGGGCACGACATCCTCGCCGAGGTCGACGCCCGGATCAACGAGTTCACGACGATCATCGGCGACGCCTACCGCGAGCAGCAGGCGCGACTCACCGACCCCGCAGACGACTGAGCGGGCGGCGCCTCGACGCGCCATCCGCCTGCCCGCATCCCCCATCCCGTACGCAAGGACACCCGGCACACCCATGAACACTGCGGAGATCGCGCAGCGCTACCTCGACTACTTCGAGAAGAACGACCACCTCATCGTCCCGTCCTCGTCGCTCGTCAGCGACGACCCGTCGCTGCTGTTCACCGTCGCCGGCATGGTGCCGATGATCCCGTATCTCACGGGCGTCGTTCCCGCGCCGCACCCGCGCATCGCCGACCTGCAGAAGTGCATCCGCACGAACGACATCGAAGAGGTCGGTCGCACGGCCCGGCACGGCACGTTCTTCCAGATGCTGGGCAACTGGTCGTTCGGCGACTACTTCAAGGAGGGGGCGATCCGCTACGCCTGGGAGCTGCTCACCAGCTCCGAGTCCGACGGCGGTCTGGGCTTCGATGAGAAGGACCTCTGGGTCACCGTCTACGAGACCGACGACGAGGCGGAGTCCATCTGGCGCGACATCATCGGTCTGAAGCCCGAGCGCATCCAGCGCCTGGGACGCGCCGACAACTACTGGAACACGGGTCAGCCGGGTCCGGGCGGCCCCGACTCCGAGATCTTCTTCGACCGCGGACCCTCATACGGCAAGGACGGCGGTCCGGCCGCCGACGACACCCGGTTCCTGGAGATCTGGAACCTCGTGTTCATGCAGGACTTCATCGAGAACATCCGCGGCAAGACGGAGTTCGACATCGTCGGCGAGCTGCCGATGAAGAACATCGACACCGGCATGGGCCTCGAGCGCGTCGCCTTCCTCAAGCAGGGCGTCGAGAACATGTACGAGACCGACCAGGTGCGTCCGGTGCTCGACCGCGCGGTCGAGCTGTCCGGTCGACGCTATGGGGCGGCGCACGAGGACGATGTGCGGTTCCGTGTGGTCGCCGATCACGTGCGTTCGTCGCTCATGCTGCTGTCCGACGGCGTCCGTCCCTCGAACGAGGGGCGCGGCTACATCCTGCGCCGCCTGATGCGCCGCACGGTCCGCGCGATGCGGCTGCTGGGTGTCGACGCCCCGTCGTTCCCCGAGCTGTTCGCCGCGTCGCGCGACGCCATGAAGACGGCGTACCCGGTGCTCGAGTCCGACTGGTCGACGCTCTCCGCCGCGGCATTCGCCGAGGAGGAGACCTTCCGGCGCACCCTCGCGCAGGGATCGACCATCCTCGATCTCGCGCTCGACGAGACGAAGAAGGGCGGCGGCAGCGCGCTCAGCGGTCGCGAGGCGTTCCTGCTGCACGACACGTACGGTTTCCCGATCGACCTGACGCTCGAGGTCGCCGAGGAAGCAGGGCTCGAGGTCGACCGTGCGGCTTTCGACTCGCTCATGAAGGAGCAGCGCGACCGCGCCAAGGCCGACGCCCGCAACCGCAAGCGTCAGCTCGCCGACGTCTCGGTCTACCGCGACCTCCGGGCGCTGGGCGAGACCGGCTTCGACGGCTACTCCGAGCTCGAGGTCGACTCGCGCGTGCTGGGCATCCTCGTCGACGGCCAGGTCGTCCGCAGCGCCTCCGAGGGCCAGATCGCCGAGGTCGTGCTCGCCGAGACGACGCTGTACGCGGAGTCGGGCGGTCAGGTGGCCGACAAGGGCGTGATCGTCGGCCCCGGGTACGAGCTCGAGGTCCTCGACGTGCAGAAGCCCGTACCGGGTCTGATCAGCCACACGGTCGAGGTGACCCGCGGATCCGTGTCGGTCGACGACACCGCGACGACGATCGTGGACGCAGCGAACCGACGCGCGGCCAGGCAGGCGCACTCGGCGACGCACCTGGTGCACGCCGCGCTGCGCGACACCCTGGGCCCGACGGCCACTCAGGCCGGCTCGCTGAACCGAGCCGGGTACATGCGCTTCGACTTCTCCTGGTCGCAGGCGCTGTCCGCCGACACCAAGACCGAGATCGAGGAGATCACGAACCGCGCCGTCCACGACGCGCTCGAGGTCACCACGCGCATCGTCACGCTGGACGAGGCGAAGGAAGCCGGCGCCATGGCGCTGTTCGGCGAGAAGTACGGCGACGTCGTGCGGATGGTCGACATCGGCGGTCCCTGGTCGCGTGAGCTCTGCGCAGGCACGCATGTCGCGAGCAGTTCCGAGATCGGTCTCGTGAGCCTGGTGGGGGAGTCGTCGGTCGGCGCCTCCAACCGCCGCATCGAGGCACTCGTCGGACAGGACGCCTTCCGCGAGCTCGCCGCCGAGCGTGCTCTCGTGTCGCAGCTCACCGCGTCGTTGAAGGCACCGCGCGACCAGCTCGTCGAGCGCGTCGCCGACCTGTCGTCGAGCCTCAAGGCCGCCGAGAAGCGCATCGCCCAGTTCGAGGCGAAGGAGCGCGCCGGTCAGGTGCCCGCGATCGCCGACGCCGCGACGCGCGTCGGATCCTTCCGCCTCGCTGCGCAGTCGCTCGGCGAGCTCGCCTCGGCGGACGACCTGCGCGACATCGTCCTCGGTGTGCGCGACCGACTCGGCTCCGATGCCGCGGTCGTCGCGCTCGGCGGAGTGGTGAACGGTCGGCCGGTCGTCGTGGTCGCCACGAACGACGCCGCCCGCTCCGCCGGTGCCAAGGCGGGTGCCCTGGCGAAGCGCGCCGCATCGGTGCTCGGCGGTGGCGGAGGCGGACGCGACGACGTCGCGCAGGGCGGAGGCACCGACGCCGCAGCGCTCGGTGCGGCGCTCGAGGCCGTCTCGCAGGAGCTGCAGGCAGCGTGACCGGCTTCCGGCGCGGTGTGCGGATCGGGATCGACGTCGGTCGCGCACGGATCGGCGTCGCGAGGTGCGACCCCGACGGCATGCTCGCTGTGCCCGTCGAGACGGTCACGCGGGACGACGCGTCGATCGCTCGGATCTCGGAGATCGTCGCGGAGCACGAACCCCTCGAAGTGGTCGTGGGTCTGCCGGTGAACCTGCAGGGCGCCGACACCGCTTCCACCACGGACGCGCGCGACTTCGCGGCGGCCCTGGCGGACCGTCTCGGCCTGCCGATCCGCCTGGTCGACGAGAGACTGAGCACGGTGACGGCACACGCCGCCCTGAGATCTTCGGGCAGAACCCAGAAGAATTCTCGTAGCATTGTGGATCAGGTCGCCGCCGTGGTGCTGCTGCAGCAGGCGATAGACACGGAGAAGAGCACCGGAAACCCGCCCGGAGCCACGATTCCGCTCGACGAGGAGTCCCCCTGACAATGCCCGAACGTGAGAGTGCCTCCCCTCAGCACGATCCGGACGCCCGCCTGGGTGACCTGTTCGAGAACCTCCCCGACCCCACGCAGCAGAGCCCGACGGTGGACAACACCCCGCCGGCCCCGGGCTCGCGTCGTGCGGCGCGCGAGGCCGCGACGCGTTCGGGCGCCAGGCTCGACGAGCCATCCGCCGGCCCCGCCGACGACGGGGCGCACGCGTCTCCCGTCGGTCATGAGGAGGCAGGCACACCGACGCGCGCTGTTCCGGTAACGGCGTCGACCACGCCAGCCATGCCCGCCGCATCGGGGGAGCCGGACGCGACGTCGAGCAGTGCCCGGGCTGCCGAGCCCGCGCGATCCGCAGAGCCGGCACACGCCGCAGGGTCTCCGCGTTCCGATGACCTCGCGACGGAGACGCCGGCTCGCAGCGGCAGCCTCGACGACCTCTTCCACGACGACTCTCGAGACCACGACAGGCCCGCCGCCCCCAACAAGAAGCGCCGCACCGGGTGTCTCGTGGCGCTCATCATCGTGCTCGTCGTGATCGGCGGCATCGTCGCCGGCGGCGTGTGGGCGTGGAACACCTACGGCGACAAGATCAGCGACGCGATGGGATGGGGCGAGCCCGACGACTGGGAGGCCGGTCAGGCCACCGGCGAGGTGCTCGTCACGATCAAGGAGGGTGACACGGGAGGCCCGGTCTCCAAGTCGCTGTTCGACGCGGGCGTCACCCGAACCGAGGACGTCTTCTACAACTACCTCGTCGACGAGAACATCGCGGTCACGTTCTACCCGGGCATCTACAGCCTGCAGGAGAAGATGACCGCGGAAGCAGCGCTCGAGGCCCTCCAGAACCCGGAGAACAAGAGGGAGAACTCGGCGAGCGTGTCCGAGGGGGCGACCATCGAGTCGTCGCTCCCGACGATCGCGGAGTCGCTGGGGATGCCGGTGGAGGACTTCCAGGCGGCCATCGACCTCGGGCCGGCCGCCTACGGCGTCGACGCGCAGAGCCTCGAGGGCTGGTTGTTCCCCGCCGTCTACACGTTCGACCCCGGCGTCACGGCCCAGCAGGTCATTCAGCGCATGGTGGACCGCACGTGGGAGTCGCTGAACGCGGCGGGCGTGCCGGCGGAGGATGCCCAGCGCATCCTCACGATCGCCTCCATCATCCAGCGCGAGGGAGCCACGGCAGACTTCGCGAAGGTGTCTCGCGTGATCCAGAACCGTCTCGACATCGACATGAAGCTGCAGATGGAC
This sequence comes from Microbacterium sp. LWO14-1.2, assembly GCF_038397715.1. Classification (NCBI taxonomy): domain Bacteria; kingdom Bacillati; phylum Actinomycetota; class Actinomycetes; order Micrococcales; family Microbacteriaceae; genus Microbacterium; species Microbacterium sp. LWO14-1.2. Next base: position 3,714,937 of record NZ_CP151633.1, read on the forward strand.
TCGACGGCGCAGTACGGCTACGGCTCGCTGCATGAGGGCGTCGTGTCGAGCTCCGCCGAGGCGCTCGCTGATCCGAACCCGTGGAACACCTACGTCAACGTCGGGCTTCCCGTGACACCGATCGCGAGCCCGAGCGACGCGGCCATCAAGGCGGCGATGAGCCCGGCCGAGGGGCCATGGCTCTACTTCGTCACCATCAACCTCGCGACCGGTGAGACGCAGTTCTCGGAAACCTACGAGGAGCACCTCCAGGGCGTGGAGAAGTGGGAGAAGTGGTGCCAGGAGAACCCCGACGGAGGATGCTCGGCGGGATGACCCGGTCGAACCTCGCTGTCTGGGGCGACCCGATCGCGCACTCCCGCTCCCCGCAGCTGCACAGCGCGGCCTACCGCGCACTCGGCCTGGACTGGGAGTACACCAGGCGCCGGGTCGACGAGGTCGCGTTCGGCGATGCGCTGGCGTCTCTCGACGACTCCTGGCGGGGCCTCTCGCTCACGATGCCCTTGAAGGAGCAGGCGCACCGGGCGGCGGTGATCCGCGACCGGCACGCCGACCTCACGGGCGCCGTGAACACCCTGCTCCTCGCCGACGGGCCGCAGGGCTTCAACACCGATGTGGGCGGGATCATCGACGCACTGGGTGAGGACGGCGTCGCGGACGTCGACTCGGTTCGGATCCTCGGGGCCGGCGCGACGGCGGCATCCGCTCTCGTGGCCGTCGCCGAGATGGGCGCGCGACGGGTCGACGTGCGCGCACGTCGACCGCGCCGCGCCGAGGGGCTGCTCGCTCTTGCCGTGCGTCTGGGGCTCACCGGCTCCGTGCAGACCTTCGACGTGCCGGCCGAGCCTGTGTCCGTGACGATCGCCACGCTGCCCAGCGGGACGTCGCTCGACGAGCGCGTGGTCGCACGGCTCGGCGAGAACGGCGGCGTGCTGTTCGACGTCGCGTACGCGCCGTGGCCGTCCACCCTCGCCGCGCGATGGCCTGGTCGATCGATCTCGGGTCTCGGGATGCTGTTGCACCAGGCCGTGCGTCAGATCCGCATCTTCCACCACGGCGATCAGGACCGCGCCCTGCCCGACGAAGAGAGCATGGTCGAGGCGATGCGCGGGGTTCTGCGGTCTTAGGACGACACGGGGCACGAGCGGGGTCGCGGCTCATGGGAGACTAGAGCAATGCTCCGCGTGCTCACGGCCGGCGAATCGCACGGCCCAGAACTCATTGCCGTCATGGAGGGACTGCCCTCGGGTGTTCCGGTGTCGTCCGAGGCCATTCAGGCCGACCTGGCGCGACGGAAGCTCGGCTATGGCCGGGGATCGCGCATGAAGTTCGAGCAGGACGAGCTCTCCATCTCGGGCGGCGTGCGGCACGGCAAGACGCTCGGCAGCCCGATCGCCCTGCGCATCGGCAACACCGAGTGGCCGAAGTGGATCGAGGTCATGAACCCCGAGCCCATCGAGCTCACCGACCGGTCGCGGGGACGGAGCGCCCCGCTCACCCGCCCGCGGCCGGGTCACGCCGACCTCGTCGGCATGCAGAAGTACGACTTCGACGAGGCCCGACCGATCCTGGAGCGTGCCAGCGCCCGGGAGACGGCAGCCCGCGTGGCACTCGGAGCGGTCGCGCGGTCGTTCCTCGGCGAGCTCGGCATCCGTCTCGTCAGTCACACCCTGTCGATCGGCCCCGTGCGGGTGCCGGAGGACGCCGAGCTGCCCACGCCAGACGACGTCGAGGCTCTGGACGCCGATCCGCTGCGCTGCTTCGACGCCGAGACCTCCGCACGCATGGTCGCCGAGGTCGACGACGCGAAGAAGGACGGCGACACGCTGGGCGGCATCGTCGAGGTGCTCGCGTACGGCCTGCCGCCGGGGCTCGGATCGCACGTGCACTGGGACCGCCGCCTCGACGCACGTCTGGCGCAGGCGCTCATGAGCATCCAGGCGATCAAGGGGGTCGAGGTCGGCGACGGCTTCGAGACGACCCGCCGCCGCGGCTCGGCCGCCCATGACGAGCTGTTCGCGACGGGCGACGGCATCACACGCGGTTCCGACCGCGCAGGCGGCACCGAGGGAGGGATGTCGACGGGTACCGTCCTGCGCGTCCGCGCTGGGATGAAGCCGATCGCCACCGTGCCGCACGCGCTGCGCACGATCGACGTCGCGACCGGTGAGGACGCCACGGCGCACCACCAGCGCTCCGACGTGTGCGCGGTCCCCGCAGCCGGCGTGGTCGCGGAGGCCATGGTCGCGATCGAACTCGCCCGTGCCGTGCTCGAGAAGTTCGGCGGCGACAGCGTCGGCGAGACCCGGCGCAACCTCGAGTCGTACCTCGACGCCATCCCGGCCGAGCTGCGCACGGCTCCGGCCTCCGAGGCGGCGCTCATCGCGCATGACGAGCGAGGCTGACCCGCTGACGCTGGTGCTGGTCGGCCCGATGGCCGCCGGCAAGACCAGTGTGGGTCGTCGGGTGGCACGCCGACTCGGTGTCCCCTTCGTCGACACCGACAAGCGGGTCGTCAGCGCGCACGGTCCGATCCCGAAGATCTTCGCCGAGTTCGGGGAGTCGCGGTTCCGCGAGCTCGAGCGGGAGGCGGTCGCCGCGGCGCTGGCCGAGGGCGGCGTGATCTCCCTGGGCGGAGGAGCTGTCACGGACGCGGACACACGGGCCCTGCTCGCCGAGCACCCCGTCGTGTTCCTGACCGTCGCGCCCGAGGCGGTCGTGCATCGGATCGGCGGGGGAGGGCGACCGCTTCTCGCGGGAGACGACCCCGTGACCGCGTGGACTCGCATCTTCGAGGAGCGCCGGGGCTGGTACGAAGAAGTGGCATCGGTCACGGTCGACACGTCGCGTCGACCGATGCAGCGGATCGCGGAGGAGATCGCCGCGTGGAGGAGAGGACTGGAATGAGCACCACGACCATCAGCGTGACGGGGGAGACCCCGTACGACATCGCGATCGGCCGCGGCATCCTCGACCGGGTGTCGGGGGCGCTGGATCCCGGAGTGCGCAAGGTGCTCGTCGTGCATCCGCCGACGCTGGCCGCCCGCGCCGCCGAGCTGCGTGACCGATTGCTCGCCGACACGGCGAACGGCCAGCGCGAAGTGCTCCTCGCCGAGGTGCCGGACGCGGAGCAGGGCAAGCGCATCGAGGTCGCGGCGTTCTGCTGGCAGGTGATGGGGCAGGCCGACTTCACACGGACGGATGCCGTGATCGGGTACGGCGGCGGCGCCGTGACCGACCTCGCCGGCTTCGTCGCCGCGACATGGCTGCGCGGCGTGCAGGTCGTGCAGGTCCCGACGACGGTGCTCGGGCTGGTCGATGCCGCCGTAGGCGGCAAGACCGGGATCAACACCGCCGAGGGCAAGAACCTCGTCGGCGCGTTCTGGGCACCGCGTGCGGTGATCGGAGACCTCGACGAACTCGGCAGCCTGAGCCCGAACGAGGCGACCGCGGGCTACGCGGAGGTCGTGAAGGCCGGGTTCATCTGGGCCCCGGAGATCCTCGACATCATCGAGGCCGACCCGCAGCGCGCCGTCGACACCACGACGGACGAGTTCCGCCGCGCGGTCGAGCTGGCCATCGGCATGAAGGCGGAGGTCGTCTCCGACGACTTCCGCGAGGCCGGTCAGAGGGAGATCCTGAACTACGGTCACACGCTCGGTCACGCGATCGAGCACGCGGAGCGCTACCGCTGGCGGCACGGCGCCGCCATCTCGGTCGGGATGCTGTACGCCGCCGAGCTCTCCCGCCTCGCGGGGCGCCTCCCCGACGCCGCGGCAGAGCGCCACCGGTCGGTCCTCGAATCCCTCGGTCTGCCCACCTCGTACCGCGCCGGCGCGTGGCCGCAGCTGCTCGCGACGATGCAGCGCGACAAGAAGAGCCGGGGCGGCATGCTGCGCTTCATCCTGCTCGACGACATCGCGAAGCCCACCGTGCTCCAGGCACCCGACGAGTCGCTGCTGTTCGCGGCGTACCAGGAGGTGGGGGCGTGACGCGGCGGATCCTCCTCGTCAACGGTCCGAACCTCAATCTTCTCGGAACCAGGGAACCGGAGCTCTACGGCACCGCGACGCTCGCCGACGTCGTCGCCCTCACGACCGACGCCGCGGCCTCGCGCGGGTTCGAGCTCCGCGCGATCCAGAGCAATCACGAGGGCGTCCTGATCGACGCGATCCACGCCGCGCGGGAGGACTGCGCGGCGATCGTCATCAACCCCGGTGGCCTCACGCACACCTCGGTGTCGCTGCGAGACGCCCTCACCGGGGTGGCTCTCCCGTTCGCCGAGGTGCACATCTCGGACGTCTACGCCCGCGAGGAGTTCCGCCACCACTCGTACCTCGATGACGTGGCGGCCGTGCGCGTGATCGGGGAGGGCGTCTCGGGCTACGAGACCGCCGTGCGACAGCTCGCCGCGCTCATCCCGTAGAATCGACTGTCGGCCGCCCCGGTCTCCACCCGGATGAGAGCGGCCCCACGGACTCACGAAACGGAACTTCCGCGCATGGCATCTACCGCAGACATCAAGAACGGCGTCGTCCTCAGCATCGATGGACAGCTCTGGAGCGTCATCGAGTTCCAGCACGTGAAGCCCGGCAAGGGCGGTGCGTTCGTGCGCACCAAGCTGAAGAACGTCGTCTCCGGCAAGGTCGTCGACCGCACCTACAACGCCGGCGCGAAGATCGAGATCGAGAACGTCGACCGCCGCGACTTCACCTACCTGTACACCGACGGCGACGGCTACGTCTTCATGGACCAGACCGACTTCGATCAGATCACGGTCGGCGCTCCGACGGTCGGCGACGCGAAGAACTTCCTGCTCGAGAACCAGCAGGTGACGATCGCGCTCAACAACGGCAACCCGCTGTACATCGACCTCCCCGCGTCGGTCATCCTCGAGATCACCTACACCGAGCCCGGTCTGCAGGGCGACCGCTCGTCGGCCGGCACGAAGCCCGCGACGCTCGAGACCGGCTACGAGATCCAGGTCCCGCTGTTCGTCGAGGCGGGCACGAAGGTCAAGGTCGACACCCGCACGGGCGACTACCTCGGCCGCGAGAAGTAAGGCGTGAGCGCCCGCACGAAGGCGCGCAAGCGCGCACTCGACATCCTGTTCTCGTCCGACGTCCGCGGCGACGACCTGGCGGTCACCCTCGCCGCCGAGGCGTCGCGCGCTGCCAGCGAGCCCGCTCGCGAGGCCTCCTGGCTGTACGCCCGCGAGGTGGTCGACGGCATCATCGACCACCGCGACGAGATCGACGAACACATCACCACCCACAGCCGCGACTGGAAGTTGGAGCGGATGCCCGCGGTCGACCGGGCCCTGCTGCGGATCGGCGTCTGGGAGATCCTCTTCAACGACGAGGTGCCGACGGCCGTCGCGATCGACGAGGCGGTCGAGCTCGCCAAGGAGTTCTCGACCGACGATTCGGGCGCGTTCGTGCACGGCGTGCTCGCGCGGGTGGCCCGAGCGGCCTGAGCTGCCGTCGCGGCACCGCGGCACCGCGGCGTCGCTGTCGGTGGTCCGGGAGACGATGACCAGATGAACGACTGGCGGTCTCTGCTCCCGGCGAAGGTCCGTGACGGCGACACCCCGCTCGCGCTCGGTGTCGAGCTGCGTCTGCGCGACGCGCGCGGCTCGTGGTCGGCACGTCCGCAGCGAGCGGCGAGCCCGCGCGACGTCGCCAAGCGCGAGGGGGAGATCCTGCTCGGCGTGCGCCCGCTCGTACGCAGCGAGGCCACGGGGGCGTGGATCCAGGGACAGGCGTCGTGGGATGCCGTCCGACGCCCCGGCTCGCAGTTCCCGGCCATCGCCTCACGCTGGTTCGCGGATCTGCTGAACATCTCCCGCGACTCCCTGCTCTCCGGGGCGTCGGGGGAGTGGCTCATCCTCGATCATGTCGAGTCGCCGCTCCTCTGGCCCCATCTGCGGGCGGCGGACGAGCACGGCGTGGCGCTCGTCTCGACGCGGAAGGACGTCACAGTCGAGCTCGCCGAGCGCGCGGTCGTGACCGGCGGTCTGCGTCGCGGCGACGACGGCGCCCTCCACCTGCGAGCGCAGGTCTCTTTCGACGACGTCGCCGTCCCGGCCGCCGACACGAGGGCGATCGGGCGCACCGGCGTGTACGCGGCATCCGTCGAGGGGACCAGGATGCGACTGCGCCTCGGCGGCGTGGCGCTCGCGCCCTCGGTGCTGCCGCTGCTCGGAGTGGCCGGGTCCGTTGTCGTGCCGGAGGGGGAGGAGAGCGCCTTCCTCCGCGACGCCTACCCCCTTCTCGCCCGCACCGTGGCCCTTCGCGGTGAGGGCGGCTTCACGCCGCCCTCGCTGCCCGCTCCGGTCGCCGTGCTCTCGGTCGACCACCTCCGGGGCGACAGCATCCGCTTCTCCCTCGGCTGGGAATACCCCGGGTTCGGTCGCTTTCCGCTCTCGAGCTCCGCCGACGCGGTGCGGGACGCCGTGGCTGAGCGCGCGCTCCTGACGGCGATCGAGACGGCGTGGCCGACGGCCTCCGGGATCCCGTTCGACGGAGGCGGCACGCTGCACGACGTCGACGCGGCGGAGTTCGCGACCCATGTCGTTCCCGCGCTGGAGGCGATCGGCGTGCGCACGGAGTCCACGGGGCGCCGCAAGACCTACAACGAATTGAGCGGAGAGCCGGAGATCACCGTCACCACGGTCGAGTCGACGGATGCGGACTGGTTCGACCTCGGCGTGATCGTGCGCATCGACGGGCGCAGCATCCCATTCGAACCGCTGTTCTCCGCGCTGAGTAAGGGGCGGAAGAAGCTGCTGCTCGTCGACGGCAGCTATTTCTCGCTCGCGCATCCTGCGCTCGGTCGCCTGCGCGATCTCATCGACGAGGCGGGCGAGCTGGACGAGTGGGAGACGGGTCCGCGGATCAACCGGCACCAGCTCGCCCTCTGGGAGGACTTCGAGGATCTCGCCGATGAGGCTATCCCCGCGGTCACATGGCGGGCGACCGCCGACGCTCTCCGCGGCGCGGAGGGCGTGCCGCACGTGCCGGCTCCCGCGTCGCTGACCGTCGGGCTCCGCCCGTATCAGCAGCAGGGCTTCGAGTGGCTCGCATTCCTGTGGGCGCATCGCCTCGGCGGGATCCTCGCGGATGACATGGGCCTCGGCAAGACTCTGCAGATGCTCGCGCTCGCGCAGCACGCGCGGGATGCCGGGGAGGTGCGCCCGTTCCTCGTGATCGCGCCGACCTCGGTGGTCGGGGCCTGGCGCTCCGAGGCGAGGCGCTTCGCCCCGGGACTTCGGGTCGCCGTGGTCGAGGCGACGTCGGCGACGCGCGGTGGCATGCGACTCGACGAGATCGCGTCGACGGCGGATCTCGTCGTGACGTCGTACGCGGTGGCCCGGCTCGACGAGCGGGATTTCAGCGCCGTCGAGTGGGCCGCCCTGGTGCTCGACGAGGCCCAGTTCGTGAAGAATCCGGCCACGAGACTGCACCGCGCCGTCGCCGGATTCCCCGCCGAAGTGACGTACGCCGTCACGGGGACTCCTCTGGAGAACAGCCTGTCGGAGCTCTGGGCGCTGCTCGCGCTGACGGCTCCTGGACTGTTCGCGTCGGCCAGGGCGTTCCGCGAGCGGTACATCCAGCCGATCGAGCAGGGGAAGGTGCCGGAGAACGCCGAGGGAGGTCAGTACCGGCGTCGTCGACTGGAACAGCTGCGGCGTCGGATCCGCCCGCTCGTGCTGCGTCGCACCAAGGAGTCCGTCGCCCCCGAGCTGCCACCGAAGCAGGAGCAGGTGCTCGAGATCGAGCTGAGCCCTGCCCACCGGGCGGTCTACGACGTCGTGCTTCAGCGCGAGCGGCAGAAGGTTCTCGGTCTGCTGCAGGATCTCGATCGGAACCGCTTCATCGTCTTCCGTTCGCTCACCCTCCTGCGCATGCTGAGCCTCGCCCCCGGATTGATCGACGCGAGCGACGCGGGTGTCGGCTCGCGCAAGCTCGACGTGCTCCTCGAACGCGTCGCCGAGCTGCAGGCCGAAGGGCACCGCGCGCTGGTGTTCAGCCAGTTCACGTCCTTCCTCGACATGGCGGCGGAACGACTGGAGAAGGAGTCCGTGCCGTTCGCCCGGCTCGACGGGTCGACCAGGAGACGGCAGGAGGTCGTCGACGGTTTCGCCGCGGGGGAGCAGCCCGTGTTCCTCATCAGTCTCAAGGCCGGAGGATTCGGGATCACCCTCACGCAGGCCGACTACGTCTTCCTGCTCGACCCGTGGTGGAACCCGGCGGCCGAGGAGCAGGCGATAGACCGCACCCACCGCATCGGACAGACCGAGCAGGTGATGGTGTACCGGATGATCGCGGCGGGCACGATCGAGGAGAAGGTGCTCGACCTGCAGCGGCGCAAGGCGCGCCTCTTCACGGCGGTCCTCGACGACGACGAGCTGTTCGCGCAGACACTCACGGCCGACGACATCCGCGGTCTCTTCGACGCCGGGTGATTTCTCCCGGCCGGTCACCGCGGTCGTCCAGGAGCGCGCCGGTAGAATCGAACGGTTCACCTCAGGAGGAATGCATGCGGATCACGGGACTCGGCCACGCCGGGATGTTCATCGAGACAGTCGGCGGGAACATCATCTGCGACCCCGTCCTCGGGCCCTCTTTCTTCGGCTCGTGGTTCCCGTTCCCCGACAACCGCGGTCTCGACTGGGAGCGCTTCGGCCGCGAGGCCGACTTCCTCTACATCTCGCACCGGCACCGCGACCACTTCGATCCGAAGCTGCTGGAGCGCTACATCCGCAAGGACATCGAGGTGCTTCTCCCGGAGTACCCGATCGACGACCTCGAGCAGGACATCCGTGCGCTCGGGTACACGAACATCACGTACGCGCCGGCGGGCGAGATCATCGAGCGGGGCGACCTGAAGATCATGATCACGCCTCTCCGCGCGCCCAGCGACGGGCCGATCGGCGACTCCTCGCTGAGCGTCGACGACGGCACGGGCTCAGTGCTCAACCAGAACGACTCGCACCCGCTCGACCTCGAGAGCCTGTTGCACTTCGGCAAGCCGGATGCGTATTTCACGCAGGTCTCCGGAGCGATCTGGTGGCCCATGGTCTACGACCTGCCGCTGGACGCGAAGCAGAACTTCGCGAAGCTCAAGCGCGAGGCGCAGAACAAGCGCGCGATGTACTACATCGAGAAGGTCGATGCGCCCCACGTGTTCCCCATGGCGGGGCCGCCCATGTTCCTGCGCGACGACCTGTTCGACTTCAACGGGATCGGGCGCAACGGGGAGTCGATCTTCACGGACCAGAAGCAGTTCCTCGCGCACATGCGCGAGCTCGCGCCCCAGTACGACGGCCAGCTGTTCGTCCCCGGCACAGTCGTCACCGTCGACGACGGCGAGGTCACGACCGAGCAGACGCTCTACTCGGACGCCGAGCTCGCGCACATCTTCGACGAGAAGTGGGACTACCTCGAGGAGCAGCGCGCCAGCCGCCAGCAGGAGATCCGTGACGAAGTGGCGTCGCGTGCCGAGGTGCTGCCCGCCCAGGAGATCTTGGAGGAGCTCAAGGCCTGGTGGGAGCCGCTGCTGAAGAAGTCCCGCACCATCCGCCTCGGTGTGGGCGGCAACGTGCGCTTCAAGATCGGCGACCTCGACATGGTCGTGGACTTCCCGCGCGCGAAGGTGCGCGAGTACGCCGGCGAGGACTGCATCTACTGGTACACGATCCCCGCCGACCTCGTCTCCACCAACATCCGCGACCACGAGATCGACTGGTCGAACTCGATCTTCCTGTCGATGCAGTTCCAGGTCGGTCGCAGCGGCAAGTTCAACGAGTTCCTCACCACGTTCCTCAAGTGCCTCTCGGTCGACCGCATCGAGTACGTCGAGAACTGGTACCAGGAGCAGACCGACCAGACCGAGGATGCTGAGATCGGCGACTGGGTCGTGCAGCGGCGATGCCCGCACCTTCGCGCCGACCTCACCAAGACGGGGAAGGTCGACGACGACGGCATCCTGACGTGCAGCATGCACGACTGGAAGTGGGACCTCAAGACCGGTCGATGCCTCTCGACCACGGGTCATCCGATCCGCTCGAAGAAGATCGACGAGGTCACCGACGCCGTGCTCCGCGAAGCCAGCTGAGAGACGCGTCCTGCGCGTCCGATAGAGTGGAGAGGCAAGCAACCTTTAACACCGTCCCGTGAGGCGGAGAAGGGAGCGGCTGATGGGCGCACGAACCGTGCTGCACGACGCCGATATCACGCGGGCACTGACCCGCATCGCGCATGAGATCCTCGAGTCGAATCGTGGATCTGAGAACCTCGTCCTGCTGGGCATTCCGACCCGCGGAGTGGCTCTCGCCCAGCGCCTCGCCCGTCTGATCGGCGAGATCGCGCAGACGTCCGTCCCCGTCGGGGCGCTCGACGTCACTCTCTTCCGCGACGATCTCGCGAAGCATCCGACCAGGTCGCCGCATCCGACCGACATCCCTGCCGGCGGCATCGACGGACGCACCGTCGTGCTCGTCGACGACGTGCTGTTCTCCGGCCGCAGCATCAGGGCCGCCCTCGATGCTCTGCAGTCGATCGGGCGTCCCGCGGTCGTGCGCCTCGCGATCCTGGTCGACCGCGGCCACCGCGAGCTGCCGATCCGTCCCGATTTCGTCGGCAAGAACATCCCGTCCTCGCGGCAGGAACGAGTCAACGTGCGCCTGCGCGAGTACGACGACGCCGAGGAGGTGACGATCGAGGCATGAGGCATCTCCTCGACACCCGCACTCTCGATCGCGCGACCGCCCTTCGCATCCTCGACGTCGCCGAGGACATGTCCGACACGCAGTCGCGCGAGATCAAGAAGCTCCCGACCCTGCGCGGCAAGACCGTCGTGAACCTCTTCTTCGAGGACTCCACCCGCACCCGCATCTCCTTCGAGGCCGCCGCCAAGCGCCTCTCGGCCGATGTGATCAACTTCGCCGCGAAGGGGTCGAGCGTCTCCAAGGGCGAGAGCCTGAAGGACACGGCCCAGACGCTGCAGGCCATGGGCGCGGATGCCGTCGTCATCCGCCACCACGCCTCGGGCGCCCCGCAGACCCTCGCGACGAGCGGATGGATCTCGGCGGGAGTGGTGAACGCGGGAGACGGTACGCACGAGCACCCCACCCAGGCGCTGCTCGACGCCTTCACCATCCGCAAGCGCCGCTTCGGCTCGGAGAGCCGCGGGCGCGATCTCTCCGGCATCCGGGTGGTGATCGTCGGCGACGTCCTGCACTCGCGGGTGGCCCGATCCAACGTCTGGCTGCTCACCACGTTGGGTGCCGAGGTGACTCTCGTCTCGCCGCCGACGCTGGTTCCGCAGAACGTGTCGCTCTGGCCGGTGCGCGTGGTGTACGACCTCGACCAGGCGCTCGCCGACGAGCCGGATGCCGTCATGATGCTGCGAATCCAACTGGAGCGGATGAACGCCGCGTATTTCCCGACTGAGCGGGAGTATTCCCGTCGGTGGGGACTCGACGCACGGCGCGTGGCCGCTCTGCCGGACGATAGCATTGTCATGCATCCCGGACCCATGAACCGCGGGTTGGAGATCTCCTCCGAAGCCGCCGATTCGCCGCGCTCCACCGTGCTGGAGCAGGTCACGAACGGGGTGTCCATCCGGATGGCAGTGCTGTACCTGCTCCTTGCGGGCGAACGAGACGACGAACGAGGGGGAGACCTGTGAGCGAGACCCTCGTCATCACCGGCGCACAGCTTCTCGGCGCCGAGAGCGCCGACATCATCGTGGAGGACGGGCGGATCGCCGAGATCGGGTCAGGACTCCAGCGGGCGGGCGCCCGCGTCATCGACGCCTCCGGCCTGGTCGCCCTGCCCGGCCTGGTCGACCTGCACACGCACCTCCGGGAGCCGGGCTACGAGGCGTCGGAGACCATCCTCACGGGAACGCGCGCCGCGGCGGCCGGCGGCTTCACCGCCGTCTTCGCGATGCCGAACACCTCGCCGGTCGCCGACACCGCCGGGGTCGTCGAGCAGGAGCTCGCGCTCGGGGAGGCCGCCGGGTACGCCACCGTGCAGCCGATCGGCGCCGTCACCGTGGGGCAGAAGGGCGAGCGGCTGGCCGAGCTCGGTGCGATGGCCTCGTCGCGCGCTCAGGTGCGGGTGTTCAGCGACGACGGCTTCTGCGTGTTCGATCCGCTGATCATGCGGCGCGCCCTGGAGTACGTGAAGTCGTTCGACGGCGTCATCGCTCAGCATGCTCAGGACCCCCGTCTCACCGAGGGCGCCCAGATGAACGAGGGCGTCGTCTCCGCCGAGCTCGGGCTCGCCGGATGGCCGGCGGTCGCCGAGGAGTCGATCATCGCGCGCGACGTGCTCCTGGCCGAGCACGTCGGCTCGCGCCTGCACGTCTGCCACCTCTCGACGGCGGGCTCGGTCGACATCATCCGCTGGGCGAAGAAGCGGGGGATCGCGGTGACCGCCGAGGTGACGCCTCACCACCTGCTGCTCACCGACGAGCTCGTCCGCGGCTACGACGCCCGGTACAAGGTCAACCCGCCGCTCCGGCGCGAGGAGGACGTGCTCGCCGTGCGCGAGGGCCTCGCCGACGGCACGATCGACATCGTGGCCACCGACCACGCCCCGCACCCGAGCGAGCACAAGGCGTGCGAGTGGCAGGCCGCCGCGAACGGCATGGTCGGACTCGAGAGCGCACTGCGCGTCGTGCACCAGTCGATGGTGCAGACCGGACTGATCGGGTGGAGCGACGTCGCGCGCGTCATGAGCGCCGCTCCCGCCCGGATCGGTCGCCTCGCGGGTCACGGCACCGCGCTCGAGGTGGGAGCCCCCGCGCAGATCACGCTGTACGACGCATCGGTCGCCGGCGTGTTCACCGAAGCGGACCTGCACGGCCGCAGCGCGAACTCGCCGTACCTGGGCCGCGATCTGCCCGGACGCGTCGAGTACACGATCCACGGTGGCACGGTGACCGTCGAAGCGGGCTCGGTGGTCGAGGAGCTGCGCGCATGATCCCCAGGGACGTCGCGATCGCCGTGATGATCGCGCTGGCCGCGCTCGCGCTCCTCGCCATGCTCGTCGCCTGGCGGCGCCGGCTCCGACGCGACGCGGGGCTCGCGGCCCCGCTCGGCGTCCCCGAGCACGCCGAGGTCCTCGATCGGCACGAGGTGCTGTACGTGTCCACGACGAAGCACGATCAGCCGCTCGAGCGCCTCACCATGTCTCCGCTCGCCTACCGGGCACGGGGAGAGGTCGCGGTCACGGATCGCGGTCTCGCCCTCTGCCTCGACGGCGCACCCACCGTGTTCCTCGCCAAGGAGCGACTCGCCGGTGTTGATCGGGCCACGGTCACGATCGACCGCGTGGTCGAGCCGGGCGGCCTCGTCAGGGTGGCCTGGAACGCCGCCGACGACACGGTCGTCGACTCCTACCTGCGCCTCACCGACGGCGACCCGAAGAACTTCATCTCAGAACTGCAGCGACTCGTCCCCGCCTCCGGCGCCGGTGACGACATCGCCACGACCGACACAGGAGAACAGTCATGACCTCCCTCCCCGAACCCGCCGTCCTGGTCCTCGAGGACGGCACCCGCCACAGCGGCCGCGCATACGGCGCCCTGGGCACCACGCTCGGCGAGGTCGTCTTCGCGACCGGCATGTCCGGCTACCAGGAGACGCTCACCGACCCGTCGTACGCCGGACAGATCGTCCTGCAGACGGCCCCGCACATCGGCAACACCGGCATGAACGACGAGGACCCCGAGTCGCGTCGCATCTGGGTCGCCGGCTACATCGTGCGCGACCCCTCGCGGGTCGTGTCGAACTGGCGCGCGAACGCCTCCCTCGACGAGATCCTCGTGCAGGACGGCATCGTCGGCATCAGCGGCATCGACACCCGCTCGATCACGCGTCACATCCGCTCGGCCGGCTCGATGCGCGGCGGCATCTTCTCGGGCGAGGCGGCGCGCCTCGACGCCGACGAGCAGCTGCGCATCGTGCGCGAAGCCCCGCAGATGGCCGGCCAGAACCTCTCGGCTCAGGTGTCGGTCGAGGTCGCCACGGTGACGGATGCCGTGGGCGAGAAGGTCGGCAACCTCGCCGTCCTCGACCTCGGCGTCAAGCAGGCGACGATCGACAACCTCGCCGCGCGCGGCTTCGAGGTGCACGTGCTGCCGCAGGACGTCACCATCGACGAGGTCCGGGCGATCGACCCCGTCGCCGTGTTCTACTCGAACGGCCCTGGCGACCCGGCCGCGTCCGGCGATCACGTCGAGCTCCTGCGCTCCGTCCTCGACGACGGGCTGCCGTTCTTCGGCATCTGCTTCGGCAACCAGCTGCTCGGACGCGCGCTCGGTCTCGGCACCTACAAGCTGCCGTTCGGCCACCGAGGGATCAACCAGCCTGTGCTCGACAAGCAGACCGGTCGGGTCGAGATCACCGCCCACAACCACGGGTTCGCGGTCGACGCCCCGCTCGACGGCTCCTTCGACAGCCCGCACGGCTACGGCAAGGTCGAGGTGAGCCACGTCGGCCTCAACGACAACGTCGTCGAAGGTCTCCGCGCCCTCGACATCCCCGCCTTCTCGGTGCAGTACCACCCGGAGGCCGCGGCCGGTCCGCACGACGCCAACTATCTCTTCGACCGCTTCCGCGAGATGGTCATCGCGAACAAGAAGGACGCTCAGTAATGCCCAAGCGCGACGACATCAACTCCGTTCTCGTCATCGGATCCGGCCCGATCGTCATCGGTCAGGCCTGCGAGTTCGACTACTCGGGCACTCAGGCCTGCCGGGTGCTGCGCGAGGAGGGCGTCCGCGTCATCCTCGTGAACTCGAACCCCGCCACGATCATGACCGACCCCGACTTCGCCGACGCGACGTACATCGAGCCGATCACCCCCGAGGTCATCGAGACGATCATCGCCAAGGAGAAGCCGGACGCCATCCTGCCGACCCTCGGCGGCCAGACCGCTCTGAACGCGGCGATGGCTCTCGATGAGCGCGGCATCCTCGCCAAGTACGGGGTGGAGCTCATCGGCGCCAAGGTCGACGCGATCAAGAAGGGCGAGGACCGCCAGGTCTTCAAGGAGCTCGTGCTCGAAGCGGGCGCGGATGTCGCCAAGAGCGTCATCGCGCACACCATGGACGACCTGCTCGCGGGGGCCGAGAAGCTCGGCTACCCGCTCGTGGTGCGCCCCTCGTTCACGATGGGCGGCCTCGGCTCGGGCTTCGCCTACGACGAGGAGGACCTCCGCCGCATCGGCGGGGCCGGACTGCGCGACTCCCCGACGACGGAGGTGCTCCTCGAGGAGTCGATCCTCGGATGGAAGGAGTACGAGCTCGAGCTCATGCGCGACACCGCCGACAACACGGTGGTCGTGTGCTCGATCGAGAACGTCGACCCCGTCGGCGTGCACACGGGCGACTCGATCACGGTCGCCCCCGCGCTGACGCTCACCGACCGCGAGTACCAGAAGATGCGCGACATCGGCATCGACATCATCCGCGCGGTCGGCGTCGACACCGGAGGCTGCAACATCCAGTTCGCGGTCGACCCGACGAACGGGCGCATCATCGTCATCGAGATGAACCCGCGTGTCTCCCGCTCGAGTGCGCTCGCCTCCAAGGCGACCGGGTTCCCGATCGCGAAGCTCGCCGCGAAGCTCGCCCTCGGATACCGACTCGACGAGATCCCGAACGACATCACCGGCGTGACGCCCGCGAGCTTCGAGCCGACGCTCGACTACGTGGTCGTGAAGGTCCCGCGCTTCGCGTTCGAGAAGTTCCCGGCCGCCGACGCCACGCTCACCACGACCATGAAGTCGGTCGGCGAGGCCATGGCAATCGGCCGCAACTACGCGACCGCGCTGCAGAAGGCGCTCCGCTCGCTCGAGAAGCGCGGCTCCAGCTTCCACTGGGGCGCGGAGGACCGGTCGGTCGAGGAGCTCCTGGAGATCGCGAAGACCCCGACGGACGGACGCATCGTCACGCTGCAGCAGGCGCTGCGCAAGGGCGCGACCGTCGAGCAGGCCTTCGAGTCGACGGCGATGGACCCGTGGTTCCTCGACCAGATCGTGCTCATCAACGAGGTCGCCGAGCTCGTGCGCACGGCGCCAGAGCTCGACGCGGCGATCCTGCGGTACGCCAAGGAGCACGGCTTCTCCGACGCACAGCTCGCGCAGCTGCGCGGCGAGACGGAGGCGGAGATCCGCGGGGTCAGGCACGGCCTCGGCATCCGCCCGGTGTACAAGACGGTCGACACGTGCGCTGGCGAGTTCCCCGCCCTCACTCCGTACCACTACTCGAGCTACGACTTCGAGACCGAGGTGCAGCCCTCCGAGCGCACGAAGGTCGTGATCATCGGGTCCGGTCCCAACCGCATCGGTCAGGGTGTCGAGTTCGACTACTCCTGCGTGCACGCGTCGTTCGCTCTCGCGGACGCGGGCTTCGAGACCGTCATGGTCAACTGCAACCCGGAGACCGTGTCGACCGACTACGACACCTCCGACCGTCTGTACTTCGAACCGCTGACGCTCGAGGACGTGCTCGAGGTGCTCGACGCCGAAGCGGCGAGCGGCACGATCCTCGGCGTGGTCTGCCAGCTGGGCGGTCAGACGCCGCTCGGCCTGGCGAAGGGCATCGAGGCGGCCGGATACACGGTGCTGGGCACCAGCCCCGAGGCGATCGACATCGCGGAGGAGCGCGAGCTCTTCTCGCAGCTGCTCGACTCCGCCGGCCTGCTCGCGCCGCGCCACGGCACGGCGATCGACGTGGAGGGCGCCGTGGCCGTGGCCGAGGAGATCGGCTACCCGGTGCTGGTGCGTCCGAGCTTCGTGCTCGGCGGACGCGGCATGGAGATCGTCTACTCCACCGAGTCGCTGCGCGACTACTTCGTGCGCACCGCCGACGAGGTCGTGATCGAGGAGGGCAAGCCCCTGCTCGTCGACCGCTTCCTCGACGACGCGATCGAGCTCGACGTCGACGCGCTGTACGACGGCACCGACCTGTTCATCGGCGGCGTGATGGAGCACCTGGAGGAAGCCGGCATCCACTCCGGCGACTCGAGCTGCACCCTGCCTCCCGTGTCGCTCGGTCGCAGCGACGTCGACCGCGTCCGCGAGGCCACCCTGGCCATCGCGAAGGGCGTGGGCGTGCGCGGCCTGCTCAACGTGCAGTTCGCGATCAGCGCCGGCGTGCTCTACGTCATCGAGGCGAACCCGCGTGCGAGCCGCACCGTGCCGTTCGTGTCGAAGGCCCTGGGGATCCCGATGGCGAAGGCCGCGAGTCGCATCATGGCCGGTGCGACCATTGCCGAGCTCCGCGCCGAGGGCATGCTGCCAGAGCAGGACGGATCGCGCGTGCCCCTCGACGCCCCGGTGTCGGTCAAGGAGGCCGTGCTGCCGTTCAAGCGCTTCCGCACCGCCGACGGCAAGACCGTCGACTCGGTCCTCGGGCCGGAGATGCGCTCCACGGGCGAGGTCATGGGCATCGACCGCGACTTCCCCACGGCGTTCGCGAAGAGCCAGGCCGCGGCGTACGGGGGGATGCCGACCTCGGGCACCGTGTTCATCTCGGTCGCCGACTCAGACAAGCGCGCCGTCATCCTGCCGGCTCACCGCCTGCAGCAGCTGGGCTTCACGATCGTCGCGACCGAGGGCACGGCCGAGATCCTCTCGCGCAACGGCATCGCCGTGACCGTGGTCGAGAAGTACAGCGACACGCAGGAGTCGGGCGCCCGCAACATCGTCGACCTCATCAACGACGGCGAGATCGACATCGTCGTGAACACGCCGTCGGGTGGTGCGGCACGTGCCGACGGCTATGAGATCCGCGCCGCAGCGGTCGCCGCCGACAAGGCGCTGTTCACCACGATGGCTGTGCTCGGTGCGGCCGTGAGCGGCATGGATGCGGCACACGAGGGGTTCCAGGTGAAGAGCCTCCAGGAGTACGCACTCGACCGGAAGGTCGCGGTGTGACCACTCCTTTCGGTGAGCGGGTCCGCGCCGTCGTCGACGAGCGCGGCCCGCTCTGCGTCGGCATCGATCCGCACCCCGGGCTGCTCGACGACTGGGGGCTCGGGCAGGACGCGTCGGGTGTGCGCGACTTCGGTCTGCGCACGGTCGAGGCGGCTGCGGGGCGGGCGGGCATCGTGAAGCCGCAGGTGTCGTTCTTCGAGCGCTTCGGCTCCGCGGGATTCGCCGCTCTGGAGGACGTCCTGTCAGCGGCACGGGCAGCAGGGCTGATCGTGATCGCCGACGCCAAGCGCGGCGACATCGGTACCACGATGGACGCGTACGCCGCGGCCTGGCTCACACCGGGTTCGTCGCTCGAGGCCGACGCGCTGACCGTCAATCCGTTCCTCGGGGTCGGCGCGCTCGACGGCACGTTCGACCTCGCGCACGCGCACGGCAAGGGCGTGTTCGTGCTCGCGGCGACCAGCAACCCCGAGGCGGAGTCGCTGCAGCGCTCGCAGTCCGCGACGGGCCGCTCGGTGTCGGCGGACATCGTCTCCGTGGTGTCCGCGCGCAACGCCGAGCAAGGCCGTACGGGGGAGTGGGGGAGCATCGGCTTCGTCATCGGCGCGACCGTCGACTGGACGGATGCGGGACTCGCCGCGTACACCCCGGTTGCCCCCATCCTCGCTCCGGGCTTCGGGGCACAGGGCGCCTCGCCCGTCGATGTGCACCGTCGCTTCGGCTCGATGAGCGCCGCTGTCATCGCGAGCGAGAGCCGCAGCATCCTGAAGGCGGGTCCGCATGATCTCGCTGCCGCCATCGACGCCCGCGTCGCCGAGTACAGAGAGGTCAGCCGTGGCTGAGGCTCGTCCCGTTCCCGAAGTCGACCGCGCCGCCGCCGCCCGCAAGGCCGTGGAGCGCCGACGCGCGCGTGCTGCGCTGAAGCGCGACCTCACGATGCGCGTGACGACGCCGCAGAGCGTGCTCGCTCGCGCGACCGCCGACCCCGACTCGGTCGAGGGGTCGATGCGCATCACCGACTTCCTGCTCGCTCTCCCGGCGATCGGGGCGGGCAAGCGCGACCGCATCCTCGACGACCTGGGCATCTCGCCGGTCAAGCGACTCGGCGGCCTCGGCGTTCGTCAGCGTGCGGCGTTGTCGCGCTGGCTCGACGAGCGCTTCCCGGTGATCGAGCCGCGCGGCGGTCGTAGCCGCCTTCTCGTCCTCGCGGGTCCGACGGCGGTCGGCAAGGGGACCGTGGCTGCGTACATCCGCGAGCACAATCCCGAGATCCACCTGTCGGTGTCGGCGACGACGCGTGCGCCGCGCCCCGGAGAGATCGACGGCGTGCACTACTTCTTCGTCGACGATGCGGAGTTCGATCGGCTCATCGAGGCCGGCGAACTGCTCGAGTACGCCGTGGTGCACAATCGCTCCCGGTACGGGACCCCTCGTGCGCCGATCGACGCCGCTCTGGCCGCCGGGAAGACCGTGCTGCTGGAGATCGACCTGCAGGGCGCGCGCCAGGTGCGCAAGGCGGAGCCGAGCGCGACGCTGATCTTCCTGCTGCCGCCCACCTGGGACGAACTGGTGCAGCGACTCGTCGGACGCGGGACGGAGGGGCCGGAGGAGCGTGCCCGTCGTCTGCGCACGGCGAAGGTCGAGCTGGCCGCCCAGAACGAGTTCGATCACCTCGTCGTGAACGAGGACGTCGCCGCTGCGGCCGCCGAGGTCGTAGAATTGTCTTCAAGCTCTGCGCGCTGAGTCTTCTCGCGCGCCCATTGCGCCGTCTTCGCCGCGACGAACCCGTCGCCTGATCAGGAGGTCACCATGGCCGGACACCACAACAAGGGCATCATCGATCCCCCCATCGACAACCTTCTCGACCGAGTGGACTCCAAGTACGAGCTCGTCATCTACGCGGCGAAGCGCGCGCGCCAGATCAACGACTACTACTCGGACCTGCACGAGGGCAACCTCTTCGACAACGTCGGCCCGCTCGTCGACTCCTCCGTCGAGGACAAGCCGCTGACCATCGCTCTGCACGAGATCAACGAGGACAAGCTCCGCCTGCGTCACGCAGAGTGACCTCCTGTGACCGCGCCGCCCGCTGATGTCGGCGGCGCGGTTCACAATGGGGACCATCCCCTGCACACCGATCGATCCCGTTCTGGAGCACCGATGAGCGCCCTGCGTCTGTTCACGTCCGAGTCCGTCACCGAAGGGCACCCGGACAAGATCTGCGACCAGATCTCGGACAGCATCCTCGACGGGCTCCTCGCCAAGGACCCGGGCTCCCGCGTCGCGGTCGAGACCCTCGTGACCACCGGCCTCGTGCACGTCGCCGGTGAGATCCGCACCGACGCCTACGTCGACATCCCGACGATCGTGCGTCAGGTCGTGAACGGCATCGGCTACACCTCGAGCGACACCGGTTTCGACGGCGACTCGTGCGGTGTCAGCGTGTCGGTGGGCGAGCAGTCCTCCGACATCGCCCACGGCGTCGACAACGCGCAGGAGCATCGCGACGGCTCCTCGATCGATCCGCTCGACGGGCTCGGAGCCGGCGACCAGGGCATCATGTTCGGCTTCGCGACGAACGAGACGCCGCAGCTGATGCCGATGGCCGCGTGGACGGCGCATCGCATCGCCGAGCGCCTCACCGAGGTCCGTCGGTCGGGCGCGCTGCCGTTCCTCCGCCCGGACGGCAAGACGCAGGTCACCCTCGGCTACGACGGCTTCACCCCGCGGACCGTCGACGCCGTCGTCCTGTCCACGCAGCACAACCCCGACATCTCCCAGGAGGAGCTGCAGGCGCAGGTGCGCGAGCACGTCATCGATCCGGTTCTCGCGACCACGGGTCTCGACCTCGATGACGTCACCTACTACATCAATCCGGCGGGCCCGTTCGTGACGGGCGGCCCCAAGGGGGATGCCGGGCTCACCGGCCGCAAGATCATCATCGACACCTACGGCGGTGCCGCGCGTCACGGCGGCGGAGCGTTCAGCGGCAAGGACCCGTCGAAGGTCGATCGTTCGGGCGCCTACGCCACGCGCTGGGTGGCCAAGAACGCCGTCGCCGCCGGTCTCGCCGAGCGTTTGGAGGTGCAGGTCGCCTACGCGATCGGCGTCGCGCGGCCCGTCGGACTCTACGTCGAGACGTTCGGCACGGGCACGGTCTCCGACGAGGCGATCACCCGGGCGATCCTCGACGTCTTCGACCTGCGCCCGCAGGCGATCATCGAGCAGCTCGACCTGTTGCGGCCGATCTACGCGCAGACCGCCGCCTACGGGCACTTCGGCCGAGAGCTCCCCGACTTCACCTGGGAGCGCACGGATCGCGCCGAGGAGCTCCGGCGGGCAGCCGGCCTCTGAGCGCGCGATGGTGACGCAGAGCCGGCGTATCGCGCGCGTGCTCCTCGAATCGCCGCTGCCGCAGCTCGACCGACTGTTCGACTACGCGATCCCCGACGAACTCGGCGAGGTCGGCACGGGCGTGCGCGTGCGCGTGCCCCTGCGCACGGCGGGGCGAGTGGTCGACGCCTACGTCGTCGAGCTCGACATCGAGAACGACGCGGATAGGCCGCTGTCGGAGATCGAGAGCATCGTCTCCCCGGTGGCGGTGCTGTCCGATCGGCTCTACCGGCTGGCTCGACGCGCGGCCGACCGCGCTGCGGGATCGGCATCCGACATCCTCCGCCTCGTGATCCCCAAACGGCAGGTGCGGGTCGAGAAGGCCTGGACGAACGACGCACCGCCGGTGCGGCCATCGGATGCCGCGCGCGACGCGGCACGCGGTGTCATCGACGCCTATGACGGCCTGGGTGCCGTGCTCGAGCAGCGCGGTCGAGCTGCCGTCGAGGCGATCCCGCAGCAGCGCGAGGAAGAGCAGGGGTGGGCATCGCTGCTCGCGGCGGCGGCGACGACCGTGCTCGACGGGGGTGCGTCCAGCATCCTGATCGTGCCGGACCACCGTGATCTGGACCGCCTGCTCTCGGCCCTGGAGACCGTGGCGCCGGAGGGGTCCGTCGTCCGTTACGACTCCCGGCAGACGAATCCCGATCGGTACCGGGCGTTCCTCCGCTCGCTCGAAGACGCGCCGTGCATCGTCGTCGGCAACCGCTCTGCCGTCTACGCCCCGGTGCAGGCCGGCCTGGTGGCGGTCTGGGACGACGGCGACCCTCTTCTCGGCGAACCGCTCGCACCGTACGTGAACGCGCGGGACGCGGCGCTGCTCCGACAGGAGCAGGAGGGCTCCGCGCTGCTGTTCGTGGGCCACACCCGCACGACCGATGTCGAGCGGCTCGTGGCGCGGGGGTGGCTGCAGGACGTGCGGGCAGGCAGGCGAGTGCTGCCGAGGGTCATCCTCAGCACCCCGCAGGAGATGGAGCAGCCGACCGCTCAGCGCATGCCCTCGTCGGCGTTCCTCTCGGCGCGGAACGCGGCCGCCGAGGGACCGGTGCTCGTGCAGGTGTCGCGACCGGGCTTCGCCCCCTCCCTCGTGTGCGCCGAGTGCCGTGCCCCTGCTCGGTGCGCCCACTGCGGTGGACCGCTCGGGGCGAAGCACCGCGGCGCTGTGCCGGTCTGCGGCTGGTGCGGTCGCGGCGCGCGAGCCTGGACCTGCCCGGTGTGCTCGTCGACGACGCTGCGGCTCGCGTCGTCGGGGAGCGAGCGCACCGCCGACGAACTCGGTCGTGCGTTCCCCGGCATCCGGGTGATCGTCGCCGACAGTGCGCATCCCGTCGAGCGCGTGGCCGACAAGCCCGCGCTGGTCGTGGCCACGCGCGGGGCCGAGCCGATCGCCGAGGGCGGATACCGGGCGGTGGTGCTACTCGACGGTCCGCGGATGCTGCAGGCTCCGGATCTCCGGATCGGCGAGGCCTGCCTGCGCTGGTGGTCGAACGCCGCCGCTCTCGCCGCGCCCGGCGCGCCCGTGCACCTCGTGGGGGTCGACGGGTCCGTCGCTCGCGCCCTCGCGACGTGGAACCAGGCGGCCTACGCCCGCGCGGAGCTCGCCGAGCGGGCGCCGCTGCACATGCCCCCTGCAGCGCGTGTCGCGCTCGTCGAGGGTTCGTCTGCGGCGGTCGGACGGGCGCTGAGCAGTCTCCGCGAGCTCTCCCTGCCCCCGGACGCCGTGCTCGGTCCCGTGCCGGTGGAGTCGGACGACGTGCCGCCCCGAGTGCGCGCCCTCGTGCGCTTCGACTACGGAGCCGGCACGAGAGTGGCGACGACGCTGCGCGCGGCGGTCGTCGCCGAGGCGGTCGCCGCGCGGCGCGGCAAGGGGCGCTCTTCTCGGAGCACACTCACGGTCCGCCTCGATATCCTCGATCCGGAGCTTTGATCGGTTCCGATCGTCCCGACCCCGGTTCCGCCCCGTTCCACCCGCCTTCCCTCCGGAGCACCTTCATGCGACTCGTCTTCGCCGGCACACCGTCGGCCGCCGTACCCACCCTCCGGCGCCTGGCCGCCGAGCACGAGATCCTCGCGGTCGTCACGCGTCCCGACGCGCCTCTCGGCCGTAAGCGCGTCCTGACGCCTTCTGCTGTCGCGGCGGCCGCCGTCGAGCTCGGCCTGCCCGTGATCAAGGCAGCGCGACTCGACGACGAGGTCACCGCACGCATCTCGGCGCTAGAGCCCGAGCTCGGAGTCATCGTCGCCTACGGAGGACTCGTGCGCGAGCCGCTGCTGTCGACACCTGAACGCGGATGGATCAACCTCCACTTCTCGCTGCTGCCGCGTTGGCGGGGCGCGGCTCCGGTGCAGCGCGCGCTCATCGCCGGCGACGACAGACTGGGCGCCAGCGTCTTCCAGCTCGTCCCTGAGCTCGACGCCGGCGACGTCTTCGCCATGCGCGAGGCGGACATCCCGCGCGACGCGACGGCGGATGCCGCGCTCGAGGCGCTCGCGACGTTCGGCGCCGACCTCACGTCCGACGTGGTCGAGGGCATCGACGCGGGAACCCTCCACGCGGAGCCGCAGACCGGCGAGGCCACCCTGGCTCCGAAGCTCACACTCGACGACGGCGCCCTGGACTGGTCGCAGCCGGCGTCGCAGGTCTTCGCGCGGTACCGAGGCGTGACCCCGGAACCGGGCGCGCACACGATCGTGGGCGGTCAGCGGGTGAAGATCCTCTCCGCGACGATCGCGGCCGACGGCGACACCGCGTCGGGTGATCTCGCCCCAGGTGGGCTCGCGCCGGGGGAGATCGTCGCGACGAAGGCGGCGTTGCTCATCGGCACCGCCGATGCGCCGCTGGCCGTGACGCGTCTGCAACCCGCAGGCAAGGGGGCCATGAACGCGACGGACTGGTGGCGCGGACTGCGCGACACCGACGGATTGCGAGCAGGCGCATGAGTGAGCTGGGCGGAGCTGGTCGCCCGCGCAGTCCGCGGAAGGGACCGAGCGGCGCCCGGCAGCGCCCCTCCGAGCGGCGGGGCGACGTTCGAGGGCCCCAGCGCACGGTGCAGCCAGCCCGTCGTGTGGCCTACGAGGTGCTCAGGGCGGTCTCCGAGTCGGACGCGTATGCGAACCTCATGCTCCCGTCCGCGATCGCGGAGGCCGGTCTGACGCCGCAGGACGCCGCTCTGGCCACCGAGCTCGCCTACGGCACGCTGCGCCGTCGGGGGACGTACGACGCGATCATCAGCGCGGCTGCCGACCGGCCGTCTGCCGACATCGACCCGCCCGTACTCGACGCGCTGCGCCTCGCGGCGCACCAGCTGCTCGCGACGCGGGTGGCCTCGCACGCGGCGGTGAACGAGTCGGTGAACCTGATCGCCGCCGGCCAGGGTCGCGGCGCCGCGGGCTTCGCCAACGCGGTGCTGCGCCGGATCGCCCGCGAGACGCCGGGGGAGTGGCAGACGCGCATCGAGGACGCCGCGCGATCGGACGACGAACGGCTCGCGCTGCGCACGGCGCATCCGGTCTGGGTCATCCGCGCGCTGCGACGTGCTCTCGCCGCCGAAGGACGGGCCGATGAGCTCGACGCGCTGCTCGACGCCGACAACGTCTCCCCGGAGGTTACCCTCGTCGCGCTGCCCGGTCTCGCGGAGCCGGGCGAGCCACGACGGCCGTACGCACCCACGGCCTACGGTTCTCCCGGAGGAGACCCGCATCGGGTGCTCACCGAGTCCCGCGGCACCGTGCGCGTGCAGGACGAGGGGTCGCAGCTCGTCGCTCTCGCGCTGGCCGAGGCCGCTCCCATCCGTCCCGAGGAGCGGTGGCTCGACCTCTGCGCCGGCCCGGGCGGGAAGACGGCGCTCCTCGCGGCGGTGGCGCGCGAGCACGGCGTCGCTCTGGAGGCCAACGAGGTGGTGCCGGCTCGCGCGGGTCTCGTCCGCAAGGCCCTGCAGTCCGTCCCCGGCGACGTCGTCGTGCACGAGAAGGACGGACGCGTGTTCGCCGCGGAGCATCCCGCGTCGTTCGACCGCATCCTCGTCGACGCGCCGTGCACGGGCCTCGGCGCCCTCCGTCGGCGCCCGGAAGCCCGCTGGCGGAAGACGCCGGCCGATGTCGCGGACCTCGTGCCGCTCCAGGTCGAGCTGCTCACCGCCGCGCTCGACGCGCTCGCCCCCGGTGGGATCGTCGCGTACGTCACGTGCTCGCCCCACCTCGCCGAGACCACGGGCGTGGTGCAGGAGGTCCTGCGCGGACGCGCCGACATCGCCGAACTCGACGCCGGTGCGGTGCTCGCACGCGTCGCCCGGTCTCCGATCGACCTGGCCTCGGACGGCACTGGCCGGGTACAGCTGTGGCCGCATCGCCACGGCACGGACGCCATGTTCCTTGCGCTCCTGCAGCGCACTGACCCGCAGACACGCGGCGCCTCGGCCGCAGAAGGAGACGACACCCGTGGAACTGCCTGACGCCCCGCGCATCAATCCCAGCATCCTCGCCGCGGACTTCGTGAACATGCAGCGCGACCTCGCGAAGATCGCGTCGGCGGACTTCGCCCATGTCGACGTGATGGACAACCACTTCGTGCCGAATCTGACCTTCGGACCGCAGATGGTGGAGCGCATCCAGGCGACGAGTCCGATCCCGCTCGACGTGCATCTCATGATCACCGATCCTGATCGCTGGGCGCCCGGATACGCCGAGCTGGGCGCCGCGAGCGTGACGTTCCACCTCGAGGCCGCGGCGGATCCGATCTCCCTCGCCCGCCACCTGCGGAGCATCGGTGCGCGAGCGGGTGTGGCGATCAAGCCGGACACCCCTGCCGACGGCCTGTACCCCGTGCTCGACGAGTTCGACCAGATCCTCGTCATGACGGTCGAACCGGGGTTCGGCGGGCAGGGATTCATGGCCGAGACGATGCCGAAGCTCCGGGCATTGGCCGACGAGGCGAAGCGACGGGGATCGTCCGTGTGGCTGCAGGTCGACGGCGGCATCTCCGATTCCACGATCGAGCAGGCCGCTGCGGCCGGCGCCGACACGTTCGTCGCCGGATCGGCGGTCTACGGCGCGGATGACGTGGAGGCCGCCGTCACCCGACTCAGGGACCGCGCGCGAGCCGCTAGCCTGGAATCGTGAAGACTTTCGACGAGCTGTTCGCTGAGCTCAGCCACAAGGCGGAGACCCGTCCCGAGGGATCGGGCACCGTCGCGGAGCTCGACGGCGGCGTGCACACGATCGGCAAGAAGATCGTCGAAGAGGCCGCCGAGGTCTGGATGGCGTCGGAGTACGAGTCCGACGAGGCCGCGGCCGAGGAGATCTCGCAGCTGCTGTACCACGTGCAGGTGATGATGATCGCGAAGGGCCTGAGCCTGCAGGACGTCTACCGACATCTGTGATGCGCCCCGACCCCTCCACTCCGAACTGAAAGCCGTTCATGCTGCGCATCGCCGTTCCCAACAAGGGGTCTCTGTCCGAGACCGCCGCCGAGATGCTCGCGGAGGCCGGGTACGCCGGTCGCCGCGACACCAAGACCCTGCACGTGATCGACGCCGACAACGACGTCGAGTTCTTCTTCCTCCGCCCCAAGGACATCGCGACGTACGTCGGATCCGGTGCCATCGACGTGGGCATCACGGGGCGTGATCTGCTCCTCGACGCCCGCATGCCCGGCGCTCGTGAGATCGAGGCCCTCGGCTTCGCGGGGTCGACCTTCCGCTTCGCGGCGCCGGCCGGCCGGTACACCGACGTGGCGCAGCTCGACGGTCTGCGCATCGCGACGTCGTACCCGGGTCTCGTGGACTCGTTCCTCGACGAGCGGGGCATCGCGGTCGATCTCGTTCCGCTCGACGGCGCAGTGGAGTCCGCCGTGCAGCTCGGGGTGGCCGACGCCGTCGCCGACGTGGTGGAGACGGGCACGACGCTCCGCCAGGCGGGCCTCGACGTCTTCGGCCCGGTGATCCTCGAATCCGAGGCCGTGTTGATCGCAGGCCCCCACGATGCCGAGGGATCCGAGACTCTGCTGCGCCGACTGCGCGGCGTCATGGTCGCACGCCGCTTCGTCATGATCGACTACGACCTGCCCGTCGCGCTGCTCGACGACGCCGTGAAGGTCGCCGGCGGCATCGAGTCGCCGACCGTGTCTCCGCTGCGCGATCCGGAGTGGGTCGCGGTGCGCGTCATGGTCGCGCGGTCGAGGGTCAACCCGGTCATGGACGAGCTGTACGCCCTCGGCGCACGGGCGATCCTCGTGACCGCGATCCACAACGCGAGGCTCTGATGACGCTCGCGAGCCGGGTCATCCCGTGCCTCGACGTCGCGGCCGGCCGTGTGGTGAAGGGCGTGAACTTCGAGAACCTCCGAGACATGGGCGACCCCGTCGAGCTCGCCAGGCACTATGCGGCCCAGGGCGCGGACGAGATCACCTTCCTCGACGTGACCGCCACGGTCGACGCCCGCGCGACGACGTACGACGTGGTGCAGCGGACCGCCGAGCAGGTGTTCGTGCCGCTGACGGTCGGCGGGGGAGTGCGCTCCGTCGACGACGTGGCGCGTCTGCTCTCAGTCGGCGCCGACAAGATCGGCGTGAACTCGGCCGCGATCGCCCGACCCGACCTCGTGGGTGAGATCGCGGATCGGTTCGGCGCGCAGGTGCTCGTGCTGTCTCTCGACGTCAAACGCGGTGGCTCCACCCCGTCGGGATTCGTGGTCACCACGCACGGCGGACGGACGCAGACGACCCTCGACGCTCTGGAGTGGGCACGCGAGGCGGCTGAGCGCGGTGCCGGCGAACTGCTCGTGAACTCCATCGACGCCGACGGCACCCGCGACGGGTTCGACCTGGAACTCGTCGGCCTGATGCGCGAGGTGGCTGCGGTCCCCGTGATCGCTTCGGGCGGCGCCGGTGCGGTCGAGCACTTCGCACCCGCCATCAAGGCCGGCGCGGATGCCGTGCTCGCCGCCAGCGTGTTCCACACCGGCGCCCTGACGGTCGGAGAGGTGAAGGACGCGCTGCGCGCGGAGGGAGTGGTGGTCCGATGAGCTCGGTCGAGGAGCGGATATCCCAGGTCGTCTTCAATGGCGACGGGCTCACGCCGGCGATCGTCCAGCAGTGGGACACCGGCGAGGTGCTGATGCTCGCGTGGATGGATGCCGAGGCGCTGCGCCGCACGCTCACCACCGGGCGCGCCGTGTACTGGTCGCGCTCGCGCCGTGAGTACTGGCGCAAGGGCGACACCTCCGGCAATACTCAGGTCGTGCGCGAGGCGCGACTGGACTGCGACGGAGACGCCATCCTCCTGCGTGTCGACCAGACGGGGCCCGCGTGCCACACCGGCACGCGCACCTGCTTCGACACGACCGACCTCGAAGCGGTCGACGGGGGCGCGAGCGCATGAGCCTGGCTCGTCGTGGCCGCTCGATCGCAGTGCTCGGCTTCCTCCTCGCGGGGGCCGTCGGCATCATCTCGTCGACACAGACCTGGCTGACGGTGGAACGGGCGGATGCCGGGGAGGCGATCCTCGTTCCCGGCGCGTCCGCGCTGCCGCTGCTCGCACCGCTGAGCCTCGCCGTGCTGGCGCTCGGGCTCGCGATGTCGATCGTCGGCCCGGTGCTCCGCCTCGTGTTCGGAGTGCTGGGCGCGGCCTCCGCCGTCTTCCTCGGCTGGACCACACTGCAGTTGTTCCTCTCCGATCCGCTCGCGGCCGTGGGGCCGACCGTGACGGAGACGACCGGTCTCGCAGGCAGCGCGGCGATCGCCGATGTCGTCGTCGGGATGGAACGGTCCGCATGGCCGCCGATCGCTCTCATCGGGTGGGTCGTGCTGCTCGCCGCATCCCTGGTGGTGCTCGTCACGTGGCGTCGCTGGAAGACCGGCGGCCGCCGATTCCGCACCGATGCGCCGCACGCAGCCGAGACGGCGGGTCCCGTCGACGCGATCGATTCCTGGGACGACCTGTCGCGCGGAAC
The DNA here is from genome assembly GCF_038397715.1 of Microbacterium sp. LWO14-1.2. NCBI lineage: Bacteria > Bacillati > Actinomycetota > Actinomycetes > Micrococcales > Microbacteriaceae > Microbacterium > Microbacterium sp. LWO14-1.2. The sequence goes on from NZ_CP151633.1 coordinate 3,744,234, forward strand.
CGATCCCACGCGCTGACCCCGATAGACTTGACCCGATCCCGCACGCCGTCCCCGGAGGAGAACATGACCAACCCGATCGCCGATCCCGGCCACGGACACTCGCCTGCCGCCTGGACGGCCGTGATCATCATGCTCTTCGGGTTCACGCTCGCGACGGTGGCGTTCTGCCTCGCCGAGTTCGCCGGGTTCTGGGTGCCGCTGATCTACGTGGGTGCCGTCATCATCCCGGTCGGCGCGTTGGTCGGCTGGCTGCTCGCCCGGGCCGGCTACGGCGTGAAGGGTCCCAAGTACTCCCCGAAGGGCCACTAGTGGTCCTCGCCGACCTCACGGCCGGCGCTGTCGCAGACGCCGAGCGTCGCGCACTCACCCGGCCGCTGGCCGATGTCGAGCGCGTCGCCCTCGCGCGCCCTGCGGCGAAGGATGCGCTGTCGTTCCTCGCTCCGGCGGAGCGGGTGAAGATCATCGCCGAGGTCAAGCGTGCGAGTCCGTCTCGCGGCGCCCTCGCCGAGATCCCCGACCCGGCGCTGCAGGCCTCGCTGTACGAGCTCGGGGGAGCATCCGCGATCAGCGTGCTCACCGAGGAGAGGCGCTTCGGCGGGAGTCTCGCCGATCTGGAGGCCGTGACCGCCCGCGTCGCCCTGCCGGTGCTGCGCAAGGATTTCATCGCGACCCGCTACCAGGTGCTCGAGGCCCGGGCTGCGGGCGCCGACCTCGTGCTGCTCATCGTGGCCGGCCTCGAGCCCGCCGTGCTGCGCGAGCTCTACGACTTCGTGCTCGAGCTCGGGATGACGCCGCTGGTCGAGACGCACTCGGCCGATGAACTCGACGTCGCGATCGATCTCGGAGCGCGCCTCATCGGTGTCAACGCTCGGGACCTGACGACCCTCGAGCTCGACAGGGATCTCTTCGGTCGCCTGGTCGAGCGCATCCCCGACTCCGCGGTGAAGATCGCCGAGTCGGCGGTGCTGACACCCGCCGACGTCACGCACTACCGCTCCGCGGGTGCCGACGTCGTCCTGATCGGTGAGGCCCTCGTGACGGGCGACCCGATCGCCACTCTCAAGAGCTTCCTGGAGGCGTGATGAGCCTGCGTGACCAGCACGGCCCGCTGTTCGGCGACTACGGCGGGCGCTACATGCCCGAGTCGCTGATCGCGGCCATCGACGAATTGACCGTCGCCTACGGCGAGGCGATCGCAGATCCGCAGTTCCGGTCGGAATTGGCTTCGCTGCTGAGCTCGTACGCGGGTCGTCCGTCGCCTCTCACCGAGGTGGCCCGCTTCGCCGAGCACGCCGGCGGTGCGCGGGTCTTCCTCAAGCGCGAGGACCTCAACCACACCGGTTCCCACAAGATCAACAACGTGCTCGGTCAGGCCCTGCTCACGAAGCGCCTCGGCAAGACCCGCGTGATCGCCGAGACCGGTGCCGGTCAGCACGGCGTCGCCACCGCGACCGCCGCCGCCCTGTTCGGCCTCGACTGCACGATCTACATGGGCGAGGTCGACACCGAGCGCCAGGCGCTGAACGTCGCCCGCATGCGCCTGCTCGGCGCGGAGGTCGTGCCCGTGCGGTCCGGATCGCGCACGCTCAAGGACGCGATCAACGACGCGTACCGCGACTGGGTGGCGTCCGTCGAGACGACCAACTACATCTTCGGCACGGCGGCGGGCCCGCACCCGTTTCCCGCGATGGTGCGCGACTTCCAGAAGATCATCGGCGAAGAGGCGAGGCAGCAGCTCCTCGACGTCACCGGCCGTCTCCCCGACGCCGTGATCGCCTGCGTCGGCGGCGGATCCAACGCGATCGGCATGTTCGACGCCTTCCTCGACGACCCCGAGGTGAAGCTCTACGGCGTGGAGGCCGCAGGCGACGGGGTCGACACGCCCAAGCACGCCGCATCGATCGAGCGGGGTCGCCCCGGCATCCTGCACGGCGCCAAGACCTACGTCCTGCAGGACGAGGACGGGCAGACGGTCGAGTCCCACTCGATCTCCGCAGGCCTCGACTATCCGGGCGTCGGCCCGGAGCACGCCTGGCTGGCCGACCTCGGTCGCGCCGAGTACATCCCGGCGACCGACGACGAGGCGATGCAGGCGCTGCGCCTGCTCAGCCGCACCGAGGGGATCATCCCCGCGGTCGAGTCCGCGCACGCCCTCGCGGGTGCGCTCCGCCTCGGGCGGGAGATGGGCCCGGATGCCGTGCTCGCCATCTGCCTGTCCGGCCGGGGGGACAAGGACATGGACACGGCCGCACGCTACTTCGACCTCTACGACCGAGCGGCCCTCGACCACGACGTCGAGCAGGAGAGCGCGGCCGAGGCCGCAGCGTCGAAGGGGGAGCCCGAGCTATGAGTCGCGTCGAACAGGCCATCGAGGCCGCGCACGCGGCGGGCCGCAGCGCGTTCGTCGGCTACCTCCCCGTCGGCTTCCCGGATCTCGACACGAGCATCCAGGCGGCCATCGCCCTCGCCGAGAACGGCGTCGACATCATCGAGCTCGGCCCGCCCTACAGCGATCCGGTCATGGACGGCGCCATCATCCAGGAAGCCACCACCGCGGCGCTCGCGAACGGCTTCAAGATGAAAGACCTGTTCACCGCGGTGCGAGCGATCACCGAGGCGACCGACGTCCCCGTGCTCGTGATGACCTACTGGAACCCCGTGTTCCAGTACGGAGTGGACCGTTACGCCGACGACCTGCTCGCGGCAGGCGGCGCGGGGCTCATCACGCCCGACATCACGCCCGACGTCGCAGGGGAGTGGATCGCGGCGAGCGACCGCACCGGCCTCGACCGCGTGTTCCTCGCCGCCCCGACCTCGTCCGACGAGCGCCTCTCGCTCGTCGTCGAGTCCTCGACCGGGTTCGTCTACACCGTGTCGACCATGGGCATCACCGGCGAACGGGCGGAGCTCGACCGGGCGGCACGCACGCTCGTCGACCGTCTGCGCGCGGCCGGCGCCACCCGGGCGTGCGTCGGCATCGGCATCTCCACCGCCGAGCAGATCGCCGGCGTCTCCGAGTACGCCGACGGCGCCATCGTCGGCACGGCACTCGTCCGCGCCCTCCGCGACGGGGGCGTCCCCGCTCTCGCCGAGGTCACCCGCACCCTGGCCGCCGGGACCGTCTCGGCACGCCCCGTACACGAGAACTAGAATCGCACTCATGTCCCACGCGCTTCACAGCACCTTCAGCGGCGTGCTCGCCAGCATCCCCAGTCCTCCCGTCTCGTACTTCGACGTGGGACCGCTGCGCATCCACTTCTACGCGCTGTGCATCATCGCCGGCATCATCGCCGCCGTGTTCCTCACGAACCGCCGCCTCACTCGTCGCGGTGCGGAGCCGTGGGTCGTCATCGACATCTCCATCCTCGCCGTGCCGCTCGCCATCGTCGGCGCGCGCATCTTCCACGTGCTCACCCACCCCGGCTTCTACTTCGGCGAGGGCAAGAACACCTGGAACCCCTTCGAGCCGGGCTCCGTCTGGGCGATCTGGGAGGGCGGCATCGCGATCTTCGGCGCTCTCATCGGCGGCGCGATCGGCGCGTACCTCGGATGCCGGTGGACCGGCATCCGCTTCTGGACCTTCGCCGACGCCCTCGCACCCGGACTGCTGCTCGCCCAGGCCATGGGCCGCTTCGGCAACTGGTTCAACCACGAGCTGTTCGGTCTCCCGACAGATCTCCCGTGGGGTCTCGAGATCGAGTCGGACAACTCCGCCTTCCCCCCTGGCCTCCCGGAGGGAACGCTCTTCCACCCGACGTTCCTGTACGAGGTCATCTGGAACCTCCTCGGCGTCGTCGTCCTGCTGTGGCTGAGCCGCAAGGTCACCAGCCTCCAGTGGGGCCGCCTGTTCGCGATCTACCTCATCTGGTACAGCGCCGGCCGCGTCGTGTGGGAGTCGATCCGCATCGACCCGAGCGAGATCATCCTCGGGCTGCGCAGCAACGTCTGGGCCGCGATCATCGGCATCGTCGTCGGTCTCGCGATCCTCGTCGTCCAGTCGCGGCGTCACCTCGGCCTGGAGCCCTCGCCGTACCAGCCGGGCCGCGGGCGGAAGGATCTGGACGCTGATGTAGACTCGCAGGACAATCCCTCCGACTTCGTGGACCTGAGTGAGCCTCCGTCCGAAGAAGTCGCCGCAGGAGCCAGCGCCACAAGCACCGCTCCCACGGACACGGAAGGCGCCCGATAGCCGACCGGTCCGTGCGGACCCCATCGCATCAGCCCGGCCAATGACGTCCCCGGGTCATCCGTAGATCTGAGGACGGTTCAGGTGTATTTTCAGCCTCCCCATGGCGCCTCCGGCGCCTACCCCCCGAAGCAGGGCATGTACAACCCGGCGTTCGAGAAGGACGCGTGCGGCCTCGCCATGGTCGCGACCCTGCGCGGTGAGGCGGGCCACGACATCATCGCGCTCGCCCTGGAGGCGCTGCGCAACCTCGAGCACCGCGGAGCCATCGGCTCCGACGCGGGCACCGGAGACGGCGCCGGCATCCTGACGCAGATGCCCGACGCGTTCCTCCGTGCCGTGACCGACTTCGAGCTGCCGCCGGTGGGGGAGTACGCCGCCGGCCTGGCCTTCCTGCCGCGCGACTCGAGCGTCCGCCGCGAGCAGAAGGCGGGCATCGAGAAGATCGCCAGGTCCGAGGGTCTCCGCGTGCTCGGCTGGCGCGAGGTGCCCACCGCCAACGAGCACCTCGGCAAGCTCGCCGATGAGGCCCGCCCCGCGTTCGAGCAGCTCTTCGTCAGCGCCGGCGGCGCATCGCACTCCGACGCGCCGCTCACGGGCATCGCCCTCGACCGGGTCGCCTACCGTCTGCGCAAGCGCGCGGGTCACGAGCTCGGCGCCTACTTCGTCACGCTCTCGGCCCGCACGCTCGGGTACAAAGGCATGGTCACGACGCTGCAGCTGGAGCCGTTCTACCCCGACCTGCAGGACGAGCGGTTCATGTCGGAGCTCGCCGTCGTGCACTCGCGCTACTCGACGAACACGTTCCCGTCGTGGCCGCTCGCGCAGCCGCTGCGCATGCTCGCGCACAACGGCGAGATCAACACCGTCGGCGGCAACCGCAACTGGATGCGCGCTCGTCAGTCGCAGCTGGAGTCCGAGCTGCTCGGCGACGTCTCACCCCTGCTGCCCATCTGCACCGACGGCGCGAGCGACTCCGCGTCGTTCGACGAGGTCCTCGAGCTCCTGACCCTCACCGGTCGGAGCCTGCCCCACGCGATCATGATGATGGTGCCGGAGGCCTACGAGAAGCAGTCGGACATCTCGCCCGAGCTGCGTGCCTTCTACGAGTACCACTCCAACCAGATGGAGCCCTGGGACGGCCCCGCCGCCCTCATCTTCACCGACGGCACGCTCGTCGGAGCGACCCTCGACCGCAACGGACTGCGCCCGGGACGCTGGACCGAGACGACCGACGGTCTGATCGTCATCGGCTCCGAGACCGGAGTGCTCACCTTCGAGCCCGAGCGCATCAAGCGCCGCGGACGCCTGCAGCCCGGCAAGATGTTCCTCGTCGACACCGCGCAGCAGCGCATCATCGAGGACGAGGAGATCAAGCACGACCTCGCCACGATGCACCCGTGGCAGGAATGGCTGGATGCCGGAGCCGTCCGCCTCGCGGACCTCCCGGAGCGGGAGCACATCGTGCATCCGCCGGCATCGATCACCCGTCGCCAGCGCACCTTCGGCTACACGGAGGAAGAGGTCCGCGTCCTCCTCACTCCGATGGGCCAGCACGGCGTCGAGCCGCTGGGCGCGATGGGATCCGACACGCCGATCGCGGTGCTGAGCAAGCGTCCGCGTCTGCTCTTCGACTACTTCACGCAGCAGTTCGCGCAGGTGACCAACCCGCCGCTCGACTCGATCCGCGAAGAGGTCGTCACGAGCCTCAAGCTCGGTCTCGGCCCCGAGAGCAACCTGCTCAGCTGGGGTCCCGACCACACGCGTACGGTGTCGCTCGACTTCCCGGTCATCGACAACGACGAGCTCGCGAAGATCCGCCACATCGACAAGGCGCTGCCCGACCGCTCGAGCGTGACGATCAAGGGCCTGTACCACTTCGACGTCGGTTCCAACACGCTCGAGAAGCGTCTCACCGAGATGTGCGACGAGGTCGACGAGGCGATCGCGAGCGGCGCGGAGTTCATCATCCTGTCCGACCGCGATTCGAACAAGGACCTCACGCCGATCCCGTCGCTCCTCATGGTCTCGGCAGTGCACCACCACCTGATCCGCCGCGAGAATCGCATGAAGGTCGGTCTGATCGTCGAAGCCGGCGACGTGCGCGAGGTCCACCACGTGGCCACCCTCATCGGCTACGGCGCCTCGGCCATCAACCCCTATCTCGCGATGGAGACGGTCGAGCACCTCGTCCGCACCGGATACATCACCGGCATCAGCCCCGAGAAGGCCGTCAAGAACCTGATCTACGCGCTCGGCAAGGGCGTGCTGAAGATCATGTCGAAGATGGGCATCTCGACCGTGTCGTCGTACGCTGGCGCGCAGGTCTTCGAGGCGGTCGGGCTGAGCGAGGAGTTCATCGACAAGTACTTCACGCGCACGGAGTCGAAGCTCGGCGGAATCGGCATCGAGGAGATCTTCGCCGAGAACCAGGCCCGTCACGACTACGCCTATCCCGAGGATGCCGCGGCTCGCGCCCACGAGCGGCTCTGGAGCGGCGGCGAGTACCAGTGGCGTCGCGACGGCTCGCCGCACCTCTTCAACCCGGAGACGGTGTTCAAGCTGCAGCACTCCACGCGTGAGCGTCGGTACGACATCTTCCGTCAGTACACCAGGCTCGTCGACGATCAGGCCGCCGAGCTGAAGACGCTGCGCGGTCTGTTCGCCCTGCGCACCGGCACACGCAAGCCGGTGCCGATCGACGAGGTCGAGCCCGTCTCGGCGATCGTCAAGCGCTTCTCGACCGGAGCGATGAGCTACGGCTCGATCTCCAAGGAAGCCCACGAGACCCTCGCGATCGCGATGAACCGCCTCGGCGGCAAGTCGAACACGGGCGAGGGCGGCGAAGACGTCGACCGGCTCATGGATCCCGAGCGCCGCAGCGCGATCAAGCAGGTCGCCTCCGGACGCTTCGGCGTCACGAGCCTCTACCTCACCGAGGCGGACGACATCCAGATCAAGCTCGCGCAGGGCGCCAAGCCCGGTGAGGGCGGACAGCTGCCGCCGCAGAAGGTGTATCCGTGGGTGGCTCGCACCCGCGGCGGGACGCCGGGCGTCGGGCTCATCTCGCCGCCCCCTCACCATGACATCTACTCGATCGAAGACCTCAAGCAGCTGATCTTCGACCTGAAGCGGGCTAACCCCGAGGCGCGCATCCACACCAAGCTCGTGAGCCAGTCCGGCATCGGCGCGGTGTCGGCGGGCGTGGCGAAGGCGCTCAGCGACGTCATCCTCGTCTCGGGTCATGACGGAGGGACGGGCGCGAGCCCGATGAACTCGCTCAAGCACGCGGGTACGCCCTGGGAGCTCGGCCTGGCCGAGACGCAGCAGACCCTCATGCTGAACGGCATGCGCGACCGCGTGGTCGTGCAGGTCGACGGGCAGCTGAAGACCGGTCGCGACGTCATCATCGGCGCTCTGCTGGGCGCCGAGGAGTTCGGCTTCGCCACAGCCCCGCTCGTCGTGAGCGGCTGCATCATGATGCGCGTGTGTCACCTCGACACGTGCCCCGTGGGCGTCGCGACGCAGAATCCCGTGCTGCGCGAGCGGTTCACCGGCAAGCCCGAGTTCGTCGTCAACTTCATGGAGTTCATCGCGGAAGAGGTGCGTGAGATCCTCGCCGAGCTCGGCTTCCGCTCGCTCGACGAGATCATCGGACGCGCCGAGCTGCTCGAGGTCGACGCGGCCGTCGAGCACTGGAAGGCGGAGGGTCTCGACCTGAGCCCGGTGCTCGAGGGTCCGGCGTTCCCTGCGAGCGAGCCGCGCCGCAGCCGCCGCACGCAGGATCACGAGCTCGACAAGCACTTCGACGTACAGCTGATCGACATCGCGGGACCCGCTCTGCTGAACGGCGAGCCCGTGGTGGCCGAACTGCCCATCGCGAACACCGAGCGCGCGGTCGGCACGATGCTCGGCCACCAGGTCACGTCCCGCCACGGCGCCGACGGACTGCCGCGCGGAACGATCGACGTCACGCTGCACGGCACGGCCGGTCAGTCCCTCGGAGCATTCCTGCCGTCGGGTATCGTGCTCCGTCTCGAGGGAGACGCGAACGACTATGTCGGCAAGGGCCTCTCCGGCGGCGACATCACGATCCGCCCGCCGCGCGGGTCGAGGATCGCGCCGCACGAGAACGTGATCGCGGGCAACGTCATCGGCTACGGCGCCACCGCAGGGACCATGTTCCTGTCCGGTGTCGTCGGCGAGCGGTTCCTGGTGCGCAACTCCGGTGCGACGGCCGTCGTCGAGGGCGTCGGAGACCACGCGCTCGAGTACATGACGGGCGGCGTCGCGGTGATCCTCGGTACGACGGGGCGGAACCTCGGTGCCGGCATGTCCGGAGGAGTGGCGTACATCCGGTCGCTCGACACCGGCAAGATCAACGCGCAGTCCCTCGGCAGCGGCGAGCTGCTGCTCGAGCCCCTCGACCGGGCCGATCTCGAGGTGCTGCGCAGCCTGATCGCCGAGCACGTGGAGCGCACGGCATCGCCGCTCGGCTCCGACATCCTGGCGCGGTTCGACGAGATCGCCGGCCAGTTCACGAAGGTGCTCCCGCGTGACTACGCCGCGGTGCGGAGCATGCGCGAGGAAGCAGTCGCCGAGGGCATCGACCCTGACGGCGACGTCGTCTGGAACCGGATCCTGGAGGTGACCGGTGGCTGATCCCAAGGGTTTTCTGAAGGTCACGGAGCGCGAGGTGCCCGCGCGGCGCCCCGTCCCCGTGCGCATCATGGACTGGAAAGAGGTCTATGAGGCGGGCGATCAGGCGGTGCTCAAGCGCCAGGCCGGCCGCTGCATGGACTGCGGCGTGCCGTTCTGCCATCAGGGCTGCCCGCTCGGCAACCTGATCCCGGAGTGGAACGACCTCACGTGGCGCGGCGAGGGTCGCGCGGCCATCGATCGCCTGCACGCGACGAACAACTTCCCGGAGTTCACGGGCCGTCTGTGCCCTGCGCCCTGCGAGAGCTCGTGCGTGCTGGGGATCAACCAGCCCGCGGTGACGATCAAGCAGATCGAGGTCTCGATCATCGACGAGGCCTTCGCCAAGGGCTGGGTCGAGCCGCAGCCGCCCGCGCGCCTCACCGGCAAGACGGTCGCCGTCGTCGGATCGGGCCCCGCGGGGCTCGCCGCTGCGCAGCAGCTCACCCGCGCCGGACACACGGTCGCGGTCTTCGAGCGCGACGACCGCATCGGCGGCCTGCTCCGCTACGGCATCCCCGACTTCAAGATGGAGAAGGGACAGTTGGAGGCCCGTCTGCGTCAGATGCAGGAGGAGGGCACCCGCTTCCGCGCCGGCGTCGAGATCGGCAAGGACATCTCGTGGGCCGACCTGCGGGCCCGCTACGACGCGGTCGTGATCGCCACCGGCGCGACGGTTCCCCGTGACCTCGCGATCCCCGGACGCGACCTCGACGGCGTGCACTTCGCCATGGAGTACCTCGTCGAGTCCAACCACGCGGTCGCCGGCGACAAGGTCCCCGAGCAGATCACGGCCGAGGGCAAGCACGTCATCGTCATCGGCGGCGGTGACACCGGTGCGGACTGCATCGGCACCGCGCACCGGCAGGGCGCTCTCAGCGTGACCAACCTCGCGATCGGCGTGCAGCCGGGCACCGAGCGCCCCGCGCACCAGCCTTGGCCTATGATGCCGACGATCTTCGAGGTCTCGTCCGCGCACGAGGAGGGCGGTGAGCGCGTCTTCCTCGCGTCGACCGTCGAGTTCCTCGCGAACGAGGTCGGCGAGGTCCGCGCGCTGCGCGTGGCCGAGACGGAGTACGTCGACGGTCGTCGCGTACCCAAGAGCGGCACCGAGCGCGAGATCCCCGCGGACCTGGTGCTCATCGCCATGGGCTTCACCGGGCCCGAGCAGGACGGCTACACGGACGACACCCGCCCGCAGCTGACCGACCGGGGAGCGTTCCAGCGCGACGAGGGCTACGAGTCCAGCATCCCCGGCGTGTTCGTCGCCGGCGATGCGGGTCGTGGCCAGTCGCTCATCGTATGGGCGATCGCCGAGGGCCGTGCGGCCGCGGCGAACGTCGACCGCTTCCTGATGGGCGAGACCGTGCTGCCGGAGCCGGTGGGCCCGCATCAGGTCGCGATCGGTCTCGCTCACGCGTAGGCTGAGCCAGGCACCGTCGCCCGATTTTTATCCCCCTTCCCCCTGGAGAATCTGTTGAGACGCGCGAAAATCGTCGCCACCCTGGGCCCCGCAACTTCCACCTATGAGACCGTGCGTGCACTCATCGACGCCGGCGTGGACGTCGCCCGCCTGAACCTCAGCCACGGCGACTACTCCGTGCACGAGAACAACTACGCCAACGTGCGTCGTGCCGCGGAGGACGCCGGTCGTGCCGTCGCGATCCTCGTCGACCTGCAGGGTCCGAAGATCCGTCTCGGCCGCTTCGAGGACGGCCCCTACGAGCTCGCGGTGGGCGACACGTTCAAGATCACCACCGAGGACATCATCGGGAACCGCGAGATCTGCGGCACGACCTTCAAGGGCCTGCCTCAGGACGTGAAGCCCGGAGACTTCCTGCTCATCGACGACGGCAAGGTCCGGGTCGAGGTCGTCGACACCGACGGTGTCACCGTCACGACCCGTGTCGTGGTCGCCGGAGCGGTCTCGAACAACAAGGGCATCAACCTGCCCGGCGTCGCGGTCAACGTCCCCGCGCTCAGCGAGAAGGACGAGGACGACCTTCGTTGGGGCCTGCGCACCGGCGCCGACCTCATCGCCCTGTCGTTCGTGCGCAACGCCGCCGACGTCACCCGAGTGCACGAGATCATGGCGGAGGAGGGCGTCCGCGTCCCCGTCATCGCCAAGGTCGAGAAGCCGCAGGCGGTCGACGCGCTCGAGGAGATCGTGGACGCATTCGACGCCATCATGGTCGCCCGTGGCGACCTGGGCGTCGAGCTTCCCCTCGAGGCGGTGCCGATCGTGCAGAAGCGCGCCGTCGAGCTCGCCCGCCGCATGGCCAAGCCGGTCATCGTCGCGACGCAGATGCTCGAGTCGATGATCAACAGCCCCGTGCCCACGCGTGCCGAGACCTCCGACGTCGCGAACGCCGTGCTCGACGGCGCGGATGCCGTGATGCTCTCGGGCGAGACCAGTGTCGGCGACTACCCTGTGGTCGTCGTCGAGACCATGGCTCGCATCATCGAGTCCACCGAGGAGCACGGTCTCGAGCGCATCGCTCCGCTCACGGCCAAGCCCCGCACGCAGGGTGGTGCGATCACGCTCGCGGCCCTCGAGGTCGCGGAGTTCGTCGACGCCAAGTTCCTGTGCGTCTTCACGCAGTCGGGCGACTCGGCTCGTCGCCTGTCGCGGCTGCGCTCGCGCATCCCGATGCTGGCCTTCACCCCCGAGCCCGACATCCGGCGCCGCATGGCGCTCACCTGGGGCATCCAGTCGACGCTCGTCGACATGGTGCAGCACACCGACCTCATGTACCTGCAGGTCGACGACTACCTCCTCTCCCACGGCCTCGCCGAAGAGGGCGACAAGGTCGTCGTGATCTCCGGATCCCCTCCCGGGATCGTCGGGTCGACCAACGACATCCGCGTGCACAAGGTCGGAGACGCCGTCAACGGCGCGGCTCCGATCTACAAGGAAGCCACGGTCTGACCGCATCGATCGGTCGAGAAGGGGCGGGACTGCGGTCCCGCCCCTTCGTCGTCCGTGAACGCAGGGTGCCGTTGTCAAGGCTTCGCGGCCCGACGCGCGCGGGGCTAGCCTGAAGGGTATGAGCACAGCCCGCCAGCGGGTCGTCATCGGTGGGCAGGCGCTCCGGTTCGAGACGTGCGGCCCCGCCTCCGAGCAGACGTACGTCCTCGTCCACGGCATCGGCATGTCGCACCGGTACTTCGCGCCGTTGCGCGACGCACTCAGTCGGAGCGGTCGTGTGGTGACCGTGGACCTCCCCGGTTTCGGTGGGCTTCCGATGCCGCGCGACGATCTCGACGTCCCGGCGATGGGCTGCATCCTCGCGGGCGCGCTCCGCGCTCTCGATCTGAGCCGAGTCGTGCTCGTCGGGCATTCGATGGGCGTGCAGTGGGCGCTGGAGGCGGCACGGGCGGATCCCACGCGTGTGGAGGGCCTCGTCCTGATCGGCCCGGTGGTCGACGCAGCGCATCGCTCGCTCCTCGCGCAAGCCGCCGCCCTCGCCGTCGACACCGTTCGAGAGGCCCCGGCCCCCAACGCCCTCGTCTTCTCCGACTACCTGCGCTGCGGACCCCGCTGGTACCTCACGCAGGCCCGCCACATGACGTCGTACGACACAGAGGCGGCCGTCGTCCGAGCGACGCAGCCGACGCTGCTGGTACGCGGAAACCGGGACCCCGTCGCCGGAGAGCAGTGGGTCCGGCGACTGCGCGCCGCCGCGGGTGACGCTCAGCTCGTCGAGATCGCCGACCAGCCGCACAACGTGCAGTACTCCGCCGCGTTGGCGGTCGCGGACGCCATCGAGCGCTTCGCACGGCCCCTGGGCGGGCTCGTGGCGCCTGAGAGGCCCGTCAAGGGGAGGGCGACATCGACGCGCTGAAGCGGCTGGCATGGTGGATCGCCGACTACGCGTACGCGGTGGTCTGGCAGGTGCGCGCCGCCCTCGACCGCACCGATCCGCGCGGTTTCACCGACGGCTCGGGTGTGCCGATCGTGATCCTGCCCGGCGTCTACGAGACGTGGCGCTTCATGCAGCCGATGATCGCCGCCCTGCACGGGAGAGGACACCCCGTCCACGTGCTCGACGCGTGGAGGCACAACAGGCGGCCAGTGGCCGATGCGGCCGAGATCCTGACCCGATTCCTGGAGGACAACGCGATGACCGACGTCGTCCTGGTCGCGCACAGCAAGGGGGGACTGGCGGGGAAGACAGCGATGACCGGTCGTGCGGGTTCTCGGATCCGCGGCATGGTCGCCGTCTCGACGCCCTTCCGCGGTTCCCGTTACGCCCGATGGATGCCGGTGCGCGGCCTCCGCGCGCTCGCCCCCACTCACCCGTCGATCCTCGCGCTCGCGCGTCACCTCGACGTGGACTCGCGGATCGTCTCGGTCTATCCCCGGTTCGACCCGCACATCCCCGAGGGGAGCGAGCTCGTCGGCGCGCTCCGGAACGTGCGGCTCGACACCGGCGGGCATTTCCGGGTGCTGGCGGATCCGCGCGTGATCGCGGAGATCGCAGCCATGGCTGAACGCTGACGGATGCCGATCACCGACAGGTCGAGGCCGGCGGATCGCCTGCACTGACCGCCGCCAGCCAGACGAGCATGTCCGGCAACGAGGCGTATGCCGCGAGTCCATGGTTCACGCCGGAATAGCGGTGGAAGCTCACCCTCGTGTCCTGCGCGCACAGGAGGGCCACGTAGTCATCGGTCGCCGAGGGCTTCACGAGCTCGTCGGCGAGCCCCTGACCCACGAACACCGGGACACGGATCGGGGACGAGCCCGCACTGTTCTCGTGGAGAAGCGTCTTCCACGGCTCGGTGGTGGCGGGATCACCCGTCACGTAGCGTCCGATGAGCGGATCCGCGATCGCGTGGATCTCCTCGTTCTGCGACAGGAGGCACATCTCGGCCATCTGCGGCGTGGCCGACGCCCCGCCGGGAGTGAGGATCGCCGCCAGCTCACCGGCGTCGTATCGCTCGGAGTACGCGTCTTCGTAGGCGGGGATGGCGTACGAGGCGATCGTGACCCCGGACACGTTCACGATGTCGTCGCTCATGAGCTCCGTGAGATCGGCTGCGGGAGCCGCGACCGCCACACCGCGCACCGTCAGTTCGGGGGCGTACTCATCGGCTCGTTCCGCGGCGAACAGCACGGCCTGCCCACCCTGCGAGTGCCCCCACAGGATCACGTCCGTCCCGATGCGGGCGGCGTCGATCGCATGCGCCGCCCGAACCGCGTCGAGCACGCTGTTCGCCTCGGGAATGCCGAGCAGGTAGGAGGATGCGGCGGGGACGCCGAGTCCGGGATAGTCCGCAGCGACCACGGCGTAGCCCTCCAGCAGGAACTCATGCAGACCCTCGATGAGCTGGAAGGGATCGACATCGAGCGACGGCGCGCACTGCGTCGCGGCTCCTGTCGTCGGGTGACCCCAGGCGATGACCGGACGTCCGTCCACGGGTGCTGGTGCGTCCGGCACGATGACGACGGCCGAGGCGGCCACGTCAGACCCCGCGAGATCACGCGTGCGGTAGATGACCCGCCACGCCGACGAGCCCAGCGGGGCGCTGTCGATGCCCTCGACGCGCACGATCGATCCCGGCGCTCCGGGCGGCAGCGGATGAGGGACTCGATAGAACGTCCGGTCGCCGACGAGGTCGGCCTCTCCCTCGATGTGGCGACGGATCGCGTCAACGGCGAGGACGCTTCCGATCACCATTATGAGCAGCACGGCGATGACGAGGCCTCGCCGACGATGTCTGGTGCGTCTCCAGATGTCGGCGGATGGGCGATCACGCATGGACCCTGTCTAACGCATACGCGCCTCAGAACACAGAGCCCCCCGCACGATGCGCGACCCGCGTGGTGCCGGCGGTGGGACTCGAACCCACACGCCCTCTCGGACAAAGCATTTTGAGTGCTCCGCGTCTGCCATTCCGCCACGCCGGCCCGTGTGTCGCGTCTACGACTGTATCGCAGCCCGCCTGCACAGACGTGCGACCTTCGGGGTCGCTCGGGTGACTCTCCACTAGGATGGAGGGCGTGACAGAGCAAGAACAGCCTGAGCAGCCCACGGCATCTGCCCCCCGACGCGTCGTCGTCGCCGAGGACGAGTCGCTGATCCGTCTCGACATCGTCGAGATCCTCCGCGACAACGGCTTCGATGTCGTCGGCGAGGCCGGAGACGGTGAGACGGCCGTGGCTCTCGCCACCGAGCTGCGCCCCGACCTCGTCATCATGGACGTGAAGATGCCCCAGCTCGACGGCATCAGCGCTGCCGAGAAGCTGCACAAGGGCAACATCGCCCCGGTGGTCCTGCTCACCGCCTTCAGTCAGAAGGAACTCGTGGAGCGCGCGAGCGAGGCCGGCGCGCTGGCGTACGTCGTGAAGCCGTTCACGCCGAACGACCTGCTTCCCGCCATCGAGATCGCTCTCGCTCGTCACGAGCAGATCATCACGCTCGAGGCCGAGGTCGCCGACATGGTCGAGCGCTTCGAGACGCGCAAGCTCGTCGATCGGGCGAAGGGTCTCCTGAACGAGAAGATGGGTCTCTCCGAGCCCGAGGCCTTCCGGTGGATCCAGAAGGCCTCGATGGATCGTCGCCTCACGATGCAGGACGTCGCGAAGGCGATCATCGAGCAGCTCGCTCCGAAGAAGTAGACGGTGCTCCGGCTCGACGCGGACCACGTCCTGCGTCTCGTCCAGCCGGGGGACGGTGCGGCTCTCGCGCGCGCGTACACGGCGAATCGAGACCATCTCGCAGCCTGGGAGCCGGTGCGCAGCGATGAGTTCTACACAGCGGCGTGGCAGGAACAGCACGTCGACCAGTGCCTCGCCGATGCCGACTCCGGGCGCGGCTACCGTTTCGTGATCCTCTCCGGCGACGGCGAGATCCGCGGACGCATGAACCTCAACAACGTCGTACGGGGCGCTTTCCGCAGCGCCGACGTGGGCTACTGGGTCGATGCCTCTCGGCTGCGGCGCGGGCTCGGCGGGCACGGTGTCGCCGCACTCGTCCGGTTCGCTGAGCGGGATCTGGCGCTGCATCGGCTGCAGGCGGCCACCCTGCTCGACAACACCGCGTCTCAACACGTGCTCACCCGGGCGGGGTTCTCGGTGATCGGGATGGCGCCGCAGTACCTGCACATCGCGGGGGAGTGGCGAGATCACCGCCTGTTCCAGCGGATCCTCCCGTGAGGACCTCTCCTCCACGGACCGCCATCGCGGGATTCTGCCCACAGTTCCCGGTCGGAGGACGCCGCAGCAGCGGGGTCGCGTCTATCGTCGGCTCATGCCCATGACACACGCGCAGCTGGAGCGCCTCACCGAGCAGAACTCGAACGACATCATCGCCATCTACGACATGATCGTCGGCATCACCGCCAAGCTCGAGGAGCACGACGCGCGGTTCGAGGCGATCGACGCGCGACTGGACGGAATCGACGCGCGACTGGACGGGATCGACGGTCGGCTGGACGGGATCGACGGTCGGCTGGACAGCCTGACCGGGTTGGTCGGTGAGATCCTGACGATTCTCACGGAGCGAGCGGATGTCAGGCCGGCGCGTCCTTGATCATGTTGGTGATCCTGATGGTGGAGCATCGACGTCCCTGATCGTCCGTGACGACGATCTCGTGCACCGTGATGCTGCGCCCGAGGTGCACCGGAGTGCAGACGCCGGTGACCACACCGGACGTCGCCGACCGCGTGTGGGTGGCATTGATGTCGACGCCGACTGCGAGGCGACCGGGACCGGCGTGCAGATTCGCGGCCATGGAACCCAGCGACTCCCCGAGAACCACATAGGCGCCGCCGTGCATCAGACCGACGGGCTGGGTGTTGCCCTCGACCGGCATGGTCGCGACGCACCGCTGGGTGCTGAACTCGAGGAACTCCATCCCCATCTTCTCGGCGAGGGCCCCCATGCCTCGAGCGGACGCCCAATCGAGTCCCTGACTGGTCGCGGTGCTCTCGCTCATGGATCCTCCTCAGCGGGTGTCTGTCGTCCTCGTTAGGCTGACAGGGTGACGGACTCCGCAAAGCCTACCCTCATGGTCGTCGACGGCCACTCGCTCGCCTATCGCGCCTTCTTCGCCCTTCCGGTCGACAACTTCACGACCAAGGACAACCAGCACACGAACGCCATCTACGGCTTCCTCTCGATGCTGGTCAACCTCATCAAGGCCGAGCAGCCCACGCATCTGGCTATCGCCTTCGACACGTCGCGCCACTCCTTCCGCACCGACGAGTATCCGGAGTACAAGGCGACCCGTTCCGAGACGCCGCAGGAGTTCCGCGGGCAGATCCCGCTGCTGCAGGACTGCCTCGCTGCGATGTCGATCCCCGTGCTCACGAAAGAGGGGATCGAAGCCGACGACATCCTCGCGACCCTGTCGACTCAGGGAGCGGAGCAGGGGTACGAGGTCCTGGTGGTGTCCGGCGATCGCGACACCATCCAGCTCGTCAACGACGAGATCACACTGCTGTACCCGAACGTGCAGGGTGTCTCGCAGCTCAAGCGGTACGACCCGACCACCGTCCAGGAGCGCTACGGCGTGCGTCCGGAGCAGTATCCCGACATCGCCGCGCTGGTGGGCGAGACGAGCGACAACCTTCCCGGCGTGCCGAAAGTGGGGGAGAAGACGGCGGTCAAATGGCTCACGCAGTTCGGATCCCTCGACCAGCTGCTCGACCGGGCGGACGAGATCAAAGGCGTCGTCGGCGGGAACCTGCGCGAGCACATCGAGGACGTCCGCCGGAACCGCAAGCTGAACCGACTGCTCCGTGATGTGGAGCTCCCCGTCGCTCCCGCCGACCTCGCTGTCGCCCCGATCGATGCTCAGGCCGTGCGCGACATCTTCGCCCGTCTCGAGTTCCGTACCCTGCTGCCGCGGGTGTTCGAGGCCGTCGGCGCCGGCGAGGTCGCCGATGACCCGGCGACCGTCGTCGAGCTGCCCACTCCCGTCGAGGCGGCTCCTGCCGAGTTCCTGTCCTGGGTCGAGTCCCAGGACGAGGTGGCGCTGCGCCTCGTGATCCAGAGCGGCACCCCGACGCGCATCGGCGCGGCGACGGAGACCGAGCTGCGAGAACTGGACTGGAACGACGACGCGGCAGCAGCGCTGCGCGACTGGCTCGAATCCGCCCGCCCGAAGATCCTGCACGACGCCAAGCCGCAGGTGAAGGCCCTCTTGCGCCTCGGCATCCGCCTCTCCGGTCTCGCCTACGACACGAGCCTCGCCGGATGGCTGCTGCGTCCGAGCTTCCCCGACAAGACCCTCGGCGATCTCGTCGAGCGGTACCTGGGGGAGAAGCTGCCGGAAGCGGACCCCACTCAGCTCGTCCCGGAGACCGAGGGAGCGACGCCGTCGCAGGAGGCATGGTTCGCATTGCGTGTCGCGGCTGCCCTGCGCGACGACATCCCGGAATCGGTCGCGACCGTGCTCACCGACATCGAGCTCCCGACGCTCCTGACGCTCGCCGATATGGAGGTCGCGGGCGTCGCGGTCTCGCACGAGGTGCTGTCGACCTTCTCCGCCGAGCTCGCCACCCGCGCAGACGGTATCGCGCAGGAGGCCTTCGGGATCGTCGGGCGCGAGTTCAACCTCGGCTCCCCGAAGCAGCTCCAGGAAGTGCTCTTCGACGACCTGCAGCTTCCGAAGACCCGCAAGACGAAGACCGGCTACTCGACGGATGCCGCGGTGCTCGCCGACCTGCAGGAATCCCATCCGCATCCCTTCCTCGGTCTGCTGCTGCAGCACCGCGAGGCGACCAAGCTGCGTCAGATCATCGAGTCGCTCGACGTGGCGATCGGTCCCGACCAGCGGGTGCGCACCACCTACGTCCAGACGGGCAGCCAGACCGGCCGTCTGTCGAGCACCGATCCCAACCTGCAGAACATCCCCGTCCGCACGGAGGAGTCGCGCCGCATCCGCAGCGCCTTCCAGGTCGGCGAGGAGTACGAGGCACTTCTCACCGCTGACTACTCGCAGATCGAGATGCGCATCATGGCCCACCTGTCCGGTGACGAAGGACTCATCGAGGCGTTCAACAGCGGCGAGGACCTGCACCGATTCGTCGGCGCGCGCGTGTTCGGTGTCGATCCCGCCGACGTCACCGCTGCCATGCGCACGAAGGTCAAGGCCATGTCCTACGGACTCGTCTACGGTCTCTCGGCGTTCGGTCTGTCGAAGCAGCTGCGCATCGAGCAGTCCGAGGCCAAGCAGCTGATGGTCGAATACTTCGCCCGGTTCGGCGCGGTGCGCGATTACCTCAGGGCGTCGGTTCTGGCCGCGCGCGAGGTCGGATACACCGAGACGATCTTCGGCAGGCGACGCCCGTTCCCGGACTTGGCCTCACCCAACCGTGTGCTGCGCGAGAACGCAGAGCGAGCGGCGCTCAACGCGCCGATCCAGGGGAGCGCGGCCGACATCATGAAGATCGCGCTGTTCCACATCCACGACGATCTGCGGGCCGAAGGGCTGGCATCTCGTGTGCTGCTCCAGATCCACGACGAACTCGTCGTGGAGGTCGCGCCGGGTGAGTGGGATGCGGCGGAGCGCATCGTCCGACAGCGCATGGGCGACGCCGCAGACCTCACGGTTCCGCTCGACGTGCAGGTCGGTCGCGGCCAGGACTGGAACGAGGCCGCGCACTGACGAGGCCGCGCACTGACGAGGTCGCGCACTGACGAGGCCGCGCACTGACGAGCGAGTGCACAGGCGAGCGAGTGCCTGACGGGTGGGTGGTGCGGGCGGCATCCGGCTACGCTGAAGGGATGACTTCTCAGCCCCGCACTCCCTCTGCTATCGACAAGGTCGCCGACGGATGGGTCGACACGCTGGTGCAGTTGGCGCCGACGCTCGGCACGTACATCGGCCGCGACGAGGTCAACGATCGCTTCGGCGATCTGAGTCCCGAGGGACACGAGAGCATCGCCGCGGCGACCCGAGCGACACTCGCCGAGCTCTCGGCTCTCGAACCGGTTGACGCCGTCGACGAGGTCACGAAGGCGGACCTCACGGCTGAGCTCACTCTCGATCTCGAGCTGCACGAGGCGAACTGGCACCTTCGGGATCTGAACGTGATCGCGTCTGCCGCTCAGGACGTGCGGTCCGCGTTCGATCTCATGCCCACCGCCACTGCGGACGACTGGTCGGTGATCGCCACTCGTCTCGCCGCGGTGCCCGATGCGTTGCGCGGCTACACGGAGACGCTCCGCGCCGGAATCGCCGCCGGGGTCACCCCGGCGCGTCGCCAGGTGGTCGAGGTCGCCACGCAGATCGACCGCTACATCGCCGACGACGGCTTCTTCGCGGCGTTCGTCGCTCACGCCTCGCCGGAGGACGGCAACCTGCCGGCATCCCTCGCCCGCACCCTCGCCGACAACTCGGCATCGGCGCGCGTCGCCTATGGAGCGCTGCGCCGTTTCCTCGCGGAAGAGCTCGCTCCCGCCGCCGTCGAGGAGGATGCCGTAGGGCGCGAGCTCTACGCCCTGAACTCGCGCCGCTTCCTCGGCGCCACGATCGACCTCGACGAGACCTACGAGTGGGGCCGCGAGGAGCTCGAGCGCATGGTCGCCGAGCAGACCGCGATCGCGAACGAGATCCTTCCCGGGGCGTCTGTCGAGGAGGCCGTCGCGCATCTCGAAGCGGATCCTGCTCGCAAGCTGGTCGGCACCGAGGCTCTGCAGCGGTGGATGCAGGAGACGAGCGACCGCGCCGTCGCCGAACTCGGCGCCACGCACTTCGACATCCCCGAGGCGATCCGCACACTCGAGTGCATGATCGCCCCCACGCAGGAGGGCGGCATCTACTACACCGGCCCGACCGACGACTTCTCCCGCCCCGGCCGCATGTGGTGGTCCGTCCCCGAGGGCGTCACGGAGTTCGACACGTGGCGTGAGCTCACCACCGTGTATCACGAGGGCGTTCCCGGGCATCACCTGCAGATCGCGCAGGCCGTGTACAACCGTGCGGAGCTGAACTCGTGGCGCCGCCTGCTCGCGGGCACCTCGGGCCACGCCGAGGGCTGGGCGCTCTACGCCGAGCGACTCATGCAGCAGCTCGGCTACCTCGACGATCCGGCTGACCGCCTCGGGATGCTCGACGGTCAGCGCATGCGAGCAGCCCGTGTCGTGCTCGACATCGGCGTGCACCTCGGCAAGCCCCGTCTCGACGGCGAGGGAGTGTGGGACGCCGACTACGCGCTCGACTTCATGCGCAAGAACGTGAACATGTCCGACCAGTTCGTGCAGTTCGAGGTGAATCGCTACCTCGGCTGGCCCGGACAGGCCCCGACGTACAAGGTCGGTCAGCGCATCTGGGAGCAGGTCCGCGACGCGTATCAGGCGGAGAAGGGCGCGGGCTTCGACATCAAGGAGTTCCACAAGCGCGCCCTCGACATGGGTGGCGTCGGCCTCGACACTCTCCGTACGGCACTGCTCGACCGGTGACGGGAATGTCCGCGCCCGGACCGATGTTCATTCACCTGAATAGAAGGAGCTGACATGGACATCGAGTTCGGGCTGGACACGTTCGGAGACATCACCCGCGACGGGGACGGCGAGCTGCTCTCGGGCGCTCAGACGATCCGCAACGTCGTGGACCAGGCGGTGCTCGCCGACGCAGTCGGGGTGGACTACTTCGGTGTGGGGGAGCACCATCGCCGGGAGTTCGCGATCTCGTCGCCGGAGATGGTGCTCGCCACAATCGCCGGACGCACCGAGCGGATCCGGCTCGGAACCGCGGTGACCGTTCTCTCGTCCGATGATCCGGTGCGCGTGTTCGAGCGCTTCTCTACGCTCGACGCTCTGTCCGACGGGCGGGCGGAGGTCGTTCTCGGCCGCGGATCGTTCATCGAGTCGTTCCCGCTGTTCGGATACGACCTCCGCGACTACGACGCCCTCTTCGAGCAGAAGCTCGAGCTGTTCGTGGAGCTCCTCAAAGAGGAGCCGGTCACCTGGTCCGGCAGCATGAGGGCCTCTCTCGAGAACGCCGACGTCTTCCCGAAGACCGAGAAGGGTCTCCGCACGTGGGTCGGTGTCGGCGGCAGTCCCGAATCCGTCGTGCGAGTCGCGCGGCACGGTCTCGGTCTGATGCTCGCGATCATCGGCGGTCCCGCCGCGCGATTCGCACCCTTCGTCGACCTGTACCACCGGTCGGTCGCGTCGTTGGGCACGACCGCGCAGCCGATCTCCGTGCATTCCCCCGGGCACATCGCCGAGACCGACGAGGAAGCGTGGGAGGCCGCGTACTCCGGGTTCGAGGCCATGAACAACACGATCGGCGCCGAGCGCGGTTGGCCGCCCTACATCCGTGCGCGCTTCCAGAACGACGTGGGCCCGGCCGGCGCCATCTACGCCGGCTCTCCGGACCGCGTCGCGGCCAAGATCGCTGACACGGTGACCACCCTCGGCCTCGGGCGCTTCGACCTGAAGTACTCCACGGGCACCATCTCGCACGAGGCGCTGATGCGGAGCGTCGAGCTGTACGGTACCGAGGTGATCCCGCGCGTACGACGTCTCCTCGCTGCGAACGACTGAGGCGGGCCGCAAGGAGGCTATCCGACGCCCTGACGCCCCTACGATGGGGGGCATGGCACAACCCGTCCTGCCGAGCCGTGAGTCGCTCGCCGGCCGTCTCGATGATCTGCCGTTCACGCGTCGGCACCTGCGCCTGCTGACGGGCTCAGGAGTCGGCTGGGCGCTCGATGCGATGGATGTCGGGCTGATCTCGTTCATCCTCGCGGCCCTCACCCAACAGTGGGGTCTGACGAAGACGGATGCCGGGTGGGTGGCCTCGGTCGGGTTCATCGGCATGGCTCTCGGAGCCACCCTCGGCGGCCTGCTCGCTGATCGACTCGGGCGGCGTCAGGTCTTCGCCTTGACCTTGCTGGTCTACGGCGTCGCAACGGGCGCCAGCGCACTCGTCGGCGGTCTGGCAGCGCTTCTCGTGCTGCGGTTCCTCGTCGGCCTGGGTCTCGGCGCGGAGCTGCCGGTCGCGTCGACGTACGTGAGCGAGTTCGCGCCGGCCCGCATCCGCGGGCGGCTCATCGTCTTCCTCGAGGCCTTCTGGGCCCTGGGATGGACGGCAGCCGCGGTCATCGGATACTTCGTGATCCCGGCATCCGAGAACGGCTGGCGATGGGCGTTCGCACTCGGCGCGATCCCCGCGGTGTATGCGCTGATCGTGCGCTGGGGACTGCCGGAGTCTCCCCGGTGGCTCGCCTCGAAGGGCCGGATAGCGGAGGCCGACCGCATCGTCTCGGCGTTCGAGGTCGACGCGGAGATCGAGCGGACCCCGGCCATCCGCAGGGAACCGGCGACGCAGCCGATCGCGGTGACCGTGCGGGCCCGGCTGTCCGCTCTGTGGAGCCCGGAGTTCCGGGTGCGCACGCTGTGTCTCTGGGTGGTCTGGTTGTGCGTCAACTTCGCGTACTACGGCGCCTTCATCTGGATTCCCAGCATCCTCGTCGACGCCGGCTTCGACCTCGTGCGCTCGTTCGGGTTCACGCTCATCATCACTCTCGCGCAGCTTCCAGGCTACGCGGTCGCAGCGTGGCTGATCGAGGTCTGGGGACGCCGCGTCACGCTGTCGGTGTTCCTGGTGGGCTCCGCGGTCTCCGCCGTCTTCTTCGGCACGTCGACCACGGAGGTCGCGATCGTCGCCTCGGGGATGGCGCTGTCGTTCTTCAATCTGGGCGCGTGGGGTGCGCTGTACGCCGTCACGCCCGAGATCTATCCCACGTCTCTTCGGGGTACGGGCGCGGGCTGGGCGGCAGGCATCGGCCGTCTGGCGTCGATCGCCGCGCCGCTGGCCGTTCCCGTCCTCCTCGTCGCGGGGGGAGTGGCGACGCTGTTCGTCGTGTTCGGGGCCTGCTTCGTCGTCGCGGCGGCGGCGGCCTGGGGCCTGGCCGATCGCGGGGGAGTCGCGCTCGACGATCGGTGAGCCGCACCACCGATACGCCAATATGCTGGCGAGGTGACAGATGTGCGCTACGTGGCGATCGGGGACTCCTTCACGGAGGGCGTCGGCGATGTCCTTCCCGACGGTCGAGAACGCGGCTGGGCTGATCTCGTGGCCCAGGGGTGGGCGGATGCCGCGGGGCACCCGATCCAGTATGCGAACCTCGCGATCCGGGGCAAGCTCGCCTGGCCGATCGTCGAGCAGCAGCTCGAACCGGCGCTGGCCCTGCGTCCGACGCACCTCTCGTTCAACGGCGGAGGCAACGACATGCTTCGTCCGCGATCCGACCTCGAGCACATCGCCGACGCGTTCAGCCGCGTTCTGCGCCGCTGCGACGAAGAGGGCGTCACACTCATCCTGCTGTCGGGAGCCAACCCCAGCGGTCAGCTGCCGATGGGCACCGTCGTGCAGCGCCGTGGGGATCTGCTCTCCGAGGCGGTGCTGCGTCGGGTGGAAGATCGTCCCGACGTCGTCCGCGCCCTCAATTGGCCCGATCGAGAGCTCGCGAGAGCGCCGTACTGGTCGGAGGACCGTCTGCACATGAATGCAGCAGGTCACCACCGCGTCGCGGCCCGTGTGCTCCACGCACTGGGGTTCGAGCCGCCGGCAGCCTGGTGGTCTCCGACCGCGGCGGCGATGGTCGGACCGTCGGGACTGGCCTACTACCGCGAGTTCGTCGGGCCGTGGGTGCGTCGTCGGCTGACGCGCACTTCGTCGGGAGACGGGCGCGCTGCCAAGTACCCCGACTGGGTGGAACGGATGCCTCAGGCGTGACGGATATCGAGCTGCAGCGCCTCCCCGGCGGGCAGGTGACGCTGCATGACGCACGACGCAGGGCCGAGCGCACCGTCGAGCTCGAGAGCTTCGAGATCGGCGTCTTCGCCGTGACGGAGGAGCAGCTGGCCGAGATCCTCCCGGTGCCCTCGCGGCATCCGCGTCGTCCCGCCGTCGACATCAGTTGGCTGCGGGCCGTGCACTTCTGCAACGCGGCGTCCGAGTGGGAGGGTCTCGACCCCGTCTACCGTTTCGACGGCGAGGACGTCGTGTGGGACGCGACGGGGGACGGCTACCGTCTGCCCACCGAGGCGGAGTGGGAGTACGCCTGCCGCGCCGGTTCGATCGGACCGCATTACGCTCCGCTGTCGGACGCCGCCTGGACGAGCGCCGACGGTGTCCGTGCCCCGCAGGAGGTGGGCGGCAAGCTCCCGAACCTTTTCGGGCTGTTCGACACGCTGGGCAACACGTGGGAGTGGTGCTGGGATCTGCTCGACCCCGAGCGCTACGGCGAGTACCGGGTCTTCCGGGGCGGCGGATTCGCCGACGAGGCGTGGAGCGTCCGAGCCTCCGTCCGGCGCGGCGGTTCTCCGCGCACCGCGCAGGACGATGTCGGATTCCGCGTGGCACGAGGCGGTTTCGACGATCCCCAGGCGGCCCAGGGATGGTCGGCGCAGGACGACCGAGAGCGGTCGTTCTCGGACGGCCCGATCCCCTTCGGGTGGACGCCCCTGCGCCACCCCCGGGATTGAGCGAGGCCGGCGGGAGCCGTGGATGCGCCGTTTTGCCCGGTATACCGGAGAGGTGCGAAGCTGAGGGGATGACCTCCCGCTTCTCCCTCATCGTGTCCCAGGGACGCGTCGCCGATCGCACCGACGGCGCCCTCGTGGGCGCCCGGCTCGTGGGGGAGCGGCTCGCCGCACTCCTCGGCACGACGCCGCACACGGTCGGCGTTCCCAGCGCGGCGAGGACGGACGACTGGACGACCGCGCTGCCCGAGGCCGAAGAGACGCTGCACGGGCTCCGGGATGCCGTGCGTGCGGCGATCGACGCGGGACAGGTGCCCCTGCTCGCGACGAACACGTGCGCGGCGAGCCTCGGCTCCCTGCCTGCCGCCGCCGAGCGGTACCCCGACGCCGTCGTGCTGTGGATCGACGCGCACGGCGACTTCCACACTCCCGGCACCACGGAGTCGGGATACCTGGGCGGAATGGTGCTCGCCGCCGCGAGCGGCCTGTGGGACAGCGGGCACGGCGCAGGGGTCGATCCTTCGCGCGTCGTGATCGTCGGCGGCCGCGACATCGATCCCGCCGAGGCCGATCTCCTCGCGGATGCCGGGGCGACCGTTCTCGCTCCGGCGGAGAGCACGCCGGAGCGGGTGCTCGAGCTCGTCGACGGGCGTCCGGTGTGGATCCACGTCGACTGGGACGTGCTCGAACCCGGCTACATACCCGCCGCCTATCGAGTCGGCGACGGCCTCCTGCCGCACCAGATCGCCGCGATCTTCGCAGCCCTTCCCGTCGAGGCCGTGAAGGGCGTCGAACTGGCGGAGTTCGAGGCCGGCGACGCCGAGGTGCCGGAGCGGGTCAGCCTCGAACTCATCATCGAGACGTTCCAGCAGCTCCTGCGCTGAGTGGCCTCGATCCGGCGCACCTCGGCCTCAGCGACGGCGCTCCGGGTCCAGACCGACGCGGATGCGGGTGCGCTTGCGCTCGATCAGGATGAACGTCATCCCGAGGAGCCAGAGCGGGATCGGCATGAGGAACGCGATGCGGAACGCCTCCAGCGAATAGGTCTCCGGCGTCCCCGCGCCCTGCAGATCCAGCATGAGGCCGATGAGGAAGATGGCGATGAGAGCCGCGATGAAGCCGCCAGCATTCGTCACGCCGGTGGCGGTGCTGAGACGGTGCGACGGGTTGTGCGTGCGGGCGTGGTCGAAGGCGATCATGCTCGCGGGGCCTCCCGTCGCCAGCGCAACGGCCAACACGTAGAGCAGCCAGACCGGGGAGGAACCCGGGAGGGCGATGACGGTCGTCCACGCGACCAGCTGCAGGACCACGGCGGGGAGGACGAGAGCGAAGGAGCGTCGGTTCGGCCAGCGCCGCGACAGCTCTCCGATCACGGGCCCGAGTGCCATTCCCGCGACGACGTACACGGAGATGATGCCCGCGGCATGGGCCGTGTCGAGTCCCTGCGCCGCGGTGAGGAACGGCATCCCCCACAGAAGGATGAAAGCGGTGCCCGCGAACGGTGTCGTGAAGTGCGACCAGAAAGCGAGACGCGTGCCGGGGTGCGCCCACGCCGCGCGGATGCCGACGCCGGTGTCGATCGCCGATGTCACGACGCGCACGACGCCGGTGTCGGTGTTCACCGAGACGTCGACCGTGCGCTCGGGCGGCCGGTTGCGGATGACGACGGCGACGAGGACCGTGAAGAGGACGCCGAGCCCGGCGATACTGCCGAACGTGATGGTCCAGGACGTCGCATGCAGCAGGGCGGCCAGCGGCACGAGTGCGACGAGTTGCCCGGCCTGCCCGATGATTCCGGTGAACTGCACCATCACGGGGCCTCGCTGGGCGGGGAACCAGGTGGCTACCAGGCGCAGCACCGCGGGGAAGACGGCCGCGTCACCCGCGCCGAGCAGGATGCGGGCGACGATCGCGATGCCGATGCTGGGGGAGAGGGCCATGGTCAACTGCCCGACAGCCATCAGCAGCATCCCGACGGTCATGATCGGACGGGAGCCGTAGCGATCCAGCAGGATGCCGATGGGGATCTGCATACCGCCGTACACCGCGAGCTGGACGACGGCGAAGAGCGCGAGCGTCGAGGCGTCGGCCATGAACCGATCAGCTGCATCGACGCCGACAGCCCCGAGCGAGGTGCGATTGGTGATCGCGAGCACGTAGGCGGCGACGCCGACCGACCAGATCAGCCAGGCCTTCCATCCCGGGTTCGACACAGGGGAGTGGGCAGCGGACGTCACCCTTCCACGCTACTCCTGGTCGGGGGCGGCTCCTGTCGCCGCGTCAGGCGTCGAGCACCTCGACCATCTGAGAGACGGAGCGTCCGTGAGCGAGCTGTGCGACACGAGCCGCGAGCTCGGAATGCACCTGAACGACCGTCGGTCCACGTGACATCCACCGGCCACCGGACTGGGTGAGTTCGAGGTCGGGGGAGACCGCGGCGTCCGGGAGCGCTTCCCGCCCTTCCGCGACGCGCACGGCCGCGCCCAGCATGCCGACGAGCCACACCTCGCCGAAGGCGTGGGGTCGGAGCGAAGCGATCGGCCCACCGCGTCCTCGGAAGACCTGGAACATGGTGTCTGCGCGACGCACGACCCAGTCGTCGTCGCCGTGGGCGAACTCGCAGGCGACATCCGCGTGCAGGGTGATGTCGGCCCCGAACCGACGAAGGGCTTCGACGCAGGCGCTGCTCAGCAGGCGTCCGTCGAGCTCGCGTTCCCGGCGACGCAGCTCCGCCCGGTACTTCTCGCGCGCGATCGGCGCGTACAGCTCCTCGAGCGCCCGCCGGTCGGGTCTCTCTCCGCGAGCGAGTCGATCGAACAGCCAGGCCGGGTCGATCTGGACGAAGTAGCGGAAGAAGACATCGACCGGTCCGCGCCTGAGCCGGCGATCAGCGACGAGCAACTGCACTCCGTGGTCGACCGACCAGACCGCGGCGGTCTCGCCGTCCACGACGGCGACCCAGGACCATCCCGGTGACCTGATCTCGGGTGCGCTCCGCTCGATGGCCGCGCTGAGCAGAGTGCCGCGCGGGACGGTGAGCACACCGGCGTGCGAGACCGCATCGTCTCCCATCGCGACGCTGTCGCGGTCGACGTGGAGTTCGAGGGAGCGGGGGCGGAGCATGAACCGAGCCTAGCCAGCGTCGGGATTCACGTGGTCGAGGTAGGACCGGCTCTCTGCCTGGGATGCCACGCGCGCCTCTACGGCCTCACAGGACGCGTCAGGGCCGGTAGGTGACGTGCACGTCGATCTCTTGCCCGAGTTCAATCTCCACGCGTTTCGCGAGGCTCCGGCCCTCTTTCATCCACCGGTTCAGTTCGTCCTTGTAGTCCCACTCGTAGTCCCACCTGTTCTCGATGGGTTCGCCGAAGGAGATGAGTTCTTGTGCGTGGGCGTTCCATGCGAACAGCTCCTGGATGAGCTGCTCTGAGAGACCCGAGGTTTCGGGATCGAGGGGCCCAGGCTCTTCGCCGGGCGTTCTCTCCCAGACCGGAAACGTGTCCCCAATTTCCGACATGAGCGCCAACTCTCGACGAGACATGTACGTCCTCCATCTGTTCGGCACCGTGCCAAGAAGACGCTACAAGATTGAGGTGACCGCGCCGCCCGGGTAGGGCGTCTGGCCTACAGACACGCGCGTGAGATTCGATTAAGATCCCGGGCGCTTATCTCGTCCCGGAACCGTCGCGAGCATCCGCGCGCCGCGGCGCGTCCGGCTTCTACTGGGGGCACCCGAGCTAAGACGTTGCGTTTACTTGAGTACACGTTGTTTCGTATACGCCAGTAACCCCATCGTCAGCGCTACTGTTCTGACGGCGTAATCCGAACCGGCGTATTCGCTGCTTGGTCACCCGTCAGGGCGAAGTTCTCCGAACGACGCGGGCCGCGGCAGCGAACGATTCGGTAGACCAATGAGAGCTGGAGACCTTCGTCCGTTTGACTGTCGTTGTCGGCCGTTGCCGGTCGCGAAACGTGAGCGCAATGAAACATCCCACGATGGCCAGAACCGATGAATCGCGGGCGACTGTGGAGAGGCGCATGATTCTGCGCAGGTCGCGGGAGATCAGACTGAAGATCGCTGGGCTCGAGATCGCATCGCAACACCGAGCACTTGGGCGCGCTGCGAGGACGCCGCACTTGGCGGGAGTGAGTTTCATGCTGTCTGCCGTGGTGATCCCGATGCCGACGTCCACCCCCACCAGAGGCGGCTGACAACGTCAGCAGCCGTGCGAGTCTGCCGCGGTGAGGCAGTCCCCGCGACAGCGAGTAGTTCCGCGCCAGGGCTAGCAAGGCGGAGTTCAGGTAAAGCCGAACGGGCGAATCACATTGAACACCGCAGAAGCCACGCAAGAGGGCTCTCGATAGCAACCTTCCCCGCCGTGAACTCAAGGACCTGAAGGTCAGCTAGCTGCCTGAAGAGCTCCCGTTCCCGCGCCGGAACAGCTCCCGAGTCGCGCTTGACCACCAAGACTCTCCGGCCTCCCGGGGAGTCGCCGATGTTGATGAAGGTACGACCTGAAGCAGCACGTCTGTGATGGGCCAGGAGGGCGCGCTCGCATGAATACTCAAAGCTGCGGTGTACAGTGCCTGGATATTATCGCCCTGTTCGCTGTCGTCCCATTCAAACACCCGGACGCGCAACGTGTTCGACAGACGACCGATGAGCACCGTGAGCGGGAAAGGGCATCGCAAGAGCAGTTCGGCATTATCGCTAGATCTCTCGTCGCGAACATGCTGGGGGTCACTAGCGTCGAGAGTGTTCTCGAGACAGCCGGGCTCACCCTGTCGGGCCGTACCCGGGTGCCGAGAGGATTCCCCGGACTTTGCGACCCGCGAGCCGCCAGGACCTCGCAGCAGATCTCCGGACCCAACGCGCTCGTGTTCCCCCTCTTGCAGGGCGTCCGAAGACCGCTGAGGGAACATCCTTCGGTTAGCCGTGTCTGATAGTGGCGTGCCGCGGAGGACATCATTGTTCGTCAGGCAACGTGCGCATCTCGTGGTTCATGGGGGCGACGTCCGCCAGCGTCTCGTGCGTCCCGGCGAGATCGTCATGTGACATAGTCGACAGGCCAAGCGCGCCCGCCATCAGTTGGCCGTGCAAGTGAGTGTCCTTATCAGTTGCTCTAGAACCGTGACGGTACAGCGTCTGCGTTCTATCATCGTCGTATGGCGATGATAGAACGCGAGTTGCTTGAGTTGGACGCGGAGGCGACAGGCGCGTACGCACACCTGTTCCAGGCGTTCGCTGACCCAACGCGACTGGCTATCGTTCAGCATCTCTCGTCCGGAGAACATCGAGTGCGAGACCTCGTTGAGCACATGGGATTCGCGCAGTCGACCGTGAGCAAGCACCTTGGATTCCTCGTTGAATGTCGTCTTGCTGTCGCTCGACCTGACGGTCCATCGACGTGGTACGCCCTCGCACATCCCGAGGCTCTGCGAGTCGTGATGGTTGCCGGAGAAGCGCTCCTGGGCGCCACCGGAAAAGACTTGATGCTGTGTGAGCACTTACGAAGCGAGAGAGAAGGGGCAGCGTAATGGGTGCGGGACATGACCACGGGCCAACCATGACCGAAGAAGGCATGCCCGGGGACTTTCGCCGCCGGCTCTGGATCGCTTTCGCCATCACTGCCGCCATCGTGGCGGCGCAGGGGGTTGGCTCCGTCATCACCGGCAGCCTCGCTCTGCTCACGGACACGGCGCACGCCATCACCGACGCGTCAGGACTTCTCGTCGCGCTCATCGCGGCAACGTTGATGCTGCGCCCGCCGAGCTCGAAGCGCACCTGGGGCTTTCGACGGATTGAAGTGTTAGCAGCACTCGCTCAAGCGGCGCTGCTGCTGGCGGTCGGAACCTACGCGGCAATCGAAGGTATCCGTCGCCTGTTCGAGCCGCCAGAGGTACCAGCGGGGGAGTTGCTCGTCTTCGGCATCATCGGCCTCACCGCCAATATCGTTGCAATCGCGGTGCTCGCATCGAGTCGTGGCGCGAACTTCAACATGAGGGCCGCTTTCCTCGAAGTTCTCAACGATGCTCTTGGTTCACTCGGTGTCATCGTCGCGGCCATCGTCATCGCGACGACAGGGTTTCAGCAGGCAGATGCTCTCGCAGGAATGCTCATCGCCGCTCTCATCGTCCCCCGCGCGTTCATGTTGATGCGTGAGACCGGCAGTGTTCTCATGGAGTTCACTCCCAAAGGCCTGGACCTCGAGGACGTGCGGGCGCACATTCTCAAGCTCGGGCATGTAGTCGATGTGCATGACGTTCACGCATCCACCGTGGCCACTGGGTTGCCCACGCTGAGCGCGCACATCGTAGTTCGCGACGAGTGCTTCCAGAACGGACACGCCATGACGGTGTTGGCTGACATTCGGGAATGTGTGGCTGAACACTTCGAAGTTTCGGTCGCGCACTCGACCTTCCAACTGGAGACCGAGACGGTCGCCGACCACGAGTCAACGTCTGTCCGGCATGCATAGGTGGACGCGGCTTACCGCGCTGCCTCAAGGTGATGCTGCTCCGATACGCGCCGAACGCTCGCTCTGACACTCGCTGAAGCACAACTTCAGTGGTGATGCGTCCAAACCCCGAACTTCCATCACGAGGTCCGTCGACTCGGCAACCGAAGTCGTCACCGCGAGAATCCGATCCCGCGGCGTCGGGCGGCACGGACGCCATTGAGGATGACGATGACTTCGGCGACCTCGTGTACAAGGACGACACCAGCGAGGCCGAGAACGCCGAACAAGGCGAGGGGGAACAGAACGACGATGATGGCCAGGGCGAGTGCGATGTTGATGGTCATGATACGGCGTCCGCGGCGGGCGTGGGCGAGGGCTGCGGGGATGAGGCGCAGATCGTTGCCGGTGAAGGCGATGTCGGCGGATTCGATGGCCGCAGCTGAGCCTTTCACACCCATCGCGATCCCGACGGTCGCGGTAGCAAGGGCGGGGGCGTCATTGATGCCGTCGCCGACCATGGCCGTCGGACTCTCCGTGACGAGGGCCGTGATGGCGGCGGCCTTGTCGGCAGGGAGTTGCTCAGCGCGTACGTCGCTGATGCCGGCGCGGGCGGCGAGGGCGTAGGCGGTTCGCTGGTTGTCGCCGGTGAGCATGACGGTGCGTATGCCCTGCGCGTTCAGCATGGAGATGGTCTCGGCGGCTTCAGGGCGCAGTTCGTCCCGCACGCCGATGAGGCCCGACACCCGACCGTCGGTCTCGACGACGACGACGGTCATACCGTCTCCGGCCATCTCGTCGGCGGGCTTGGTGAGCTCACCCAGTTCCGAGAGCCAGCGTGCGTTCCCGACCCGAACGTGGGTGGAGCCGACGAGGCCGGTGAGGCCGTGGCCGGCATCTTCGACGACGTCTGTCGCTGCGGGGATGTCGGACGCGGCGCGAGTGATGGCGGCGGCAAGCGGGTGGGAGCTCGTGGTCTCGAGGGCGGCGGCGAGGGAGATGATCTCCTCGCGGGAGCGTCCGTGAGCAGGCACGACGGCGACGATCTCCGGCTCGTTGCGCGTGAGGGTGCCGGTCTTGTCGAGCGCGACGGTACGGATGGTGCCGAACTGTTCGAAGGCCTCGCCGGACTTGATGACCACACCGAACTTCGAGGCCGAGCCGATGGCGCTGATGACCGTCACCGGAACGGCGATGGCTAGCGCGCACGGGGACGCGGCGACGAGCACGACGAGCGCCCTCTCGATCCACAGGCCGGGATCCCCGACGATGAACCCGAACACGGCCACGAGGGCTGCGATGATGAGCACGGCCGGCACGAGCGGGCGGGCGATCCGGTCCGCCAGGCGGGCCCGCTCTCCCTTGCGGGCGTGCGCCTGCTCGACCAGCTCGACGATCTGGGTGAGGGAATTGTCGCGGCCGTCGGCGGTTGCTTCGATCCGCAACGTCGCAGCCCCGTTCACCGATCCCGCGGGGACGGCGTGTCCCGGTCCGACCTCCACCGGGATCGACTCGCCCGTCACGGCAGACGTGTCGATGCCGGAGCGGCCCTCGACCACCACGCCATCCGTCGCGATCCGTTCTCCCGCACCGACGACGAGGATGTCGAGCTCGCGGACCTCCGCGGCGGGGATCGTCACGTCACCGTTCAGGCGCGAGACACGCACGGTCTCCGGGATCAGCGACAGCAGCGCGCGTAGTCCCTCCTTCGCCCGATCCATAGCCCGATCCTCGAGAGCTTCGGCAAGCGAGAACAGGAACGCCAGCGCTGCAGCTTCGCCCACGTGGCCGAGAGCTACGGCGCCGATGGCGGCGATGGTCATCAGAAGGCCGACGCCGAGTCGGCCCCGCACCAGGCGGCGGATCGCCCCGGGGACGAACGTGTACGCACCCGCGAGGAGTGCGACCGTCTGGAGGACAAGCGCCGGAAACGGTAGTCCGGACCACTCGAAGACATAACCTGCCAGCAGCATCACGCCGGCAACCGCGGACGGCAGGAGCGCGGTGTCGCGCCAGAGCGGTGGCCGTTCTTCGTGCTCAGCGTCCCCGTGCGAATGATCCGGGTCGCGGGGGGAAGCCGGTCCGCAGCAGGCGTCGTCCTCCAGGAGCGGCGTTCGCCTCGATGATGAAGAGGACGTGATGGGGTCGGGTCCGCAGCAGGCGTCTGCGGCGGCAGAGGGCTGGCGTAGCTCGAGCCGACGGACAGTTCTCGTCTGGCGTGGCTCGTCCGGGCCGCAGCATTCCTCGCTCATCGGATCTCCTCCATCGCCCTGTCGGTAGGCGCGCAGCATAGAGGCACGTCACAGTTCTCGTCTGTGCACGCCTCTCCGTCGTCGACCGCGAGGACCGTGTTCACCAGCAGAGTGATGGCTCGAGTCACATGCGGATCCGCGATCTCGTACCGCGTCTGACGTCCCTCCGGCGTCGCGACCACGATGCCGCACCCTCGAAGACACGCGAGATGGTTCGACACGTTGGTGCGAGACAGATCCAGTGCCTCGGACAAGCGCGCCGGGTATCCCGGCCCGGAAAGCAGTTCCAGCAGAATCCGAGAACGAGTGGGGTCAGCCATGGCGCGCCCCAATCGGTTCATCACGTCGAGACGAGGAGCAATGGTCAGCATGCAATGACTATACAGTGCTTGCTGACTTATCTTTCAACAGACCGGTGCGCTCGAGCTCTGGGTTCGGGTGTGGAGTTGCGCCGGGCGACCGCAACGTAGACTGGAGAGGATGATGCCGCGCACGGACACCGGA